>CP016202.1:926396-950078 GCA_003433295.1 Eubacterium minutum ATCC 700079 | reverse complement strand
CTGAGTTCACGCCGCCATTCAATTTCTACGAGCGAGCCGTTTGATTCTCTGCGATGAGGACGTGCCTGATGCCGCGGAGTGCACGGCGTTGTAATGGGATTATATGCGAAAACGCCGTTCAATTCTCGCGAATGAACCGAGCGGCTTTCTGCGATTAGGACGTGCCTGCCGCCGCAGGACGCGGGGTGCTGCACCGAAGTTATGTGCAAATTCGTGGACACAATGCTTTTACCGGGATTTAAGGAAAGTCGATAGCGATGCTGAAGTGGTATTTGTCTATTTTTGCCAAATTTAGTGGATGGTTTTTCTTGACAAATATCCATATTTTGTAGTACTATGCAGAATATGTTCGTATATATGGATATATGAACAGGGATTCTGCGTGCCTCGTTGCACTCGATTTGGAGTGGCTACAAATCCCAAGTAAGTCGTTAATGTAAGATATTTTTAGAATTTGAAAGGATTGTGTAATGATAAAGACGAAACTGATTCGTTACCGCGGGTTTGCCGTGGGATTGACCATGCTGATGATATTGTCCGTATGGTTACTCATAGGCGAAGGCGCAAAAGCATACGGCTATGCCGGGGCTTCGCATACTCACTTTGAAAAAACGCAGCTTAAACAAAATGAAATCCCTGAGGTCTATTTTGAAACAACAGGTGGAGAAATCATAAAGCCCGATGAAAGCGGGAACTTTAATCTCACGTCGTTGATCACAGGGTCTTTTAAATTGAAGGATGAAAACGTCAAAAAACCGTACTGGAAGTGTGCGGTCAAGGAAAAAGAAGGCATCAATCAATGGACCGATACATGGGTAACTTATGACGGTAAGTACCAAGGACATGGGGTGAAAACCGTGGTCGCTGAGGTCTATAATAAAGATCCGATATACCCGGGGGCAAAACTTCTGAGGAAGGTGACGATAAACAACGCATCGTCCAATTTGGAAAAATTGATTCCATGCATAGATGATAAGGCAATAGGACCCGGGGAGACCTTCGACATGAAAGGTTCCGAGTACAAGAAGGTGACGTTGAAGGGCAAGGTGCAAGGCAAGTCGGAGCTTGTGGATGTACCGGCTTATGCTATAAGGAGCAAAAGCACGGACGGTTCTTACGTTCAAAATAACGGTAAAGATATATATGTAAGTCTGAACACCGCAAAAGCGAAGTCCGCGAAAATAGATATGACCATGGCGGACGGTTCAGCCCGTGTTTCTTTTAATATAGTGTTGAAAAAAGTACCGATCACTTCTTTTGATATTTCTTACCCGAAAACTTTCTACATCAGTGATTGGAACGCATTGAACGGTAATCAATATATAGGAATAACCGAAAAGAAAACACAGGATCAGGAAGAAAATTATTGGGTGGATTTCAATCCGTCGAATGCCGACAACAAAGCGTTGACGTGGAAGGCTTTAACCCCGGAGATTGCGGAATTTCAGCCTCTTTACGGCAACGGTATAGTGCCCAAGAAAGCAGGGGTGGCGAAATTTATCGTAAGCAGCGACGAGAATCCTGAACTTAAAAAAGAGGTAGTGATAGAGTTTAAATACAGATATCCTCTGAAATCCATAAAGAGTGATCAGGAGAGTTTTGAACTTAAGAAGAACGAGAAGTTGGAACTTCCGCTTTCGCCATCGCCTTCCAATGCTACCGAACAGAGGATCAAATGGTCATATGACAAGGCGGATATAGTGGAAATTGAAGATAAGGTTTCAAGAGCGACGCTTGATGAAACTCACAAGACCAAACATATCCTGACTGCCATATCGCCCGGAACCGTAAAAGTTACAGGAATACCGGAAGACTCGACGGCGGGCGCGGAAAAAATCGAATTTACCGTGACGGTTAAAAAACAAGAGTCCACGCCGACTGAAGACCCTAAGAAAACGGCTGCCGATATATTGTCGCACGGCATGAAGAAACTGTACAAGAAAGATACTTTCAAGTACAGTGATGAATGGAATGTATTTACGCTCTCGAGGGCCGGACATGACTTTAGCAAAGCACAGAAAAAGGGATATGTATCGGATGTGATGCAGAAACTCCTCGACGAGGGAAGCCTCAAAACACTATCTTCCACAGATCTCGAAAGAGTTGTTCTGGCATTGGGAGCGCTTGGCAAAGATGCTTCAAATATTGAAGGTTTGAATATACCGGAAAAGATATATAATGACAGCAGAATAGGGAAAAGCACATCAAACGCTTCGATTTTTGCCTTGCTTGCTCTCGACAGCAGAAATTATAAAATTCCACAGGAAGCTCGTTGGACGAGGAAGGCTTTGATTGAGGAAATTTTAAAATATCAGAAACCTGACGGCGGCTTTTCACTTAGTACATCGTCCGCAAACGGCGGCGTTGATATTACCGCGATGGCTCTACAGGCTCTTGCGCCGTACTACAGGAACGGCAATATTTTACCGGATGCAGTGAAAGAATCTGTCGATCGGGCGCTGGAATTTTTGAAAAAAAAGATGGATATACGTGGCGGATATTCTGACAATTCATGCTCAGAAGCGCAGGTATTGACGGCTCTCAGCGCGCTTGGCATTGATGCCGCTTCGGCTGACGGATTCACTAAAGGAGACATGAATCTCATATCAAAATTGAGCACATATAAAGTGGCGGACGGATTTGCCGCTTCAGGTGAAGAACAGGAAGCGAACGATTTTGCCGATGTCCAGGTTTCATATGCCGCAAATGCGTATTTGAGGATGAAAAACGTACAAGCTTCACTTTATGATTTCAGCGATATCCCCGTAGAGGAAGAAAAAGAACCGGGGGAAGAATTTGATCCTGCGGATATGTATACGCTGATTGACAAAATAAATGCGCTACCGTCCATAGAACTTCCGAAGGAAAAGGAAAAAGTGGCAGAGGCGAGGAAGGCTTTTGATGAAATGCTGAAAAAAGCCGATGATGAATATAAGGATGAACTCAGGGATGTAGAGTACATCTTATCCGCACTTGAAGGCAAGATTAAACTGTATGAACATAAGGATGGCATTGACTTTAAGGATAATGATGAAAAGGCGGGCAAAGTTTTGTCGGAAGCCATAGACAAACTTTCATCGTTTATAAATGATGGTGCTACGGTCGATGAAATAAATACGTTTGTTGCCGAGAGTATAAAGAAATTGGATGAGCTCAAGCCTTCTGCGGAGATTACCCCGGGGGGCGAAACTAAACCTGATCCACCTGTAAAGCCGGGTGAGAACAAACCCGGTTCCCCGGATAAGTCCGCTGACAAGAAATCTGTGGAACGGCAGAAGGCGAATACCGACAATGCGGCAAAGGCTGCTACACCGGCAAAGCCTGTTGCGCCTAACGCGCCTGACGCGCAGAAGACGCCTTTGATCATCAAGGGTTCCAAGACTGTCAACCTGACGGCGGAACAGCAGAAAGGCATGGCGGAAGGAAAGTACAGCCACATGGAACTTACCGTGAAGGACATCACCGTCAAGGTGACGCCGGAAGAGTTCAAGAGTATGTACAAGGCGAACAATCTTAAGACGTACTTCAAGGTAACGACAAAGAGCAAGAAGTTCATCAAATCCAAGGCACTCAGGAAGAAGATCTTCAAGGGCAAGGTATACATGCTGAACATGGTGATATCGGGCACGCAGATGAAGAAACTGAACAATGTCGGAATCGCATCTGTGGGCAAGGTAAAAGCAAAGACCAAGTTCAGGATGATGAAACTGCTCGGAAAGAAAGCCAAGAAAGCAAAAGGCAAGAAAGCCAAGAAGGCATTCAGCCTGCTGAAGAAGGGCGGACTGTACAAGGCAAGCTTCGACAAGAAGACCAAGAAAGTATACTTCAATACCAAGGGCAACCTTAAGAAGATGTACTTCGGACTTGTAAAGATTCGATCTGAGAAGAAAGTGAAGAGGGCAAGGTAGTTTAAAAGTAGCTAAAAAAGAAGCCGGCTGTAGTCCCGGGAGTTCAATTTCTGCGAGCGAGCCGTTTGATTCTCTGCGATGAGGACGTGCCTGATGTCGCAGGGCGCGGGGCGCTGCATCGAAGTCATGGTGCAAATGCATAGGCCGGTAAAAATCTGCTTGCATTAAGCAATTCACTACACTATAATACTACTTGTAGCGTCGGGCAAGTAGGAGGATGAAAATGACATTTGACAAGGTAAGAGAGATTATCGTTGAACAGTTGAGTGTTGACGAGTCAATGGTTACGATGGACACCAATCTTATGAAAGATCTTGAGGCTGACTCTTTGGACGCCGTGGAAATAATCATGGCGATAGAAGAGGAGTTTGATCTTGAAATTCCTGACGAAGAGGCTGAAAAATTTCGGCTGGTCGGGGATCTTGTAAAGTATGTTGATGACAATATTGAAAATTAATTAGGACCCGCCTTTGCGGGTTTTCTTATTATGGGGAAAGGAACAGAAATCAATGGCAAAAAAGAACGCAAAAATTTCCAATGCCGTAATCAAGCGCCTCCCTCGTTACAGGCGCTATTTGATCGAACTGAGAAAAAAGGGAATAGAGAAAATATCTTCAAAGGAATTCAGCGAACTCATAGGTTATACCGCTTCGCAGATCAGACAGGATTTCAATAATTTCGGGGGGTTTGGTCAGCAGGGGTACGGCTACAGTGTGGACGGGCTCTGCCGTGAGATAAGCGCAATATTGGGACTGGACAAAGAATACAAGATGGTAATAGTCGGTGCCGGCAATTTGGGGCAGGCCATTGCAAAGTACACCAGATTCCATAAGCAGGGTTTCAAAATATGCGCGGCTTTCGACATAAACCCGAGACTTATAGGAAAGCAGCTTGAAGGTATAGACATACTCGATCAGGAAGTGCTTGTCGAGTATGTGGAAAGGGAATGTATCGATATAGGCATAATCTGCGTGAACCGCGACAGCGCCCAGGAGGTTGCGGACAAACTGTGTTTTGCCGGGGTGCGCGGAATCTGGAATTTTGCCATAACCGATATAGAGGTTCCTTCGCACATTGCGCTCGAGGTGGTTCAGCTGTCCGACAGTCTGCATGCCCTGGCGTATCACATGAATGCGCTGCACAAAAAATAAAAAAACAACCGCTTCGCATGCGCAAGGCGGTTGCTGAAATTGATTTTTTACTATGCCTCTGCCGGTGCATCAACAGGACAGACTCCGGCACAAGCGCCGCAGTCAATGCAGCTGTCCGCATCAATAACATACTGGCTGTCGCCTTCACTGATTGCTCCAACCGGGCATTCAGGTTCGCAAGCGCCACAACTGATGCAAGCATCCGAAATTTTGTAAGCCATATTAAATCCTCCTTATAGAAATCTCTTGAAATGAATCCGAGCACAGTATAACAGAAAGAAACGGAGAAGTAAAGATGAAAGTTTATGCTTTGAGCGGTAAAAGCGGAACGGGAAAAAGCTTTCAGGCGATGAATCTGTGCAACAGGTTGAACATTGAAAGCATCATTGACGACGGTCTGTTTATTTTTCACAACCGTGTGGAAGCCGGGATCTCCGCAAAAAGGCAGGAAACCCGTGTGGGAGCCATCAAGACGGCGCTTTTTACAAGCGATGAACACAGAGATTCCGTGATAAGGAAAGTGGCGCAAAGAGAACCGGAATCAGTGTTGATTATTGGAACTTCCGACAGGATGGTTAAAAAAATAGCAAAACGTCTGAACCTGCCGGATATAAGTGAAATAATACACATCGAAGACATTTCCACCGAAGAAGATCTGAAAATCGCTTTCAAGCAACGCATCATTCAGGGTAAGCACGTAATTCCCGTGCCGACTCTTGAGCTGAAACGTGATTTTGCGGGATATTTCATGAATCCCCTAAGAATCTTCAAAGGAAGCTTTTTCGGCGGTGACGCCGGACAAGGGGAGCGAACGGTCGTCAGGCCGACTTTCAGTTACATGGGGAAGTTTTATATTTCCGATTCCGTAATTTTGGATATAGCAAACTGTGTGGCAAGGGAAAACGAAGCGGTCGGGAAAATATATAAAGTCTATGAAAACACCGCTCCGGATGCGCTGGACGTCAGGATTTCGCTCGGTATAAAAAAAGGATTTAAGGCATGGGAGGGCGCAGAGGAATTTCAGCGTTGCCTTGCGCTCCAAATCGAGAACATGACGGCGTTCAACGTTGTCAGGGTCGATGTGGAGATAAAGGAGATATTGCAGTAACGGACCGGGAACCCGCGAATCCGGAAGCTTCGGGAGTTCCGAAATTCATTTCCGGGTTGTGTAAATGAGAAAATCCGCGGGACCCGCCGCCGCCACGGACCTCAAAATATTTGACACAGCACCTTAAAAACCATATAATTAAGTGAGTCGAAATGCCCTTTAACAGCTTCGCCTGTTCTGGTTTGGGTCCTGCGCAATAGGATGCCGTGAACCTTGTCAGGTCCGGAAGGAAGCAGCAATAAGCGGAAGTTCTTATGTGCCGCAGATCAGCCTTCTTCAGAGTCATGCGGAGCTGTTAAAGGGCATTTGATTTTGTAAATAAGGATAATTATATGAAGCACTATCTATCACTGTACAGAAAATATAGACCGGAAGTATTTCCGGAACTTATAGGGCAGGATCATATCGTCCGCATTTTGAAGCATCAGATCGCGGCCGATACGCTTAGCCACGCGTATTTACTGTGCGGAACGCGCGGAACGGGAAAGACGACTACCGCAAGGATTCTGGCAAAGGCGGTCAACTGCACCGGGGATGCCGGGCGTCCCTGCGGAGTATGTGAGAACTGCAGAGCCATAAGCGCGGGCAGGTTCATGGATGTGATCGAGATAGACGCCGCGTCGAACAACGGTGTAGACAATATACGCGAATTGCGGGAGAGCGTGAATTATCCGCCGAGCACAGGCAGAAAAAAAGTATATATCATAGATGAAGTACACATGCTTTCGCAGGGGGGATACAATGCGCTTTTGAAAACACTGGAAGAGCCGCCCGAACACGTGATGTTCATACTTGCCACCACAAACCCTGAGAAGATGCCGCAGACCGTAATGTCCAGATGCATGAGGCTGGACTTTAAGCGGGTGACCGCAAAGGAACTGGCGGGAAAAATGCGGGAGATCTGCATGGAATCGGGAGTTGAGAGCACCGATGAGGCATTGTCGCTTTTGGCAGCCAATGCGGACGGATCGGTCAGAGATGCGCTCAGTCTGCTCGAGCAGTGTCTTTCCGGTGGAGACAATGCCATCGACAGAGAAACGGTGCTTGAATATCTTGGAGCGGTTTCTCAGGATTTCTACCTGAAGTTGACGGATGACATCATCGGCAAGAGAGTTTCCGATGCTTTTTTTCTGCTGGATGCCGCATTGAGGGACGGAAAAGATGTGAAGCAGATCATGAAAGACTGGATGGAGTATTACAGAAGTCTTTTGATAGTGAAGTTTGTAAAAAAGCCTGAAGACATGCTGAATATGTCGGCGGACAACATAGAAAAACTCAGGGAACAGAGCAAGGATATCGGTGTTTCGACACTGAACAGAAGCATAATGATACTGGCAAAGGCCATAAATGACGCGGCGTATTCGACACAGGCGAGGATCCTGATGGAAGTTGCCATCGTTGCGATAGCCGAGGAAACGGATTACAGCGATGTTGCGCCTGACCGTCATGCCGCCCGCCGCTCAGCCCCTGAATCGGACAGGGAAGCAAAGGCGGTCACAAATGACGTGCAGGAATCGAAACCCCGGACGCGGGACTCCGCCGCGGAGCAGGCAGCAAGCAGCCCACAGGAACCGAAACCTCGGACGCGGGACTCCGCCGCGGGGCAGGCAACAAGCAGCCCGCAGGAATCGAAACCCCGGACGCGGGACTCCGCCGCGGAGCAAGCGGCAAGCAGCCCGCCGAAAGCCCGGATGCGTTACAAACAGGAAGAGCTGGACGACATATGGGACGCCGCGTCGGACAAGATAGCGGGCGAACAGGCGTCAATGCGTGTAATGAAGAACTTCCGTCTGGTCGCCATGAACGATACCGAGTTCAAAATTGCGGCGCCGGGCGTCAACGAAACATTTGAGAAGCGCTTAAAGGATAAGACTGAAAGAATTTGCGAAGTAATGGAAGAACAGACCGGCAGAAAGATGAGAATGGTCATAAAGTCAAGTGACCCGGCGACGGAGGAAGAGGTGGCGGAAGAAGATATACAGTCGATAGCCGAAAAGGCTTCCGGGGAGATCGGTGTACCGGTGGCGATAAAGGAGAGTTCGGAAATTTAAGTGGAAAAAACGGTGAAATCCCGACATAGTGTACGGTCGGTATGCGCCATAATAACGATGGCCAAAATGCATCCGGCGAATAAAATCAGATGGGAAATAAAATCAAACGGATAGGAAACGGAGGAAAAAATAAATGGGAAAAGGAATGAGAGCGGGCAAGAAGCCGAAAACAGGCGGAGCAGGCGGAAGAAAAGGTCAGATGGAACAACTCCGTCAGATGCAGGCCATGCAGGAGGAAATGGAGAAGATGCAGGCCGAGCTTGATGAAAAGGAGATTGAAACGACCGCGGGCGGCGGTGTCGTAAAAGCGGTGATCAGCGGAAAAAAGGAACTGAAATCCCTTACGATAGATCCCGACGTCGTGGATCCCGATGATGTGGAGACGCTTCAGGACCTCGTTATGGCTGCCATAAACGAGGGGATGAGGCGGATTGACGAGATGACCGGCGGTGAGTACGAGAAACTGACCGGCGGACTCAACATTCCGGGACTTTAGAAAAGGTGAATGCGATGAATCAGTTCCCGAAACCGTTCGGCAGGCTGGTCGGCGAACTCGCGAAACTTCCCGGAGTGGGGAACAAAACGGCGCAGAGGCTGGCTTTTCATATTCTTTCGGTCAGCGATCGTGAGGCGGAAGCGCTTGCATCGTCTATTTACGATGCAAAGAAGACGATGCGATATTGCTCTGTATGCGGAAATCTGACGGACAGGGATCCGTGCCATGTGTGCGATGACAAAGAGCGGAACCGGAACGTAATATGCGTGGTGGAAAGTCCTCGTGATGTAATGGCGATGGAAAGAATACGGGAATACAGGGGTTTGTACCACGTTCTTAACGGCGTGATTTCGCCCATGGAGGGAATCGGTCCCGAAGACATAAATTTAAAAAGCCTGATAAACAGGCTTAGAGAAAATCCCGGCATTTCGGAAGTTATTTTGGCAACGAATCCCAATATAGAGGGAGAAGCCACTGCGATGTATATTTCGCGTTTGCTGCACAGTTCCGGCATAAGGGTTACCAGAATAGCCCACGGTCTGCCTGTCGGCGGTGATTTGGAATATGCGGACGAGGTGACGCTCATAAAGGCTATGGAGGGACGCACCGAAATATAGCGTTGATCCGATCCGGCTAAACATCAAAAAAATCGGCCAGTTCAAAACTTGCGTTTTCAGTCCGCTTAAGCGTTAATCCGATCCGGTTAAGCATCAAAAAATCCGGCGGTTACCCGGCGTCGTTTAGCCGAGCAATGCGCGGTACCATGCGGTATTCGAGAAGAAGAAGTTACTTATCTGTATGAACACCACAAACGCCATGAAGACAGGAGCTATCCAGCGCATGCAGAAATGGACAAATCCTTTGCTTTTATATGGCGAACTGCTCTCGATTTCATCATCGAGGAAGCCCCTGCGGACCCAACCGAACAGAATGGCCGTAAAGAACCCGCCAAGCGGCATCAGTATGCCTTCTCCGCCGAGGTCGAATACATCAAGCCAGCTGCCCAATCCGAACGGTTTCCACATTCCCTGATTTCCTCCGAGTTGGTCCAGCGCGACCAGAGTGCTTCCCAATATGGTCGTAATCGTAATTCCAAGAACCACAACCGGTCTGCTCGCGCCCTTATTGCGCTTGATTCTCGAGTCCATTATCGCGGAAATTCCGCCTTCCATCATTCCGATCGAGGATGAGAAGGCCGCGACGAAAACCAGTAGGTAGAATATGAATCCGAATATCGGTCCCACGCTTCCCATGGAATTAAATACCGTTTGCAGCGACACGAACAGAAGCCCCGGTCCTCCGGTAGGGGGCAGCCCTTCCGAGAAAACCGCGGGGAAAACGGCAAGTCCGGCGAGTAGCGCCGCCAAAGTGTCGAATACCGGAATCAATTTTGCGCTCTTATCGAGATCGGCGTCTTTTTTCATGTAAGAACCGTATGCGATCAATGCGCCTGACGCCAGTGAAATGGAGAAGAACATCTGCCCGCCTGCCATCGCGAAGGCCTTGAACCAACCCGTTCCCGCAAAGACCTTGAAGTCGGGCTTGAACATGAACTTGATCCCCTCCATACCGTGAGGCAGGGTGCAGCATTTAACCACGGTTATCAGCAGCATCAGAAACAGTAGCGGCATCCCGTAAGCGCAGAACTTTTCGATGCCGTTTTCAATTCCTCTGAACACCGTATAAGATGTGAGAAGAAGAAACAGAAGCGTGAACAGCACTGTCATCTTGGTATCCGAAACAAAAGACTGGAAGAACGCGTTACTTTTTACTCCGTTCATTCCGAATGAGGCGCCGATGATGTCACCGAAGTTTGCTATCGTGTATTTAATTACCACTCCTCCCAGTACGCAGTAGAAGCATAACAGCAGGAAAGGAACCAAGGTTTCAAAAACACCCACGAATTTAAATTTCGGGCTTGCGGCCTGAAAAGCTTCCACCGCAGCCTTGCCGGTTTTTCTTCCCAGTGAGAGTTCAGCCAAAAGAAGAGGATAACCTATAAAGACAGCCATAACAATGTAAATCAGGAGAAAGGCGAACCCGCCGTTGGCTCCCATCTTGTAAGGGAACCCCCAAATATTCCCCAGACCGATTGCAACTCCGATTGCGGACATCAGAAACCCGAAATGGGATCTGAACATGCCCTTACTTTCATTCATCATAAAATTATCCTCCTCAAAAATTTAACTGACAATATTATAGTCGTATGGAGTTTGTGCGTCAATCACAAAAACAAAAAGGAACGAAAAAAATTGTTGTATTACACTATAAAAAAATAACAAGTGATATGATATAATGAATGCGATTTCATTTGTTGCTTCATAGATCAAAAAATAAAAGAGTTGTCGACCCGTTAAGCCACCGACGGGTCTATGATTTTACTGAGCGGCTGTTGAACTGGAGAGAGCAGAAATGCCATTTAAAAAGAAAAAGGATCCGAGGGTTCCTTTGAACAAAAGAGAAAAGGTGCTGAGAGAATCTCTCAGGTTTGTGAGCGTCACGCTCGGAGCGGTCATCTGCGCCTTCAACATAAACAGTTTTGTGAACGCGGGCGGCCTGTTTCCGGGCGGATATTCCGGGGTCACGCTCATGATAACGAGATTGTTTTACAAATACGCGGGAATATTTGTGCCGTATTCAGTAATATTTCTGCCGCTGAACGCCGTTTCGACATATCTCGGAATAAAGAGTATGGGAAAAAAATTCACTTTTTATTCATTGTATTATGTGGTTCTGTCGAGTCTTTTGACGGACATGCTTCCGCACGTGGCGATAACTTCGGATGTCCTGCTGGCAGCGGTATTCGGCGGTATTACGAGCGGCATTTCGGGCCTGCTGTGCCTGTGGGTAGGGACAAGCGGCGGCGGAACGGATCTTTTGTCTGTGTATTTTTCGGAGAAGAAGGGTATCAATACGTGGAATTATATTTTGCTCGGCAATGTTGTCATTCTGGTGCTTGCCGGTTTTTTCTTCGGCTGGGACAAGGCTCTGTATTCCATAATATATCAGTATGTGCTCATGCAGCTTTACGGAGAACTGTTCAAGCGCTACGAAAAGCATACTCTGATAGTGATAACGGACATGCCCGAATCGGTGTATGACAGGATAAGTATAATGACCCGCCACGACGCGACGTTGTTCAAGGGAGAAGGTTTCTTTCTGGAGAAAAAGAAAAACATGATTTACTCTGTGGTTGAGAGCAATCAGGTTGATATGATCGTAAAGGATATAAGGGATACGGATCCGGATGCGTTTATCAACGTTCTGAAGACGGAGCGTCTTGCAGGACGTTTTAACAGAAGACCGCGGTATTGAAATGGAGGATCGGATGGCAGAAGTTCTGATGAGGGGAGCGGACGTAAATGCCGCGATGAAAGAGAATATGACAGGACGGGTTGAGAGATTGAAAGAAAAAGGAATTCAACCTGTTTTAAATATAATCAGGGTCGGAAAAAGAGCGGACGACTTGGCGTATGAAAGAGGCGCCGGCAGGCGCATGGAGAGCGTGGGCGTGGAGATGAGAGTCACGGAACTTGTCGAAGACATAAGCATGGAGCGGCTTATCGAAACTTTTTCGGATATCAACGAGGACGGTAATGTTCACGGCATAATGCTGTTCAGGCCTCTGCCCGGGCATCTTGATGAAGCCGAAATTGCGTCTCTCATAGATCCCGCAAAAGATGTTGACTGCATGAGTCCGGTTAACATCGCCAAAGTATTCACAGGTGATGAATCGGGATTTGCACCCTGTACCGCTCAGGCGGTGATGGAAATGCTCGACCGTTACGAGATGGATTTAAGAGGAAAGAATGTAACGATAGTCGGGAGAAGCATGGTGGTGGGGAAACCCCTCGCAATGTTGATGCTGAAGAAGAACGCCACGGTGACGATCTGCCACACGGGTACGGCGAATCTTGCGGAAGAGTGCAGAAGAGCCGACATAGTCGTTGCCGCCGCCGGCAAAGCAAAAATGATAACCGCCGACATGATAAGAAAAGGAAGCGTTGTCGTCGATGTAGGGATTAACGTAGACGAGGATGGGAATCTTTGCGGAGACGTTGACTTTGAGAGCGTCGCACAGCTGACTTCCCGCATAAGCCCCGTTCCGGGCGGTGTGGGCGGAGTCACATCGTCGGTGCTTGCCGAACACGTTATCAGAGCGGCGGAGACCGCGGAGCAGCGGGAATAAAGGAACGACTCGCATCGGGTGTATGATGCGGCGAAGCAGGAATAAAGAAATGACTCGCATCGGGTGTGTGATGCGGCGATGTGCGCGTGTTATTGTGCGTCAGTATGCTGTACGTGTTATTGTGCGTCATTGTACGTCAATATGCGTATGATATTGTGCGTCAGTATGCACATATGGTTATATATGATAGGGATTTTAGAGATAAGGAGAGAATTTAATGGACGATTTTTCTAAAAAAAGTACTTGCGGAAAGTGTTACTGGGTCAGGACTATTATATTGACGGCGGTGCTTTTGGCGACGTTGGGGTTCGTAATATTTCAGAAAGACGGATTCATGGTTTCCAGAAAGTATATAAACGATATGAAAGTACCGAAGACTACACTTGAGGCGAAGTATGAACTGAAAAACAACCCGGAGCTGGTCAAGACGGACATGGAACGTTACCTTGCGAATCAAAGCGGCTCCAGAAGTATAGACATGAAGGGGAACGTTACCCTCAGGCAGGAATTTGTTGCGAAAAAAGATAAACTCACAAAGGTACAGATGTTCTTTTCCAACGCGGGCAATTACAAAGCCAAGGGGAAGGTGACGGTTTCGCTGCTCGACGCGAAAAACAGGCGCATTGCCGAAACAGAGCTGAAGACGAATCTGATCGTGCACGATTCAGCGACCGTTTTTTCCTTTGTGCGAGATTCCGAGGCGGCGAACAGGAATAAGATAATAACCACGAGAGGAAAGGCGAAGTTCAGAAAGTGGATCGAACTCGATGAGAATAAAAAGTACAAACTGCAGGTGAAGTCGGTCGGCGTGAAGTCGAAAAAACCGTTTGCGGTAAAGATTTTGTCGGACAAGAAAGATGACGCGAATCATCTGACGAGAGTGGGCGATGACGGAGAAAAGGTCCTGAAAGGCGAGCATCTTTTTGCGGCGCTCGGATACAGATACTTTAAGTACTCGTTCTTCTCGATCTTTATGGCGGTAATCGCTTTGGCCATAGTTTTTGTTGTGCTTCCGATAGGAAAAATCGAAGAAAAAATCAACAGAAAGAGAAAGAGAAGCCCGATAGACCTGAACCGCATGCTTTTGCGCGGAATGTTTATTCTTACGCCGCTTATGGGATTCTACATAATCTCTAAGATCGCGAAAATGTCTGTAATCGAAACCCTGGAACTGCTGTTCTCTTTCCAAGGTCTTTTAAACATATTCATAATAGCCATGCTGTGGTGGATATTCTACGTCATCACAAACAGGACGAAGGCCGCCATAATACTGACGACGCTGTCGGCGTTCTGTTTCGCTTTCGCCAACTATATGATGCTTCTGTTCCGGGATTCGCCGCTCATTGCGACCGATATAATAAACTGGAGAACGGGCATGGAGGTCGCCGGCGGTTACAGCATGAGCTTTAACAGGGCGAGTCTGTGGGCGATAATGCTGACGGTGATATGGATAGTAATGGCGATTAAGCTGAAAGGCAATAAGGGGCTTGGATGGAAGAAACGCGGTGTGGCGCTTATCTCTGTCGTGGCTTTTGGATTCCTTTTTAACTATGTTTTCTTCACGAGTGCGGTTATAGAGGACCACAACGTGAGAGTTTCGAGCTTCAGACCCAAGAGCAACTACTATAAGCACGGGTACGCGCTGTCGTTCCTGGTCACCGTGAATATGTCGATAGTTGAAAAGCCGAAGAATTATTCGCCCGAAAATGTCCGCAGAATCGCGGCAAGGTACAAGCCGGATACCGCTTCAAAGGTGACGGCGACGACAAAGAAGACTCCGAACATAATAGGGATAATGAACGAATCGTTCGCCGACCTACAGTTCATAAACAAATTCAAGACCAATAAGGACTACATGCCGTTTTTCAACAGTCTCAAGAAGAATACAATAAAGGGAACGATGCACACGTCGATATTCGGAGGCGGTACCGCATGTACGGAATTTGAATTTCTGACAGGATTTTCGATGCAGCACCTTCCGTTCCACTCTGTTCCGTATACCAACAGGACTACGTCGATGACGCCGTCGCTGACGTGGAAACTCAAGCAGAGAGGATATGCCGGTGACATCGCTTTCCACCCGGGCATGAACAAGTCGTACAACAGGAACAACGCTTACCCGAACCTCGGGTTCAACAAGTACATATCCATGGAAGATTTGAACAAACCGGAGAAAATCAGGTCTTTCATTTCCGATAAACAGGACTATGAGGTGGTTAAACAGCAATATGAAAAAGCGAAGGCAAACAACAGCAATATTCCTTTTTACATGTTCAACGTGACGATACAGAACCACGGAGGGTATCTGTACTCGTCGGGGATAGTCGATTCCGGAATATCCATAGAGGACGATTCGCTTAAGCAGGAAGAGGCGGGGCAGTTTTTGAACCTGATGAAGAAATCGGACGATGCGCTCAAGGAACTGATAGATTACTTCAAGAAGGTGGACGAGCCTACCGTGCTTGTATTTTTCGGTGACCATCAGCCGAGGGTGGAGAACGAATTCTACAATGAGCTTTTCAACTCATCTGACAAGAACGAGATGAAGTTGCTGCGCGAGGAGAAGAAATACAGGGTGCCGTTCATGATATGGGCGAACTACGACATAAAAGAGAAAGAAAACGTAAATATCAGTGCAAACTACCTGTCTGCGTATACGATGAAAGCGATAGGCGGCCAGATGAGCGGATACGACAAGTACCTTATGGATATGTACAAGAAGATGCCGGTTATAACCGACATAGCGTGCATGGACAGCAAAGGCAACCTTTACGATCCCGATGAAAAAGACAATAAGATGCGGGAGCAGGTGAGAGAATATCAGGCCGTACAGTACAATGGACTGATCGATACGGAAAACAGAGTGAAAAACTTCTATTACCTGAAAGAAAAGTCCGGTGGTAAAAGGTGATCGGAGAGAAATATTATGGCGGAATTCAAGCTAAAATCCGAATATAAGCCTACGGGTGACCAACCTCAGGCTATAGAAAGGCTCGTAAGAGGTTTTCGGGAGGGGCGGAAACAGCAGACCCTGCTCGGCGTTACGGGTTCGGGAAAGACATTTACTATGGCGAACGTGATAGAACAGGTCGGAAAACCTACTCTGATCATAAGCCACAACAAGACGCTGGCGGCACAGCTGCACGGTGAATTCAAAGAGTTTTTCCCGGACAATGCGGTCGAGTATTTTGTGAGCTACTACGACTATTACCAGCCGGAGGCATATGTTCCGTCCACGGATACGTACATAGAAAAAGATTCGGACATAAACGACGAGATCGAAAAGCTGCGGCACAGTGCTACCGCAGCTCTCTTTGAAAGGAAAGACGTCATAATAGTGGCGAGTGTATCGTGCATATACGGTCTCGGAAGTCCGTTTGATTATGAGAATCAGATGCTGTCGCTGAGACCGGGCATGTTTAAAAGCAGGGAACAAATATTGCGCAAGCTGGTTGACATACAGTATTCCAGAAATGACATGGTTCCGGAAAGAGGAAGTTTCCGCGTCAGAGGAGATGTGATCGATATATTTCCGGCAGGGGCGAATAACCCGGTGCGGGTAGAGCTGTTCGGAGATGAAGTGGAGAGCATCAAAGAAATAAATGCCGTAACGGGCGAGATCCTCGGTATCAGGAAACACGTCGCAATATACCCGGCCACGCATTACGTGACTTCGCCGGAAAAGGTCGATGCGGCCATGCTCACCATCGGAAAAGAGCTTGAAGAGCGTATAAAGTGGTTTCGGGACAGGGGAAAACTTCTGGAAGCGCAGAGGATAGAGCAGCGTACGAGATATGACATGGAGATGCTCAGAGAACTCGGAACATGTAAGGGGATAGAAAATTATTCAAGGCACCTGAACGGCATGCCCGCGGGATCAAGGCCGTATACCCTTATGGATTACTTCCCGGACGACTACATGATAATGATAGATGAATCGCACGTTATGTTACCTCAGCTCAGAGCCATGTATGCGGGCGACAGGTCGAGAAAACAGTCGCTTGTCGACTACGGATTCAGACTTCCGTCCGCGCTCGACAACAGACCGTTGCAATTTTCCGAGTGGGAAGGACTGGTTGACAGGGTAATGTACGTAAGCGCAACCCCTGCTGCATATGAGAGAGAAAAGTCAAACGGAATTACGGCGGAACAGGTAATAAGACCCACGGGGCTGCTCGATCCCGAGATTCAGGTGTGCCCTACCGAAAATCAGATCGACGATCTGATAGGGAAGATAAATGAGACCGTGGAAAGGGGCGGAAAGGCGTTTGTGACCACCCTGACGAAGAAGATGGCGGAAAGCCTTACCGACTATCTTGTGAATGCGGGAGTAAGGACGCGTTATCTTCACTCCGAGATAGACACGCTTGAAAGACTTGAAATAATAAGGGATCTGAGGCTCGGCGAATTTGATGTTCTGGTCGGAATAAATCTTTTGCGGGAGGGGCTGGACATACCTGAGGTTCAGTTGGTTGCCATACTCGACGCGGATAAAGAGGGATTTTTGCGCACGGAAACCTCGTTGATTCAGACCATAGGACGGGCCGCAAGAAATGTCGACGGCAAGGTGGTCATGTACGGCGACAGAATCAGCGGAGCCATGAAATCGGCGATGGACGAAACGGAGCGCAGACGTACGATACAGCAGGAGTACAACGAAAAGAACAATATAACTCCGAAGACCATAGAAAAATCGGTGAGAGAGGTGATCGAGGCTACCGGACTTGCCCGGCAGAGTGAGACGTACAAGGGCAAGAAACCCGAGGAACTCACTTCGAACGAGCTGAAAAAGTATGTTGAAATAATGGAAAAGGATATGCGGCAGGCGGCTGACGACCTGCAATTTGAGAGGGCGGCGGAATTGCGCGACCGTATATTTGAATACAAGAGCAAGAGAATGTAGTTGAGGCACAACGGCGCGGGCATGCCGGCGCACACGTCGATGTCGTGTATGACGGCGGCGCGCAAGCATTGAATAGCCGGACATGCCGCCGGTGCGCAAATCGGACATTGCTGCGGCGCGCAAGCGTCGAACAGCCGGGTATGCCGCCGGTGCGCAAATCGGACATTGCTGCGGCGCGCAAGCGTCGAACAGCCGGGTATGCCGGCGGCGCGCAGGTGCCGAATATATATGAAGTTGAAAGAGGTACGGATTGAAAAATGAAATCGTCATAAAAGGCGCGAATGAAAACAACCTGCGGAATCTGGACGTCACGATACCAAAGAATAAACTTGTGGTTCTGACGGGGCTTTCAGGTTCGGGAAAGACCTCGTTGGCATTCGATACGATATATGCAGAGGGACAGAGGAGATATGTTGAGAGCCTGTCGGCGTACGCAAGGCAGTTTCTCGGGCAGATGGATAAGCCGGACGTCGAATTTATAGAGGGACTTTCGCCGGCGATCTCGATAGACCAGAAGACGACGGCTAAGAATCCGAGATCGACGGTCGGAACCGTTACGGAAATTCACGACTATTTGCGACTTCTCTATTCAAGGATAGGCAAACCTCACTGCCCGATCTGCGGGAGAGCTATTTCAAGCCAGAGCGTCGATCAGATAGTGGATTCCATAACTTCGCATAATGAGGGTATGCGGGTTCAGATAATGGCGCCTGTGGTAAGGCAGAGAAAAGGAGAACACGCCAAGGTGATCGAGAGGATAAGAAAGGAAGGATACACGAGAGTGCGTGTTGACGGAGAGATTCTTTCCCTCGATGAGGACGAGATAAGGCTCGACAAGAAATTCAAGCACACCATAGAAATCGTGGTTGACCGTGTGATAGTGAGAGAGGGGCAGGAGGGGAGACTTGCCGAGGCCGTCGAACTTGCTATGAAAGAGGGAGAAGGTCTTTTGAACGTTCTTCTGCAGGACAGGGATTTCAGCAAGGAGCAGGTCTTTTCCACAAAACTCGCATGCCCCGAGCACGGTGTGAGCATAGAAGAACTTGAACCGAGAATGTTTTCTTTCAACAGTCCCTTTGGAGCGTGCGAGTCGTGTAGCGGTCTCGGATTTACGGAAAAGATACTTCCGGAAACGATGGTGGATTCCGACAAGAGCATCCTCAGAGGAGCTTTGAGCAGAATATACGCAACGATGGAATACAGCGGATTTTACAGAAACATCGTTGAAGTTATAGCCGAGCAGCAGGGAGTGGATACTTCGCTGCCGTTCAGAGAACTGCCGGAGAAGTTTAAAAAGACGATTTTGTACGGCACGGGGAATAAGAACGTAAAGTATACCTACAAGAGCCGGGGCGGAAAGGTTCAGAAGTTCGATCACCCGTTTGAAGGTCTTATCAACAATGTTGAGAGGAGATACAGGGAGACGGGGTCAAGTTTTTTTAAAGAACGCATGAGCAAATTCATGGTCACGCGCGGCTGTCCGGACTGCGGAGGCAAACGTTTGAAACCCGAAGTTCTGGCGGTTACCGTGGCGGACAGGAATATAGCGGAGCTGTCGGACATGTCCATAAGAGACGCGCTCGATTTTATCGAAAACATCAAGCTTACCGAACGCGATGCGATGATAGGCAGGCAGATTCTCAAAGAGATTCGGGAACGCCTGAATTTTCTCGTGAATGTGGGACTTGACTACCTTACGCTGTCGCGGTCCGCGGGAACGCTTTCCGGCGGTGAGGCTCAGAGAATAAGACTTGCAACTCAGATCGGTTCAGGGCTGACCGGAGTTTTGTATATACTTGACGAGCCGTCGATAGGGCTTCATCAAAAGGACAACGAAAAACTTCTGAAAACCCTGCGGCACCTCGTGGAATTGGGGAATACCCTGATAGTTGTCGAGCATGACGAGGATACCATGCATGCGGCGGATCACATCGTGGACATAGGACCGGGCGCGGGAGTTCACGGCGGGAAACTTGTGGCGCAGGGAACCGCGGAAGACATAATGAAAAACAGGGATTCTCTTACGGGACAGTACCTTTCCGGAGATAAGAAAATCGTCGTGCCGGATAAGCGTCGAAAAGGAAACGGCAGGAAACTCACGATAAAGGGGGCGCGCGAAAACAACCTCAAGGGTATGGATGTAGAAATTCCTCTCGGTAAATTTGTGTGCGTTACGGGAGTTTCGGGCTCGGGAAAGAGCAGCCTAATAAATGAAGTTCTGAATAAAGGTCTGGCTCGCATACTGCACAGATCTCAGGAAGAACCCGGGGAGTTCAAAGAAATACGCGGTACGGAAAATGTGGACAAGATCATCGACATAGACCAGTCCCCGATAGGCAGGACTCCGAGATCCAATCCCGCGACATATACGGGCATGTTCACTCACATACGCGATCTGTTCGCCTCGGTGCCGGAAGCCGGGATAAGAGGATTTCAAAAGGGAAGGTTCAGTTTCAACGTGAAAGGCGGCAGGTGCGAAGCCTGCAAAGGAGACGGGATACTGAAGATAGAGATGCATTTCCTTCCGGACGTGTACGTACCGTGCGAGGTCTGCAAGGGGAAAAGATATAACAGAGAAACCCTTGAAGTCAAATATCGCGACAAGAGCATATTCGATGTTCTGGATATGAGCGTCGCGGAAGCGCTCGACTTTTTCAAAAACATTCCGCCAATCAGGCGTCATCTTGAAACTCTGAACGAGGTGGGGCTTGACTATATCAAGCTCGGTCAGCCTTCAACCCAGCTCTCCGGCGGAGAAGCGCAGCGCGTGAAACTTGCGTCGGAACTCTCAAAGCGCAGTACGGGAAAGACTCTGTACATACTTGATGAACCGACGACGGGACTGCACTTTGCGGATGTCGATAAACTCATATCGGTTCTGGACAAACTCGTTGACGCAGGGAATACCGTGGTTGTTATAGAACATAATCTCGATGTGATCAAGCGGGCCGACCACATAATAGATCTGGGACCGGACGGCGGGATACGCGGCGGCAGTATAGTCGCCACAGGTACTCCTGAAGAGGTGGCGGAGTGTGAAACTTCCTATACCGGGCAATTCTTGAAGAAAATGCTGAAATAGTATATAATAGTAAGGATAATGTTCGCTATTGACGGCTTGCGGCATATTGACGTATTTGGGACGTATTTGGAGAGAAAAAATGATTAAGAATGAAAACCTGACCATGTTGACGGATTTTTATGAGCTTACCATGGCAAACGGGTACCTGAAGTCGGGGATGAAAGACCATATAGCCTACTTCGACATGTTTTTCCGCAGGGTGCCGGACAAAGGCGGTTATGCGATTATGGCGGGGATAGAGCAGGTCGTAGACTACCTTGACAATTTGAAATTCACGGGAGAAGACATAGACTACCTGAGGAGCAAGGGTATTTTTTGCGAGGAGTTTCTGCAGTATCTGCGGGATTTCAAGTTCGAATGCGACGTGTGGGCGGTGCCGGAGGGGACTCCCATATTTCCGCATGAACCGGTCATAACGGTCAGGGGTTCGGTGATTCAGGCACAGTTCATAGAGACGATGCTGCTGCTCATAGTGAACCACCAGAGTCTTATCGCGACCAAGGCAAGCAGGATCGTTCGCGCCGCGCAGGGAAGACCCGTCATGGAATTCGGATCAAGGCGCGCACACGGAGCTTCGGCGGCGGATTTCGGGGCCAGAGCCGCTTACATAGCGGGATGTGCCGGAACCGCATGTACCATATCGGACAGGGATCACGCCATTCCCGCGATCGGAACCATGGCGCACAGCTGGGTTCAGATGTTTGCCGATGAATACGACGCGTTTAGCGCATACTGTAAAATATATCCCGACAACTGTGTTTTGCTCGTGGACACGTACAATGTCCTGAAGTCCGGAGTTCCGACGGCCATAAAGGTTTTTAAAGAATATAAACCGAAAAATATGGGAATCAGGATAGACAGCGGGGACATAGCGTATCTCACGAAAAAAGCGAGAAAGATGCTCGATGATGCGGGGCTTGAGGACTGTAAAATCACGATTTCAAACTCACTCGACGAATATCTGATAAGAGACATAATACTGGAGGGCGCCAAGGTCGATTCTTTCGGAGTGGGCGAAAGGCTCATAACCGCAAGGTCGGAACCCGTATTCGGGGGAGTTTACAAGCTTGCGGCGCTTGAGAAAGAAGACGGTGAAATCGTTCCGAAGATAAAGATATCCGAAAACGTGGAAAAAATCACAAACCCCGGGTTCAAAACCTTGTATCGTCTTTACGACAGAGACAGCGACAAAGCTCTTGCGGACGTCATGACTCTGGACGGAGAAAGTATACCGGAAAAAGACGGCTATGTGATTTTTGATCCGAATGCGATCTGGAAGACCAAGAAACTTAAAAATTTTTATGTGAGAAATCTGAGAGTACAGCTTTTCAGACACGGCGAGAGGGTGTATGAGTGTCCCGGCATTGAAGAAGTCAGAGATTACTGTGCGGAGCAGATGGAAACCATCTGGGAGGAAACCCTGCGCTTTGAGAACCCGCAGACTTACTATGTGGATCTCTCGCGTAAACTCTGGGATATGAAGAACGGGTTGATAGAGAAATATACCAATAAATAAGTCTTATCGAAGCAGCATTGCGGAAAATGAAGGCGATGTTTGAACCAGCAGCATTGCGGAAAATGAAGGCGATGCTTGTTCGAGGAGTATACCGACAAATAAAGGGAAAGATAATACATGTCAGAAAAACAAAAGATAATAAATATTGCGGTTATCGCGCACGTGGATGCAGGGAAATCGACACTGGTGGACGCGTTTTTGAATCAGAGCGGGGTTTTTCGCGAGAATCAGCAAATCGTTGACTGCGTAATGGACAGCGACGACATAGAAAGAGAACGGGGAATAACGATATATTCCAAGAACTGCTCCATAATGCACGGCGATACCAAGATAAACATAGTGGATACTCCGGGACACGCGGATTTCTCGTCCGAGGTGGAGCGTATAATGAAGACGGTCGATGCCGTGATTCTGCTCGTGGACTCGGGAGAAGGACCTATGCCGCAGACGAGGTTTGTCCTCGGCAAGTCGCTCGAGCAGGGATTGAATCCGATTTTGCTCATCAACAAGATCGACAAGAAAGATGCCAGGATAGATCAGGTCGTGGACGAGGTGTACGAGCTGTTCATGGATCTCAATGCAAGCGATGAACAGCTTGATTTTCCGATACTGTACGGAATAGCGCGCCAGGGGATAGCGGTCAAAGATCCGGCGGAAGTCGAAAATATCAGCGTGGGCGAGGGAGAAAAGAAACTCAAACACACTCCGAGAGGATTCGGAGGTCTTGATATAACTCCGCTGTTCGATACTATAGTCGAACACTGCAAACCGTATCCCGATCTCAGAAATGAACCGCTTCAGCTGCAAATTTCCACTCTCGGCTACGATGATTACATAGGCAGATTGGGAATAGGAAGGATCACGAAAGGTGTGATCGAGGAAAATCAGACGGTTGCGGTTGCCGGTGAAGACGGCGGAACGGAAAAGAAGAAAGTGAATCAGATATTCACGTACAGAGGGCTGAAACGTGTTCCCGTTGCGCGGGCTGAATGCGGTGACATCGTCGTCATATCGGGGATTCCCGACATATCCATAGGAGAAACCGTGTGCGACCCGGAAAACCCGCAGCCCATGGAAATGATACACATAGAAGAACCGACGCTGTCGATGAACTTTATGGTAAACACCTCGCCGTTTGCGGGACAGGCCGGAAAATATGTGACGTCAAGGCATATCAGGGACAGGCTGGCCAAGGAACTTGAGGTAAACGTCGGACTGCTGGTCGAGGAAACGGACTCCACGGACTCGTTCAAGGTGTCTGGCAGAGGTGAACTCCAT
>CP016202.1:914519-926371 GCA_003433295.1 Eubacterium minutum ATCC 700079 | reverse complement strand
CTCCATCTTTCCATTCTGATAGAAAACATGAGGAGAGAGGGATATGAGCTGGCGGTATCGAAACCCGAAGTAATAATAAAGCGCGGCGCCGACGGCAGGAAACTTGAGCCTGTCGAGGAAGTCGCGATAAACGTTCCCGACGAATATTCCGGCACAGTCATCTCAAAACTTAACCGGAGAAAAGGTATTATGGTTCAGATGAGCGGTGAGAACGGATTTTCGAGATTGGAATACCATGTGCCGACCAGAGGACTTTTGGGTTACAGGACCGAGTTCATCAACGACACACACGGCGAGGGCAGCATGGAAAGACGCTTCTTCGACTTTGAGGAGTACAAGGGTGATATTCCGGGAAGAAGCAACGGAGTTGCGATCGCGATGGAAGAGGGGGTATGCACGGCTTACGCTCTTTCCAACATAGGCGAACGCGTTCAGCTTTTTGTCGATCCCGGGACTCATGTGTACGAGGGGATGATAGTTGGCATGAATTCCCGGAGCGAAGATATGGGAGTCAATCCGTCCAAAGCGAAGAAAGTGAGCAATATGAGGGCCGCGGGCTCTGACGAAGCGGTAAAACTTTCGCCGCCGAGAACCTTCACGCTTGAAGAAGCTCTTGAGTTCATCGCGGACGATGAACTTGCCGAGATAACGCCCGATGCGGTAAGACTTCGCAAAAAACTGCTGAAAGAGCTGGAACGCAGAAGAGCGGGGAGATAGCCCCGAAACATTGGTCGCATGTTGTTCGTACGTATAGGAGAAAAGAGAGATAAACCCGAAACATTGGTCGCGCGTATAGGAGATGAACCCGAAACATTGTTCGTGCGTACAGGGGATAAACCTGAGACGTTGAGGACGCGTATAGGAGATAAGAGATGATGGAATTTTTATTGGAAAAACTCTTTCCGGATTCAAAGAACCTGCCAATATGGGCGGAAGCCGCGGAATTTGCGCTGATTCTGTTGATTGGATGGCTTATGTGGAAAGTCATGAGGGTAATGGTAAGGAAAGTTCTGGCAAAATCGACACTTGACGATGCGGTACATATATTGATTATACGAGTGGTATCCATAGTGTGGTGGATATTGATACTGCTCGTAATCATATCGAAACTGGACTTTATCAACATTGCGCCGATTCTGACGGTTATAGGTACGGGCGGAGCTGTCGCGGCAATAGCGATGAAAGACGGACTGAGCAACGTCGCCGGCGGATTCACCATGCTGTTCACTAAACCGTTTACGGCGGGAGACGAAATAGAGATAGGAGACACGGCGGGAATAGTCGATCATATAGATTTGCTGACCACACAGCTGCATACTTATGACAACAAGGTCGTCATAATACCCAACGGCACGGTAACGACCTCGGTAATTATCAACACCACGAAGAGGGATATTCGCAGGGTGAACGTGGAATTCAGCATTGCGGATGAACGACAGAGCGAAAGAGCCAAAGATATTATCTATCAAGCGGTAAAAGGCGGTAAACTTTTTCTTAAAGATCCGTCACCGAAGGTGCTGTTCAAAAGAGACGATGCCTACACTGCGGTTCTGAACGCCGGCGCATGGTGCAGGACGGAAGACAGGTTCGCCGCGGTCGAATATTTGCGGGAAGAAGTGAAGAAAGCCTTCGAGGCGGAAAATATAGAAACCGGTTACCGCCGTACGGATGTAAGCACGTTGCGATAACGTACCTGCAACGACCGGTCAATGATCGGCGGGCATGTGAGTTTGCCGCATAGTGATGCGGAAAGGGAGAAGAATCTTTCGATGGAAGTATTGCTGCAGAAGAATGCGGCGGAATGGAGATTGTTTATGAAAAAAATAAAGAAATTCAAGCGGGTACTGGTTGCCAACAGAGGAGAGATCGCAATTCGAATATTCCGTGCGTGTACCGAACTGGGGATACGTACGGTTGCCATATACTCAGAGGAGGATAAGAAGTCGCTTTTCCGCACAAAGGCCGATGAATCATACCAGGTCGGAAAGGGAAAAGCGCCGGTTGCGGCCTACCTCGGAATAGATGAGATCATTGAACTTGCAAAGACCAAGGGCGTGGATGCCATACATCCGGGGTACGGTTTTCTATCGGAAAATCCTGAGTTTGCGCAGGCGTGTGAGGACGCCGGAATTGAGTTCATAGGTCCGACGGCGGGCATGATGAACAGCCTCGGCGACAAGATCAAATCGAAGATAGTTGCGGATGAGGTCGGAGTACCGACTATCCCGGGTGTGGAAGCGGCGATAAAAAATGAAGAAGAAGCCGTAAATTTTGCGCGGGAGTGTGGCTATCCCGTTATTTTGAAAGCCGCTGCGGGCGGTGGCGGTCGCGGAATGCGTGTGGTATACGATCCTGAAAACATAGTCAGCGAGTACAAGACCGCAAGGAGTGAGGCCGCCAAAGCGTTCGGAATCGACGATATATTTATAGAAAAATATCTTGAAAATCCGAAGCACATCGAGGTACAGGTTCTGGGGGACAAATACGGAAATCTTATTCACATGTTTGAACGTGACTGTTCCATACAGAGAAGACACCAAAAAGTGGTCGAATTTACACCGGCGCTCAGTCTCAGCGACGAGCAGAGAGAAGCGATATGCAACGATGCGCTCAAGATAGCAAGGCACGTAAATTACAGAAGCGCGGGAACGGTTGAGTTTCTTTTGGACAAAAACGGCAACCACTATTTCATAGAGATGAATCCGCGCATACAGGTGGAGCATACCGTGACTGAGCTTGTCACGGGGATTGACATAGTTCAGAGTCAGATCAGAGTAGCGCAGGGATACTCTCTCGACTCCGATGAACTTGATCTGGGAAGTCAAGACAAGGTGAGCCTGAGAGGTTCCGCCATACAGTGCAGGATAACGACGGAAGATCCGGCGAACGGTTTTGCGCCCGACACCGGAATGATAGAACTTTATCGTTCGGCTTCAGGGTACGGCATAAGACTCGACGGCGGGAACGGCTTTGCCGGCTCGGAAGTCACGCCGTATTACGACAGTCTTCTCGTAAAGATCACCGCATGGGCGAACACGTTTGAAAACACGAGAAGGAAAGCCATACGCGCGTTAAAAGAAACACAGATAAAGGGCGTGAAGACCAACATAGGTTTTTTACTCAATGTTTTGAACCATCCGGACTTTATAGAGGGAAAATGCGACACGGGATTCATATCGTCAAATCCCGAACTGCTCGACATCAGGACGAAGATAGACAGAGAACTCAAAGTTCTCAACTATATAGGAAACAAGGTGGTCAATGAGACCCACGGCGAAAAGCCGAATTTCAACGTGCCTGTTTTTCCGGAAATCAAGATGTCCGAGATCGAGGCGCTTTCCGGGACGAAGCAGTTGCTCGATGAGCATGGTCCGGAGTATGTGAAGAACTGGGTGCTGGATCAGAAAAAACTTCTTGTGACCGACACCACTATGCGCGACGCGCAGCAGTCGCTCATGGCAACGAGAGTCAGAACCGTGGATATGATGAAGATCGCCCCTGCTGTGGCGATGTATGAAAAAGATGCTTTTTCTCTGGAAATGTGGGGCGGCGCGACTTTCGACACCTCGTACAGATTCCTCAAGGAATCGCCTTGGAAAAGACTCGACATGCTCAGGGAGAAGATTCCGAACATCCTGTTTCAGATGCTCATACGCGGCGCCAACGCGGTCGGATACAAGAATTACCCCGACAACGTCATACGTGAATTCGTCAGGCAATCCGCGAAAAGCGGCATAGACGTATTCCGCATATTCGATTCGCTCAACTGGATACCGGGCATGGAAGTCACCCTCGACGAGGTTCTGAATCAGGGGAAGATTGCGGAAGCGACGCTCTGCTACACCGGTGACGTTCTTGATGACAGCAGAACCAAATATAATCTCGACTATTATGTGAGAATGGCGAAAGAACTGGAAAAGCGCGGAACTCACATCCTTGGGATAAAGGATATGTCGGGGCTTCTCAAACCGGGCGCAGCAATGAAACTGGTCAAGGCGCTGAAAAACGAAGTCGCCGTTCCTATTCATCTGCACACGCATGATACCAGCGGAAACGGTGTTGCAACGGTGCTTATGGCGGCGGAAGCGGGAGTCGATATAATAGACGGAGCTATAAACAGCATGTCGGGGCTGACTTCTCAGCCTGCGCTTAATTCGATCGTTGCGGCGCTGAAATTCAGTGACAGAGAAACGGGACTCGATCCTTCACAGATGCAGGTGATTTCAGACTACTGGCAGGACGTAAGACCTGTTTACAATAAGTTTGAGTCGGATCTTATCACAGCGTCTGCGGAGATATACGACTACGAAATCCCGGGAGGTCAGTATTCCAACCTGAAACCGCAGGTGGAGAGTTTCGGGCTGGGGCATAAGTTCAAGGAAGTCAAGGACATGTACAGGGACGTCAATGCGATGCTCGGTGACATCGTAAAGGTCACACCTTCGTCAAAAGCGGTGGGCGATATGGCAATCTTTATGGTCCAAAATGAACTTACGCCCGAAAATATTACGGAAAAAGGAAAGGGGATAGATTTCCCCGATTCGATAGTGGCCTTTTTCGAAGGTATGATGGGGCAGCCCGAGGGCGGTTTCCCCAAAGAACTTCAGAAGATAGTCCTTAAGGACAAGGAGCCGATTACATGCAGACCGGGAGAACTTCTCCCTCCGGAGGATTTTGAGTACATAAGGAAAGGACTCATGGAGCACTTTGAACTTAAGGGTACTCAGAGAGAAGTACTCAGCTACGCCCTTTATCCTAAAGTGTATGAGGAGTATCTGCTCGACATCAAGAAGAACGGAAGTTTCAGCCTGATGGGCTCGGACGTGTTTTTCCACGGCCTTAGAGAGGGGGAAACCAGCGAGGTTAAACTGGAAGAGGGTAAACAGCTCGTGGTTCGTCTCACGGAAATACGCGACGTCGATAAGGACGGATACAGGGAACTTGACTTTGAGGTGAACGGGAACCGCAGGCTTGTCAAAATAAAGGACGTCCAGGTAGAAGCCGCCGTGACGGAGTCCGGCGTAAACTACGCCAACGAGGACAACCCGATGGAAATCGGAGCCAACATACCGGGGAACATAGTCAAACTTTTAGTCAATGTCGGCGACAAGGTTGAGGAAAAGCAACCGGTTGCCGTGATTGAGGCGATGAAGATGGAAACCAACATAATCGCGAAGGCCGCGGGCGAAATTGACGAGATCTGCGTAAAGAAAGGAGATCAGGTCAAATCAGGTCAGCTGATTGCCGTGATCAAATAGCGATTGAACGATGAAACTCCGCCGTGCTCGGCGGGGTTTTTTGAATGCTTTATTAAAAAATGCATCGACGAGAGTAAAGTATACATGATTTTTCTATGTATATACTATTGCATTTATGCATCCGAGTGATATAATACACACGACAGATATTAGCTGTCGTAATTTTAATCATAAGGAGGTATTATATGTTAAAAGTTTTATCGGGCTTTGTGGCAGCGTTGGATGACTGGCTATGGGGATTGCCATTCATAATAATCCTTTTGGGTACACACATATTTTGTACCATAAGAACCGGATTTGTTCAAAGATTTACGTTTAAAGGAATCAGGCTTTCGGTGACTTCAGATCCGGACGGTGAAGGTGAAGTGTCGCAGTTCGGAGCGCTGACCACAGCTCTTGCCGCAACCATAGGTACTGGAAATATCATCGGAGTTGCGACTGCGGTCGCTTCCGGAGGACCGGGTGCGGTGTTTTGGATGTGGATTACGGGAGTATTCGGAATGGCGACCAAGTACATGGAAACCGCTATGTCGGTTAAGTACAGGGAGCAGACCAAGGACGGAAGAATGATAGGCGGTGCGTTCACGGCACTTGAAAGAGGATTGCATTCCAAGTGGCTTGCAGTTCTCTTTGCTTTATTCGGAGCAACGGCGGCATTCGGTATCGGATGTCTTACACAGGCGAATTCCATATCCACTTCACTCAAGCAGAATTTCGGTATAGATGAAAAAATCGCGGGCGTTGTCGTTGCGGTATTTACCGCTATCGTAATAATCGGCGGAGTCAAGTCCATAACAAAGGTTACGGAGAAATTGATACCTTTCATGGCGGCTTTCTATGTGCTTGGATGTCTATGGGTTATCTATATGAACAAGAGCGTTCTCGGCGCATCGATCGCACTTATTTTCAAATCCGCATTTTCTTTCCAGGCAGGTGCGGGCGGCGTGTTCGGATTCTCGGTTGCGCAGGCGCTACGTTACGGATGCGCAAGGGGGTTGTTCTCCAACGAGTCCGGTATGGGTTCGGCGCCTATCGTTGCCGCTTCCGCAAAGACGAGAAACCCTGTAAGACAGTCGATGGTATCGATGACGGGTACTTTCTGGGACACCGTTGTAATCTGCGCGCTGACAGGCATAACGCTTGTAAGTTCCGCCGTTGCGCATCCTGAATTTCTGGAATCCGGGAGCGGCACGGATACAACAGTGCTGACATTCCATGCGTTTTCCCTTATACCTACTGTAGGAAGACCTATAATCGCTATTTCGCTTGCACTGTTTGCATATTCCACGATTCTGGGATGGTCATATTACGGTGAAAGATGTGCGGAATATCTTGTAGGCTCAAAAATTATAAAATATTATAAAGTTTTGTTCGTTGCGTTGTCATTTGTCGGATGTATCGTGAAACTGGCTACCGTATGGAACATCGCGGACATACTGAACGGACTTATGATAGTTCCTAACGTAATCGGTGTATTCCTGCTCAGCGGAGTTCTCATGGCGGATCTGAGGAAGTATGCTCACAATATCGACGATGTAGATCCTACGCCTATCCCTGTGGTGGACAGAGACATAGCTCAGTTGTAGGAAAGTTACGGTCGGGTTGTAGTCATATCTCAGGTAATTTGCACTTATTGAAAGACAGGGTACGCCCGATCGGCTGATGAATCTCCGCATAGGGAGGATTATTCCCGAAGACGGAGCATCATAACGGATCAAACGATTTTATTTCGGTCATTAACAATTATAACGGACAGCTAATATTGGTCGGCTGATCTGCATACACAACCTTTATTTGAGGTATGCAGGTCGGTCGTTTTTTTCGGGTTTGAAAATACTACAAAAAAATGGTATATTGGATGTGCGATGGTTTCATATTGCGGCAAACGGCGGCGTCTTACGCCTGAACGAGAAGACGGCAAATTGTATCGGTTCGTCGAAGCGGGCGGACGGCAAATTGCATCGGTTCGTCGAAACGTGCGGACGGCAAATTGCATCGGTTCGTCGAAACGTGCGGACGGCATACTGCATAGAGCCGTTTGGACGTGCGGACGGCGTACTGTATAAATCCATCGAAACGTGCGGACGGTACATTGACATCGGTCTGCCGCAATGAGCAAATCACGTGCTGATACGAAAGGGAAATATATTGATGCGAAAGGGGAAAAAAGGAAAGGAAGATTTTTATGCTTTTGAGAAGAAAATTATCGGTTATCGCCATGTCAGTCATTTTGATGCTCACTTTGATTTCGACAGGGGCAAATCCTGCGTTTGCGAGATCGAGAAACACCTTCAAGGTGCATCTTATCAACGTTGGGAACGGTGATGCGACTTTGGTGGAAAATGAGGGGAAATATATTCTGATAGACGGTGGATACGCGTCACAGGGAGCAAAATCCTCGGTCAAGAATATGACGACGCAGGTTCATGCGCCGATAGACGGAAAGAGTGACGAACATCTGTTGAAGAACTTCGTTACTTATCAGAACGGAGTGATCGATGCGGACAAAGAGAAAGACCGCAACTATGAAGCTATAAGAAAGAATGCGGACGCATGGCAGAAAAAATTCAAGGAAGCCCGTGCAAAGTCGGGAAGCCGTGAGGAGAAATTCTACAAGGAGCACAAGGATCTCTTCGATAAGATAGAGAATTACATAACGCTGAAAAGCGGAAAAGGCGAAAGTCTTAAAAAGGAAGACTATGCCTATGGAAAGATGATAGAACTTTATCGTAAGTACATAGCCGACGGGACGGGGATATTCAAAAAAGGCTCCAAGGGCTGTGTAAGCGCTTATGAGTTGCCGCCTTCGGCAGGAGAAAAAACCAAGGAAGAGCGTGACAAGGATAAGGAAACACTGGCTGTGATTACAAATTACGTATATTCGCTGTCATACGATTTTACGTATTACCTTATACATGACTACTTCAACACCGATAATTACAGAAGCACTTACAGCGATGTGATGAGGTATCTTGACAAACTCGGGATAAAAAAACTGGACTACGTGGTGGTAACGCACGCTCACCAGGATCACATAGGCGGTATAGACGCGCTGCTCGCGAATGATAATTTTGAAATCGGAAAGGTATATTACAACGGTGCAATTTATAACTCCGCAAATTATCGCCACTTCGAGCGTGAGGCCATTACACAGAAGGCGAAAAAAGCGATAGATCTTGCCGTTGCCGATGACGACCGTGAAAATATAATACAGGTCGGGGGATTGAAACTTACTCAGCTCACGGATACCGATCGTGATGTGAAGGGCACATTTACCGAAGTTATCAAGGACAAAGTAAATGACATCACAACCGGACCAAAGGTAAACAATCAGTCGTTGGTCTACAGACTTGACTACGACGGAACGTCCGCGATCTTTGCGGCGGATGCGGAAAAAGAAAGACAGGATCAGATTATTCACGACCACAAGAATTTGCTGGACGTTGACATATACAGAGCCTCGCACCACGGACACAGCAACTTTGCCGGAGGTAAGTACAATGAGCCGTTTATGTCGCAGGGACACTCGGCGAACTGGAATTTTGTCAAAGAAATAACGCCTTACAACGTGCTGGTCAGCTGCGGCAGAGATCATGGAGAACCAAATGTGTATGCCATGAAAGATCTCGTGGAAGCCAATGTATACGTGACAAATGATGACAAGCGCAATATGCAATACGAGGCTCTGGTTTGCACGTGGACGGCAAACAGTTTTGACATATCCAGTTCGGACGGCAAAAAAGTGGAAAAATACAGTAGTTACAGACCTTACTACACCACGGTATCAAGTTACGGAACGCCTAACTTTGCCTATAAGACGAAACAGGTAAATGCTCTGCGTAATCCCGCCACGAGGATAAAAAACTACAATGCAAAGACATCAAAGCCGGTTACGATAACGTCTACGCCGAACTACTATTTCGGAAAAGTTTATTACCAGCTTTCAAAAAATGATTCGGGATACAGCAATTATAAGTGGAAAGAAGGCAATACCGCAACGCTGTCGGGAAAATTCCGGGGAGTGGTCTACTTTAAGTACGAAAACAAATTCGGAGATAACATTATCAGGAAAACCGACGGATTTGAAGTGGGGCCTAAGGCAAAGCCACCTAAAAAGCCCGCAAAAGTCAAGGGCCTGAAGGTGAAACGCAGAAATTACAGGAAAGTGACCGTAAGATGGAAGAAAGTGAAATCCGTTGCGGGTTATCAAATCTCCCGGTTTAAGCGTAAGAAAGGCACAAAGATCGCGGCATACGCGGGAGGAAAAGCCAAATCAAAGGTTTTGAGAGCTCCGAGAAGAAAAAACATGTATTACAAGGTAAGAGCTTACAGGAAATTTAAGGGGAAGAAAATATACGGAGCTTGGTCGAAAGTCAGGAAGTACAGACTTAGATAGTACGATACGATACAATGAGATAGTACAATACGATACAAGTGGAGGCGTCTGATTTGCGTTGCGCCTCTTTCGGCGGCGTGTTTTCCGGATTCACGCCGCTGTATGTATTTTTGTAGGATAGTGTAAAACAATTGTGGAGTTTTATCATCGGGATAATTTCTATGTGTTCATTACCGAAGTTCCTGTAAAATGCGGACATGGGCATCAGGCAAGTCCTCGTCGCAGGCAATTGCACGCCTCACTTGCGGAAATTGAGTGGCGGCGTGAACTCGGGCATCATCACGGCAACATGCCCTCAGACAGCACGCCCGCCACACTTCAATTCCCTTGCGCGTTTCCGGCGGTGATTGCATACTGCTCCTGCGGAAAAGCCTGATGCCCATGTCCGCATTTTACAAGGAAGTCTGAAATCCGTTCACGTATAATTCCGGAGAAAAACCACAAAAACCCGAACACCGTATTTTTGAATAAAAAAGTTTGACAGCCTGTCTGTCTGATGGTATACTTGCACGGTAACAAAGAAGAAGTGATCCGCTTCTCACCTTTCAGACGATAGAGTTTGTTGGTTAAATATTGAAAGAAATGCAGACGTGGCAGATCTTTTTGGGAGCGGATACGAGGTATCCGTTTTTTAGTTAGGAGGGCAAGAAAATTAGCAGGGAAAGCAGAGTCAACGAAGAGATTCGTGCCGCGGAATTGAGAGTTATAGATTCCACAGGCGAAATGGTCGGTATCATGAGCAGGGAAGAAGCGCTTGATTTGGCTGAAAAGAGTAAACTCGATCTGGTTGAAATTTCTCCGAATGCGACCCCGCCTGTCGCAAAAGTTCTGGACTACGGCAAATATCGGTATGAGCTGCAGAAGAGAAAGAAAGAGGCGAAGAAAAAGCAAAAGACCATTCAGGTGAAAGAGATACGCCTCAGTACTTTTATCGAGGAACATGATGTTCTCGTTAAGGCCAAGACCGCCTGTAAATTTCTTAAGGACGGCGATAAAGTGAAGGTAAGCCTTCGTTTCAGAGGCCGCGAAAGAGATTACGTCAACAAGGGGCGCGAAGTGATGAATTCGTTTGCCGAGGCTTGCAGCGAATTCGGATCGATAGAGAAAAAGCCGTCGTTTGAAGGCAGGAGTCTGACTATGTTCTTGTCACCGAAGGCGGCGGAAAAACAAAAAAAGTAAACGGGATAGCAGAGAAAAACGAACCAGGAGGTATTATCATGGCAAAAAACAAGATGAAGTCTCACAGAGGCGCATGCAAGAGATTGAAAGTTACGGGCTCCGGAAAAATCCAGAGGCATAAAGCATACAAGAGTCATATCTTAACCAAGAAAACCCCTAAACGCAAGCAGGGACTGCGCAAATCCACAGTGCTTACGAGTGCGGATCACAAGAGAATGTTAAGGGCTATGGCAAGATAATTTCGGGAGGTAGAGAAGATGGCAAGAGTAAAAAAAAGTGTAAATGCACGTAAAAGACATAAGAAGATTTTAAAACTGGCAAAAGGTTATTACGGACAGAAGAGCAAGGTATTTCGCGCGGCAAATCCTGCCGTGATGAGAGCTCTCAGGTTTGCGTATATCGGCAGAAAACTGAAAAAGAGAGATTACAGAAAGCTGTGGATCGCAAGGGTCAACGCGGCGGCAAGAGCGAACGGTATCAGTTACAGTCGCCTCATGAACGGTCTTAAGAAGAGCGGAATGGAAATCAACAGAAAAATGCTTTCCGAAATCGCGATTCATGATACGGCTTCTTTCGCAAAACTTTGCGAAACGGCAAAGAAAGCTTGTGCCAAATAACGATAAACCCTGTGTTTTGAGAGAACTTTGCGGGATGAGTTTTATCAAGAGGTGATTATTTGACAGTCACCTCTTTTTTAGACAGATTTAAAATGTGATAAAGGTAATTTATGATGAATTTGAAAGATAAAACGGTACTGGTGGGTATTTCGGGAGGCATAGCGGCGTATAAGACTGCGACGCTTGTGAGCATGCTCAAAAAAGCGGGAGCGGAAGTTCATGTGATCATGACACGCAATGCGTGCGAATTTATTTCCCCGATGACATTTGAAACCTTAAGCGGTCAGGAATGCATAACTGATACTTTCAGTCGAAATGGAAGTTTTGAAGTTGAGCACGTGGAACTTGCGAAAAAGGCGGATCTGATGATGATCGCCCCCGCAACCGCGAATATTATCGCGA
>CP016202.1:908378-914494 GCA_003433295.1 Eubacterium minutum ATCC 700079 | reverse complement strand
GCATGCGGTATCGCCGACGACATGCTCACGACGACGTTCCTTGCGCTTCAATGTCCGAAAGTTGTGGTGCCCGCAATGAACACAAGGATGTACAACAATCCGGTGACACAGGACAACATTGAAAAGCTGAAAAACTATGGTACCATAGTGACGAGACCGGCTGTCGGTCGCCTTGCATGCGGAGATACAGGGGCCGGAAAAATGCCGGAACCCGACGAGCTTTTTGACATCGTTGAATATATAATCGCCAAAGAGAAAGACCTGGCCGGAAAGAAGGTCTTGGTGACGGCGGGGGCGACGCGGGAAGCGATAGATCCCGTTCGCTTTATAACCAATCATTCCAGCGGCAAGATGGGGTTTACCATAGCCCGGGAATGCGCCGCGCGTGGTGCGGACGTTACCGTAATAAAGGCGGCGACGAGCGCGAAAGCGCCGAGGTTCTGCAACATTATTGACGTTTCCGATGCTCAGGATATGTATGAAAAGGTGTCTGAGAGTTTTGCGGATAAGGATATAGTGGTTATGGCGGCGGCGGTTGCCGATTATACGCCTAAAACCTACTCTTCGGATAAGATTAAGAAAACGGGTGAGAATCCGTGTGTTGCGCTTGCAAGAACGAAAGACATACTCGCATACATGGGTGAGCGTAAGCGCAGCGGACAGTTTCTGTGCGGCTTTTCCATGGAAACGAAAGACCTTATAGAAAACTCAAAGCTTAAACTGAAGAGAAAAAACGCCGATATGATTGTTGCAAACAATCTAAAGGAAACGGGGGCGGGTTTCGGAACGGACACGAACATAGTTACCTTGATTTCCAAGGATTCGGTTGAAACGACTGAGCTTATGAGCAAGGCCGATGCAGCGGCTCTCATAGTGGACAGAATAGTGGGCAGGATAAAGGATAAAATCTGATATTCAGTCGCCCCTCGGGTCATTTTCGTTGCGGCCGGGACCGCAGCCGTATCCGTCATGGCATCACGGCAGGCACGGTTTCAGATTGCCCCGTTTGTGGTATAAAAAGGATTGAAAAACAACCAATCGCGTGGCGGGGTGACACCCTGCGAACGATTCTGTATATGGAGGAAAGAAGCGTTGGAAAACAATAACTGGAAAGACGATGCCGAGACAAGGTATCAGAACGAATATAGGCAATATGACTACGAGAGTGAGATGGACCCGAGGCAGTATGTGCTTCTTGAGGAGAGGAACATAGCGCTCGCGGTGATATTTTCTTTTCTCACCTTCGGGATATATTATATTTACTGGTTCAATAAGGTGGCGAATACGATAAAGATCATGGATCGGGATTATTCGGGAGCCGCTCCTGAAACGATATTCTTTTTTATAGTGCCTTTTTACAGTTTTTACTGGGTATACACAAGGGGCAGAAAACTTGCGGTAGTGGCAAATGAAAAATGGCACTATCACAAAATAACGGATGATTCTTTTATATATATTGTGGTCGCCGTTCTGTTGTGCAGTTTCATCGTGATTGCGATAATGCAAAACGACATAAATAGCTTTGCGGGGGATTTGCGCTCCGCACGCTCTAAAACTGCGGCTTGAAGCAGGCGGGCGTGTCGGATTCGACCTGCCGCTCAGAACGGAACGGCGGTAACGGACGCGGTCACTGTTTGCCGATCGACGTCGGCGGAGAGGGAGGACAACTATGGAATATTTTTTGAGTCACGTAAAATACATATTGATGGCGGGAGTGTTCATCGCGGTTGTAAGTTCGGTATGGGCTTTGGCAGCAATCAAATGGCAGAAGGATAAAAGCAAATCAGGGGAAAAAGATCCCCCTGCATGCGAGGGCTGCGCCGGCTGCGGTATGATGAACCGTTGCGGAAAGGACCGGGATCTGTCCGCGTAGTGGAAAAACAAGTTGCTCAAGTCATTTCAATGTGTTTTTTTAGTGAAAGAAAGGAATATTAATTGAATTGAATTCATTGCGATGGTATTATGTATGTGCGGCGTTCCGACCAAACGAAGGAGCGCGCGGATTATTTAATTTAAATTTATATTTTGTTTCATAAGAGGAGATTGTGTAATGTCGAAGAAAAAGAAGATAATTATTGGCTCATCGTTGGGTGTGGCGGCTATTATTATCATCGCTTTGTTGATGGTGTTTGTGTTCGATACGTTTGGGATGTTTACTTCTGAGTACAAGTTAAACTATGACAAGTATGTTACTATCGGTAAATACAAGGGACTGGACTACACCAAACCTAAAGTGATCGCAACCAAAAAAGAGGTAAAAGCGGAGATCCAGAATTTTATCAAGAGCAAGTCCACGACCAAAGAGGTCAAGGGCGGTACCGTAAAGAAAGGTGATACGGTAAGCATTTCGTACGAGGGAAGAATCAACGGAAAGACTTTTGAGGGCGGAAGCGCGAAGAATACCAACATAACCATCGGTCAGACATCGATGATCGACGGGTTTGTTGACGGTCTTATAGGAAAGAAAGTCGGAGATAAGTTCACCCTGCATCTCAGGTTCCCTAAAAATTACGCAAACAACAAGGACCTTTCCGGGAAAAAGGTTGACTTTGCGATAACAATTCACTCAAAACAGGAAACCACAACGCCTAAATACAATTTGGACTTTATAAAGAAGAACACTCAGTACAAGACGGTGGCGGCGTATGAAGACTCTGTCAAGAAGTCGCTTCTGGAGAAGAAGCAGACTCAGGCGGAATCGAGTGCAAAGAAAGCGCTTTGGGAGAAAGTTATTGCATCGTCCAAGGTAAAGAAATATCCTCAGCAGCAGCTTGAATTTGAACAGAAACAGATCGTGGCGCGTTATAAAAAGATGGCAAAGAACTATAACATGAGCTGGGCGAAGTTCCTCAAAACTTATATGAATACGGATGAGAAGAAATTCAAGAAGCAGTCTGACGAATATGCCAAGACCGTTGTTAAACAAAAGCTTGTGACATATGCGGTCGCAAAAAAAGAGGGAATCAAGGTTTCCGATAAGGAGTTCAACGATTACCTTGCAAAACTGCTGAAACAGGCGGGCTTCACCAAGGAATCCTTCAAGAAACAGTATAAGCAGTCCGTTGAAAAGTATGCCGAAGAAAACGGATTCAGGACGAATCTGCTCCTTGAAAAGGTGAATGAAAAAGTTGTGAAATATGCGAAAGTCAGTTAGGGTTCATTACTGAAGTAAATACGAAAGTCAGTCAGGTTTCATTGCTGATGTGAACCGGAGACTTTGTCGGGTTTATGAGGCTCCGAATCAACGGAGCCTTTTCTAATGAACCGATACAGGAGGCCAAAATGAAATGTCCGTTTTGCGATAATGTCGATACCAGGGTCATAGATTCAAGACCGACCGAGGAAGGGCATGCGATCAGACGTCGCAGGGGATGCGACAAGTGCGGAAAACGCTTTACTACCTATGAAAAAATCGAAGAATCGATAATAAGAATAATAAAGAGGGACGGGCGCAGAGAAAGCTTTGACAGAAACAAGATAATCAGAGGCCTTGTGCGCGCGTGTGAAAAAAGACCCGTTTCCGTTGAGCAGATAGAGAAGATAGCCAACGACATAGAGAGAGGGCTGAACAATCTGATGGAAAAGGAAGTCAGGAGCGAATTCATAGGGGAACTGCTCATGGATGAACTGAAAAAAATCGATGAGGTTTCATACGTGCGTTTCGCGTCGGTGTACCGCCAGTTTACCGATGCGAACACTTTCATCAAGGAAATAGAAAAACTTGTGGGAAGCAGGAAGATGAACGTATCGGGGAGTGAAGATGAACAGAGGAATAAATAAGGCGGGCGTTGCGGGAACCGTAAGAATTGCGATAGACGGTCCGGGAGGCGCCGGCAAAAGCACGATCGCGAAAGCCGTCGCAAAAAAGCTCGGAATGGAGTACGTTGACACGGGCGCCATGTACAGAGCCGTAGGATACAAGATGAATGCGGAGAATGTGGCTCCGGAAGATACGGAGGCCGTCGAAAGGATCCTGAGAGCAACGAACATAGATTTTGAAAACGGAGTGATATATCTTGACGGTGAGGACGTGAGCGGAAAGATAAGAACCCCGGAGATGTCCGGGATTGCGTCGGTATATTCGGCGCTGCCGCCCGTACGGGAAAAACTCGTTCTGATTCAGAGAAACATAGGACGCAGAAAAAGTGTGGTCATGGACGGACGCGACATAGGTACAAACGTGTTTAAAGACGCGCAGTTCAAGTTTTTTCTTACGGCAAGCGCGGAAGAGAGAGCGAAAAGACGTTACCTTGAACTCCGGGAAAAGGGTGACGACACTACTTTTGAGCAGGTCCTTGCGGATATAGAAAAACGCGATCATACCGATACGCACAGAAAGCTGAACCCTCTGAGGAAAGCGGACGATGCGGTGGAGATAGATTCCACCGATATGACTATAGAGCAGGTCATATCTTTCATCTACGACAGAGTAAATGCTTAGTTTTCTCTTGTGAGAGAGTTTCAAAGGTGATATAATTTAGTCCGTGAGAATTATAGTATGAATCGGGATGCGGTTGGATTTCGGAGGTAAAAATGCTGATTAAATCTATGCCGCAGGAAGAGCGTCCGTTGGAAAAAGCCATAAACGGAGGCGTTCAGGCTTTATCGAATACGGAACTGCTCGGACTGATAATACATACGGGAACGAGGAACGTTTCCTCTCTGCACCTGGCGGAAGAGGTTCTCTCCTCGGGGAACGGCGGAATATCGGAACTTGGAGAAATCCAGTATGAGGATTTGCTCGGAATTACGGGGATAGGCCCGTCCAAAGCGATGCTCATACTTTCGGTGATAGAACTCGGGAAAAGGATTGCGATGGCGCCTGCGGCAAGGCGCAAAGTGATCGAATCCTCGCACGATGTTGCCGATCTGCTCATGGAAAGATTGCGCTATGAGAAGAAGGAACATTTTAAATCCATACTGGTGAACACAAAAGGTGAGATCCTGTCGGTTGACACCGTTTCGATAGGCGCGCTGTCAAGCACGGTTGTTCATCCGAGAGAGGTGTTCAGCAGTGCGGTGAGGAAAAGTGCCGCAGGCGTTATTTTTGTGCATAATCATCCCAGCGGCGACCCGTTGCCGAGTGAGGAAGATATAGTCACAACAAAGAGGCTTGTAAAAAGCGGAGAAATACTGGGGATCAGAGTTCTGGATCACATTATTATAGGCGACGGCGAATTTTCCAGCCTGAAAGCGATGAATCTGATGGAGTGATAGTGAGGAAAAGATGAGCAAGGTTTACCTGGTGGCATCGGGAAAAGGCGGAACGGGCAAGACCATGTTTGCGGTCAATCTGGGAAGCTCATATGCGCAAAAAGGATATAAGGTTGTTATTGTGGACATGGATATGGGGCTGAGAAATCTCGACCTTTATTTAGGTCTGGAAAACAACGTTGTATACGATGTGTATGACGTGATGTCCGGAGTCTGCAGAATCAGGCAGGCGCTGATCAGGGACAGGAGATTCGATAATCTCTATATAATGGGGTCATCCCCGGAACGGGAAAAAGGTGACCTGACGCCGCTCCATGTAAAGGTTTTGTGCGATAAACTGAAGCAGGAATTTGACTATATAATAGTCGATGCACCGTCGGGAATAGACGACGGGATGGTGCTTGCGGCATCGGGCGCCGATTCCGCCATAATAGTCGCGACACCTGAATATGCGGCGTTGCGCGATGCGGACATGGTCGACAGAGCGGTAATGAAATTGGGAATCCCCAAAAGATATTTCGTCATCAATAAGCTGATAGCGGAAATGATGAATGCGGGATATATTCCCGGGCTCGAGGAAATAACGAATATGATGCGGGCAAGGCTTCTGGGCATAATCCAGTTTGACATGAATATCAACATATCGACCAACATCGGGGAACCGATAGTATTGAAACGGGAAAGTTATATAAGATGTAACTTCAGCAATATAGTTGACAGGCTCATAAAAGAAGAACTTATGGAAATGAGGAAAGGAACAGCTGTGTTATGATTGAAGAATTAAGAGAGGAGGTGCTTTAATGTCGCCGATAATCACTGTTATCGTTGCAATTGGCGTCGGTGCACTGGGTGTGCTGGGCGGTTATATATATAGAAAGAACGTTGCGGAGAGAACGATCGGA
>CP016202.1:880467-908305 GCA_003433295.1 Eubacterium minutum ATCC 700079 | reverse complement strand
CGGAAGCGCCGAGCAGAAGGCAAGGAACCTGATTCTCGATGCGGAAAACCGTTCTGAAACGATAAAGAAGGAAGTAACATTAGAAGCTAAAGAAGAAGCCCATAGGGTAAGAAATGAGGTTGACAAGGAAGTCAAGGAACGCAGGCTGGAAGTTCAGCGTTCGGAGAGGCGTTTGGCGCAGAAAGAAGAGGCCATAGACAGAAAACTTAACGGAATTGAAAAGAGAGAGGAAAAGATTTCAAAAGTAGAGAAAGAAATCGCCTCCGAGAAGGAAGAGATAGACAGTATCTTTGAAAGGAAAATCGCGGAACTCGAAAAAATATCCGGGTATACGGCGGAAGAAGCAAAAGAGATGCTTCTTGAGGGAATGGAAAAGGAGTGTCGGCACGATGCTTCTCAGATGATAAAGGAAATAGAGACCAGAGCGAGAGAAGAAGCCGACAGAAACGCGAAGGAAATATTGACCGGCGCAATACAGAGGTGCGCGGCCGATCATGTTGCGGAAAGCACACTGTCGGTGGTCAATCTGCCTAATGATGAAATGAAGGGCAGGATCATAGGCAGAGAGGGACGCAACATACGGGCAATCGAAACTCTGACGGGTGTGGATCTCATAATAGACGACACTCCGGAAGCGGTGATAGTTTCCGGATTTGACCCGATACGACGGGAAATCGCCAGGCTTGCGCTTGAGAAACTGATAGTGGACGGTAGAATCCACCCGTCCAAGATCGAGGAGATGATTGAGAAGGCAAAGAGGGAAGTCAATCAGATCATCAAGGAAGAGGGCGACAGGGCTACATTTGAAACGGGGATACACAATCTGCATCCGGAAATTATAAAACTGATGGGACGTCTGCATTTCAGAACTTCGTACGGACAGAATGTGCTTAAGCATTCCATTGAAGTCAGTCACCTTGCGGGACTTATGGCAGGGGAACTTGGACTTGATGTCAAACTTGCCAAGAGAGGCGGACTTCTCCACGATATAGGCAAAGCCCTCGATCATGAGCATGAGGGTACTCATGTAGACATAGGCGTTCAGATCCTGAAAAAATACAAGGAGTCCGAAAACGTCATAAACGCGGTTGCCGCGCATCACGGCGATTATGAACCGAAGACGATGGAAGCCGTGCTTGTCGCCGCGGCGGACGCTTTGTCCGCGGCAAGACCGGGCGCGCGAAGAGAAACGCTGGATGTATACATCAAGCGTCTTGAAAAGCTTGAGGAGATAGCGAATACGACAGAGGGCGTAGACAAGTCGTTTGCCATACAGGCGGGACGGGAAATCCGTATAATAGCGAAGCCTGAACAGGTTAAGGATGATGAAATCTCTTTGCTTGCCCGCGAAATTTCCAAAAAGATTGAATCGGAGTTGGAATATCCGGGTCAGATAAAGGTCAACGTCGTTCGTGAAACCAGAGCGATAGATTACGCAAAATAAGAAATTTCTTATCCCGCATCCGGCGATGCGGGATAAATTTTATAGAGCAATCCGAGCATAAAAAGCAAAGTCAACACAGAAGCAAGGTGAACGCGCGAAATCAGTGCCGATGTACGGAAGTTAGGCGAACGCGCGAAATCAGTGCGGACGAAGAGAGCAAGGTGAACACGCGAAATCAGTGCGGACGAACAGAGTAAAGTGAGCAAACGTGATAATATGAGTAAGAACATAGTGTACATGGACAATAGCGCCACAACAATTCAGGCGAGAGAAGTTACCGCGGCAATCATGAAATCACTCGAGTCGGATTTTGCAAATCCGTCATCGCTTCATGAACTCGGCAGAAAGGCTCAAAACGAAGTCAGCAAAGCGAGAAGTATAATTGCCGCCGAACTTGGAGTCGATTCCAAAGGGATAGTGTTTACGTCGGGAGGTACGGAGAGCATCAATACCGTGATACTCGGCGCTGCCGATGCGCTGAAGAGGAAGGGTCGCAGAATTATTACGACAAAGATAGAGCATCCGGCCGTGCTTGAGTCATGCAGACATCTGGAATCACGGGGCTTTGAAGTCATATATTTAGATGTTGACAGATGCGGTTTTCCGGATTTGGACATGTACCGCAAAGCCCTGACCGGAGATGTCATACTGGTTTGCGTAATGGCGGTGAATAACGAAATCGGCACCGTGTTGCCCGTGAGAGAAATGTGCGCTGACGCTCACCGGAATGGGGCGCTGTTTCATGTCGATGCCGTTCAGGCGTTCGGAAAAATCGATTTGACCGGATGCGGTGCGGACTTTATTTCCGTAAGTGCCCACAAAATACACGGCCCTAAAGGCGTAGGCGCATTTTATGCGAGCGGCAGGGCGAAATTCATCCCGCTGATACTGGGCGGAGGTCAGGAAAAAGGCAGAAGATCCGGCACCGAGAACGTAAACGGAATCATAGGCTTCGGCAAGGCGGTGGAATTGATGCGAGAAGACAGGAACGGCGAAAAATCCTCAAATCCCGTCAATGATCCCGGAAGTGCGGCAGGGTCGGGCGGCGCCGAATCGCGGGAGAATAGAAACGGCGGTTACGTGTGGAGTCTGAGGCAGAGACTGATTACCGGCTTGAGGAACAATATCGGCGACATCAAGGTTAACGGTCCGGAAAAAAGAGGAGAGGTTTCCGATTATATACTCAACGTTTCATTTCTCGGAACGCGAGGCGAGGTGATTCTGCACGCCTTGGAAGCAGACGGCATTTACGTTTCCACAGGTTCCGCATGCTCCTCGAACAAGAGGGGGCAAAGTCACGTTCTGCGCGCTGCGGGATGCACGGAAAGAGAGATTGAAAGCGCGATAAGATTCAGCCTCAGCAGGTATAACACTGCGGGAGAAATCGATTATACGGTGGAACGCGTCGCCGCGGCGGTGACGCGCTTCCGAAAGCTGGGCAGCTTCAGATGAAAAGAAACTACTTACAGGAGAACATTGGTCAAATGAACGAACAGAATATTTATATCGTAAGGTGCGGCGAGGTCGCCCTGAAGGGTATGAACAAGCCGTACTTTGAAAAAACTCTGGTGGAGCGTATCAGAAAAAAACTGAAGGATATGGATGGTGTCGAGGTTAGCCGACGTGAAGGCCTGATTTTCATCAGAAGCGACAAAAAACACGATGCAGAATCAATCGTAAAGAACGTTTCGAGGGTTTTCGGCGTGGCTTCAATAAGTCCGGCGGTAGAAGCCGAGAGCGAGCTGAATAAAATCGGTGAAGCCTCGGTGGAGTTTATGAAAAAGCAGATCGAAGAGCGAGGCGTTAAGACATTCAAGGTGGAAGCCAAAAGAGCGGATAAGGAATTTCCCGTAAAATCTCCCGAGATCGCAAGGATAATCGGGGCAAAGATCCTGATAGGCTGTAAGGTGCTGAAAGTAGATGTTCATAATCCGGAATGCAGACTTTTTATAGATCTGCGGAAAGACAGAACTTACATTTACGATGAGAAGGTGTCCGGCTTCGGCGGACTGCCTCTGGGAACCAACGGGAAAGGCATGGTCCTGCTTTCGGGCGGAATAGACAGTCCGGTTGCGGCGTGGATGATGGCAAAACGCGGGATGCTTCTTGAAGCGGTTCATTTTCACAGTTACCCGTACACAAGCCCGCGTGCGCAGCAAAAGGTCGAAGAACTTGCCGGCATAGTCGCATCATACAGCGGCAGGATGCGGATGCACGTCATAAATCTTTTGCCTATACAGGAACAGATCGTAATGAACTGTCCGGAAGAGGAAACCACTATACTTGTGAGAAGATTCATGATGCGGATCGCCGAAAAAATCGCATTGAAAAACAAGTGCATGATGCTGATAACGGGGGAAAACCTCGGGCAGGTCGCAAGCCAGACGGCAGAGGCGCTGGTTGTGACGGACGCCTGTGTTTCGATGCCCGTCATGAGACCGCTGATCGCTATGGACAAGGTGGACATAATGGAAAAGGCAAACGAAATCGGGACGTACGAGAAATCCATCGAACCGTATGAAGACTGCTGCACAGTGTTTCTTCCGAAGCACCCGATCACAAAGCCGAAGCTTGCCCGGATAGAACTTTCGGAGAACAGGCTTGACGTTGAGAAACTCGTCGCTGACGCGATCGAAAAGGAAGAGACGATTACGATTGCCTGATTCGATGCATGCTTTTCCCAATTTTCCATAAGTCGATAAAGCCGGTGAGGAGAGCCAGTTGGATGACAAATCCCTGAATTTCCGGAATTAAAAAAGGTCGCATAGGCGATCATGTGTTTTACAAGAAAATGCTCCCAATTGAAGGAAGTATTGACTAGGTACAATCCTGAAGCGTACGAGAAAATATTCAGAACCATGGATTAAGGCTCTTACAGTGCATATGTGGGCAGCGTCAACAACCGCGGAAAGAAAATCAGGAGGCCGGGTACAACAAAGGCAAAGTCGGGAACGGTAAAGGAAGAACTGTATAAAGTTATCAAAGCGGCACTGAAGTCTGCTCCTGATGATGTTGCGGTTTGAGAACCTTGTAAATCGACAATTAGACATAGAGCTATAGTTAAATCCTTTCAAACAAACAGCCGGCAATAGGTAGATGATGTAGAAGATGACAATAACTGCAAAAAGGTGTTCCCAAAGCAGGCGTGTGCCTTTTGTGCGCAATATCTTGTGGATAAATATTACGTGCAGGGTACATGTTGTGTGTTGCAAAGTTTATCACACGTGGTAGAATGTTCGTAGGAAAGGAAAGGAGACTATCATGAGATTATCTGAAAGTTTCAAAGAGGGCTTCGGGAGATCGGTGCGAATAGTCGGAAGCCGGAAGAAATCTAATCACATAGACCCACGACGAGATGATGTTAAGGCTTTGAGAGGAGATTGGATAAATGTCGGACGGTTTATCAGTAAAGGAATCAGCGAATTCAGATCTTCGAAAGGTTGAAGGGGTACGAGGATATTGCCAAGGGGAGTGCGGGTAGAATTATTTCTATGGCTGAAAAACAGCAGGAACACCGCATGATGCTCGAAAGAAAACTCCAGCAGACTGAATCAAGAGACAGCCTTGCAGGAATACTGTGCGCCACAATCATATCGATAGGTTGTTTGGCAGCGGGTGTTGCTGTCGCCTTAAAATCTCCGGGTGTATCCGGCAAGTTTTTGGGAGGATTATTTGGTTTGTCGGGTATTGGATCTGTGATGGTCACTATGATTAGAGACACACGGACGCAGGCTAAAGAGAAGCAAAACAGTCCGGACGATAGTGACGATTGATAAAAGCGGATATAGAGAATAGCGAAGAACCTTTCGAGGTTCTTTTTAATGTTTATGAAATGAATAACTCAAATTTTGTAGTAAAATCGTTAAAGGTCAATATACAAGTGAAATTGCTATGTTTTGATGGGCTTCTTGAATTTAATTCCGTTGATTTCTCGCAGTAAAGGCAACTTCCGGAGCCAACGGAACTTACTTTGCGAATTTACCTCAAAGATAAAGAAACTTGTCGGCAATGAGGAAATCGAGTCGTCATTGAAAAGAGTAGGGCTCGAAAGAGCGATGGAACTAAAGGTGAAAAAGTATTCTCTCGGTATGAAACAGAGATTGAATATAGCTCAGGCGGTGTTTGAGGGGCAGGAACTGATCCTGCTTGATGAACCGACAAATGCGTTGGATGATGACGGAATCCGGTTAATATACGATGTCGTAAAAGAAGAAAAAGAGCGTGGGGCAATAATTATTATTGCCACGCACCATAAGGACGACCTTGAAAGGATGTGTGATGTGCTTCTGAAAATGCGGGAGGGCAGGCTTTATCAATGACAGTAAATCCGGAGCACATTGGCGGTGATTCGATTCCGATTCAGGGGAATTCCTCCTGAATCATTTTTGTAAAAGAGGAAAAAAGGCTTGCAAAAATCGCTTGAACATGTTTAACTATTAACGGTGTCATTTACAATTGTTAAAAAATAAACTTACTACCCGAACGATTGTAACACCAATGTTAAGCGGTTATCAAAAATCCACGGGGAATGCCGTTTGTCGGAGAATATCCGTTGAGTTTTGTGGACTTAAGACCGTTATTATAATTTAAGGAGGCATTTACATGAACTTTCAACTAACGAAGGAACAGGAATTCGTAAGAAAAATGGTAAGAGAATTTGCTGAAACCGAAGTTGAACCCATTGCCGCAGACATAGACAAGGAACATAGATTCCCTGTTGAAACTGTTGAGAAAATGGCTAAATACGGCATGATGGGGATTCCTTTTCCTAAGAAGTACGGCGGAGCCGGAGGCGATGAAGTTGCCTACGCTATCACTGTGGAAGAACTGGCAAGAGTATGCGGTTCTACGGCCGTTATCGTTTCGGCTCACACATCGCTTTGCTGCTGGCCTATTTACAAGTACGGCACGGAAGAGCAGAAGATGAAGTATCTTCCGGATCTGCTTCAGGGCAAAACACTCGGCGCTTTCGGACTGACTGAACCTAACGCAGGTACCGATGCCGGCGGACAGCAGACGAGAGCTGATCTTGACGGCGACGAGTATGTGCTTAACGGCGCAAAGGTATTTATCACAAACGGTGGTTATGCCGACGTTTTCGTCGTTATGGCAATGACGGATAAGGCAAAGGGAACTCACGGCGGGATTTCCGCATTCATCGTGGAAAAAGGCGATCCGGGCTTTTCGATCGGAAAAACCGAGGATAAGATGGGTATCCACGGATCTTCCACGACCGAGCTTATTTTCCAGAACTGCAGAATTCCTAAGGATAGACTGCTTGCAAAGGTTGGACAGGGCTTCAAGGTTGCGCTTTCCACCTTGGACGGCGGACGTATCGGAATCGCTTCGCAGGCGCTGGGAATCGCGCAGGGCGCATTTGATGTTACAGTTGAATACATGAAATCGAGAAAGCAGTTCGGCAGAAAGCTTTCCCAGTTCCAGGCGCTTCAGTTTGAGATGGCTGAGATGAAGACGAGAATCGAAGCCGCAAGACTGCTCGTGTACAAGGCTGCGTTCCTTGAGGATGAAGGTCAGGACTACGGCGAGACTTCCGCTATGGCAAAGCTCTATGCGGCTGAAACGGCAATGGCGGTTACGACCAAGTGCGTACAGTTCCACGGCGGATACGGATATACAGCAGATTATCCGGTTGAAAGAATGATGAGAGATGCCAAGATTACCGAAATCTATGAGGGTACTTCAGAAGTTCAGAAGATCGTAATTGCTGCAAGGACTTTCGGGAAATAAGGATAGGAGGAAATAGAAATGGCATTTAAGATTCTAGTTTGCGCTAAGCAAGTTCCGGATACAAATGAGATCAGAATCAATCCTGAAACGGGAACATTGATTCGTGACGGCGTTCCAAGCATTTTGAACAATGACGATGCCAACGCTCTGGAAGAAGCTTTGAAAATTAAGGACAAGTTTGATGATGTTCACGTGACGGTAGTTTCTATGGGACCTCCACAGGCTCAGGATATGTTGTTTGAATGCATCGCGATGGGTGCCGATGAGGCGATCCTGCTCTCCGACAGAGCTGTGGGCGGATCCGACACATGGGCTACGTCCAACGCAATCTCCGCAATTATCAAGACTTACGGAGAATACGACATGATCTTCGCGGGCAGACAGGCTATCGACGGAGATACCGCTCAGGTAGGACCTCAGATAGCTGAGAAAATCAATCTCCCACAGGTTACTTATGTTGAGGAGTTCGACATTTCGGATGACCTGAAAGAGGTTACCGTAAAGAGACAGCTTGAGGATGGATATGAAGTTTTGAAGCTCAAGACGCCTTGCATGCTCACATGCATCAAGGAGCTTAATACTCCAAGATACATGAACATCGGAAGAATCTTTGACGAGAAGGATATCAAGGTATGGAGTGCCGACGATGTAAATGTGGACAGAACAATCGTAGGCCTGAAAGCATCTCCGACCAATGTATTCCGTTCGTTCACACCGAAGCCTAAGGGGAAAGGTGTCACCGTTGAGGGCGACTCCGAAAAAGATATTGCTAAGAACTTGCTCATCGGCTTGAAGAAGAAGCATATTATTTAGGAGGAGGAACGATTATAATGGCAAAGAATTTTGACGATTACAGAAATATTTGGGTTTTCGTTGAACAGCGTGACGGAAAGCTCATGAATGTAGCTTTGGAATTACTGGGTGAAGCTACAAAGCTTGCCAAAGACATTGACGACGAAACCAAGGTTTGTGCTCTTCTGGTCGGAGAAGGTGTGGATAACCTCGCCAAAGAGTGCTATGAATACGGTGCGGACGTGGTTTACTACATTGAGGACGCGCTACTGAAGAATTACACCACAGACGCTTACACGAAGGTAATAGTGGATGCCGTAAATGAATTGAAGCCGTCGATCTTCATGTACGGTGCAACTCACATCGGAAGAGACCTTGCTCCGCGTGTTGCGGCAAGACTGAACACAGGTCTGACCGCCGACTGTACGCATCTTGACGTAAGCGTTGCGGAATACATTAAGTTCGCTGAAGAGAACACAACTCTCAACACGGCTACGCTGAAAGCGGACGATCCTGACAAGGGTCTTAAGATGACACGTCCGGCGTTCGGCGGAAACCTGATGGCTACGATTATCTGCCCTAACACAAGGCCGCAGATGTCAACGGTTCGTCCGGGAGTTATGCAGAAAATCGAGAGAAGAGTCGGAGCGACAGGCGAATTTGTTAAGCTGAATCACAGCCTTTCAAAGGACGACATCCATGTGCAGCTTGTCGATATCGTAAAATCGGCGAAGGAACTGGTTTCCTTGACAGATGCCGACATCATCTGCTCCGGCGGACGCGGACTTGGAGACGCTTCGGGATTTGAACTGATCAAGAAGTTTGCTGATAAGGTTGGCGGTGTTGTGGGTTCTTCCCGTGCCGCAGTGGACTCGGGCTGGATTGACCATTCACACCAGGTGGGTCAGACCGGAACGACGGTTAAGCCAAAGATCTATTTTGCCTGCGGAATATCCGGAGCCATCCAGCATCTGGCGGGCATGCAGAATTCAGACATTATCGTAGCGATCAACAAGGACGCAGATGCTCCTATATTTGAGGTTGCGGATTATGGAATCGTTGGAGATCTGTACAAGATTATCCCTGAGATCATAGCTGAATGGGATAATGCGGAAGCATTGTTTGATGCATCTGAAAAATAGATCGCGACTGTTCGGATAAGTTCGTCGGATTCGTATTGACCGGCAGGACATATCGAGTTGAATTTCAGAGTTTATTTTCCGGGGAGTGCGGCGTTGCTCCCCGGTTTTATAGTATTGGGAGGAATTTATACGTGAAGAGGGTCATAACATACGGAACATTCGATCTGCTGCATTACGGGCATGTCAATCTCCTGCGCAGAGCAAAGGAGTACGGCGACTATTTGATTGTTGCAATATCGACAGATGAGTTCAACCTGAATTCGAAGAATAAGAAATGCTATTTCAGTTACAACCAGCGCAAGAATCTTGTGGAGGCCATAAGGTACGTCGATCTGGTCATTCCGGAGGAAAACTGGGAACAGAAACTTTCCGATGTCAAAGAGTACCACGTGGATACCTTTGTCATAGGCGATGACTGGCGTGGAAAGTTTGATTTTTTGAAGGAGCACTGTGAGGTCGTGTATCTGCCGAGAACTCCGGAAATATCGACGACACAGATAAAGCAGGAACTTAAAAAGTGAGCGGGCGAGATCACGTTCGCCTCAAAGTAAGCGATGCCTCTAAGCGGTAGCCAAGATTTTATAATCCTGACAACCGGAGCATATTCAGACAAAAGCGGAGCATATTCAGACAAAAGCGGAGCATATTCAGGCAAACGTCGGCCGGAAAAACGGCAATGTCAATTTGCGTTGCTTGAGGCAACGAGGGGCTTCCTAATAAAATATTTATGCCGGATGCATGAAGTGTACAATTACAATCACAGACGGCGTAAGCTTCGAGAAATCCGAATGAGGTACTTGAAGCCATTGACTATATTATAGGAGGTAATGAAAGTGCTTAGTTACAACATTAAGGCGATAAGGAAGTCGAAAGGACTTTCACAGGAGGAACTTGCCGCCAAACTGAACGTGGTGCGCCAGACGGTTTCAAAATGGGAGCAGGGGTTGTCAGTTCCGGACTCCGATATGTTGATCACTATATCGGAAACACTCAAGACTCCCGTTGCCACTTTACTTGGCGAAGATATTGCCGAGACTGAGCCCGACGGTCTCAAAGCGATTGCCGAGAAACTCGAAATCATCAATTTGCAATTGGCGCAGAGAGTTGTACATAGGAGAAAGGTGATTCACTGTCTTTTCATATCGCTGTGTGCGGTCACATTGCTGATAGCGGCCATATTGATCGCAATGAACGCTCCATATGAAAAGTGGGATTATCATGAGCCGGAAACCGCTGTGCTCGCAACGGCATACCATGCGTTCGAATGGCTGTTTTTCAGGCTCGTGCCGGTTCTGTTAATTGCAGGAATCGCGGGAGCTGTCCTTACGAGAAAGAAGAGATAAAAACAAGCGATAGGAAAGCGTGTAATGAGAGAGAATGTATAAGTAAAGGTAGGAAGTTAAAATGAAAAAAACAGGAAAAATTATAATTGTGATAGCCATAGTTGCCATAGCTGTTGTAGCTGTAAAAATAGGTCCATCGGTAATGGATTATTTTTTAAATAGCAGCAAAACAACAAAAATAGGATTTGAGGATATTGCTGAACTGGACACTCAGGTAGCATATTGCAATGTTATAGGAGTGGTAAATGACTCTAAGAAAGTGTTCGGCAAGGAATTGCCATTTACGAGAAGCAAGTATATTTACAGTTATAACGTCGTCGTAAAAGCCGGCTTGAACTTCAAAGAGATTAGTTGGGAAAAAAGCGGAGAAAAAATTAAAGTTCAAATGCCGAAGATGCATGTCACGGATAGTTATATAGACGAGAAATCCGGGAAAGTATATCATGAGGAAGAAAGCATATTTTCACCGGTAACGTTCAGTGAGAACATGCGAGCGAGAAAGGATCTTGTTAAAAGAGGAGTGGATGACGCGATAGCAAACGGCCTTTACCGCAACGCCAAAAAGAATGCCGAAGTTATAATGAAAAGCTTCTTCAGACAGCACGGTGAATATAAAGATAAAGACATTGTATTTGAATGGAAAAAATAGAGAATAAGGGAGATGCGATGAAGAAACTTATTTCAATGGGAATAGGAATTTTAGCAGTAATAGTTCTTGTTTATCTTGTACTTTTTATCAAATAATTTGAGGGACGGATTGGATACATTTAGATGCCCATCGGAAAGGATGGGCGTTTTTTGATGCCGCAATTCCTCTGTGTCTATGCCCATGACATTGAAAGATAGACGCCAAAAGGCTCATATGTTATACTACAGGGGACTGTTTTGTTTAACCCTTTGCAGGGTGCGCGGGATTTAAGAGCAGTCACTGTTTATGAGAGGAATATTTTATGAGTGAAAAGAAAAAGACATCTAAAAAGAAAGGTAATCTTACCGGAGAGGAACGCAAACACCTGCTGAAATGCAGACTGATACGCCTCTTCAAACCTGTCAAACGCAATAAAATCGTTTTTTCGCAGTTTGGAGGAAAGGGTTATGGATGTAACCCGCGCGCGATCTGCGACGAATTTCTCAGAAGGAACGGCAATTACGATTTGGTGTGGATTCTGGGGAAGAGCAAAAGCAGAGAGGAAGCCGGTATTCCCGACGGAGTGCGGACAGTAAAAGGCAACAAGGCTATATATGAGTTGCTGACCGCGAAAGTCTGGATAAACAATATTCATTTCAACAAGAATTATTCCAACGGACTTGTCAAACGCGGGAAGACCATATATTTAAATACTTTTCACGGTGGAATAACGCTCAAGAGCGAAGGGAAGGACAAGCACACATATAAGCCCAAGGCGTATGAGGATCTGAGCGAGAAGGAGAAGAATTACCGGGTTGATTCAAAGTACGTCGATTATATAACGTGCGGCGGAGAGGTGGAAAAGCACGTGCTAAATGAGTTTTTCTACGGCCACGGTAACATATTGGAATTAGGCGATGCGCGCACGGATATCCTTGTTAACGGCTCCGAAGCATCGGAACGCGCGGTGAGAAAGTGGTACGGCATAGGAGAAGACGTCGGTATAGTTTTTTTTGCACCGACGTTCAGAAATGGAATGAGCCTTAAATGGTATGACATGGATTATGTCCGGGTCGTAGAGGCGCTTGAAGAACGCACGGGCAAACCGTGGGTTATGCTGATCAGGCTGCATCCGCGTCTCATCTCCAAGGCGAAGCAACTGATTCCCGATTCGGAAAAGCTTATCAACGCTTCCGACTACCCGGATATGCAGGACATTGCCGTGGCGGCGGACATGATGATTTCCGATTATTCATCGGCGATAACGGACTTTATGCTCACCGGAAAACCTGCATTCATGTATGTCCCTGATTTGGAAGAATACATGGAAAACAGGGGCATGTACTATACAATGGAGCAGCTGCCGTTTCCTTACGCCGGGACCACGGATGCGCTTATAGAGGAAATCGCCGGCTTCGACGGAGCGGCATATGCCGCCAAGAGCAAGGAATTCCTTGAATTTATCGGATACAAGGCAGACGGTCATGCGGCTGAAAGAATTGTTGATTTTCTGATTGAAAAGATCAGATAGAATCGGAGGAGTATCACATAAAATGGAAAAAATACATAATGTTTTAATGGCAAATAAATTTGACGAGGAACGACTTCGCGCCGAGGTTACCAATATAGAATGGGAACGTGTAACGGTCCACATAACGGTGAAAATACATCCGGCGGATGATTTCGACTATACTGAGCCGCTTATGTTCTACGCGGTGTCCGAATTTTTCCGGGCAAATGCGAGGTTCAAATCGGAAAAAGTGTCGGAAGACCGGTACAGAATTTCGCTCAACTATACGAACCCCGGGTATTGTAACTGCCTGCCTAACGGCATATACAAGATACTCGTCTGCCAAGGAGATGATGCTCTGTGCATGATGGAGATCTCGGAAGATATAGTTCCGGTGGTCAAGGGGATGTCGCGTATTTTCCTTCACAATAAAAAGATGAAAGGCTACACAATAGATTTTTCGGTTGCAAACAGAGATGATGCGTTATATCTGAACATGATAGCGCAGGACATGAGGCGATGCCCGATACCGGTGTTCAGCGAACTTGATGCGGAACCGAACGTTGAACCCACCGGGGCGAAGAAGATTACCGCCGATATGAAGAAAAAAATTCTGAGCAAGCGTCATGCCGTGATATGGAAAATATATCAGCAGAAGCTCAAGAAATACAGAAATTACAGCAGGGATACCGGAAAAAAGCAGACGCTTTTATTTATGACCGAGCAGAGTGAGGTGCTTGGCTCCAACCTGACGAGCGTAATAAAGAGATTGAAAGCGCGGGGAATGGATAAGGATTACAATATACTGACATCGGAAAGATCGATGGTGGCAATAGGACATTACGGGATCAAAAGCTGGATCAACGTTATGGAGAAAATAGCAAAGGCGGACATGATATTCATCGACGACCATGCTCCCGTCTTCGACTGGTTTACTCTGGATGATAAAACGACTCTTATTCAGCTCTGGCATGCCGGAGCGGGATTCAAGTCATCGGGATACAGCCGCTGGGGAAATTCCGGTTGTCCGGGCCCCGTGAACTGCCACAGGCAATACAAATACGGGATTGCGGGAAGCAAGAGAATAGCACACTTCTTTTCAGAGGTTTTCGGCATAAATGAGGAGCAGGTTCTGCCGACCGGAATGCCGAGAATGGATGAGTACCTCGATCCTGAATACAAAGAGGAAAAAACGATCCGGCTTCATCAGGAGTTCCCCATGATAAACGGGAAGAAAGTGATTCTGTTTGCTCCGACCTACAGGGGGAAGAACCGCTCGGATTCCTATTATCCTTATGAGCTGATCGATTTTGACAGACTTTATGAATTCTGCGGCGACAAATACGTGGTAATCTTCAAGATGCACCCGTGGGTACCGGACGCTGTACCGATAAAGAAAGAGCACAAGGATCGTTTTATAGATCTGAATAAGTATCCGAACATAAACGATCTCTTCTATATAACGGATTTGCTCATTACCGATTATTCTTCGAGCATATTCGAGTTTTCACTGATGCATAAACCGATGTTGTTTTTCGCGTTCGATAAGATCCAGTATGCATTTTCGAGAGGCTTTCACAGGGATTATGAAACGGCGGCGCCGGGAAAAGTCTGCTATACGTTTGACGAAGTGATGAAAGCTTTGGAAACGGGCGACTTTGAAGAAGAAAAGGTGGAAGAGTACGTTCGTATTCACTTCGATTATACAGATGCTCACGCCTGCGACAGGGTAATCGACTGGATCATCGAGGGCAATGTTCCGGAGGATATACGCGAATCTCTCGACGTGATAGCCGCCGACAATGCCCGCACAAAGGCGCTTGATTTCAGTAACTGTGACATAAGCGACATAGAGATTTGATGTTCCTGTATATGGAATTACGGAAAAGCGATATTCCGGTATGCAGAGCGGAGGAACAGTCGTTCCGGCGGCATGTGTGTCGTCTATCGTGAATTTTCAAGGCAGAGTAGAGGAGGATGAATATGAATATAGCGATGATTTTTGCCGGAGGAAGCGGAATAAGGATGGGCGCGGGAGTGCCGAAGCAGTTTCTCGAGATCAACGGTAAACCGATACTCGTCTATACCGTTCAGATGTTTCAGTATCACAAGATGATAGACAAGATATATATATCCACGCTGAAAGACTACATTCCCTACGTCGAAGATCTCGTTCGGGAATATCGACTGAACAAGGTTGCGGCTGTCATTGCGGGAGGAGCAACGGCGCAGGATTCCATATATAACTGCCTGAAAAAGGGCGAAAGTGAAAACGATGAAAACAGCATAGTTCTGCTCCACGACGGGGTGCGTCCTTTTGTGGCATACGACGTCATTTCGCAGAACATACTTACCGCAAAAGAAAAAGGAAATGCGGTAACCTGTACTTCCTGTTTTGAAACGATCCTGCTCAGCGGCGACGGTAAAAGAGTCGAGAAGGTGCCGTTTCGCAAGGATACATATGCGGCTCAGGCGCCGCAGACTTTCATTTTGAAGGACATAATCGCGGCGCACGATGCGATAAGAGCCACGGAAACCGGATACGAGAACATGGTGGACGGCTGTACCATCTGCAAGACGCTCGGCATAAACGTGAACATGGTCGAGGGTAACCGCGGCAATATCAAGGTCACGACGCCCGAAGACGTGTACATATTCAGAGCACTGCTTCAGTACAGGGAGAATGAACAGGCTTTTGGATTTGGGATCACCGATGGAACGAAGGCGGAGATAAACTATTTCAAGAATTGCGGAAGATAGATACATACGCAGATAAGAATACGGGGACACGGAAAGATAAGAATACGGAGCACAGAAAGATAAGAATGCGGGGATATATTCGGACGGGAATATGGAAATGCAGGCGGACAGGAGGTGTGACGCGTGGGAACGGAAAGATATATTGATGCGTTGCTTGAAGAAGATATAATATCGGCTGCGGAGACACTCAGGAGTGAAGACTATGACGGCAAAACGGTGTTTGTCACCGGAGCGACGGGACTTATAGGTTCACAACTTGTAAGGACCCTTCTCAGGCTTAACGAGTCGGGTATCGAAGTCAGGGTGGTCGCCTTTCTTCGCGATGAAGAAAAAGGAAGGCGAATTTTCTTCGATTGTTTTGACAATCCTGCATTTGAGATGGCGGTGGGCGAAATTGACAGGGAAATCGACTATCCGGGCAATGTGGATTACATAATCCATGCGGCAAGTCCGACGGATTCCAGGTATTTTGTCAAAAACCCGGTGGAGACAATACATGCCGCGGTAGAGGGCAGCGATAACGTGCTGCGCTTCGGAGTCGAAAAAAAGGTGTCGGCAATGGTGTATCTGTCATCGCTTGAGGTGTACGGAACGCCGCAGACGGAAACTCCGGGCGGAACCGTTTCGGAACATGATTATGGATATATAGACCCGATGAACGTGCGCAGCAGCTATTCGGAGGGAAAGAGGATGGTTGAGTGCCTTTGCGCGTCTTATGCAAAGGAATACGGACTTCCCGTAAAGGTCGCGAGACTTTCGCAGACCTTTGGACCCGGCGTCAAATACGATGACGGAAGAGTGTTTGCGGAATTTGCAAGAAGTGTTATCGAGGGCAAAGACATAGTTCTGCACACCGCGGGCAGGACTGTGAGGAGTTACTGTTACGGAAAGGACGCGGTAACCGCGATTTTGACCGTCCTTACTCGAGGAGAGACTGCGGAGGCATACAACGTAACAAATATGGACACCGCATGCTCCATATATGAAATGGCGGAACTTGCCGCAGGTCTTGATCCCGAGAAGAAAGTTAAAGTCCGCGTGGAAATACCGAAAGACGCCGCTTCTTTCGGCTACAATCCTGAAATGATAATACGGCTGGACTCATCCAAAATCGAAGCGCTGGGTTGGAAACCGACTGTCGGCATGAAAGCGATGTTCGAGAGACTGATAACGAGCATGCTCGGGCAGAGAGAATGAGCAGCATCTTATAGGAAACGTTGAAACCGCTTGCGGAGTCGATTTCGATACAAAACTCCACAAGAGCCTGATGTCGTAGGAGAGAGATTCAGATGTCTTCTTGTCGAAAAATAATAAGATACATGTTAAACGGCAGCAGCGCCGTGGTTTTCATGGCGCTCGCTTTTGTCATATCACTTTTCAGAGGTGTAAAGCCGGGAAAGGTGTTTTTTGTTTCCGACGTGAGAGCAGAACTGGGCGGGAACCTGCTCGACGTTTACGATTTCCTCGGCGGGTCGTATGAGCGTGTGACGTATTTAAAAGCCGATCGCAGAAAATTTTCATCGCCGTGCGCTTTCGCGAAGATGGTGTACGACACGGTGACATCCGAGGTCATCTTTCTCGAAGACTACTTCAGATATACCTCGTATCAAAAGCTCAGACCCGGGCAGAGGATATATCAGCTGTGGCATGGCGCGGGCGCTTTCAAAAAGTTCGGATACGGCAGAGCGGGTGGCAATGAGAAGATAAGGATACATAAGGGATATAGGAAATATGCGGGAGCGATTGTGAGTAGCGAGGAGATAAGGGGCTGCTACGCCGAAGCTTTCGGGATACCCGTGGAGAGGGTCAGAGCAACAGGTGTGCCGCGCACGGACCTGTTCTTTGACAAGGATAAGGTTCTCGATGAGCAGAATGCGGTTTATGAGCGATACCCGATCCTGAAAGGCAAAAAGGTTATACTGTTTGCGCCCACATACCGCGGTCTGCGGGCGGAAGATGCAGGCTACGACTTCTCCAGGATAGATTTACGCAAGTTCGCCGACTCGCTTGATGAGAACTACGTGTTCGTGTTCAAATGGCACCCTGCGGTTCACAACAACATTCTGAAGCACGGGGGCGACGATTACAGAATAGACGACTACGGTGAACTGTTTCTCGACTTGTCGGCGGAAAGAGATATCAACGCGCTTTTGCTCGTTACGGATATTTTGATAACGGATTATTCATCGGTGATTTTTGACTACTATTTTACGGGAAAACCCGTAGTGTTTTACGATTTTGACAGAGATATTTACGGCGACGGCAGAGGCTTGTATTATCCGTACGAGGATTACCTGTACGGACCTGCCGTGGAGACTCAGGAAGATCTCATAGAGGCGATCAGGAAGGAAGATACGATGCCGGAGAAGCGGGAAACTTTCGGTCGTATGTTTCTGGGCGCCTGCGACGGAAGATCCACGGAGAAAGTCTGCCGGTGGGTCTTTGGCGAAAAGGGGACGAACAGATGAAACTGATGCTCAATATCGGCGTTTTTTTCCTTAATGTCGTTTATTTTTTTCATAAACTGATGCCTGTGAAAAACAGGATAAGCGTGGTGAGCAGGCAGAGCGATGAGCAGACACTCGATGTTGCCCTGCTGTTTGATGAGATCAATAAATCTCACCGGGAGATCGAAACACGCGGGGTATACATGAAAATACCGGGCGGACTTGCCGGAAAGATCAAGTATGCATTTCACATGCTCGGACCTGAAATGCATGCGTTTGCAACGTCCAAAGTGGTGATACTTGAGGGATACACCATAACCGCAAGCGTTCTGAAGCACAGGAAAGGCCTCAGGATTCTGCAGATGTGGCATGCGCTGGGAATCCTCAAGAAATTCGGGTATTGCGTGAAAGACCGCCCGGAGGGGTACAGCGCCGGAATTATAAAGGCTCTCAGAATGCACGGCAATTACGACAGGATACTTGCAAGTAGCGAGTTTTGCGTGCCTTTTTATGCAAAGGCGTTCAATTATCCGGAAGAAAAGGTCACGGTGATTCCGCTTCCGAGGGTGGATTTTCTCCGAAACGCGGGATTTATGGAGAAAAAGGCGGAAGAAATATATGGCAAATATCCGACGCTTTACGGAAAGAAAACGGTTCTATATTGCCCGACTTTCAGAAAAAACGGGAACTGCCTCTCATATGTCGAGGAACTGATAGCCGCCGCGGATTTCGAAAAATACAACCTGATAGTCAAATTGCATCCCGTTGACGAGAAAAAACTCGGTATCCCGGGCATCGGCGAAGGATGCCGAGCGGAACGCGGCGGGAAGGAGAAATGTTCCGCCCGCAAAAACGAGTGGAACGGCGGGAAGGAGAAATGTTCCGCCCGCAAAAACGAATGGAACGGCGGGAAGTATGACGATGCCGGCGATATCGGCGGGCGCGACACGGAGGAGACTGATTCGCATGAAAAACGGGGGGTTTTTACGTGCAATGCTTTTACGTCCTTGGAACTGCTTTCTGTGGCGGACTATGTGGTGACTGATTACTCCGCGTTCGTATTTGAGGCGGCGGTGGCGGACAAACCTATATTCCTGTATACGCCGGATATAAATGAATATGTGGACAAACGCGGGTTCTGTATAGATTTCCGGAAAGAATTGCCGGCGGATACGCACGAAAGCGCGCGTGAACTCTGGGAAGCTGTTAAGAACTGTGAATTTTCGATGGAGAGAGTAAAAAGGTTTTCTGATAAATTCGTTGATACGGGCGGGCACAACGCCAAAAATCTTGCGAACCTTATACTATTATTATATAATAGCGGCATTGAGTCGTGATGGCATATACAGGCTCGGAAGGGGCTTTGATGACTTTCGAGGAGGAACCTATGATTTTTGGATTAATACTTGCGGGTGGAACGGGAACCCGAATGGGCAATGTCGACAGACCTAAGCAGTTTCTGACGATAGGGAAAAAACCCGTAATAATTCATACGATAGAAAAATTTGTGATGAACGATAAGTTTGAGAAGATTATAGTTCTCTGCCCTAATCAGTGGATTTCATATACAAAAGATCTGATAAGGAAATACGTCCCTGATGCGGACAGGATTTCCGTCGTTGCCGGAGGGGCGTCGAGAAACGAAACCATAATGAACGGCATAGCGCATATAGAAGAGCGGTACGGTCTTTCCGACGACACTGCGGTCGTAACTCACGATGCGGTCAGACCGTTTGTGACACACAGGATAATAGAAGAAAATATAGCTATGTTGAAAGACGGAAAGATCTGCAATACCGTCATACCTTCCACCGATACTATAGTCGACAGTACCGACGGAGAAAGCGTGACGTCGATTCCCGACAGAAAACGGTGCTACCTGGGACAGACGCCGCAGAGCTTCGGCGCCGGGGAGTTCAAGGAACTGTATACGGGTCTCACGGAGGAGGAGAAAAGTATATTGACCGATGCGGCGAAGGTGTTTGTCATGAAGGGGAAAAAGGTTTTTCTCGTCAACGGGGAAACTTTCAACATAAAGGTGACGTATCCGTACGATCTGCAGCTTGCGGAGACATTGCTGGGAGGTAATTCACAGTGCTGAATACGATATACCGTCTGGTCGCACCGGGGCGCTTTGAGACCGAATTTACCGATATAGACCTTACGGGTGACAACGTAATCGTCAGACCTACACATCTGTCAATATGTAACGCCGATCAGAGGTATTATCAGGGAATGAGGTCGCCTGAGGTTCTGAGGAAGAAACTTCCCATGGCGCTTATTCACGAGGGTATAGGCGACGTCATACACGACCCGAGAGGCGAATATGAACCGGGCGCATCGGTTGTCATGGTTCCGAACACGCCCGTTGAAGATGATGAGATCATTTCGGAAAACTATCTGCGAAGCAGCAGATTCAGGGCAAGCGGCTTTGACGGCTTTATGCAGGACTGCGTATCCATGGGGAGGGATCGCCTGATCAGGCTGCCCGCCGGGATAAATAAGAGAGTTGCCGCTTTTACCGAACTTGTGTCGGTCAGCTTTCATACTATCGACAGATTTGACAAAAAAGCCCATGCGCGCAGAGAAAAAATAGGAGTATGGGGAGACGGAAATCTCGCATTCATAACTTCACTCTTGCTTAAAAAGCGTTTTCCGCAAAGTGAGATTTGCATTTTCGGGAAGAATGACTACAAGATGGTTGATTTCGTCTTTGCGGACAACACGTATGATATAATGGATATACCCGACGATTTGAGAGTCGATCATGCCTTTGAATGCGTCGGAAAAGAAGCTTCAGGCAGAGCGGTGAACCAGATTATAGATTTCATCAACCCGGAGGGAAGCATAGCCCTCATGGGAGTGTCGGAAAATCCCGTTCCGCTCAACACGCGAATGATACTTGAAAAAGGTCTTAATGTATTCGGAAGTAGCAGGAGCGGCGTCAGGGACTTCATCGATACCATAAATCTTTACAGTTCCGATGAGGATGTTGAGGAATATCTGGAGACTCTGATAGGCGAAACCGTGACGGTGCGAAACATAGCTGACATGAACCGGGCATTTGATTCCGACTACCGCAAGAAAGGCGGCAAGACGGTTATGATATGGGAGAAGTGACACGGATTCCGGGAAAGGGACGTCGGCGGGAAAAACGTTTTTTACTGGTGAAAATGGCGAGGCACATTATATCGAACCGGAAAAGTGTTTTATATTCAGCAATAGAGTGGGATTGGGCGTTTTCTATGTTCAGTCCGGAAAGTGAGAGAACGTGGACACGTTTTTTGAATTGATAAGAGATCATGTCAGATACAGGAGTCAGCTTTTTAAACTTGCGAAATCCGATGTGATAAAAAAATACAGAGGCGCGGCTTTGGGCTGGTCGTGGGCTATCATAAAGCCGGGGACAACCCTTTTCGTGTACTGGTTCGCATTTGCGATCGGGATAAGGAAAGGGAGAATGATTGACGGCTACCCGTTCTTTCTCTGGATGATCGCGGGATTTATACCGTGGTTTTATATAAGGGACTGCCTTAACGTCGGATCGGGAGCGATAAGGAAGTACAAGTATCTGGTAAAGAAGATAAAGTACCCGGTCGGAACGATACCGACTTTTGTGAGCCTGTCAAACTTCTATGTGAACATAGCGCTTCAGGTTATAATGCTTGCGATATTTTTCGTTTACGGCGACAGACCGACGATATATTATTCCCAGATAATAATAATAAATGTCGCCATGCTCCTGTTCTGGACATCGTGGTCGCTGTTTGCCTCCATGCTGTCGGCAATGAGTTCGGACTTTCTCAACCTCGTCAAGTCGGCCGTGCCGGCGCTGTTCTGGCTGTCGGGCGTTCTGTACCCCGCGGCGAAACTGAAAAGCGATATTCTGAGAAGCCTTCTGCTCTGGAACCCGGTCACCATCACCGCCAATGCGTACAGAAATTCGTTGATATACAGAAAATGGATCTGGGAAACGCCGCGTGAGATGCGTAACTATCTGGTTATAACGGTTGTAATGATACTGCTTGCGGTCTGGGCGTACAGAAGATTGAAAAAGGATATACCGGATGTGCTTTAAGCTTTGTACGGACCATATGCGGTGCAAAGATGAAAGCCACAGCTCGGAAACGATCTACGGAGCATCTAAACTTTGCACGCGTCATATGCGGCGCAAAGGCTTAAAGATGAAAGAGATGAACGTTAGATATGAAATTTTATGATTGACAGTAAGGACTTTTATACATGAAGACCATCGACAGCAACGGAAAGAAACCTGCGATTTCTTTTCGAAACGTTACAAAGACATACACGCTGTACAAGAATGACAAGATGCGGTTCAGAGCGATTTTTTTCAAGAATGTGCAGGGCAAGAAGAATAATGCCATTTCCAACGTATCGTTTGACATAGAGCCGGGGGAGATGGTCGCCTTGTTCGGTAGAAACGGAGCGGGCAAATCGACGCTTCTCAAGATGATAACGGGCGTGACCTACCCGAGCGCCGGAGAAATAGTGATAAACGGCAGAGTCAGCGCGCTTCTTGAGCTGACGGCGGGCTTTGATACGGAACTCACGGGAAGAGAAAACATATATTTCAGAGGCAGTCTGCTCGGACTCACCAATGATGAAATAAAGGAACTGGAGCCTGAAATTGTAGACTTTGCCGAACTCGGAGAGTACATCGATCAGCCGGTGAGGACATACTCGAGCGGGATGAAAGCACGGCTCGGGTTTGCGATTAACGTAAACATAGATCCGGAGATACTGATAGTCGATGAGGCTTTGAGCGTCGGCGACAAATCTTTCAGAAAGAAATGCACCGCGAAGATACACAAGCTGGTAGAGGAAAAGAACATAACTTTCCTGTTCGTAACGCATTCCACGAGAACCGCACAGGAATTCTGCACCAGAGGAATAGTGATGAAAAAAGGAAAGATGGTCTTTGACGGAAAGATAGAAGAAGCTGTTGCTTTCTACGACGATATGGTGGAAAAGGAAGATGAAGCCAAGCGCAGGAAAAAGGAGAAAAAACGTCAGGAGCGTCTGAAGGCGAAGAAGGAAGAAGAGGAACGTTTACACGGGAGAATTATTTTATGAAGAGATTTATGACCAAACTACACAATCTGAAAACATGGCACAAGGTTACGGCGATGATCCTTATGTTGATGATAGCGGTCGCCGGACTGGGTGTTATCTATGTTCAAGGGCTGATGGGAAAAATCAAGAGAACGCATATAGACGTAAAAAAACTCTCATGCGTTGATGTAGACGGATACGTTAATATAGCGCTTTTGGGTGTTGACTCCAGGAAGATGAAGAAAAAGAATCTCAAGCAGAGCAACACGGACTGTATAATAGTGGTCAGCATGAACACCAAGACGAACGATGTGAATCTGATTTCCGTATATCGTGATACCTATCTGAGGCTGAACGGTACGGAGACTTATCAGAAGATCAACAGCGCTTTCGCCTATGGCGGCGCGGCGGGAACCATTAAAACTTTGAACGAGAATATGGATTTGAACATAAAGAACTATGTACTTTTCAATTTCAAGATGGTTGCGGACCTCGTAAACGCCGTGAAAGGAATCGAAGTCGATGTCAAGGATTATGAGATCGAGGAACTTAACAAATACACGATACAGACCGCAAACAATGTAGGACAGAAAAAATACAAGCTCGTAAAGAGCCCGGGGAAACAGACTCTGGAAGGCGTACAGGCGGTTTCCTACGGCAGGATAAGAAAGGGCGTAGGGGACGACTTCAAGCGTACGAGCAGAATGCGTATTGTTATCAAGAAGGTGACCGAAAAGTTAAAGACGGAAGGTGTGGGAACCTTGATGAAACTGATGGATAAGCTTCTTCCGCAGCTTCAGACCAATTTGTCGAACAACGATATGATAGGGCTTGCTCAGCGTCTGTCCAAGTTTAAGATCAAGAAGAGCAGGGGCTGGCCTTACAAGGTCGCAACGGGATATATAGATCAAAGCTCGTTCGTATTCCCTGTAGATCTTGAGAAGAATGTTGTGAAACTGCATAAAGAAATGTTCGAACAGCAGGCGTACAAGGTCACCGAAAGGCTCAAAAACATAGCTGCAAGGGTTGCGGGCGCATTGGGTTCTTCATCAAATCAGCAGACGGTGGATCCGAGGAAGACGACCACGGGCAACGGCTATAAGCCGAGAACGCCGTCGTCCAATACGGTAAAGGGTACTCAGAACGGTACGACTCAGAAGACGAATCCGCAGCAGAATACACAGAAAAATGCCGCGGGAAACAATAAGCCGGTTCAGCCTAAACCCGATACGGGCGGCAATACGACCAAACCTCCGGCAGGCAACAGCGGGGGCAACGGAAGTACCGGTAACGGCGGAAATAACGGCGGCGGAAACGATTCCGGCGGAAATTCCGGGGACCTCGGTAATTGATATGAAAGGCATTACAGGAAAAAAGCCCTTAAAGAAGGGAGTCACGATCTTTTTGGTCGCTGCGGCGGCGTGCGTAATTTTGGGCGTCCTGCTGAGCCGTCTCATCGGTAACGGCGACGGAACCGTTGTGGGCGAACGCGGCAAGATCAGCATAGAAGACGAATATATAGGCAGGCTCGACATAAGCGGAACCATATCGGAGTCCGAGGGCGGCGGTCTGTTGGAGAGCGACTCTTACCACCACAGGTGGCTGCTTGACAGGATAGAGGACATGAAGTCCGACGGCAAAAACAAAGGAATGATTTTGTTTGTAAATACCCCGGGAGGGAGTGTATACGCTTCGGATGAAATGTACCTTGCGATACAGGACTACAGGAAGAAGACGGGACGGCCCGTATATTCCTATATGGCAAGTCAGGCGACATCGGGCGGTTACTATATCTCCGCTCCCTGTGACAGGATAGTCGCGAACAGAAACTGCTGGACCGGTTCCATCGGAGTGACCATGGGCACAATGTACGATGTGACGGAGATGCTCAGAAAAATGGGCGTTCGCACGGTTACCATAACATCGGGAAAAAACAAGGCGATGGGCAGTCCGACCACCGCTATGACATCCCGGCAGAAAAAGATAATGCAGTCACTTGTGGATGAGGCGTACGACCAGTTTGTCGATATCGTGGCGGACGGCAGAAAACTCAGCAGGACCGCGGTCAGAAAAATTGCGGACGGACGCCTTTATACGGCGAAACAGGCAAAAGCGAGAGGGCTGGTGGATCAAATCGGCACGTTGCAGGATGCCGAGCGGGATATGAAAGCGAGGTTTCACCTGAGAGGGTGCAAGGTAGAAGAGATTTCTTACGACGACAATCACGGGATCATTTCACGTCTGTTCGGAGAAACGGTCAAAAGAGTTTTCTCCTCAGGCATAGGCGGAAAGTCGGACATCGATCGGCTTAAGATGCTGTTGGAAGCGAATCAGGGATTTACGGTCACATATCTCTCCCCGACTAAACGGTAGCGAAGAAACAGGATGTAATTCCTTTGCCGGGTAATGGCGTAAAAATTCCACAAAAGTTTGGAATCGTCTTGAACCCGTACCGCTCTTGAAACCGTACTGTCAGGTAAAAAAACTTGACAGCGTTTTTTTGCGTGATATAATATACGGGTGCCGGACGGAGTCGAAAGGCCTGAAAGCGGAGCGATTTGAAGGAGGCGGGGATGAATCGGATAGTGAGAGAAAGTCTTTTATTTGATTTTTACGGAGAACTTCTCACCGCCAAAAAGAGAAAAGTAATGTCTCTGTATCACGAGGAGAACTGGTCTCTTGCGGAAATCGCGGAGGAACTCGGAATCTCAAGAGCCGCGGTATACGATTCGCTCAAGAGCGCGGAGAAAAGGCTCGAGGAATACGAGGAAAAACTCGGAATGCTGGCGCAGATGTCGCAGAGGATATCCGCATGCGAAAAGGCGCGCATGATAGTATCCGACATGGATAAGAAATGCGGTGATGCGGATTTACGAATAAAACTGAGAGAAATCACGGAAATACTGAATGAACTGGAGAAGTAATTTAGATGGCGTTTGAGAGTTTATCGGAAAAACTGCAAAATACCTTTAAAAATCTTAGAGGCAAGGGAGTCCTGACGGAAGCGGACATAGATGCCGCAATGCGCGACGTTAAGCTTGCTCTGCTTGAGGCCGACGTCAACTTCAAGGTGGTGAAAGAATTTGTCAGGGACGTCAAGGAAAAATGCCTCGGTGAAGAGGTCATGAAGAGCCTGACGCCGTCACAACAGGTGATCAAGATAGTGGACGAAGAACTTACCGACCTTATGGGCGGCGGAAGCGGAGCGAAGATAAGCTATTCACCGACAGGATTCACCACCATCATGATGGCGGGCCTTCAGGGAACGGGTAAGACCACAACGTGCGGGAAACTGGCGAACTATCTGAAACAGACCGGCAAGAAGCCGATGCTCGCGGCGGGTGACGTATACAGACCTGCGGCGATAGATCAGCTTGAGGTGGTGGGAAAAGCCTGCAACACACCCGTTTACACCGACAGAAACAGCAAGGACCCCGTAGCCATTGCAAACGCGGCAAAACAGGAAGCCGAACGCAAGGGATACAACGTCCTGATAGTCGATACGGCGGGGCGCCTGCAGATAGATGAAGAACTTATGCGGGAACTTGAGAATATAAAAGAGAAAGTCAATCCGCATCAGATTCTGCTGGTTGTCGATGCACTCACGGGGCAGGATGCGGTGAACGCCGCCGGGAGTTTTGATGAAAGACTGGACATTGACGGTATAATCATGACCAAGATGGACGGTGACGCCAGAGGCGGAGCGGCACTGTCGGCAAGAAAGGTAACCGGAAAACCGATACTGTTTCTGGGAACCGGAGAAAAATACGACGCGCTCGAGGCTTTCCACCCTGACCGAATGGCGCAGCGAATACTCGGAATGGGCGATTTGCTTTCGCTGATAGAATCCGCCGAACGTCAATACGATGACGCGCAGGCCGAGAAACAGTTTGAGCGCCTGAAGAAAAACCAGTTTACGCTCGACGATTTTCTCGCTCAGATGGCTCAGATAAAGAAGATGGGGGGGATCGCAAAGATCCTGGACATGCTCCCCGGGATGAGCGACGCCGGAAAGAAAGGCGTTAACCTTGAGGAAAGCGAGAAAGAATTCAGGCAGTATGAGGCGATAATTCAGTCAATGACGAAGAAAGAGAGAGAAGATCCGGGTGTGCTGAATGCGAGCAGACGAAAGAGGATCTCGGCCGGCTGCGGTCAGCCCGTGAGCAAGATAAACACCTTGATGAAACGGTATGATGACGCGAAAAAGATGCTCAAGCAGTTCAATAAACCGGGAGCATTGAAGAAAAATCGTTTCTTGAAAGGACTGTTTTAGTTCAAAGTCGAGAATAATATAACCTGTAGAAGCCCGCGCTCATGGATTTGGATTCGCCCGGCAAGGTGGGGTTTGAAAAGCGCGGCAAACCCCCGCATGCTCAGGGGTTTGTATCCGCCCGGCAAGGTGGGATTGGAAAGGCGCGGCAAACCCCCGCATGCTCAGGGATTTAGACAGGTAAAATATTTAAATATAGATTCAAATATAAAATAAAATAAGATATATAGGCGAATGTAAAAATTGAATGGAGGAAATTAAAATGGTAAAGATCAGATTGAAGAGAATGGGAGCACACAAGAAACCTTTTTACAGAGTGGTGGTCGCTGATTCGCGTACGCCGAGAGACGGAAAGTTTATCGAGGAAATCGGATATTTCAATCCGATGACGGAGCCGAATGTCATTAAAATCAATGACGAGAGGGCAAAGGACTGGCTCTCCAAGGGAGCGCAGCCTACGGAAGTAGTAAGAGATTTGTTTAAGAAATCCGGTATAATTGAGTAGGAAAGCGGCGGTGTGCAATGACTAAATTAGTTGAGACCATTGCAAAATCTCTCGTGGGTTATCCTGAAAAAGTTGAGGTAACGCAGAAGGAAGGTACGGACGGGAGTGTTTTGCAGCTTCATGTTGCAGATGAGGACATGGGCAGAGTGATCGGCAAACAGGGCAGGATCGCAAGA
>CP016202.1:875941-880442 GCA_003433295.1 Eubacterium minutum ATCC 700079 | reverse complement strand
GCAAGAGCTCTGAGAACGGTCGTCAAGGCGGCAGGCATGAAGCAGAACCGGAAAGTGATCGTGGAGATCGTTTCTGAAGACGACGAATAAGGTGTACATCAGGCACCGTGAATATGCGTGGAGGCACATGGGTTGTCCGCGGCTTTGTCGTGACTCCATGTGCTGTGCTGTTTTTTGGTATACGGCTGAATGCACGGGAAAAGTGGATTGAAATGAGCGATAAAGGCGAGAAAATTTTGATAGGAAAAGTGACGAAGGCCTTCGGCATCTTCGGAGAGGCGAAAATAGAGAATTATTCCGGATTTGCCGACGGATTTGAACTGCTGGAGGATGTATTTCTCGACGACGAGAAGTTTGTCCTCGAGGAAGTGAAGCACAGAGGCAGAATGACTATGCTGAAATTTCGCGGCTGTGATACCAGAAACGATGCTGAAAAATTAGTCGGCAGAAAGATATACATGACGGAAGACGAACTTAGAAAACTGCCCGATGACGAGTTTTACGTACGCGACCTGATAGGCATGGATGTGTTTTGCCGGGGCGAAAAAATAGGCCGTGTAAAGGATGTGCTGACAGACAGGCCACAGGATCTGTACGTGATTTCGCTCATAGGCGGAGACGAAGCAATGATTCCGGCAGTAAAAGAGTTCATAAAATCCGTTGATATCAAGACGGGAAAGATAGATGTTGAGCTGATTGAGGGGATGATATGAATGCACTTTGACATACTGACGCTGTTTCCCGAAATGTTCACGCCGCTCACGACGAGCATGCTCGGCAGAGCCGTGGAAAGAGGAATCATAGATTTTAATTTTGTCGACATACGGGATCACAGCAATGATAAACATAAGCGCGTCGATGACTATTCGTTCGGCGGAGGTCCGGGCATGGTGATGATGGCGGATCCCGTTTTCGGCGCCATGGAGAGCGTGAACGCCGCGGAGAAAAAAGTTCTGTACATGTCGCCTCGGGGAAAAACTCTGAATATAGATAAGCTCAGGGAATTGAAAGAGGAAAAAGAACTTGTCATACTGTGCGGACACTATGAGGGGATAGATCAGAGGGTCCTCGATTTTTGGGATGTTGAAGAGGTTTCCATAGGAGATTACATACTTACCGGCGGAGAACTGCCCGCAATGGTGCTGGTGGATGCCGTTTCAAGGCTCATCCCGGGAGTCTTGTCGTGCGACGAAAGCGCCATGGAAGAGTCGATTTATTCGGGTCTTTTGGAGTTTCCGCAGTATACGAGACCGAGAGAGTACAGAGGCATGGAAACGCCCGAGGTGTTGCTTGGCGGAGATCACGGGAAGGTTGATATGTGGCGCTTTGAACAGGCGCTGATATTGACCCGGGAAGTGCGGCCCGACCTCTTTGATGAGTATGTGAAGAATCACGGAGATTTGGGGAAAGATAGGAACAAAGTAATGGAAAAAGTCCTGAAAATGTTGTAGAATAGGCAAAGAGGGTTTCTATGGAAAAATTAAGGAAAAAACCTGTTATAGCGTTTGTGGCGCTGTTTGCCGCTCTTTATGTAATCATATATGTAATCCCGAGAGTCACCGGGGCGCTAAGGTTTTCATACATTGCGGAATACGGAGGTCTTGAGATATCCGACAATGAAGACAGTTATTTCATCAGAAATGAAAAGGTGTATTTTTCAAGCATAAGCGGAACCGAAAACAGGTACATAGACGAGGGGAAACTGATAAGGCGCGGAACCAGAGTCCTGAACGTTGAAAAGGGAGAGGAGCGCAGCCCGGATCGTGAGTATGCGGAGATACGCGACAATATAGGCAAGGCCGGAATAAGCACCTCGACATTTGCTTCCGATTCGGAGGGAATAGTCACCTATTCTGCCGACGGATACGAGGCTGTGTTCTCACCTGAAAAAATAGAAAAGAAGAAGCTGGTTGACTTTAAAAAACTGGATAACGACCTTTCCGTGCAACTCAAGAGGGGTACTGTGAGTACAGGCGACCCGGTCTTTAAAATAGTCGACAGATCGGGTTGGTATATCGTGACATACATTCCGAGGAACCACAAGGACAGATACAGTCTTTCAAAGAAGTACCCGATCGTCATAGATGAAAAATACGACATAAAGGCGACTCTTAAATCCATAAGCGACGAAGGTAATAAACTGAAGCTTGTGTTTGAGTCCGATTACTATTTTAAAACCTTCACTACTTTGAGAACGGCAAAGGTCAAGATAATAACGTCCGAGGCCAACGGGCTTATCATATACAATACGAGCATAACGAAAAAAAACGGTCGTAAGGGGGTTTTCGTCAAACAGGGGAACGGTAAGTACAGGTTTACGCCGATTCAGATCATAACGGGCGATGACGAGAAGTCCATAATTACAAAGTCCATTTTCTACGATGAAAAGGGGAATGTGCACAACACCGTAAAAAACTACGATGAGATACTGAAGAAAGCGTGAGGAAATATGTCGATCAAATCCAATATTGAATACATAAACGGTCTGAAGACGACGGCCGCCGAAAAGTCGGGAAGAAGCGGAGAAGATGTACTTCTCGTTGCGGTGACGAAACTTCACACTCCGGCGGAGATCAATGAAGCGATAGACGCGGGGATCACCGATATAGGCGAGAACAAGGTACAGGAAATCATTGATAAATTTGACGATGTAAAGCCCGTAAAATGGCATCTGATCGGTCATCTGCAGACCAACAAGGTCAAGTACATAATAGACAAGGTGTCCATGATTCATTCCGTGGACAGCCTCAAACTCGCGAAAGAAATCGACAAGCGTGCGGGACAGCACGGTCTTACGATGGATATTCTCATACAGGTTAATTCCGCTTTGGACGAGAAAAAGTTCGGCGTGACGACGGAAGAAACGGAGGAGTTGATATCACAGATTCTTTCCGCTTGTCCGAATGTCCGACTGAAAGGACTTATGTGCATAGCGCCTTATGAGGAGAACCCGGATGATGCGAGACCGTACTTTGCGGCGGTCAGGGAGCTGTACGACAAGTATTCGGAAGAGAAGAACGAGAGGATGGATTTCGAATTCCTGTCTATGGGGATGACCAACGATTTTCAGGTTGCGATCGAGGAAGGTTCGAATCTGATAAGAGTAGGGACTGCGATTTTCGGCAAGCGCGATTACAGGAAAGAAGAAAAATAGTTCCATTGAGGACAAGGATAGGAAAAGAAGAAAGGAACGGTTACAATTATGGGTATTGGCGATTCACTGAAGAAGATGATCGGTATAGAGGAACTTGAGGACGACGAAATAACGGAAGAAGAACTGGAAGCCGAAAGAAAAAGGATGGCGGGTCAGGCATCGAACAAGGAAACGATTGCGGAAAAGAGCGCACCTGTGAGATCGGCGGAAAAATATTCCGCGCCGGGAACAAAAGCGGCGCCGTCGTCGTCAAAACCGGAAAGACGTTTTACCATCACGAGCAGCACTTCATTCAAACTGGTTCTGCTGGAGCCCAAGAGTTTTGATGAATGTCCGAGGCTTGTGGACAGCCTGAAGAGCAAGAAACCGGTCATCATAAATCTGGAGAGGATAGATATGGAAGTCGCAAGGAAGATATTCGACTTCCTGAGCGGCGCGACCTATGCGCTCAACGGCAACGTGCAAAAGGTCGCAAACAACATATTTATTTTTGCGCCTGCCAATGTCGATATAGCGGGAAGCATAACGGAGGAACCGGCGAGTCTGAATTTCAGCAACGACAATCGTGCGGAAAAGTCAGAGAGTCCGTGGAGGTAACAATTTGGGATTAGTTTTGATGAAAGCCATAACGTGGTTTTTCAGGATAATTATCTATCTTCTGATAGGCAGAGCGATTTTAAGCTGGTTTATCAGAACACCTTATGTAAACCCGACTTTGGCAAAGCTTTACAAACTGTGCGTGGATTTGACCGAGCCTGCGGTCGTTCCGTGCAGAATGCTTTTGAGCAGGTTCAATACAGGTATGTTTGATTTCTCCGTCCTGCTGGCCTTCTTTCTGATTCAGATAATCGAGAGGATTTTGCTACTGCTGGTATACAGATTTGTGGTTTTATAGTTTGGACGGTCGTCCCGGAACCTTTACGGATGAAGCTTTTTGCTTCGCCGCCGCGGGTGCGTGGATTTGTAATTTTGTGGAGAGGAATAGTCGTGTTAACACCTAAAGATATTGAAAAAAAAGTGTTTTCTTCCGGTATAAAGGGATACAAGAAGTCCGAGGTGGATGACTTCCTGGATGAAATTATGCTGGATATGGAGTCCCTGATAAATGAGAATGAGAAACGGAAGAGCATGCTCGCGGATATGAAGAAGGAACTTGCCGAAAGCAGGGAAAAGGCGGATTCCATGTTCAAGACACTGGAAAGAGCAAGACTTTTGATGAGCGACATCTCGGAAAGTGCGGAGAAGCGCGCGGAGATCATTATCAAAAATGCGAACGAAGAAGCGGGCAAACTCATCGAGGAAGCAAAGGAAACCGCAAATGCTCTGACGGAGGAACATTCCGAACTC
>CP016202.1:855582-875916 GCA_003433295.1 Eubacterium minutum ATCC 700079 | reverse complement strand
CGCAAATGCTCTGTCGGAGGAACATTCCGAAGTCAAGTCGAGCGTTGCCGAATTTAAACGCAAGTACAAGAGTATACTGATGGAAGAACTGGACAGACTTGAGAGCAAGACGGAAGACTGGTTCAGCGACCTCAAAGAAGATTTTTATCCTGCATCCATGGTCGGCGTTCCGGAAACGGAGACCACGGAACCTGTGGATCCTGCGGTTGCGGCAGGGTTGTTTTCTGAACCTGAAGGATCTGCCGCGGAAGCGGATGCGAAAAAGGGAAACGAAGAAAAGGCGTCGGATTCCGACACGCCGGATATTTCAAAAGTATCGAACACGCCGGATGTTGAAGACATAACGGACATTGCATCCGATAGAAAATCCGAAGATGAAGAGGAAATCAAGGCGGGCGATGCAGGTCGAGACGCGGTCGGAGATATTAAGATGGATGAGAACCGTGCGGAGGACAGACACACGCTTACGGATATAGTCCTGCCCAAGTCGTCGACACGGGGAAGCGCTATGGACGATATGGCAACAACGGTTGTGATAACACAGGAAGAAATGAATCGGATTCCGGGGTCGTCTCCGGAAGATGAAAAGAAGTGATGTGGAGACGGGGCGAATTTGTTGCCCCGTATTGCAATTTTATGAGATATTTTTTTACCGCGACGGCGATTGTTATTACGGATCAGTTGATCAAGTATGAGATCAGGAAAAATCTGTCGCTCGGAGAATCGATCGACATCGTGAGGAATCTGCTTGAAATTACTCATGTTGTCAACAAAGGTGGAGCGTGGGGAATATTTTCGGGGTTCACGTTGCCGCTGACAGTATTTTCCGCAGTCATATCGGTCGGAATAATCTTGTTCATCGCGATGAGCGAAAATTTAAGTTCCGGGATGAAGACGGCGCTTACGCTGATAGTATCGGGAGGAATAGGGAACGTAACAGACAGGCTGGTGTTCGGCGAGGTCACCGATATGTTCTCGCTGTCATTTTTTTCACCGGTTTTCAATTTCGCCGACATAAGCATAACATTCGGTTGCATATTCCTGCTCATAGTTGTGTTAAAAGACAGAGGAAAAGAGAAGGAGCGGTAGTTCTTTTTCTTTTGACGTCGGCTCCAATGACGTCGGCTATCAATTATGAGAATAACTGTTTCAGGGATTAGAGAGATGAATACGGCATGCGTAAAAAGGAGAAATAAAAATCGAGAAGTACACTTACCGTATAACTGAAGAATTTGAGGGGAGAAGGATGGACGCCGTGCTTTCCGAATTGATTGCCGACCTGTCGAGGTCTCACATACAGGGCCTGTTCGATATAGGGGCGGTCAGTATCAACGGTGAGCAGACGGACTCCAAGAAGTACAAAGCCAGGGCAGGCGATGTAGTCGATGTTACGGTGCCCGAACCTGAAACGCTCAAGATAGAAGCTCATGACATACCTTTGAATATAGTTTTTGAAGATAACGATGTGCTTGTTATCGATAAACCCGTGGGAATGGTGGTTCACCCCGCCATAGGAAATCACGACGGTACCGTGGTCAACGCGGTCATGTACCACTGCGGCGACAGTCTGTCGTCCATAAACGGTGTTATCAGACCGGGAATCGTGCATAGAATAGACAAGGATACGAGCGGACTGCTGATAATAGCGAAAAACGACAAGTCACACATATCACTTTCAAGGCAGCTGTACGAACACAGCATAGTCAGGAAATACTGCGCGCTGGTCCAGGACAACCTGAAAGAAGACTTCGGAACGGTGGATGAACCGATAGGGAGGGATCCTAAAAACAGACTGAAAAGAAGAGTCGGAGGAATCAATGCCAAGTCTGCGGTCACGCATTACAGGGTCATGGAAAGATTCGGAGAATACACTTTTATAGAATGCAGGCTGGAAACAGGGCGTACGCATCAGATAAGGGTTCATATGGCGTATATAAAACATCCGCTTGTGGGAGATCCTCTATACGGTTCCAGAAAGCAGGACTTCAATGTTACGGGTCAGTTGCTCCATGCGGGCGTTATAGGCTTTATTCATCCGGCGAGTGGAGAATACATGGAATTTCACAGCGACGTGCGAGAGGAATTTGCCGATGTTTTGAACAGACTTAGAGGTTAAAGTTCAGAACCCGGTTAACCCCGGCAACTGAATAGAGAAACAGGGAAATAGAAAAAACATGGAAAAGCGATTGTGGAAGCCGGGAGAAACAATTACGGAAGTCGGAAGAAACTATTGCGGAAGCCGGGAGAATAATTGCGAAAACCGGCGGTTGGCATTTACGCGGCGGAAATTAAATAAGAACGCCTGCCGTGAGGCGTCCTTATACCATTGCTTCGCGGCAACATCGATGCTGTTGCTCACGTCGATATTGCAATATGTATTAACATTTTTGCAGGTATTTGACCATTTGATTAATTGTGTGAATTATATGTATCCACTGATTTGATTTTATGATAGGATGCGTGTTGTGTGTTATTTTTTCGTTTCATCTGCCTATGAGGCGAAGCGTGCGGCCCGTTGAAATCCAATTCCGGTCGCCGATACTTCGGTTTGGTTCACATGCGTTTGATTTGATCAAGGCATTGCAGGCAGATCAGACCGTCTTTAAAGGCGATGTTGTGGCCATCGTTACCACAAATGGAGCATTTGCATTTCATGGGTTCCTCCTTTTGTTAAATACTTTGTACGCGGAGCAATGTTGTAAGCATAATGTATTATGCTTGTAAGGGGAAAGCAATACGAAACAGCACAAATGTATAATGTTCGTTTTTCGCTGTTGAATGAGCGTTGTTGAGTTGTACACGGTCGAATCCTGCGTGACGGACGCGGCAAGCGGGTAGTAATGAGACCCTCGGTATCGGTGTGTTACCGGATCGGCGAAACGGACTTTGCTAAACGGGGAGTGAGGATATGAGTTTAAAGGGAAATGGTGAAGTGTTCAGCATGTTGAAAGAAGTATCGGAGAATCGGATGCCTGAGCATCCCGAAGACATATTACTGGCGTTTGAGGACTTTGAAATACTTATGATGCGGTACGAATCGGCAATCAGGGAGGTACAGACAAAGCTCGAGATCCTGAACGCCGAGCTTTCCGTTATAAGGGACGACAGCCCGATTTCTTCAATACATTCGAGATTGAAAAAGCCTGCCAGCATATACGGCAAGTTGATCAGGCAGGGCAATGAGATAAGTCTTAGGTCGGTCGAGGAGAATCTGAACGATGTCGCGGGCATCAGAGTCATATGTGCATTTATAGACGACATCTATAAGGTCGCAAAGATGCTTGTAAGGCAGGATGACATTACGCTTATTGAAGTTAAAGATTACATCAAAAATCCGAAGGCAAACGGTTACAGGAGCTTTCATATGATTCTTGAGATTCCCGTTTTCTTCGCCGAGGAGAAAAAGCCGATGCGTGTCGAGGTACAGATACGAACGGTTGCGATGGACTTTTGGGCGAGCTTGGAACATCAGATCAGATATAAAAAAGGCCTGCCGCGCAAAAAGGCCGATGAAATAGCTGCAGAGTTGAAAGGTTGTGCGGATACCATAGCGGAAACCGATCGCAGAATGCTTGCGATCAAAGAAAATCTGGCGATGAAGTAACCGGCGGTTTCGGAGTCTGTGTAGCCGTCTGCCTAAACGAGCGTTGCGTAGTTTTCGCATTGGCGCCGCTGATCGATGCGGCGACCGGCGGTTTCAGTTTCGTGTCGGCGGTTTCAGTTTCGTGTCGGCGGTTTCAGTTTCGTGTCGCCGGTTTCAGTCTCGTGTTGCCGGTTTCGGTCTCGTGTCGCCGGTTTCGGTCTCGTGTCGCCGGTTGTCGGTTTCGGTCCCGTGTTGCCGGTTGCCGTGCCGGTTGCCGGAGCGGAATGCCGCGGGGCGGCGCTGTATAATTCTTCAAGCCCGATCAGTCCTGCGGAGATACGGCGTTCGGGTCCTCGGGACTTACCCATACCGTTCTGTTGTGTGTGAATATCACCATCCCGGGCTTTGCGCCTGACGGTTTTTTTACATATCTGACTCTCACATAATCTACTGGCACGTTCGAGGAGAGACGTCCTTTGCTGTAGAAAGCCGCGATGGATGCGGTTTCAAGGATTTCATCTTCTGTTGGTTCCCGTCCCTGCGTCATAAGGATAACGTGCGAGCCGGGTATATCCTTGGTATGGAACCAGTAATCCGTTTTGGATGCGGTCTGCATGGTCAGCACATCGTTTTCCCGGTTGTTTTTGCCCACCAGAATTTCAAGTCCGCTGCGAGTTCTGTATCTGTGAGGATTAGATCTGTATTTTTTCTTTTTTGTCGATTTTTCTTTCCTGCGGCGACGCAGAAAACCCGCATCTTCAAGTTCGGCACGTATAGCTTTGATTTCATCGATATTGTCGGTGTTTTCCAGAAAAGTCAGCACCGACTCAAGGTAGTCTATATTCTCTTTGTTGATTTTGAGCTGAACGTTTTTTTCTCTGACGGCAGTCTTGGCTTTTCCGAAGTTTTTAAAATACAGCTGAGCATTTTTATTCGGCGAGTACCTTGGGTCGAGAGGTATCGTAACATCTTCATTATTGTAGTAATTGGTCACGGTGACCGACTTCGCGCCGCTTTTGATCAGGTGCATGTTTGCGGTAAGAAGTTCGCCGAACAGCCGCAACTCCTCGGAATTGCGGGCATTCAGCAGATCCTCTTTCAACCTTTGCTCTTTAAGATAGAGTTTGTCCAATTTGGAGTTAAGATGTTTTGTCAGTTCACTCGACTTCTGCCGTACTCTGTTCGAAGATTTTCTGTTTCCGAAGTACCAAAAGAGAGTTTCACTCAGAGAGGAAAAAGTTTTTTTTGTGCAGGTACTCTCAAAAGCCTTCAAGTCCGTTATGTGGAATTCTCGAGGAACCCCCCGCTCATCTGTATATGCGCGGGGGATAAATTTGTCTTTGGATACATCGTCGAGCATGCTCGCAAGACGAATACTTCTGCATTCGGAGTCGAACAGCTCCTGCGCAAGAGCGGGTGAAATCCCGCCTATCTTATTCAATATTTGTTTGGGGGTACTTCCGGAATTATCGACTTCATTGGGCGAGATTTCCTTAAAAGGAATCTTATCCTGCGCCGGCGGATATTCATAGATCTTGCCGGGAAGAATTTGCCGACTGCGATTTACGTCTATGGATATACGCTTGATACTGTCTATAACTTTACCGGTATCGGTATCCACGAGGATGATATTGCTGTGCTTGCCCATGATTTCGAATATCAGTTTTTTCGATGCGGTGAACCCCAGCTCATTTAGAACTTCCAGTGAAATTTCAATAATACGCTCAGAACCTTTCTGCTCAACGGAAACGATGCGGCTGCCCTGAATGTGCTTTCGCAAAAGCATACAGAAAGGAAGGGGCTGAACCGGGTTGACGGGATTATAATCAATAAAATATAAGGAAGCCGCCATGCTGTTTACGGTCGAATACAACTTCCGGTTACCGTTTTTTGTATGTATATGAATAACGATCTCATCAGGCTCGGGCTGATATACCTTGTCGATTTTTCCGAGCGTAATGTTTGCAGCAATCTCTTTGCATATTGCCATTGTCACTATTCCGTCAAATGCCAAAACAAACCTCCATGAATATTTTTGTAGTGTGCGATTCATACGGCACAGCTGTCAAACAGAAAATCGGAACCGCTTATGCAGCGGTTCCGATTGAATATGCTCTTACCGGACAGGCTACCACATAGGTTCCCAGTATGCATTGTAAGCGCAATTTGCGTGGAGATCCAGCCCCGCCTTCCCCTTGGCTTTGAGAACCAGACGCTTTGACGAGGATGCTCCTGCATTCACCGATAAGTCCTTCCATGTCTTGGAAAACGCGGTCTTGCCGCAGGACAGTACTCTTATCTTCAGTCTATGGTATTTTTCCAACTTCAGTCTGCGTTTGTTTACTGCATATCCGGTAATGGTGTAGGTTTTTCCTTTCAGAGAAATCTTTTTTACAAAGAAAGGGCACATCGCATCGGAGCGATCTTTGTAGTAGTTCGATTTTGAGAAGCGAGCCACGTTAGGTTTAGGTTTTGCCTTATTTGAACTGCGCCCCGTATAGCGTTTCCCTTCTATATCCGCATAGGGAACGACTCTGAAAGACTTTTTTCCCGCCTTCTTCTTATATTTGAAGTAAATTTTAGAGGTATTTTTGATAAGTTTTTTACCTGCGTATACGTAGTACCCGCTTGGGTTGTTACCTCCGTACCATTTTAAACTTACTACACGCGGGTTTATTTTGGTGCAGGTGAGTTTGATTTTACCCATTCCGCCCGATTTGGCATTGACGCTCATCTCATTTCCGTAGACCTTTTGTCCACCGTCCATGATATAGCACTTTACTGTGTAAGTGGTAACGCCGATATATGCGACCGGAAGTTCGAATGAACCTGAAGGAGCCTGTAAATATTCCTGTTTATAGAAAGTACCGTCTCTGTAAAATTCGAGGTAGTGGTTTGGGTAGTCGGTATCTGTCACTACATTGATGGTGGCGGAGCCGGGGGTTGCCGGATATGTAAAAACTTTTTTAAGACTCGGTTTTTTAACGGTCTTTGTGCCGGCTGAGGGATTGTTTACCGAATTTTTGCCCGGATTACCCGAATTACCCGGATTGCTCGGATTGCCCGGCTCTATTGGCGCAGGTTTTGTCCCGGTAGTTACGGTAGCTTCAGAGACGGAACTCTCTCCGTAGGTATTCTTAAATTTTAGCCTGTATGTATATTTGGTATTGTAAGCAAGGTCTTTGTCTGTAAACGAACCCCTGTCAGTACAGGAAGTTACCCCATGATCCAACGAACCTATTTTGCGTTCTATGATCACAGTAGCCCCATCATCTATATCGTCAAATTGTCCTGGATACCGGTCACGTTGCTGTATCCAGGTAAGGTTGACGGTATTGGGATTTTCAGCATCCGGCGTTGCATTCAGTGCTTGCGGATCATCCGGTTTTAATATGGCAGTCACAACATTGGAGGTGGCATCGTAACCGGATATATTTTTCATGACGATACGGTATTTATACGTAGAGCCGTGTTTGAGATTATGATCTTTTGCCTCTCCGGAATCCTTTGATGGGGTTCCTAAATCAATAAAAGGTCCGTTATCGACACTTTTGGCTAATTTCCAGCCATTATTACCGGAATCTCCGTCATGCCATTTAAACACGATATAAGGATTTTTCCCGCCGGGGTTTCTCATTTCTGCTTTAACTTCAGGTTTTTTAAGAGCATGGACATTCGGCCCGATGCTCGCTCCACCCAGGATAACGGCAAAGATAGCCGCTATCATAAAAATACAAAGTCTTAATTTAATAATTTTCATATTACACTCTCCTTCTTGACAAGCACCAACATGAAACAACGGCGCAACCAACTTACCGGACAGGCTACCACATAGGTTCCCAGTATGCATAGTAGTAGCAATCGGCGTGCAGATCCAGTCCCGCCTTCCCCTTGGCTTTGAGAACCAGACGCTTTGACGAGGATGCTCCCACATTCACCGACAAGTTTCTCCATGTCTTGGAAAACGCGGTCTTGCCGGAAGAGGTTACTTTGAGCCACAATCTGTGGTATTTCTCCATCTTCAGTCTGCGTTCGTTTACCGCATATCCTGTAATGGTGTAAGTTTTTCCTTTCAGAGAAATCTTTTTTACAAAGAAAGGGCACATCGCATCGGAGCGATCTTTGTAGTAGTTCGATTTTGAGAAGCGAGCCACGTTAGGTTTAGGTTTTGCCTTATTTGAACTGCGCCCCACATATCGTTCTCCTTCTATATCCGCATAGGGGACGACTCTGAAAGACTTTTTTCCCACCTTCTTCTTATATTTCAAGCAAATTTTGGAGGTATTTTTGATAAGTTTTTTACCTGCGTACACGTAGTATCCGCTTGGGTTGTTGCCCATGTCCCAACTTAAATTTACCACACGCGGACTTATTCTGGTGCAGGTAAGTTTGATTTTGCCTATTCCGCCCGATTTGGCATTGACACTCATCTCATTTCCGTAGACCTTTTGTCCGCCGTCCATGATATAGCACTTTACTGTGTAGGTGGTGACGCCGATATATGCGACCGGAACATCAAATGAACCTGTAGGGGCTTGTAAATATTCCTGTTTATAGAAAGTGCCGTCTCTGTAAAACTCAAGGTAGTGGTTTGGGTAGTCGGTATCTGTCGCTACATTGATGGTGGCGGAGCCGGGGCTTGCCGGATATGTAAAAACTTTTTTAAGACTCGGTTTTTTAACGGTCTTTATGCCGGCTGAGGGATTGTTTACCGAATTTTTGCCCGGATTCCCCGAATTACCCGGATTGCTCGGATTGCCCGGAACTATCGGCGCAGGTTTTGAACCGGGATTTCTCATTTCTGCTCCAACTTCAGGTTTTTTGAGAGCATGGACACTCGATCCGATGACCGCTCCACCTATGATAACGGCAAAGACAGCCGCCATCATAAAAATACAAAGTCTTAATTTAATCATTCTCATAATACATCACCTTTTTCCAAAGTCTTCTTTTTCCGTTAGTGTGATCTGTTTTTTGAATTTCTATTTCATTCCTATTTCACTCCGGATTTGCCCGCCTTCGACCATTTACCGTATACGAGTATTCCCTCAACATTTACAAACGCGCGAACCTTAAACGAATATCCGCCTTTTTTTAACTTTCCGGTCGTGAAGGTCACAGGCTTTCCCGACGCAGCTCCGTCTCCGTTTTTCAGGGTCGCCGTCTTGGTAAACTTCTTGCCTGATTTACCTGTATTTTTACCGGTGTACAGCACTTCGTATCCTGATGCCTGTTTCACGCCTTTCCATCTGATCGTGAGTTTTTTCTTCTTGCTTTTGGACTTAAGGATCGACGGTTTGGACTTTTGGATGACTTTCATCATTTCCAGGTACTTTGACGCCTTTGCACTCGTGTCGGCTTTTGCCTTTAACTCAGCCTCAAGTTTTGCCTTAGCTGTTATTTCAGCGTTTATTCTTGCCGTCAACTCACTCCTGATTTTATCCTCTGAATCTTTTTTTGCTTTGGCATCCTGCTCGGCCTTTACCTGTTCATAATTCTGTCCGGGCTTTACCGTAACTCCTTTGACTGTGATGCTACTGTCGTTTTGGGTGGAATTTTTTACCTCTCCCGTTATATCGTTTCCGAAATCAAAGGATCCTTTGAGCATTTCGATGTAGTCGCCCTTCTTGTAAGGCATCCCTGCAACTTCGGATAGTTTGCTCTTCCCTACAACATACAGACCTTCCGGTACAATAATATTCATTACCAGGAATGCAACAGGAGCGGTTGCGTACGTAACCGGATTGAAATTATATAGTCCACCCTCTGTACTTACACCGGCAACCTGTGCGCCAAGATCGCTGTAGACCATTTCTTTTGTTTTAAAGTGACCACCCTCTATAACCACATTTCCTTTGTTAAAACTGCCTTCGCCGGACGGTTTTCCGTCAAAAATCGACTTAGCCGATATATTTACGTCAAGCCGGATTTTTACATTGTTTTCATAGGCTATGGCTGCTTTGTTTTCAGTGCTCGAAATCTCTAACCACGTCACATCTGAAGCGTAATCATTCTCAAATACATGTACTCCGTATACGTTAAGACCTCCGTTGGATTCGACCATTATGGGATACATGCCGGATTTTGTAAACTTAAGAGTTGAATAGCCATTTTTGTTACTATTATGTAAGTCTAAAACACCGGTGGATGTCACCCTGAAAATATTGTCGCTTAAACTACTGTCACTGGAGATATCGTGTCCGTTCAAATCCAAATCTACTTTCCGATCCACTTTAAGTTCATTACGGACATATATATCGGCCGTTAATTCTATTTTGTTGACACCGGTATTATTCAGTGCTGCTCTCAGCGCGGCTTCATTTGATACTTTTGTTATCGAATCGGCGGATACTTCCGAAGACATTGCGGGAAGCAACGCCGCAACCATCACAAATGTGAGCAGCACCGACATCAAACCTTTTCTACTAATGATTTTCATTTACATCCTCCTTCCGGACAAGCACCGGCATGAAACACCGGCGCAACCAATAACGTTTTGCAAAGTATATCACAGAAAAATGAGAATGTAAAACGGCGGATCGGTATAGAATGGTGTCAAAACCGGGGTCATACGGCATTTCAGTCCAACAGAAAACAGAAAATCGGAACCGCCGATGAGGCGGTTCCGATTGAATATAGTCTTACCGGACAGGTTACCAGATAGGTTCCCAGTGCGCGTAGTAGTGGCAATCAGCGTGCAGATCCATTCCCGCCTTGCCTCTAACTTTGAGTACCACGCGCTTTGCAGAGGAAGAACCCGCATTTACCGACAGGTTTCTCCATGTCTTGGAAAAGGCGGTCTTTCCGGAAGAGGTCACTCTAATCTGTAGTCTGTGGTATTTCTTCATCTTGAATATGCGATTGTTTACCGCATATCCGATGATGGTGTAAGTTTTGCCTTTCAGAGAAACCTTTTTTATAACGAAAGGACACGTCGCATAAGAGTAGTTCTTGTAATAGGTCGATTTTGAAAAGCGAGCCATGTTAGGTTTAGGTTTTGCCTTATTTGAACTGAGTCCCGTATATCGTTTTCCGTCTATATTTACATAAGGAACGACTCTGAAAGATTTCTTTCCTCCCTTTTTCTTATACTTTAACTGAGTTTTGGAAGTCTTTTTAATCAGTTTTTTACCTGCGTATACGTAGTAACCGCTCGGTCCGGTAGCTCCGTGCCATTTTAAACTAAACACACGCGGACTGATTTTGGTACAGGTGAGTCTGACTGTGCCCATTCTGCCCGATGTGGCTTTGACACTCATCTCATTTCCGTAGACCTTTTGTCCGCCGTCCATAATATAGCATTTTACCGTGTAGGTGGTGACACCGGCATATGTGACCGGAACATCGAATGAATTTGAATAAGTCTGCATATGTACCTGCTTATGAAAAGCGCCGTTTCTGTAAAACTCAAGGTAGCAGGACGAGTAGTCGGTGCTTGTCCTTACATGGATAGTGGCAACACCCGGACCTTTGGGAGATGCTGTCACGCTTTCAAGTTCCGGTTTTTTGACAGTCGAGGTTTTGTTTGTCGGAGTCGGACTCGGCTTTGCAGGCACAGGTTTTGAACCGGTAGTCACGGTGACTTCAGAAGCGGAACTCTCCGCGTGGCTATTCCTGAACTTCACTCTATAGCTATATTGGGTATTGTACTCAAGCCATCTTTCTGTAAATGAGCCCTTGTCAGGAAGTGTGGTAACGGATTGATAACTTCCGGAACCTTTTCTGCGTTCTATGACTGCCTGCGGACCGTTAGCCATACTGTCAAACTGTGCCGGATAGCGGTCATGCTGTTGTGTCCACGTGAGGGTAACTGTGTTGGGATTTTCAGCATTCGTCGTTGCTTTAAGTGACTGTGGAGTTTCCGGTATCATTACGGCGGTCACAGTATCGGAAACGGCAAAGACGGAACTGTCCTTTTTCGAGGTTATACGATAGGCATATCTATTCCCGTGGTGGATATTTTCATACTTTTCTACACCGGAGTCCTTTGATACGGTTTTGTAATAACTGAAGGCACCGCCATTGACACTTCTGGACAACTCCCATCCTTTACCTTCGGAATTTCCGCTTTTCCATTCAAACCTGATGTAAGGTTTCTCGCCCCCTGGATTTCTCATTTCCGCCTCGACATCGGGTGCGGTGACTGCGTGTACACTCGACTCGCTGAGTGCCCCGATACAGATAACGGCACAGACAGCCGCTACCATAAAAACACAAAGTCTTAATTTACTCATTCTCATAATACATTCTCCTTTTCAACATACCGAGATTTATTCTTTAAAATCTCTTCTATTTCACTCCGGATTTACCCGTCTTCGACCATTTGCCGTATACGAGTATTCCCTCAACCTTTACAAACGCGCGAACCTTAAATGAATATCCGCCTTTTTTCAGTTTGCCTGTTGTGAAAGTCATCGCCTTCCCCGATGATCCGTTGCCACCGCTTTTAAGAGTCGCTGTTTTAGTGAACTTTTTGCCTGATTTACCCGAATTTTTGACAGTGTACAGCACTTTGTATCCTGATGCCTCTTTCACGCCTTTCCATCTGATGGTGAGTTTTTTCTTCCCGCTTTTGGACTTAAGAAGCGACGGTTTCGACTTTTTAATAAGTTTCATCAGTTTCAGGTCTTTCCGTGCTTTTTGGACCTCGGCCTCAAGTTTTGCCTTGGATAACATTTCGGCGTTTATCCTCGCTGTCAATTCACTCCTGATTTTATCCTCTGAGTTCTTTTTTTCTTTAGCGTCCCACTCGGCCTTCGCCTGTTCATAGTTTTGTCCGGGTTTTACCGTAATTCCTTTGACTGTGATGGCGCTACCGTTTTGGGTGGAATTTTTCACCTCTCCCGTTATATCGTTTCCAAAATCAAAGGATCCTTTGAGCATTTCGATATAATCGCCTTTCTTGTAAGGCATCCCGGCAAACCCGGTGAGATTGATTTTCCCCACAATATACGGTTCCTCCGGCAACCAAAGGGTATGTACGCAGGATGCAACGGGAGCGGTTGCGTACGGAACCGGATTGAAAGTATATAGTCCGCCCTCCGCGCTTACGCCCGCAATCTGCGCGCCATTATCTCCGTAAACCATCTCTCCCGTCGTAATGTTACCTCCCTCTATAACTATATTCCCCCTGTTAAAAGAAGTTTCACCGGACGGTTTTCCGTCGAATGCCGCATCAGCTGACAGATCTGCGTAAACTCGGATATTTGCGCCGTTTTCATATGCTATTGCCGCCTTGCCTTTATCACTTGAGATCTTTAACCACACGTTCTCTGAACCGTAATCATCCTCAAGTTCATGTGCTCCGTACACGTTAAGACTACCGTTGGATTCAACCTTTACGGGATACATGTCGGAGTTTGTGAACTTAATCTCTGAACGGAAAACACTGCTGTCATCATTACGTAAGTCCAGGGAACCGTTGGACGTAACCCTGAAAATATTGCCGCTTAAACCGGCGGTATTGGACATATTGTGCCCGTTTAAGTTCACATCTACTTTCCGATCCACTTTAAGTTCGTTACCGATACTTATATCACGCTTTAGTAATATTTTGTTGACACTCACATCGTTCAGCGCCGTTTTCAATTCTGTTTCATCTGACACCTCCGTTACCGAATCGGCAGATATCTCCGACGACATCGCGGGAGTAAGTGCCGCAACCATCGCAAACGTGAGTAATACCGTCATCAAACCTTTCCCGCCGATATTTTTCATCACATCATCCTTTCAGGGAAGCGCCGACATGAGACATCGGCGCGGCCAATAACCTTTCGGCAAGTATATCACAGAAAAATGAGAATGTAAAACAGTGAATTGTCGAAAGACGGTGTCAAGTCTGGGATTGTCGAAAGACGGTGTCAAGTCTGGGATTGTCGAAAGACGGTGTCAAGTCTGGGATTGTCGAAAGACGGTGCCAAGTTTTTATGGAGTTTTCCCCGGCATTACACGTGAACGGATTTCAGACCGCCTGCCCGCCACACTTCAATTATCGTTTAAAAGGTACATATTCCATGTCAAAGCCGAGCGGCTCGGGACCGAAAACTTTAAGTCCTTTTTCGGTTGTCCAGACTTTCGGCGCGGGAAGACCTATTATGAACATTCTCTTTCCGATCCCGAAGTTCGGCGTGGTTATAACTCCGCTATCTTCTCCTATCATGCAGATAAGGTCGGGGATCATAATATCCGTCTTACCGTTTCTATATCCTACCATGTTCTCGTTTTTAATCAGTATACGGTATGTGTCCGATGAAAATTCATCGAGTCCCTTGTAATTGATTTCACCGACGTTGAAACCGCCTGCGGTCTTCCACGGCATGTCTATGACTTCTCCGTGGAAAAGGACTTTTCCGTCGTATTTTGCCGCTATATCGTTTGCGGCAAGTTTTCCGTCACCTTCGGAAAGACGCAGAGTTTTCCCGACGTCGAGCGCGTAACTGAGCATGCCCGGAATCGTGGAACGCTTATATTGCTTTCCGCTCATCGGGTGATCGGCGACACCGACTTCATTGTCGCTGGCTACCGCAATGGCCCGTATGATCTCTTCCGCGCGAAAATCATCGCAGACTCTTTCAAAGATAATGGGTTCACCGAAGTTGGTGGCGACCGAAAGGGGATATATGGGCATCCCTTCAAGGAAATAAGTGGAATGCTGAAGCTCGGGAACGGCTCTGCCGGCGGGGTCGGCATCTACTATCGGCAGATTCAGCATGGCCGCTATGTGAAGAGCCTCTGCCGTGTTTTCGCCGCCCAGTTCAGTCGAAGAAACCGCATGGAATTTTCGCCGCATGTAGGCTTCAAGACGCTTAAAGGCTAAAACCGCCGCCGAGTCATCAAGTCGAGGCAAATCTCTGAAACGTGAAGCCGTTTTTGATTCCGCGGAATCTTCTTTCGGAGCGCCGCAGGCGTAAGGCGTCGCAATGTACTCATCGTCGGGAAGTTCCGACAGTGAGATCATTTTGAAAGATTTACCGGCTTCGAGGTCTCTGTTCAAAAGCGCCAGTCCTTTTTCGAGGCTGCCGCCTCCGCCGGTGCCCAACACAGTGCAACCGTGGAGAAGATCGCTTATCTGTTGATTTGTGAGTCTAATCATTTTTTGCCTCCCTGATATTTTCTTCCCTTGAAAGTGAAGGTACGAAGTGTTCTATTACGGCGTAGATTATCGCGGACACTACGATTCCGAGATAGTCTATTTTCAAAGCAAACGAAATTATGACCGAAACTATCCATGCCGCCACACCTACGAGATTCCATCCTTCCACAGAATGCCAGTTTTTCGCTTTCCCTTTTCCTATTATGAAGTAATCGACAAACATGATTCCTCCGACAGGACAGACCAGATATGCGAGCATGCTCAATACATCCTCGACTCTTGTGAGGATCCCGCATAGCCCCAGAATTATGCCGACGATTCCGGCCGCAACGGTCACTTCTCTGCGTCTGTTGTCGGGAGCGTTGAATGCCATAACAAAGTTCAGCCCCGCGCTGTAAGCGTTGGAGACATTGGTTGTCCATGCGGAGAGAATGAGCGATATCACGCCGAACACCGGTAAGCCGATCGTTATGAGCACGGAACTTATATCGTAGTCCGTCGTCATTTTTGTGAGCATGGCGCCGAGTACCAGTGTGATGACACCCATCGGAAAAACTCCCAAAACAGTCGATTTGACGGTGTCCTTGCGGGACTTCTGGAATCTGGTTATATCCGCTGCGGTTATAGTCCCTACCGCGTAGAAGTCAAAAGAAAGTGCGACACCGCCCATGAAGCTCATGCTTCGCGGAACATCTTTATCAAGTGCCGAAAGTCCGAACTGTTGGACTGCAATGACAGTGCCCGCAAACATGACCGCAAGAAGCAGAGGAATGGAGACGACATTGAGTTTTTCTATGGCACTCATACCGAAGACTGCGGTAAGAAGCATGATGAGTCCCCATCCTATGCCAGATGCCGCAACCGGTATGTGGATGTTGAAAGATGACATCATAAAATTGGAAAAGGATTGAGCGCATTCCTGATTATTTATGCCGAACCACCCCACAAGGTTGATGGCGTACACCACGCTTATGATGTACCGGGCACCTTTCCTGCCGAATGTGGATTCCGCAAGCGAGCACGAGGCGAGTCCGAGGTCGCTTCCCATGAAGCCCAAGACGGACATGATCACCACCACTATTACATATCCGACAGTTCCCGAAGCTATCGCCTCCCAAAACGGCATCTTGCCCGCAAGAAGGGCGCCTTCAAGAAAAGACGGAATACACACACAAATGCCGGCCTGAACGAATGCGAGCGACAGCCAACTCTGCCGCTGTTCTCCGGTCTTTGGAGTCAATGCGTTTGACTCTGCTTTATTCTTACTCATAAAATACCTCCCTGTGAATTATCTTCCGATTTGAATGCGTGCTCAATAGATCCGACGGAAACTACTGAGCAGTCACTGTTTATTGTTCTATCTTAACAAAGAAGGGGAACAAAATCTTTTGGCAGGGAGATAAAAAAAGCAACGAAATTTGTGTAAAGAAACAAAGACATTGCTATTGTCTTACAGTTGTAGTAGAATTTACGCCGAGAATACCGCCGATGAGAAAAGGTCGGGAAGTGAGGTGGATTTCAGAATGAGTGTGACGGTAAGGGACTGCCTTAATCTCCCCTCGCTGAACTCGGGAAAAGTGGTTGCGGGAGAAAAAGGCCTTGACAGTATAGTGGCAAGCGTATCGGTTCTGGAATTTGATGATTACGAGGACAATTTTTATATCCCCAACGGGATGATAATAACGTCTTTTTACTGTGCAAAAGACGACGTTGACGAGCAATGCCGGATAATACGACATTGCAAGAAGAGCGGTGATGTAGGACTGATACTTTTTTACTCGGATGTAATTCTGAAAGGAATAGACGGCAGACTCATAGAAACGGCGGATGAGTGTAATTTCCCCATAATTGTTTTGCGGGGAGATGATATGGGGCTTGTGTACAGCGACGTAATAGCCGACATTATGGAGGAGGTCATAACCGACAGGCAATCGGGCAGAAATCCGGAAATGAATTTTAAAGACGGCTATTCATGGGAGAAAAGCCTGATTTCCGGCATTCTCGACGGGGACTTTGACAGGACGGACGGCTTCGCAAGGAACGTTATTTTGTCCGCAAGCGAGTTTGATTCCATGATCGTAATAACCTGCCGCGGTAGTGAAACTTGTCTGACTACGGGACAGTGCGCGCGGGTCAAAAAATATCTGGACAATGCGGGAATCCTGCACGTTGCGGATGTGAAAAACGGCGACATCGTTATCATGGCGAGAAATCCGGATTCCGGTTCCCGGGCGGAAGGAGCCGGGAAGGCAACTCACCGCCGGCGCGACCGTAATGCATGGTCGGAGGAACATATAAAGGGAATCCGCGATGCTTGCGGCGTCGGTGATATTGTATTTTCCGTCTTTGAGAATGTGACGGATGTCGAGGAATACGGTCATGGCTACAGGCTTGTGTGTAAGACCCGCGAGGAAGTGATGGCAATATTTCCGCAAAGGGAGATGATTTCGCTTTCACACTTGAGATTTGCGGCGCGGTGCAGGCTGCTGTCTGACGATGAGGAAAGCAGAGACTCTGAAGCTTTACTGAAAATCCTCGAACCTCTCATGTCCGACAATGATCGTGAGCTTGCGGAAACGCTCGCGGCATACATGTTGGACGCAGATTTCGAAGTAAAACGCGCGGCGGAGTTGATGTACATGCACAGAAATACGATTCTTTATCGTATCAGGAAAGCAAACATCCTGCTCAATGAAGACATTCACGGCTGGCCGTTTTGTCATGAGCTGTACTCGGCTATCGCACTTTGGAGATTGAAAAATGAACGAATGAAACGGGTAAAAACTTAAGAAAGACAGAGAAGTGCTAAGAAGGATAAGCGTAAGCGAAACAGGATCGTAAGTAAAGATAAAAAAGCAAGTAAGAAGGTATAGAAGAGTAAGAAAGACAGAAGGATGGGTATAAGGAATTTAGCGGTACGGAGGAAAGGGGAATATGAGAAAATTACTGACAGTGATACTGGTGTTGCTCCTGATAGGATGCAGTATATTTGTTTTTAAAAGTTTTCACAAGACATCCGGCGTCAGGGATACCGGGTCGGATGCGGACGGCAGATCCGCAAAACTGACTCTCCATTATGGAGGGGATAAATCGGGAAAAAGGGTGAAGATAGGGAAGTATATTGCCATACCGTCGTACAGCGTTGCAGGTGAGGGTGCCGGTAAGGACGGTAACGGCGGAAGAGTGGAGATATCGGCAAAGCCGACATCAAATAAAAGTCTGAAGAGGGAACTGGAACCGACGATAACAGGCAACCCGGATCGAGGAGTTTCGCAAAAGACTCCGAAGATAAAGTTTAAATATGCGGGAGAGTACAGGGTGGAATATAAGCTTAAAGGTGAGGATTCGAGTACCTTGGATTCTAAAACGGTGTATGTCAAGGCTCTGCCCGACAAAAAGCTTAAGACAAGAGGTGTGGCGATATGCATGTACCACTATGTATATCCGTCCGGAAAGAAAGATGCCGGCGTGAACGCCAATTTTATTTCGACCGGAGATCTCGAAGCCGAGCTGAAGTACCTTAAGAAGAATCACTACTATTATCCTACGTGGAAAGAGATAAGGGAGTATGTGGACGGTAAACTTGTTCTGCCGGATAAAAGCATAGTCATAACGTTTGACGACGGAGCGAAAAGTTTTTTTAAATACGGAAAGCCGTTGCTGGAAAAGCATAGGATTCCGGCGACGTCGTTTCTGATAACCTCAAAGGGCGGGAAAAAGCTTGTGGAAAAATACTCAAGTGATTATATACAGTATCAGTCGCACACGCACGATATGCACAGACCCGGCGGCAGGATAGGGCACGGCGGCGTAATGACCGCTTTGACGGAAAAGGAAGTGGTGGAAGATCTCAAAAGATCGCAGCGGATATGCGGAAATACGGAGGCGCTGGCTTATCCGTTCGGTGATGTTACCGGGAAAACGGAAAGATATGTGAGAAAGGCGGGTTTCATATGCGCGGTCACCACGGCATACGGGAAGGTAAGACCGGGAGACTCCCCTATGGCACTGAACCGAATCAGGATGTCTGAAGGACAATCGCTTAAAGCCTTTGCGAATGCGGTGAATTAGATGAATTAGGAGAAGCGACGCGTATCCGCGCGGAGTCTATCGCCTGTTCGATTTGTTACATGCGGAATACTTTTTATTTAACGCATTCAGAGGCATCAGGCACAGGGCGCAGAACAGGCAGATTGCGAAAACGATTACCCATGTGGTTCTGTAGGAAGCATATGTTATGACATAACTGAAGAACAACGGGGCAATACATTTGCCGATGCCGCGGGCAAACTCATAAAGGCTCATCAGGCGACCCTCGTAGTTGGACGGGGCTACCGATGCGAGAAAAACACCTGAATAGGTGGTGAGGAGAATTTCGCCCGACGTCCAGACGAACGGGGCCGTCAAAAAAATCGCTTTATCGATTCCGAATGCGTAAAGTCCAAAACCGACGCCAAAGAGAATGCCGGCAAAAAATATATTGAGTATGGGAGAATGGTTTTTGCTTGCCGATGTCAGGAGCGGAGTAAGTATAAGCACCGCGGTACCGTTGATTGCCCAGACCGACGAGGAAAGACGAGAAGCCTTTGCAAGCCCGTATACGGAGTCCAACTGGAGCGGGAAAACGTAGTTCATGGCGATATAACATCCCGTGAGTAACGCAAGTATCGAAAGGACACCGATGAGAATGTATTTGGGAGAAGTGTGTTTTTCAGCGGTGAGAACGCGGCTTTTTCGATTGTTTTTTGCATTGACGGCAGACGCAATATACCGGTCCGTAACTTTCAAAGAGATTACGGCAAATGCGATAAAAAAAAGTATGGCTTGGCAAAAAAATACCCAAGGCATATGTTTGTAAAAAAGAAGCCCCGCCAGGAGCGGACCGAAAGCGCAACCTAAATTTCCCGCAAGGTGAAGGAGTGAAAAGGACTCACTCCTGTTTTTTGTGGATGAGTTGTCGACGATCATTGCAAATATGGTGGGCATCACAGCGCTTGTCGCGGAATAAGAAATCAAAATAGGTATCATGACAATCCGCCTTGTGCATATGAAGCCCGCAATGAGCATGGATATGATTATAAGCACGGAAAGACAGGAAAAGACACGTTTGCGCCCGTACGTATCCGCCCACTTCCCACCGGCGAGCGACCCCGCGATATTTCCGACAGCTGCTATAAGCAGGAAGTAGCCGGTTTCGACCTTGGAAAAGCCGAGACGCTCCGTGAGCAGCAGTGACATGAACGGAAATACGAACATCATTCCCATTTCCGTGATGATTCTTGAAAACGAAAGGTAGTATATTTCGCTCGGTAAATTGTTGTATTGCCTGAGTATCTTCATGCACTCAATATAATACAATAAAGCGGTAATGTCAATTTCATCATACACATGGACGGTGTCAAGTTTTTGTGGAGTTTTTTATTGACATCAACTCCAAAAGGTATTTTTTAAACTCCCCATTCCCTGTATTAAACTCTGCGTTGCACTTGCTCCGTTTAAGATTGGCGGCTCTTTATCAAAGATGCTCCAATCCATGCGCTCAGCTACCGCTTCATCAAGCACCCGCCTTGCATAATCGCTGTAGCTTTCTTTATCATCACTCCCGGGCTTGAACTCATCTGCCGTGATCCTTCCTCCGTTTTTCATGTATACGCGAAGT
>CP016202.1:853749-855557 GCA_003433295.1 Eubacterium minutum ATCC 700079 | reverse complement strand
ATACACATGGGACGGTGTCAAGTTTTTTGCGGAGTTTGACGGTGTCAAGTTTTTGTGGAGTTTTTTATTGACATCAACTCCAAAAGGTATTTTTTAAACTCCCCATTCCCTGTATTAAACTCTGCGTTGCACTTGCTCCGTTTAAGATTGGCGGCTCTTTATCAAAGATGCTCCAATCCATGCGCTCAGCTACCGCTTCATCAAGCACCCGCCTTGCATAATCGCTGTAGCTTTCTTTATCATCACTCCCGGGCTTGAACTCATCTGCCGTGATCCTTCCTCCGTTTTTCATGTATACGCGAAGTTTACTGAGTTTCCCAAGACCTTCCTCACTCCAACCGATAGGGTTTCTGCTGAATCTCTCAGATAGCACATGACTTACCTGTGCCTCCGTACAGCTTCCCGGAATATCAAGGGTCTTTCGACTCACTATCTCTTTCCAGTTGCCCATTAGATACCTGCCAAACTCTTCTACGCTCTTTGTCTGCTTCTCATCCTCACATACATCGTATAGGCTTTGCAGTATCTCATCTGCACGCTTTCTGTCATTTGCTCTTATCGCTGTCTTTATCCTTGTTGCCACATTCTTTTTCGGGAATTTGCACGCAACGCTTCTTATCCTCTTTTCAACATGGTATCCGTCCATCACACGGACTACCATTGACAGATCCTCAAGCCCATTCTTGATCCATTTGCCCCCATCTGCATGTATATAGATATTATCAATCGCACCTATGTCATACTCTTTCTCTATATATCCTTGTACGCTTTTCCATAGCCTGTTTGTATCAAAGTTTTCATCCACAAAGTGCATGCTTGCTATTGTTCTGTTTCTTCCCTTGCTCTCTTTTCGTATCCCTTCCGTAACAGTTACAAGCGGTACAATCTTACTGCGCTTGCCCTTTTTCTTGCCAGGTCTTTGCATAGCGCATGATCTTCATCTGCGTATATATGCAGTTCTTTGATTCTCTTTTGTTCTTCGCTTTCCACTTTCTTTTCAAGAGGTTTCAGTTTTTTGATATGGTTTTTTACGGTCTGCCTGCTTAACTTGTTATCACTTCCAATAGCAGCGCTTTTGGCATAGGACATCTCTGTAGCAAGGCTTACCATTCTTGCACTTATGATGTCGCCCACTCTTTCATATTTTCTGATTCCCACAGCATGGTCAAGCGGGTAAACATACCTGTTGTTCTTCTTGTCTTGATAGTAATCACGTGCAATTTCAATCCTTCCAAGCTCAGTGAGCAGTTCCCTTTTACGATCCTTTTCTTTTAAGGTCAATCCTAGGCTTTTTCTTGCCTCCTTGTCTTGTCTGATCTTGAGGTTGAGTTCTTTGCATATCGTCTCAATCATCAATACCGATGCTTCTTTACAGTCCGTGAAAATATCATGAGAAAATGCATCTATATCATTTAGTCCTCCCGAAAGTGCTTTTTTTGTTATTTTTCTTCCCAATTCCAATGTGATTTGTTGTATAATTGTTTCCATAGAGATCTCCTTTCGTATTTTGGGATGGTTCATTATTGTACCACGTTGGGTTGATCTCTATATTTTTTTATTAAAAACTCCACAATTATTTTACACTATCATACACATGGGACGGTGTCAAGTTTTTTGCGGAGTTTGACGGTGTCAAGTTTTTGTGGAGTTTTTTATTGACATCAACTCCAAAAGGTATTTTTTAAACTCCCCATTCCCTGTATTAAACTCTGCGTTGCACTTGCTCCGTTTAAGATTGGCGGCTCTTTATCAAAGATGCTCCAATCCATGCGCTCAGCCACCGCTTCATCAAGCACCCGCCTTGCATA
>CP016202.1:818464-853724 GCA_003433295.1 Eubacterium minutum ATCC 700079 | reverse complement strand
TCTTTACAGTCCGTGAAAATATCATGAGAAAATGCATCTATATCATTTAGTCCTCCCGAAAGTGCTTTTTTTGTTATTTTTCTTCCCAATTCCAATGTGATTTGTTGTATAATTGTTTCCATAGAGATCTCCTTTCGTATTTTGGGATGGTTCATTATTGTACCACGTTGGGTTGATCTCTATATTTTTTTATTAAAAACTCCACAATTATTTTACACTATCGCGGAGTTTTTCTCCGGCATTACATATGAACGGATTTCAGACTTCCTTGTAAAATACGGACAGGGGCATCCGGCAAGTCCTCGTAGCAGGCAATCGGACGCCTCACTTGCGGAAATTGAGTGGCGGCGTGAACTCGGGCATCACCACTTCAACATGCCCTCAGACAGCACGCCCGCCGTACTTCAATTTCCTCGCGCGTTTCCGGCGGTGATTGCATGCTGCTCCTGCGGAAACGCCGGATGCCCCTGTCCGCATTTTACAGGAACTTCGATAGTGAACATATAAAAATTATCTTGATGATAAAACTCCGCAATTATTTTACACTATCTACACATGGACATGCTGAATTTTGTAAGGTATAATACTCGCATGGGTAAGAAATATAAGCATGAAAAAAGCAGAAAAAACAGCAGCAGAAGCAGCAGAAAAAGAAATAAGAGTAAGAGATCAGGAATGCGGGCGGTGCTCACGGTCTTGATCGTTGTTTTGATACTGGCGCCTGCGTCATACGCCGCGGTCAACAGGCATATTATGACGTATTACAAGGCGCCGGCATATGACAGCAATGTGGAAAAACCGTCTGTCAAGGCGAAAGGAGCAATCGTTTTTTCCGTCGATGATGGACAGATTCTATATGGTAAGAATGTGGACAAGAAGTTGGATCCGCTGAGCACGACTAAACTTATGACGGTACTGCTGACAATGAGGAAAATCGAGTCGGGCGACATATCGCTGAACACGTATTTTACAGCAAAAAAACAGGACACTAAAGTCATGGAAAGCAAGCTCTACCTGAAACCCGGCGAAAGGATAAAGGTAAAGGATCTGATGTATGCAACGCTTCTCCATTCGGCAAACGATGCCGCCGCAGTGCTGGGAAGCAACATTGCGGGCAACAAAAAGGCGTTTGCGAAGAAAATGAACAATGAGGCTAAAAACCTCGGATGCGCCAATACGTATTTTACCAACGCAAACGGTCTGATTGAAAAGGGGAATTATTCATCCGTGCGCGATATGGCGTTGATCGCGGGCGAAGTTTTCAAATACGGCACAGTCAGAAAGATATGCGGGACGAAAGTTTACTATCTGCCTCCTACCAATAAATACAGGAAAAAGGTGAAAGTCAGGAACACCAATCCTTTCTTCAGGAAGTACAAAAAGATAAAAAATCCTTTTAAGTTTTACAACATAAAGGCCGGAAAAACGGGCACATGGGACATGGGGAACGCTTCACTCCTTGAGATGGCTGAGTACAAAGGCAGAAAGATAATTACCGTTGTAATGAAAGATTATTTCAAAAAACGGTATCCCGATACCATCAAAATGATGGATTATGCCCGCGCTTTTATAGACGAGCAGGAGTACATGAAAGAAAACCTCGGCGAAACCGAACCCGCAAAAGCCGTAACCGGTTTTGAGAAATCCGTCGTAGGGAAGATAAATGATTTCTTCGGCGTCGGTTCTGCCGGGATAGTGGCATCGGAATACATCCCGGACGGAGGGGTAAAGCTTCTGTGGAAGAGGAGCAGGAATGCGAGCAAATACAGGATATACAGGAAGTTTGACGGTAAGTTGAAAGAGATAGGAAAAGTTCCACGGAACAGCGACTTGAATTTTATCGACGGCAGCGTTACAAAGGGGAAAACCTACACGTACTACGTGCGCGGCGCAGGGAGCGGATTCATGGGCGGTTCGGTGGACTTTTTTCTTGATTTGTGTTCGAGAGTAGTTTAAAATATCTGTTAAAATAAGGAATCAAGTGCGGATAAAAGCATAAATCGTGAGGAGGTAATATGGCTCGTTTTTTTAAAGAACCGTCGAGGACGTTCAATGAATATTTATTGGTGCCGGGATACACCACCAAAGTAATGAATGTTGACAGTGTGTCGCTCAGAACCCCCATAGTCAAGTTTAAAAAAGGTGATGAGCCTGCGGTTTCCGCCAATATCCCGCTCGTGTCGGCAGTAATGCAGGCGGTTTCCGACGACAACATGGCCGTGGCGCTGGCAAAAGAGGGGGGGATATCATTTGTCTTTTGCTCACAGGCAATCGAGTCACAGGCAAACATGGTCAGAAAGGTGAAAGCATATAAGGCCGGGTTTGTGACCAGCGACAGCAATCTGAGACCGGATCAGACCATGCAGGATGTCGTGGATCTGAAGGCGAGACTCGGGCATTCAACTATAGCCATCACGGAGGACGGAACGTCCGAAGGCAAGATGGTGGGGCTTGTCACAAGCCGCGATTACAGAGTCAGCAGGATGTCGCCGGATACAAAGATCAGCGAGTTTATGACACCTTTTGAGAAACTGGTTTATGCTAAAGACGGGTGTACGCTGAGTGAGGCGAACGATATACTTTGGGATAAGAAACTGAATGCTTTGCCCGTCGTTGACGATGAGGGCAGGCTGAAGCACTTTGTTTTCCGCAAGGACTACGACAATCATAAATCAAATCCCAACGAGATTCTCGACGAGCATAAGAGTTTTATCGTTGGAGCGGGCGTGAATACGAGGGATTATACGGAGAGGATCCCTGCTCTGGTGGACGCCGGCGCAGACGTTCTTTGCATCGACTCTTCCGAAGGTTATTCCGAGTGGCAGAAAGAGACGTTGGAATGGGTTCGCAAAAAGTACGGCGACAAGGTAAAAATCGGTGCGGGGAACGTCGTGGACAAGGAAGGCTTTGATTTTCTTGCGGATGCCGGAGCGGACTTCATCAAAATCGGTATTGGCGGAGGTTCGATTTGCATTACCCGCGAGCAGAAAGGGATAGGTCGCGGACAGGCAACATCGGTGATAGAGGTCGCCGCCGCACGCAACGAGTATTTTGAGAAAACGGGAATCTACATCCCGATATGCTCGGATGGCGGGATCGTCTATGATTATCACATGACTCTCGCACTTGCCATGGGGGCGGACTTCATTATGCTCGGGCGCTATTTTGCGCGATTTGATGAATCGCCTACAAATAAATTGAACGTGAACGGAAACTACGTCAAGGAGTACTGGGGCGAGGGTTCAAACCGCGCAAGAAACTGGCAGAGATACGATCTCGGCGGAGATCCGAGAATGAAGTTTGAAGAGGGTGTGGATTCATACGTTCCGTACGCGGGAACCCTTCACGACAATGTGAATCTTTCATTGAGCAAGGTCAAATCCACTATGTGCAACTGCGGAGCGCTCAGTATATCGGAACTCCAGAAGAAAGCGAAACTGACGCTGGTTTCCGCGACATCCATAGTGGAGGGCGGCGCGCATGACGTAATCCTGCGGGATTCATCTCAGAACGCCATTAGATAGTGACTTGAACGGTCGGGATTCATCTCAGAACGCCCTTAGGTGGTGACTTGAACGGTGTAAAAGGGAATAAAGCAAAAAGAACTGAGAAAAACAGGAGATATAGCGGAGGTAAATGCGGAGGTAAATAAAGAGAAAGAAAAACCATAGGAAAACAGTAAGTGCCGCCGGCATATGTACATATAAATTGGAAAAGTGGGCAAAGCTTAGACAGGTGAGTTAAAGAGTGAGCGAGGTTCAGATACAGAATTTTTATCGGTAAGCGCAGCCCGGGCAAGTGGTTGGGGAAATATAGTTCAGTAAAGCGAGTCAAGATAAATTGATAAACTATAGTTGTCGATTTGATTTTTGATGGTGCGGATTGACTGTATGAGTTTATAGGCGACTATTGGACGGATAAAATAAAGAACTTGCGCAATATAGTTGTCAAATGCTTTTGTATGTGCCGGAGGTAAGAAATGCAAATGACATTGAGAGAAGTACTACAAGTAAGCGTATTGAAAGATGCTACCGTTGTTGCAGGAACTTCGGGACTGGATAATATTGTTGACTCCGTTACTACAATTGAAGTGACGGAGGATTCTATGGTGAATTGGGTGTACGAAAAGCAATTGTATATTTCTGCAATGTACTCGGTTAAAGATGATGTTGAGCGCCAGATCAATTTAATTGACATTCTGCATAAACGTAAATGCTCAGGCTTGATTCTGTGTCACGTGGGAATTTGGATGAAAGGAATTGATAAAAGGTTAATTGCGCATTGTGATTCTATCGGATTCCCTTTGATCAAAGCTAATCCCAACACGAAGTATATTGATATAATATATCCGATTTTGAGCGTAACTCAAGAAGATAAATTTAAAACTGAGAGTTCTTATGTAAATATAGATGCATATCTGTTGGATTTGATAATAGACGCAGATAATATGGAAGTGATTTATCAAAAAATTTCAGAACGATATAATATACATTACTCTCACTATGACACATATTGTAACTGCTTGTTTTCTAACAGGACGTTTGTGAAAACAGAAGCGGACTCCAATTATTTATTAAATAATTACAACACGATGTTTGAACGGTTATTGTTAAACGAACATCATTATATCAAGTCGGACACAGGCAATGAAGTGTTTTTTTTGCTCCGAACAAGGAATATGACGCTGGGTTTTTTGTGTATTGATGTAGAAGAAAACGATGAAAAAAGGATAGTACAACTTGGCAAAGAACTGAGGACAGCCTTTGCGTTGACTTCCAGTCGCAAAACTTTATCTGTTAATGTTCATGATATGATTGTACACGAGTTTATCTCAGATTTATTGATTTGGAATTTCCGAAATCCGGAAGTCGCCGTTCGTCGAGGAGAAGATGTAGGTATTGATATTTCAAGATGCAATTGCCTTGCGGTGATTAACATAAATGATATGAGAAGATCCGGCGTTAAAGCAGAAAAAGTAATAGGTGATCAGCTTAAATTAAACGTACTGCATAGATTGACAAGCAGTTTGTTGGCTGTTGATAAGGACAGCAACGTTATTCTTTATAGTGATCAGATTCTAATTTTACTTAATGAACGAAACTCTAATAAGAAAATAATTAGTATATTGGAAGAGTGCTATCATATATTTTCTGTACGCGGTATCAGCGTGTCCATTGGAGTTAGCAATTCTTTTGATCAAGTTAATAATATCCCTGAAGCATATCGTCAGGCATGTGAAGCATACTTAAAAGGACAGGAAAATGATACCGTTATGACATATCAGGATATTTTTTTCATAGATGCTATACGTCGTTTGCTTTACAAAAATCAGAGTGCTACTGAATGCGCGTATAGTATTTTACAGCCGTTAAAGGAGCACGATGAAAGATATAATGCGGAATTATGTGATACATTAAAAGAACTTTTACATGCGAATGGTGATGTTACAAAAGTTTCCGAAAGGATGTTTACACATAGAAATACTATCATTTACAGGCGAAAGAAAATCGTAGAAGTACTTGGGAAATCACCCTTTGAGATGCCTCGCCGACTTAATTATATGATTGCATTTTGTATAATTGAGAAAAAGTAAGAAGTTATTATCCATTAAGCTCCCGTTAAATTTGATCAATGTAATTTGAGAGAAAATAAATAGCGGATATTGTGCAAAAACACAATATCCGCTATTTAAAGTTGTGTAATAAAACGATGAGAATTTCAAACATGCATGATAGCATGAAAAAAGAAAAATGTAGCAAATCATGGAGGTGTAAAATGAGCAAAACAATTTTAAAAAGCGAACAGGATATCAGAGATTTTGTTAGAGGATGTACTTTGCTTGGAACCGGTGGTGGAGGACTTGAAGAAAATGGTGTTGATTCATTGTTGAGCGAACTTGAAGCCGGTCATGAGGTGGGCTGGATAGATGCGGAAGAAGTTCCGGATGATGCCGTTACGGCATGTACATTTTTGATGGGATCCATTGCACCACACAGTCAGGAAACCATTGCGGAAATGAAAACTTATGGATTGACCGGAAGCACGTCACGGTACAAAGAGAAAGAACGACTTATACAGGCGGTATATGAATTGGAAGAATTCACCGGGAAGAAGATTGAAGCTATTGTCCCTATTGAATTGGGAGGAGCGAATACACCCGCCGGAGTTGCAACGGCAGCGGCATGTGGAATATGCGCTGTTGACGGTGATTATACAGGTAGGGCAATTCCTGAAATTCAACAGACAACACCATATTTAAAAGGAAAAGTTCTATGGCCTTTATCTTCTGTGGATGAGTGGGGGAATGTAGCTTTTATCAAGGAAGCAATAAATTACCGAGTAGTAGAGAAACTGGGGAAAAAAATCAGCGAACCTGCATACGGTCTTAGTGGTGATGTTGGATTTCTGATGAATGGAAAGGAGATGAAGAAGTGCGTTATTGAAGGAGATCTTTCTAAATGTTACCGTTTGGGTAAAATGATCAGAGAAGTTGGAGAACAAGGAATGGACCCTGTAAGAGCGATTGTAGAGGAATTAAATGGATATGTTATTATTCGAGGTGAACTTACAGGTAAAGAAACAGAGGATAAAGAAGGCTATTACTGGGGGCATCATACAATAACAGGCAAAGGTGAGTATGCAGGTCATAATGCAAAAATCTGGTTTAAAAATGAAAACCACGCATGCTGGTTCGATGAACGAGTAATAGCTACAAGCCCGGATTCCATAATCGTAGTAGACAATGAGGCCGGTATGCCATACACCAACCCGAAGTTGGAAAAAGAAATGAATGTTGCAGTGATTGGTGTAAAGGCGATGGATTTTTTCCGTACTGAAAAGGGAGTGAATATACTCGGTCCAAGGTACTTCGGACTCGACATTGATTATATTCCTATTGAGGATAGGATAAAAGCTATTAAAGAATAGATACTTGAATGGCATGAACGAAGAGTATAAGGAAGCCGGTAACGAAGCATTAAAAAGCATTACAAAACATTTGATGATATGAGAAGAATAGTTTGAAAATTAAAGTTTAGATAATGCCGCCGATGATGGCGACGGAATGGAGATTGATATGACTAATATTCTCGGAAAAAGCAAAGAAAAAGAGCAAGCATATATTAATGATTATGCAACTTTAGTAGTACCACAAAATAAACGTAGATCTTCATTTTCGCTGACGATGGTATTAATTGGGAGCATTATTTGCCTTAGCTCGATCTATACAGGAGCAAGTTTCTCCGGTGGATTAACGGTAAAAGAGGTCATAATTGCCTGTTTGATTGGCAATTTGACACTTTCAGTTCTCGGAGGAGTGCTAAGTTATATCGGAACGAAAACAGGTGTGGGGATAGCAATGTTGATGAGAAACGGGTTCGGAATACTTGGGAATTACATAATTGCTGTATTAACAGCTATAGTCGAGTTGGGGTGGTTTGGATGGCAATGTGGATTCTTCGGGCAAACCATACATGCAATGTTTCCGAATGCGGGAATTATAACAGAACCGCAAATTGCAGGAGTTTGGGGAGGTCTTCTGATGATGACCACAGCGTATTTAGGATATAAGGGTTTGGAATTGCTTAGTAACATTGCCGCACCGCTGATATTGCTGACGTGCATAGCCGGTTGTGTTATAGCTATAAATAAAGTTGGCGGTATGAATGCGTTCAATGAAATTACAATAAAGGGTGCCGGAAATATGACGCTTGCTACAGGAGTTGTTTCAGTGATCGGCGCATATGCAATGGGCGCTGTATTGCAGCCCGATTTGACACGATACGGGAAAAAATGTTCTCATAGCGTTACAGGTGCGGTGTTTGGATTTATGGTGGCAAACTCCTTTGTAATCCTTGCAGGGTATGTGATCACCATCGCCTGCAATACAACAGACGTTTCTGTAGCATTGTTGAGAATTTTTGGGGCGTGGTCGTTGGTAATGCTGATATTTGCACAATGGACGACTAATGACAACAACCTCTATTTTTCATCACTTGCTACGACTGTTGCATTTCCTCAATTTAAGAAAAAGCACATTGTTTTGGTGTTTGGAATCATCGCGACGATTGCAGGAGCGTTCGGTTTGATAAATTACTTTACCATTTGGCTTGGCTTTCTTGGAACAGGGATTCCACCGGTAGCAGGGATTCTGATTTTAGATTATTTCATGGTCAAGAAACAAGAATACACCTTTGGAGAAGGAACGGTACATCGCTTTTGCTCACTGCCCGCAGTAGTTGCATGGATATCCGGATGTATTGTCGGGTATTCAGTTCACTGGGGTATTTCTGCGCTTAATGGCATAGTCGTAACGGGTATAGTATATGTAATCATGTTTGCGATCTTTAAAGACAACGAGCGCTTACTTTATTGGGGCGGCAGTTACGTTGAAGACATAAAAGGAGCCGTATCAAAGCTCGAGAAATAGAATTTGCATAACGATAGTAATGATAGTCCCTTCTTTGACAGTTGATTTGACTTAAAAACCGGCAAATTGTTTCAATAACTGGCTTTGCCGGTTTTCTTAATGGTTATGTTTTGTAGTATTTTTTGAGAGTGTGAGATTTTTTCTATCTTTTCGAGTCCCTGATAATTTTTTTCATGGTTTTATCCGTTACAATCTCAGTGTCGGTTCTAAAACCGAATTCCTCGTGCAGTGCGTCCGTGATCTCATTCTTTCCTTGTGAGAGACGCTGTTCATATGGATCTCCTCATTTTCGTTTCCGGGAAATGCTGTGAAAGCCAGTGTAATTCCGTCTGCGTCAAGAAAAAGTCCTAATTGCACTATGGGGTTAGGGCGGTGTTCTTTGCTCTTGCCGTATTTCCTGATCCGCTCTCCTCTTCGATCCCAAAGAAGAAGTTTGTGCAGGCAAAAGGGATGCTATTGTTCCAAGTTTCTTGACGATGTGGGAAGTGTTTTTAGAACCTTCCCGATTTTTTTATATGATAAAGTAAAAGAGGATGAGGACTAAGGGCGATTTAATTTTAAAAAAGTGTTGACATACAAATGGTCAAGGTATATACTGTGCAAAAATAACGTTTGAAGAGGAAAAACAATATGGAAAGGATAGGGAATTATCCGAAACATATACTTATAGTTATATTAACTGCATTTTAAAGGCGATGCAATGAGGGGAAAATGAATAATTCATATCAACAGTTATGGGCAAAGAAAAGTGAAGAATTTGGCAAATTTAGTTGGCTTCCTTTAAGCGTTCACCTGGATGACACCATGAACATTGCTACTTTGTTATGGGAACATTGGTTGAGTAGAAGACAACGTAACTTTATTTTGAGTTCAATGCGGGAAACAGATGGAAAAGGGGGAACTGATGTTCAGAACTTAATTGGTGGAACGGGTGACAGCGTCGATGATGATGTCGCACGAAATTTGGTTAGGTTTTTGGCGGCAACTCACGACATAGGGAAAGCAACTCCTGTGTTTCAGGTGCAAAGAGGCTATGGGAACTCGCGTGACTTGGACGCCGAACTATTGGAAAAACTTGAATGTGTCGGATACAAGGGTGTTTCGGAGTTCGTGCCGGAATCTCCAGGAAAAACTCATCATTCGCTGGCAGGTGAAGTTATTTTGAAGCGTTATGGTGTTCGAAGCGACATAGGTTCAATAATAGGTGCACACCACGGGAAACCGGTAGAAGATATGAGTGCATTTTGCTATCAGGAGAGTACCTTCACAGCTAATTATTTTCAGAAAAGTTGTCAAGAGGATAAAATGGCTTTGCTATGGGAAAGCAGCCAGCGGAAAATTTTTGAATGGGCCTTGAAAGCGTCAGGGTTCAAAGAAGTCGAAGAACTCCCAAGAATTTCTTTGCCGGGGCAGGTTATTCTTTCAGGATTGCTGATAATGGCAGATTGGATAGCGAGCAACGATAAATACTTCCCATTGATTCCTTTAAGTAAGAATAGCGTGGAAGACAAGGAAAGCCGTATAAGGACCGGATGGAAGGAATGGTCGAAGAGTTATGCATGGGAGCCGAATCCGGAGACGGAAAATTTTAGTGCAACTGAAATTTTTGAAAAAAGGTTTGGTTTTGTACCACGAGATTTTCAAAAGGAAATACACGAGACTTTGAAAGACGCAGATGAACCGGGAATTGCGGTTATTGAAGCTCCAATGGGTGGAGGTAAGACGGAAGTCGCTTTGGCATGTGCTGAGCTCATGGCAAGTAGAGTCGGGTGCAATGGTGTGTTCTTTGGTCTGCCCACACAAGCAACTTCAAACGGGATATTTCCGAGGATTTGTTCTTGGCTTAAAAGCATTTCTGAGGAGTCGGGAGAAGCGTTACATTTGCGGCTTGCACATGGGAAAGCCGCACTAAATCCGCAATTTGCGGGATTGGCACGTGGCATAAATTTGGATGATAAAGAAAACGGGACTGTCTTTGTGAATCAGTGGTTTGCAGGCAGAAAGAAAACGGCTTTGGACGATTTTATTGTCGGGACTGTCGATAATTTCCTGATGCTTGCATTGAAACAGAAGCATCTTGCATTGAGGCACCTGGGGTTTGGCGGAAAAGTGGTTGTTATTGATGAAGTGCATGCGTACGATGCGTACATGGGTCAGTACCTGAAGCAGGCGGTTCGCTGGATGGGTGCATATGGAGTACCGGTGGTGATTCTTTCCGCAACTTTACCGGTAGAGACAAGAGAAGCTTTAATAGTGGAATATTTAAGAGGAAGGGGGATGAAAAAGAAAGAAATAACGGCGCATGAGAGAAATACTAAAATTTTCAACTCAATGGAATATCCTTTACTCACATACACGGACGGAAAAAACATAAGACAATTTGATGACTTTGAAAAAGGCGTGTCTAAAAAAATTCTGATAAAAAGGCTGCATGATAAGCACTTATATGAAAAAATTGAGGGACTGATATCCGATGGAGGAGTGGTCGGAATAATTGTAAATACTGTAAGGCGAGCGCAGGAAATTGCGAGAAATTGCAGTGAGCGTTTTGGGGAATCTTTGGTGGAATTGTATCACTCGAGTTTTATAGATACTCATCGAATGGAGAAAGAAAGTGCATTGATGAGACAGATAGGGAAAGGCGCAAACCGCCCCCATCGAAAAATCATAGTAGGGACACAGGTGATCGAGCAATCTCTTGATATCGACTTTGATGTTTTGATAAGCGATCTTTGTCCGGTAGATCTCCTGATTCAGAGAGTGGGACGTTTGCACAGGCATGAAATTAATAGACCGGTTATTCACAATGCTCCAATCTTATATGTGATGGGAATAAATGATAAATTCATCTTGGATAAAAGCTTGAATTCCGAATGGATATTAAACAGCGACAAAAATTTCAATACAATGGATGAGTGCGATTTCAACAAAGGCTCAAGTGCTGTATACGGAGATTATCTTTTGATTAGAACTCAGTATTTCCTAAAACCGGAATTGATTTTACCCGATGATATATCGTCACTGGTGCAAGATGTGTATGGGAAAAAAGAGCCGGAATTTGAAGAAGAAAAATTAAAGGATGCCTATATACAGGAGAGGAAAAAACACAAAAAAAGGATAGCTGAAAAAAAGGAAAAATCAAAGTTTTACCGTATAGGTAATCCGAAACTTGATATTAAAGAAGACAATTCATTGATAGGTTGGCTGAATAATTATAATCGGAATGACAACGAAGAAACTGCAGTGGCACAGGTTAGAGATATTGAGGAGACGATAGAAGTTATCGCACTTAAGAAAAGAGGAGAAGGTTATGGGAGCTTTCTGGGACAGCAAGATTTTTCAGACAAACTGCAGGACGACGAGGTGGCAAGAGAGATTGCAAAACAGACTATAAGGTTGCCGCAAAGGGTGACCGCATTTAGAGTTGATCGAATAATCAATGCGTTGGAAAACTACAACAATGAAAAACTTGCGGAATGGAGGGAAAATCAGTGGCTACAAGGGTCTTTGGGAATTATTTTTAATGAGGAAAACAGATTTGAATTTAGTGAAGAAAACGGGTTTGAATTTGATGAAAAAACAGGGACTGATTTAATGGGAAAAAGTTTAAAATACGATGAGCAATATGGATTAATCATTGAAGTTGAAAAGTGCAAGTCTGAAACCGGAGATGAATGATGTTGAAGTTGAAAATGCGATATGAGTCAGTAACGAAAGAGGAGGAAAAGAATGGGACGATTTAATTTGCTGGAGGAACCGTGGATTGTCGTGATAGTAAACGATAAAGGAAGGACTGAAAAAGTTTCACTCGTTGAGTTTTTTAAAAACGCACATAAGTACCGAGCATTGGCGGGGGAGATGGTGACTCAGGACTTTGCTGTGTACCGTTTACTGTTAGCGGTTTTGCATACCGTATTTTCCAGATTTAATTCTAAAGGAGAACCCTACAAGTGGATTGATTTGGATGATAGATATGTTCAGAGAGAAGCGGTTGACGAAGATGATGTAGATGATTACAAGGAAGCATTGTCTGAAACATGGAAAAATTTGTGGGGATCAAAAGAATTTCCGAATATCGTTGTCGAATATCTGGAAAAGTGGCGTGACAGGTTTTATTTGTTCGATGAAAAATATCCATTTTATCAGGTGACTGAAGAGGAGGCTACAAGTCGCTTGGCAGAGGATAAATCGCCCGGCACGACGTCCGGGAAAAACATTAATAGGCTTATATCAGAAAGCGGCAACAAAATCGCTTTGTTCTCACCTAAGGATGATAACGGAAAAGAAAAGAACAAGGAGCGAATGGAGTTGGATGAACTTGTAAGATGGCTAATCACTTTACAAGGATATTTCGGTCTTGCAGATAAAACCATATTTGGCAGCAGCAAATATAAAGCATCAAAGGGATGGTTGTTTGATTTGGGTGGGGTACTGCTTGAGGGTGACAATGCTTTTGAAACTTTGCTTTTGAATATGGTCATCAACACTAAAGATGAAGATTCTTTAGATCTTATACAGGCACCGTGCTGGGAATATAGCGGAGCCGAAAATATTGAAAAAAGATTTATAAGTTCAATAATCACCAACAAAGCCGAACTATATACGAACTGGAGTAGAGCTTGCTATATTGATCCTACGACAGAAGATGGGGACATTGTAAGCATCAATGTAATAAAACTTCCGGAGCTTGAACATAAAAATCAACGGATTGAGCCAATGACGGTTTGGCGATTCAATGAGAAAGGCGAAAATAAAAATTTCAACACACCAAAGAAACATAATGCGGAGCAGGCTATGTGGAGATCTTTTGGTATGATAGCACTTCCAGATGATCCGAAAGTGAAACAAATGCGTCCGGGAATAATGAGTTGGTACCGTGAAATTCGCAGTTTTATCCATAAGAGTGGTGAAGACAGAATTCTCGCCATCAAGGCAATAAGCATGCAGGATGATGGCAATGCAACGTCATGGGTACCGACCGACGAAATTTTAGATACACTTTATATGGACGATCTTGTTGTTACGGATGATGAGAATGCCGGATGGGTGTATAGAATTACGGAGGTGGTGAATGAAACGAAAACTGTAATTGAAAACACATACAAAAGTTTTTTAAAGGATATTGATGAAATAAGAAAGCCCGCCGGAAAATTTGTTGCAGAAAGAGTGGAAGACGCATACCAGTCTGTCGATTTGCCCTTCAGATTGTGGTTGGAAGGGATAATTTATTCTGATAACAAGGAGAAAAAGGTTGCTGAATGGAAAAATAGATTGCGTTCGCTGATAGTTAAGCAGGCAGACAGCATAATGGAAGAAGGCGGGAGTCGTGATTATATAGGTATTGAAGCAAAGACCGGTATAAAGAATATAGCAACGGCATACAACAGATTTCTTGTAACTTTAAATAGGGGCTGGTTGAAAGGAGGAAGATAATAAAAATTTGAAAGAGAGATTGAAAAATGTGCACTAAAAAGTCGCAATATGAGGAGGTATAGGATAAATGTGCAAAAACAAAGAACGGGTAGGTGGCGTAGTGACAAAGATAATAGCCAAATTGGAGGCAATATCAGAGAGCAGTGCGGGTAAGGCGACGCTGGCAGGATTGAGAAAAAGCATTGGGAAGCCTCTTTCTGAATCACCGGAGATCTGGGATGTTTTATTTGGAAATATGCCGGATGATTATCTGGGGGAACGAGGAGTGCCCACAGATGAAGAAGCGTCGATATGCACAGCACTTCAATTGTATGCACTGTGGAAACAAGGTGCTTCTAAAAAGGGTGCTGTTTTAGGAGAAAATTATGGAGGTAGTACAGAAAAAGCAGAAAGAGGTGAGGAAAATGATAAAGAAGAAACTCTAAAAAGCTCAAGAACGAGTAATATGGGGAAATCCTTAAGAGCACTTCGGGTCGCAAAAAAAGACACCAAGTCTGTGGATCAAAGGTTCAATGCAATGATTACAGTAAGCACTTTCAATGAACTAACCTATCATTTAAGGCAGATGATAAAACTTTTGAAATCGGCTGCACCGAACGCAGGAATTGACTTTGCGAGGCTTGCCGAGGATATCTACTGGTTTGGAAGAGGCTATCAAGGAGGATTGAGAATAAACTGGGCAAGAGAATATTATAGAATTGAAGCAAAGGATAATTAATATTAGATAAAGGCAATAAACAATGAAGGAGATTAGCAATGAACAATAAACATTTATTTTTAGATATTCATCTGATTCAGACGTTACCACCGTCGAACATTAACAGGGATGATACGGGAAGCCCAAAAACCGCACAATATGGAGGCGTGAAGAGGGCAAGAGTTAGCTCACAGTCATGGAAACGAGCAATACGTGAATATTTCAATGAAAAAAGTGGAGATGCAAATATAGGGGTGCGAAGCCTGAATATCGTAAAATATATTGCAGAAAAAATTACAGCAATGGAGGATAATAGTGCTTTAGATGAGGCGATGGAAAAGGCGAATAAGATATTGAATGCCGGCGGAATAAAAACTACCGACAATAAGGTTAAAGCCCTCTTTTTCTTGGGAGAGTCACAGGCAAAACAATTGGCGAAAGCTGCGATTGCTGGTGAGAAAGACAAAAAAGTGATAACTGCTATTTTAAAAGAAAATCCTGCAGTGGATATAGCACTGTTCGGTAGAATGGTGGCGGATGATCCTAATTTGAATGAGGATGCTTCTTGTCAGGTGGCACATGCTATATCTACGCATGCGGTTCAAACGGAATTTGATTTTTTTACGGCGGTAGATGATTTGGCACCGGATGACAATGCTGGAGCAGGCATGCTTGGAACCGTGGAATTCAACTCTTCTACACTATATAGATACGCCAATGTCGCTGTGCATGAGTTTGAAAAACAGCTAGGCGGTAATGTGGAAGAGGTAGCAAATGCACTAAAATTATTTATAGAGTCTTTCGCAAATTCGCTACCTACGGGCAAGATGAATACCTTTGCAAATCAGACACTGCCACAGGCAATCGTGGTGGCATTGAGGAATGATAGACCTGTTAATTTGGTAAGTGCTTTTGAAAATCCCGTAAAGGCACACGATGGGTATGTTGATAAATCAATCAAAAAACTTTTTGAGGAATTTGTAAAAGTGGAGAAATTTGTCAATCCGCCGGAGGCTTTGATATATGTGACCTTGAATAATAGTGCGGTACTTAGAAATGCCAAGCAGGCAGAAAGTCTTCATGAACTTGTTGATATATTCGGTACACTAATCAGAGAACGTATTTAAAACATTAGGTGATAATATGAAAACGATATTATTGAAACTGTCAGGACCTATGCAAGCATGGGGAACGGATTCACACTTTGAGATAAGACATACGGACAACAGACCGTCCAAAAGCGGAATCATAGGTCTTATTGCTGCGAGCCTTGGATATAAGAGAGAGCAGGATAATGAAATACGTGGATTGAATGAACTTGATTTTGCTTTGAGAGTAGATCAAATTGGAACATCATTGCGGGATTATCATACTGTGCATAAGTATAAGAGCAACGGTGCCCCTGACCGTACTTATGTTACAAATCGACACTATATTCAGGATGCTGTGTTTGTAGTCGGAATATCACACCATGATGATGTTCTTATTGAGAAAATTGCAGAGTCTATTCAAAAACCATACTTCCAACCTTTCATGGGGCGTCGTTCACTACCGCTACCTGCAGATTTCTATTTAGGTGTTGTTGACAAACCGATAGTAGATGCTTTGAAAGCCGTAGAGTGGCAGGCTTCAGATTGGTATAGGGATAAAGAGATAGACAAACTGACCATATATGCTGACGCTCGACTAATAAATCGAGCATCCGGACGTCCAAGACGAGACAGGGTGACATCGTTCAGTCGTAAAGAGAGGAAATTCGATTTACGGATGGAAAGTAAATTTGACATAACTTTAAGTCGCTCCACCGGTACTGACAGCCGGAAAACGGATGATACGCCTATTGGAAACGGACAAACGGAACATGATGCATTTGAAAACCTGAAAGAATAGTATTGAAAAGTATTTTTACGACTATTTATGGCGCCGGATAAGGCGTAGAGTGGAGAAAAACATGTATTTATCGCGAGTGGAAATTGATATAAAAAACAGGAAGAAAATAAGAAACCTCACACATCTTGGGGCATATCACGATTGGGTTGAGAGAAGTTTCCCTGAAGAAATCAAGGCATCATACAGGAGCAGAAAACTTTGGCGAATAGACAAACTGGATGGTAAGCTGTACTTATTGATTTTGAGTGAGTGTCGCCCGGATCATGGTTGTTTGGAAAGATATGGTGTTGAAAGTACGGCGGAAACAAAATTATATGATTCGCTTTTAAACTCACTGGAGAATGATCAATCCTATCGATTCAAAGCAACATTAAATCCAATCATTTCTAGGTCAGAAGGGATGGAAAAACGTGGTAGAGTTGTCCCCCTTTTGGCATTGGACGCACAAATGGGATTTTTGCATGAAAGAGCTAAAAAAAATGGATTCAAGGTAGAACCCGATGAATTTTATATTACAAAAAGAGGTTTTGAAAAACTTAAAAAGTCGAATTCTTCAAATATAAGTATAAATAAGGTTACCTATGAGGGGAAACTTACAGTTACGGATGTGGATCTGTTTAGAGAAGCTCTCAAAGGTGGAATCGGCAGAAAAAAAGCATATGGTTGTGGCTTGATAACAATTGTTCCGGGGGAATAAAATATGATCAAAGGAGTGGGTGCAAAAAAACCGGAACTGAAAGAACTTCCTCGTATAGGCGACAGAGTGTCATTCATATACGTTGAGCATGCAAAGGTCAATAGGCATGACAGTGCCGTTACAGTCCAAGACCGTAACGGCACTGTGAAGATACCCGCTGCCATGATAGGTGTGTTATTGTTGGGACCCGGAACGGACATCACTCATCGTGCAGTGGAACTTATGGGTGATACAGGTACAGCTCTTGTTTGGATAGGTGAACGCGGAGTGAGACAATATGCTCATGGGCGAGCTTTGGCACGTTCTACAAGAATTTTGGAAAAGCAGGCAAAGTTGGTAAGCAACACTAAAAGCAGAATAATGTTGGCTCGAAAGATGTACAGTATGCGATTTCCTGATGAAGATGTCTCCGGTTTAACCATGCAGCAACTTAGAGGAAGAGAGGGTACCCGAGTGCGACGTGCATATAGAACCTTTTCTAAAGAATATGATGTTCAATGGGATGGAAGAGAGTATGATCCCAAAGATTTTGAGAATTCCAGTATTGTTAACCAAGCACTGTCTGCCGCCAACGTGGCTCTATATGGGTTGGTATACAGTATCGTTGTTGCGTTTGGAATTTCTCCGGGGTTAGGTGTTGTACATACAGGGCACGATATGTCGTTTGTGTATGATATAGCGGATTTGTATAAAACTGAAGTTACTATCCCGATAGCTTTTAACGTTGCGTCGGAATGCGCAGAAACTGACGATGTTGGTGGAATTACCCGGAGACGAGTCAGAGATGCGTTTGTAGACGGCAAACTTATGCAGAGAATAGTTAAGGATCTTCAATATTTACTGAATGAAAGTGGAGATGAGGAAATTTTCATCGATAGTATCAGTCTATGGGATGAGAAAGAAAAACTGGTACCACATGGAGTGAGCTATTACCAATTGGATGAAAGTTAAAGAAAGAAAGAGGAAAAAGCATGCCCTTGACGGTGATTACTGTGAAAAATATATCGCCATCTCTACGTGGTGATTTGAGCAAATGGATGCAGGAAATTGCAACGGGAGTTTATGTCGGAAATTTTAACTCAAAAGTGAGAGAAAATCTGTGGGACAGAGTGTGGAAAAGTGTCGGTACCGGAGAAGCAACGATAAGCCATGCGTGTAGAAATGAAATAGGATATACCTTTGATACTATAAATACGCGGCGTTGCATTATTGACTACGATGGGATTCCATTGATTCAGATACCTGAAAATAGTATTGGACGTGTTGGAAATGAGGACAGTAGAGGGTATAGTGATGCTTCAAAATTTCATAAGGCAAGAAAGTTTTCATTAAAAACAGGAGTAAAACGTTCATTCAATACTGGTGAATCAAACGAGAACGAATTCATCGACGTTAGAAATGCTGAGAGAAATGAAAAAGGACTTGATGTGAAACCTACAGAGGTAAAACGTCAAACTGCTGACGGGAAAAGCGGGAAGAAAGAGACTGAGACTACACATTTTGTGGTGTTAGATATAGAAACAGATGGATTGGATCAATGCAATAACCACATTATGGAAATAGGTGCGATTAAACACATAGGTGCAGACAAATTTTACTTTCATCGGTTAATTAAGAACCAAGGGGAGATATCAAAGAAAATAGTAAGTATTACGGGAATAACAGAGATGCTACTTTTGGAGAAAGGAGTGGAACTTAAGACTGCGCTCGAGGAATTTATGGAATTTGTTGGTGAGTATACGATAGTGGGTTACAATATATCGTTTGATATGGGCTTTATTAAGAGAAATCTTAAAAAACTTTTAGGTATACAGATAAACAATAAATTGCTTGATTTAATGAGCGTTGTTAAAAGAGAAAACATGTTCCTGAAAGATTATAAATTGGAAACGGTTCTTAAGGAATATGGGATAAAAAAAGCAGTGCCGCACCGTGCTCTTGAAGATGCAGAGTTGATTTCGGAGTTGATAAGTGAAGTAAATTCGTTTAGAATTTAAGGGAACTGGAAAGTGTACTTGAGTTTCAACTAAATAAAGTAAGAGGATTTAAAAAATACGAATGGCTGATTTTAGGGGATTTTTTACTGTGTTTCCCGCGTAAGCGGGGGTGATCCTGGCTTTCCATGCCTCTTCCCACAGTTCGTCAAGTGTTTCCCGCGTAAGCGGGGGTGATCCCGTCAGTTCGCAAATGTCGGTGTAAAACTGGATGTGTTTCCCGCGTAAGCGGGGGTGATCCTGCTGGGTAAAATTAGTGGAGGAAGTTCTCCCGGTGTTTCCCGCGTAAGCGGGGGTGATCCTGATAAGAACTACAAGGATGAGAAGAAATATAAGTGTTTCCCGCGTAAGCGGGGGTGATCCCGTGCTTTTTTGCGACTTTTGCAGAAAGATAATGTGTTTCCCGCGTAAGCGGGGGTGATCCTGATGTATACAACTTTTTTAAAATTTTGCGAGAGTGTTTCCCGCGTAAGCGGGGGTGATCCCACCTCTAACACATGATTAAGCACAATCAGTACGTGTTTCCCGCGTAAGCGGGGGTGATCCCGTTCACGCAAGTCACCCATGACATCTCTGAAAGTGTTTCCCGCGTAAGCGGGGGTGATCCTGCGCTCAAGACTGCCCGCTTTAGGTACGAAATGTGTTTCCCGCGTAAGCGGGGGTGATCCTGCAGAGCGTCCAAGGTAAAACTTTTAGAAGTGGTGTTTCCCGCGTAAGCGGGGGTGATCCCGCGATAACCTTTTGCGGCGTTCTTTCCGCACCGTGTTTCCCGCGTAAGCGGGGGTGATCCCAAGAAAGCTCCCATCTGACCAAAATACTTCCAGTGTTTCCCGCGTAAGCGGGGGTGATCCCAGCGGCGGGGGTGCCGTGTTTGCTGGAATGGCGTGTTTCCCGCGTAAGCGGGGGTGATCCCGTCCAAGTTTTCTCCTCCGCATCCCATTTTGCGTGTTTCCCGCGTAAGCGGGGGTGATCCTACTACAAACTTGCAAGGGCGAGGATAGAAGAAGTGTTTCCCGCGTAAGCGGGGGTGATCCTGAAGAGGCTTGACGGCGCTGATCGGCATAGAAGTGTTTCCCGCGTAAGCGGGGGTGATCCTAGCACTTACCACAAGTATAAAAAAATGTTTGAGTGTTTCCCGCGTAAGCGGGGGTGATCCCTGTCATAACCATTGAAAAATACGCAAGTTATCGTGTTTCCCGCGTAAGCGGGGGTGATCCCTTCCAATCCGTCGCTGAATTGACTCAAAAATAGTGTTTCCCGCGTAAGCGGGGGTGATCCTGCGAAATGGAAAAATGTCGCTGAAAGATTTTGGTGTTTCCCGCGTAAGCGGGGGTGATCCTATGGCACCGGTCGAGGGCGGCGATGAAATCGTGTGTTTCCCGCGTAAGCGGGGGTGATCCTGGCACATGCCATTGTCAAAACATGGTATCGCCGTGTTTCCCGCGTAAGCGGGGGTGATCCCCGCCGTCGCTGTTTATGTGGACATTGATATCGGTGTTTCCCGCGTAAGCGGGGATGAGTCCCCGTTGCTGTAGTTGTTAGTATTAGTAGTTTGCAGAAATTCTTGCTTGTTTACTTGCTTATGCACTCGACTTTTTGCGTTAAAATGTTGAAATCTCAACGTATCTATGATATACATATTACATGAAAGCATTAAGTATACACTCATACTATGCGAGTGCGATTGCTTGTGGTCTGAAATATGTAGAGTTGAGAACTTGGAGAACTCGCTACACAGGTAAACTGTTAATTTGCTCAACTAAAGCAGACAGCAAAACAAAGATATGAAAGATTTCTTTATTTTTGGGAAAGCAATCGCTGTCGCGGAAATGATCGGTTGCGATGAGGTAAACGACTTTTATTTAAAACGAGCATTTGTTGATAAGGATGATACAATTCCCGAGAATTGTATTGCATGGGCGTTTTCAAAAGTTCAACCAGTCGTTCCATTTGATGTCAAAGGTCAACAAGGACTATTCAATGTTGACGAAGCCAATATCGAGTACTTACCGTTTGATGTAAGTACGGATGAAGGTGCAATTGCACTCCAAAGATGATGGATTGAAAACGGGTACACAAAAGAAATGCCATGGGATTAATGTCCACGGCATTTATAGTATTTTCAGCATACCATTGTTCACGTGTTTCCCGCGTAAGCGGGGGTGATCCTGTTTGTAGAGGAAAAATCCTCGAAGGATAAATATTTTTCCCGCGTAAGCGGGGGTATATAATGTCAACCTTGGAGAGTTAATGCTCGCTTCACGCACCGACACATCAGATATACGGCGTGGAAGCTTATAAAAGATATGAACAATCGTTTTACAGACATCGCAGGGTCAAGGTTAAGTTCCGGCCCTGACCCTGAATAGATAAGTGACGCTTATCTCTGTTGCAGTACCTGCGGATATTTGCGCCACGGTGTCTGTGGATCATTCCACGGTGCCTGCAGATTATGCAACGGTACCCCTTTTGTTTTCGTAGTTCTCGTAATCTTTTGTTTGCATGATGTCTAAAATTATGTCGATCATGTCATACACTTCCGAGTAGGAGGTGTACAGCGGAACCGGTGCCAGGCGAATGACGTCGGGGAAACGGAAATCAGGAAGAATGCCGCGGTCTTTCATGCAGGCATTGATTCGTATTGCCTCGGTAGGATGAACGAGTGCAACATGACCGGTACGCAGATCATCATCTCTTTTATTCCCTACACTGAATCCGTAAGGGGAGAGTTTCTCATCTATAAGATTCATCAGGTAGGCGGTGATTTTAAGTGATTTTTCACGGATGTTTTCCAATCCCGCCTCTGCTACCATCTTCAATGAACCTTCGAGCGGAGCCATAGATAAAATTGGCTGCGTTCCGGTCATCAGACCGCCCGCATATTCTGCATGTTCAAATTCCTGTTTTAAATCAAATTGAGTGTCCTTGCGATTGCCGTGCCACCCCTGTAAACCGGGAGCGAGTCGGAAATGCTTTTTGTTTAAGTACATGCCGGCGATAGCACCCGGACCGCCGTTCAAATATTTGTAGTTGCACCAGATGGCGAAATCCGGTTGTATTTCTTTGAAATCGTGCGGTACTGCGCCTATGGAATGACAGAGGTCGAAACCGACATAAATGCCTTTTTTATGAGCGGCGTCGGTGATCTTCTTCATATCGATTAATTGTGCACTGCGATATAGAGCGGACGGAAGCAGGATCAGGCAGACGTCGTCCGTCATGGCATCAATAAAATCGTCTTCGTATATGAATTCACCGTCGCGGCTTTTGACGACTTTGACGCATTCCTTCGGGTCATAACCGTGAATTCTGACCTCACTGTCCACCGCATAGCGATCTGTCGGGAAATTGAGATCATCAACTAAAATTTTGTTTTTCGATGGTGTGGGCGTGTAAAAAGTTGCGATGCCTTGGTGAATATTTATCGTCGTACTGTTCGTGACGGTGACTTCATCGGCATCTGCGTTGATAAGCGGTGCGAGCATTGCTCCCAGGCGATCCTGGTACAGAAAATAGTCGTATTTTCCCCAGATGTCGATGCCGCCGTTTTTCCATGCCTCGATTGCGGCATTCAGACTTTCTTCCGCATCTTTACTCATAAGGCCAAGCGAATTTCCGTCCATGTAGATCGTATCTTTTAACTTGTAAAAGCGATCCTTGTATTTTGCAAGGATATCCTCTGTATCCATTCTTTGCGCATAATCTCGTGTTAATTCAAATTTCATTGTGTTCCTCCTTTTGTTTTTAAATATGCCTGACCAAGGTGTCATTTTCATCAAAATCCTCATACTTTTTCTTTTTGATATATTTGGTATAAAGTATACCGATAAATATAACGATCCCGGCATACCCGGATATCGGGTAAATGATGCTGATCATGGTAGAGAACGATAACTGACCTCCGAATATGCTGACGATTGCCGTTACGATTGCAGTAATTTTATACGCTTTACTGTGCGAATCCGAAGATATTTTATTACAAACCGTGTACATCATGGGAACGGCAGTCGTGTAAATACCAAGAAGCAGCAGGACCGAAAAAACAGCGCCGAAGACCGGACTTATGGAATCCGCCACATACAGTGACGGGATCTCTAAGTTTGCCACAACCTTAATGTTTGCCAATAAACCGAAGTTTAAGATCATAACGGCGATCAAGAAAGCACCGCCGCCGAACAGCCCGCCGAGCAGAGAATTCTTCTTATTGGTTGATGCACTTTTACCTATGTCGGCCAAGTAAGGAACTACACCGGTGACGGTATAGGCTCCGTACATGAAGCCGGAAAGAGCCCAGTTTTCAAAATTACTGTGGACTTTAATCTCTTGCAACTGTGAATCCGCATTTGCGATACCTCCCGGATTGTTTGCAATAGAAATTATACCGATGATGATAGTTACGATCAGCAGTACAGGCGCAATGCGGCCAACTATTTTAACGAGTTTATCCAGACCGAGAAGTATGGTTGCAAGTGAAGCGATTATCATGGCTGCGCGACCGATGTTGCTGTTGATACCGTAATACTCTTCGAAAGTGGAACCGGAGGCAGAAATCATCATGGAATACACAAAAAACAGCATTATAGGTGTAAACCATTCCAAAACAAATCCTATGTATTTCCCGAGGTAGAAATTGAACATCTTTCCGGAATTGTGAAGTTTGAGATATCTTCCGTCTTCCACGATTACTGATACAAACCAGACATAAAGTAGCAGCGCGATAACACCGGCACCGATACTGCCCAATACACCGTGTCCCGTAAAGTATTGCAGGCACTCCTGCCCCGAAGCGAAACTGGAGCCTATGACAAACCCCATAAAGGCTCCGCCGATAGTGATAACCTGTGAGATTTTGATCTTATTGTCCTGATTGTCTGTTACGATATTTTTATCGTCTCTCATGATATAATTCCTCCTTTCAATCATTTCTGCTTGACAGGCGCTTGAATGTGAAATTCAAAGCGCTTTCAAGAGCAATAACGAGAACCGTGCCTGTTCACAGTGTGACACGTACAGATCCGATGTGTATAAATGCAAACCCATTAGGATCCGTTGATACGTTAATGTTATGAAGAGAAGAAGAAAAAATCAATTGAATGACATTGAAGAAAAAGCATTCAAAAAAATAGGCTTGAATTCAAAAAAGTCAAGCCTACACTTTAAGAAAATCAAGCCTACAAGCCTACAGGAAACGATCCAGATCATTGGGATCCAACTTCATACATGACGGTTGGTGCAGCATCCACTCATAATAGTGCAGGAACATTTCGCGAATGGTCGGATCCATTGAAATATGATAATTCTTGTTGGGCTTCAGACGTGAATTTTCAATGCTTATGGAATGATTATCAATGAATAGTGACGGATTTGCGATAAAACTTTCATCGCGTACGACGGTGTCACGGATTAAGTATATATTGAAGTTGCGGTTGTCCCGCATAATTTTTTGCAGATAACGAATATGATCTTGAACCTGCTTACGTGAAAAATGCCGTGGCACATTGCCGATGCTGAGACGACCATTCTTGACATAATCATTCATTACGGAAGAGTACAAAGTAAGGTGCACGTTAGAAAATACGGTCCGGGTACGAAAAATATTCATCAGCTTAGTGAGATATTCGGAATCAGAGGCATTGTCAGCGGTTTTGATGAGATAATCGGCAAGTTCATCAGGAAAGAGCATGGCGGGGGCCTCATTGAAGAACAGCCATTGATTGTCATCTGAATATGAATCCAGCTGCACATTGGTTTTACGTAGATCCTGCGGCAGTGCAGGATCCAGTAGACCGCGCCCCGGGGTGAAGTGATGCGATATGATCGGCCGGTATAATTCCATGAGTTCCTCTTCGAAACCGTAACATGCGATAGGCGTCCCGCCGCACTGAAACAGAAGCTGCGCCGAGAAGTCCTCGTTGATAGTGATAAACGGCGGGATTTCGGGAAGCTTTTCCGATATGGATATCTCAACAAAATCAAGGCGCGCTATGGCAGATAAAATGCATTTGCAATAAAAAACATAATCATCCTTAAGTTCGCCTTTATCAAGTGTCAAATGAATTTCTGTTTTCTTAATGCCGGGATCGCTGAGAATCGCATAGATTTCATCCATATCGTTCTCCATCAGGCGGAAAAAATCCAATCCGGCGTGGATGGATATGATGCTGTCGTCAACTGTGCGCATAAGTACTTTCTTTAAAATATCTTTTATATCGGTACTGCCTTTTGCCAGAGCGAGTTGCTTATCTTTTAGATTTTTCAAGGACTCCCGCTGTCGATCGAATTTGTAAGTTCTTTTTAGGACAGACACACAATTTTTGTCATTGAGAAAAGCGGAAATCCCGGATATAATCCGGTCCACATTTTTTTCTGAGGGGAGTTTGGCACCGTTAAGCCACTTGCTGATGTAAGTGACATTGTAATTGATTGCATCCGCAAGAGCCTGCTCTTTGACTTCGTGTTTTTCTATTAAAGTCCTTAAACATTTTCCGAATCGATTACGCATATTGAACTCTCCTTTACCCACATTCAAGCTGCACCTATTCATACAAGTATAACAGATTGCACAGTGAAATTTAAGCCGGAACGGTCCGGGCTCATGCCGCCGCTCAATTTCCGTAAGTGAGGCGTGCGGTTGCCTGTGACGAAGATTTGTCAAATGTCTATGCCCAGATTTTATCGGGAAATTTAAATTTCATTTCCGGGTGATGTTAAAAACACTACAACATCTTGCCCCCACCCCATAGTCGAGATTTTCTCGTTGCTAATATGTGATTGAGATGGTATAATCGTGGCGACGTTGTTTTGAGCACCGCTTAGGTCTGTTTCCGATTGTGTGAACGGGAGAAAACGGATTGAAATACTGTAACAGGACAGTGCGAGACCGGAACGGAAATGCTATAACAGGACAGTGCGAAACCGGAACGGAAATACTGTGACAGGACAGTAAGAGAACGGAAACGTTGAGGCGTTTTGTTGTTGCGGTATCCCGGACACTGTTTTGTGGTGAAAACGGCGTGATAAGTTAAATCATAAAGTATAATAATGTATAAGGAGTGGCATTTATGGAAAAACTAATTATCAGTGCCTGCATTTGCGGAGCGGAAGTGACAAAAGAGCAGAACCCGGCGGTTCCGTACACGGTTGAAGAGATTGTAAGAGAAGCAAAATCGGCATACGATGCCGGCGCGGCGCTTATTCACCTGCACGTTAGAGAAGACGACGGAACTCCTACCCAGAGTACGGCTCGTTTTCAGGTTTGCGTCGACGCTATCCGCAAGGAATGCCCTGATGCTATCATTCAGCCGTCCACGGGCGGTGCTGTCGGCATGACGGATTTGGAAAGGCTCGAGTCGACGGACATAGTCCCTACTCCGGAGATGGCTACTCTGGACTGCGGAACATGCAACTTTGGCGGTGATGAGATTTTCGTAAATACGGACAACACGATTATAAACTTTGCAAAGATAATGAAGGAGAAGGGGATCAAGCCTGAACTTGAGGTGTTTGATAAGGGAATGATTGATACGGCTCTCAAGACTGCCGACAGAAAAGGACTGCTGGTTCATCCTCTTCATTTCGACTTTGTACTCGGAGTGCAGATGACGGCTACGATCCGCGATCTTGCCTTTATGGTTGATTCGATTCCGGCAGGATCCACGTGGACGGCTACAGGACTCGGGAGAAACGCATGGAGCATCGCGGCGGCAACCATTGCGATGGGCGGTCACGTAAGAGTCGGGTTTGAAGATAACCTTTATCTTGAGAAGGGAGTCCTCGCTAAGAGCAACGGCGAAATGGTTGAAAAAGCCGTTAAACTCGCAAAGCTTTTGGGCAGAGAGATAGCTACTCCGGCGGAAGCGAGAGAAATTCTCAGCCTGCCACCGCTTAAAGCCTGAATTGGTTACGCAAAAAGGCACTTCACGGGCAGAATTGAAAATTCATGTCGTTCGGAGTTTGCGCTTTGAGTTGTTAGTATATATTTTCAAGAGATTTTCGGCAGCCGGAAGGCTGCCGGTTTTTCTGTAAATTGGTTGAACTTTCCGCAGAACAGAAAGCGATGGTATTTGTCGCAATGCAGAAAGCAATAGTATTTGTCGCAATGCAGAAAGCAATAGTATTTGTCGCGGCGTAGAAAGCAATGACACCTGTCACGGGGGAGAAGGTTAACGTTACTTTCCGCAGAGAGGAGAAAGTCAATGTCATTTTCCACGGAAACGAAGAATGAGTTATCGAGAATTGAGGAGAGAAACAAAAATTGCCGTTTGGCTGAGCTGGCAGGATTTTTTCGTGCGGCCGGCAGCGTCGGACTTGCCGGCAGCGGCAGGTTCAAAATAGTGATTGCCACGGATAATCCCGCGGCGGCAAGGCATTACAAGAAACTCGTAAAGGAATGTTTTGCCGTGGATATGCAGCTTAAGATAAGCCGAGCAGGTGCCTTGAAGAAAGGACATACATACGTGTTTACCATTGACTCACAGATGAAAAGTGAAGACATATTGAGAGAAACGGGCATACTTTTCACATGTGAAGGAAAAAAATCCATAAGTGACGGGATTCCGGACGGCATTATAAAAGAAAAGTATCGTAAGCGGGCATATTTGAGGGGATTCTTTATGGGCGCGGGAACCATAAGCGACCCCGATAGAAGCTATCACCTTGAGTTTGTCTGCAATACGGAGAATTTGGCGAGAGATCTGAAGGAACTCATAGATACTTTCGATGATCTGGCGGCGAAGATAACAAGACGGAAAGACCGGTTTGCGGTATACATGAAAAACTCCCGATACATAAGTGATATGCTTGCCATCATGGGGGCTCACGCTCAGGTCTTGGAATTTGAAAATATAAAGATAAAAAAGGGAATCGTAAATGAAACCGTTAGGATAACGAATTGCGACAATGCAAATACCGACAGAACCCTCGACGCATCGCAGAAACAGATTGCCGCGATACGGAAAATCATCGATAGAGGCGCGCTTGCGGCTCTCCCCGACAAACTGCGCGAACTTGCGGAACTGAGATTGGAAAACCCCGAAGCCAGTTTGACACAGCTTGGGGAGATGTTGACGCCGCAGTTAAAAAAATCGGGTGTCAATAACAGGATGCAGAGGATAACGACCTTCGCCGACAGACTGCCCTGACGGTAGTCGGCGTTACATTTACTCACGTGCCGGTCCGGAGCATTATTCTTGTCAGTTTATCTTGCATTGTTTCAGTTGCATTTGTGTTGGTTTCGCTTATACGAAGATAATGTGCCGTTTTTAGACAAAAGTTTGAAATTGTATAGTTGACGAAGCCCGGGACTGATTGAAAGCACCCGGGTTTTGTGTTATCATGAAAAAAATGTTAGTTCAGTTAGTCTAATGGAAACGGGAGGCGTTTCAGAGGAAATGAAGCTTGGAGAGAGGATTGTAAAAAACAGGAAGCTCATCCTTATTGTTGCGGCAATCTTGCTGATACCGGCCGTTATAGGGTATCGGTCCACGGGGATAAATTATGACATGCTCTCATATCTGCCGGATAACATGGAAACCATGAAGGGCGAGAAACTTTTGCGCAAAGAATTCGGAAAAGGCGGGTTTACCATAGTTGTGACCGAGAATATGTCGAAACGTGCTGTGGCTGACGTTGCCGAAAAATATAAAAAAATACGGCATGTGGACTCGGTATTCAATCTGAACAAGGTCATAGATCCACAGGTACCGAGAAGCATGTATCCGGAAGCGGTAAGGGAAAAATTCGACAATAAGAACGCGTCCATGATAGTGGTATTCTTTAAGACTTCTACGTCTGATTCCGGATCCCTCGAGGCGATAAAAGAAATCCGAGCTGTGAACGACAAAAATTGTTATCCGTCGGGGCTTACCGCATGCATATACGATTTGAGACATCTTTGTGAGGGCGAAGAACTCAAGTATGTGATAATTGCGGTGCTGCTTTCTCTGCTCATCATGATGTTTCTGTTGGATTCATACCTTGCCCCGTTCATATTCCTGCTATGCATAGGCGTCGCGATTATGTATAACATGGGGAGCAACATTTTCTTCGGAAAAATATCTTATATAACTCAAGCGATTGCGGCAGTACTTCAGCTGGGGGTAACGATGGATTATTCCATTTTCCTCTGGCACAGTTACATGGAAAATCTGGACGAGGGCGTGGACAGGAAACTTGCGATGGCACGGGCGGTTGACGACACCATGGTATCGGTAACGGGCAGTTCCGTGACGACCGTCGCGGGATTTCTTGCTCTGTGCTTTATGACATATACCATGGGAACGGATCTGGGGATAGTTATGGCAAAGGGCGTCATACTCGGTGTCATTTCGAGTGTTACGGTTTTACCGTCAATGCTGCTTATGTTCGAAAATATCCTGAAAAAGACAAGACACAGAACGCTGATTCCCGATACCCGTAAACTTTCGCACGGTTTGACCGCGAGGTACGGAATATACCTTTTGATCTTTGCGGTTCTGGCGATACCTGCCATATACGGTTATCAGAAGGACAATGTTGTGTATGACTTTGAAAAGATACTGAACGGCAGACAGGGACTTTCCGTGAAGCAGGCGCCGTTTCTGGAGGCAAACAGAAAACTTGAAAAGGATTTTCAAATAGGAACTACTCACATGATAATTGCCGATGCCGAACTTCCGGGAAGAAAGGGCTATGACATGTCGAGAGAGATAGATAAGATCGATGGCGTGAAAACCGTGCTGGGAGCAGACCTTATGCTCGGTTCCGCCCTTCCGAAAGAAATGCTTCCGAACGAAGTAAAAACGGCGTTCGTAGGTAAGAAACACCAGATAATAATGGTCAATTCCGGTTACAAGGTTTCCACGCCTGAATGTAATGTGCAGATTGGAAACATAAACCGGACGGTGGAGAAATATGACAAGTCCGTAAAGGTAATAGGGGAAGGTCCCGCGATGAAAGACCTTATAGATCTCACGGGGAAGGATTTCAAGCGGGTGAACATTATCTCCATAATGGCGGTCTTTCTGATAATATTCTTTGTACTTAAGTCGATAGTCCTGCCGGTCATACTTGTCATCGTCATTGAGTTTGCAATATATGTAAACTTGGCCGTATCGGGTTATACGGGACTTGAACTGGCGTTCATCATCCCGGTTTGCATAAGTACCATACAGTTAGGCTCCACGGTGGATTACGCCATACTGACATCGACCAGATACAAGACGGAGAGAATATCGGGGAAAAACAAGAGAGATGCGATAATTACGGCAACGGCGATGTCGATGCCTTCCATAATAACGAGCGCGATGGGATTTTTCACGGCGACATTCGGAGTGGGACTGTACTCCGACATAGGCGTCATAAGTACGATGTGCATTCTGATGGCGAGAGGCGCACTGATAAGTATGGCTACGGTAATTTTGATTCTGCCGTCGATGTTGATGGCGTTCGATAAACTGATTTGCAGAACCACGATGGGCATGAGGCATTTGTACAGAGCCGGTGAGGGTTGACGTCATAAAATTGAGGATGGATGTGATGTTATAAAATTGAGTCCGGATGCGATGTCATAAAATTGAGTCCGGATGATGTCGCCGCGATGAGTAAGTCGATACGAGTGATATATTAAGAGGTGCAGTTATGAAATTGAGGATAAGAGATGTCGCAAAGAAGCTTTGTGCGCTGATACTGGTGATTTCCGTAACCGGTTTCCTGAGCAGTGCCGCTTTTTCCTATGCGGGAAACGATAAAAAGACGGATAAGGAAGAGAATAAGCAGACGGTGTATGTCATGCAGAAACCGGACGGAAAGGAATATAAGAGGATAGTAAGCGAGAAAAACAAGCTTCATTACAAAGGTTATGAGGATGAGGAACTGCCGGTCAGCATGAAAGTATCGTATTTCCTGAACAAGATGCCTGTAGAAGCGAATGATTTGATAGGCGAAAGCGGGAATCTGATCATACACATAGAATATAAGAACAATATAAAAAACGGAAACGTCCACGTCCCTTTTCTCGCCGTAACGAGTTTGATACTCGACGGGGACAGGTTCTCCAACGTGAAAGTATATGGCGGAAAAGTCATAGATGACGGCAACAGAAAGATCGTGACGGGATTTGCGACCCCGGGAATGACGGAGAGCATAGGTCTTGCCGGCAGCGGGGTCATGTTTCCCGAGCAGGTCAACATAACCGCAAAGGTGAAGGATTTTGAACTGGGAGAGATATATTCATACATAAGCGCAGATCCGTTCAAGGGAATCGACATGAGCAAGGTGAACAGCCTTGACGATCTGCAGGGGAAGATTTCGCAGATGCAAGGCGGAACCGCCCAACTGCTGAAAGGCTCGGCGCAGATCGCGAAGGGTAATGCGGCGGTTGCCAAAGGAGCCGGCAAACTTACCGAGGTCAGCAGGAGGATAAGCAGGATGACGAAACTGCTCTCAAAGGGCAACGGTGCGATCAAAAAAAATATCCCGACGCTTGCGGGTAGCATCGGCAAACTTCAAGAGGGTTCAAAATCCTTGTCTGAAGGAAACGCCGGTATGGCTGAAGGTCTTAAAAAATTGTATGGAACGGCTCCGGGAACTTCAACTGCGGGAAGCGGAATGAAGGCGCTTGAGTCGGGTGCGGCGCAGGTACATTCCGGTGCAAAGCGGGTGGCGGACGGAATTCCTAAAGTCATTGAGTCTGTCACGGGCAATATCGGGAAGATAACCGCAAACAACGATCAGATAACCAATGGTACCGAGCAACTCGTCAACGGAATAATAGCGTCGGTAAATAAACAGTTGGCAGCGGCAGGCGCCGGATTTTCCATAACCGAGGATAATTATCCGGCTCAAATAAGCGCAGGGATAAAAACCATAGAAGAAGGTATAAAACAATGTGAAATCAAAATCAAACAGTATGAGGAAGCGGGACAGACGGCATCGGAAGCCTACAAGGCTGTCGTAAATAAAAAAGCGGGGCTTCAGGCACAGCTCGGAATGTTGCAGGGCATCAGAGGTCAACTTGATGCAATAGCCAAATATCATAAGGGTGTCAAAGCATATACCGGCGCCGTGAGTGAACTTGAGAAAGGCATAAAGTCGAGCAAAGAAATTGAAAGTCTGAAGAAAGGCGCGGAAACTGTCGCAAGCGGCAGCGGCAAACTTGCGGGCGGTATGGCGGAGATAAATGATGCAATAGAAAAGCGGGTCATACCGACTGCCGACAAGTTGGCTGACGGCTCCCGAAAGCTGAATGCGGGGATAACCGCGCTGCAGGGAGGCAGCAGAACACTGGCAAAAGGCGTAAACAAACTGAGCAGCGGCTCGATGCGACTGCACAAGGGAATGGTTGTTTTCAGCAACAAGGAAGCGGAATTTGCCAAAGGAACCGCAAGACTTGCCAAAGGCGCCGCGGCGTTGAACAAAGGTATAGGGGAAATGACGAAAAGTCTGAATACACAGCTTGCAAAGCTGAACATAAATGGAATATCCAAGGCGATAAACAACGCGAAAGCGGTTCAAAATGCCGCGGAGCAGTACGACAGTTTTGGCGATCTTCATAGCTACAACAACGTGACATTTGTGTATAAGATAGATGAGATGAAAAAGTGAAAAGGCAACGCGAATTGAGTTAATAAGGTAACGCGGATGCACACCGCTTGAGTTAATAAGGTAATGCGGACGCACGTCGCTTGAGTTGATAAGGCTACGCGGACGCACGCCGCTTGAGTTAATAAGGTAATGCGGACGCACGCCGCTTGAGTTGATAAGGTTACGCGGACGCACGCCAATTGAGTTAATAAGGCGACGCGAACACGCCCGACCTTTGAGTATTGCTTTTTCTCAAAGCCGGAACGAATGTCTGCGCATAAAGCATAATATAAAGCACTTACTATGATAAACCGTGGATTTAGGAGGTGGCCGTATGGTCACCTCCTTTGAGTATCGGTGATTCGGAATTTGCCAAATGCCTGTGTTTGCATCTTATCTTGAACGTTAGAAATATATGTTGAAGCTAATGTCAACAAAGGCTTTGCGAAAATCGACACTGCCCGGGAAGCATCGTTTAAGGCGTTAATCCTGTGGATAGTGTACTGTATACTTGCTTGTCGGGGGATTTTGGTGCAAAAAATTCTGTTAACTATTGCTCAAACGGTGTATAATCTTTTGTAAGGAGGTGAACTCTATGTTTGTTGAGGAACTCTCAAAAATCAAGGAGTGTGAAGACAAGGCTGAAAAAATCAGGAAAGATGCAAAGGCAAAGTCCGTGAAGTCCATTGAAGCGGCAAAAGCTGAAGCCGAAAAGATAATCGAGGAGGCCGAAAGCAAAAGCGCCGATATTCACGAAGGCGGGATTGCACTCGGAGAGGAAGAATCTGAAAAGGATTATAACGCTTCAATAGAACGAACGAGGAAGCAAGCGTTGCAGCTTTCAGAAAAGGCGAAACCAAATATGGAGAAGGCGGTAACGCTGATAACGGAAAGGATAGTGAAAGTCTGTGGCGATAATTAGTATGGAAAAACTGGCTGTCATAGGTATTGACGCGGCTAAGGAAGACCTGCTCGCAGATTTGATGGATTTGGGTGTTGTCGAAATCACCGAACAGACCGATGCGCTGCGTGAGGGCGACATTCCGGAGGGAGTTGTAAGCCTTGACGGAGATGAGGATACTGTGGCCGGACTGGATGCCGGAATCGCAAGAATCGGTACCGCTCTGAATCTGCTTCACAAACACGGCAGAGAAAAACAGCCGTTGTTCATAACGAGAAGAAAGATAAGAAAGTCCGAATTCGACAAAGTTCTTTCGAGAAGAGATGAAATCCTTGAGAATGTGAACCATTTGATGTCAGTGAATAAAAAGTTGCGCATCCGCAAGGAAAAAATGAACAAAGCGGCTCTTAAACTCAAGACGCTGGAAGCATGGAGCAGATATGATATGCCGCTTGAGATACGGGAAACGCGTCAGGTTCGTTTTGAGCTCGGGGTGGTTCCGGCTACGGTCAATGTAGATGACTTGCGGGAAGCCGTCGCGAAAGTCAGCGACAGCGCGAGCATAGAAACCGTAAACCGAGATAAGGATATGATATATATATTCACTGCGGATTTGAAGACTGAACACGGCGATGTCGTCACGGTTCTGAAACAGTGGGGTTACACTCCGGCGCCGTTTGAGAATCATACGGGAACGGTCGCAGAAAACAGAAAACGATTTGAAAAGGAGATTGCGGCGGGCAGGAAAGAAATAAAAGCTCTGGAAGCGGACATTGCGAAGTGCGAGCACATGAAGAATAATATCGAGTGTCTGCAGGATCAGCTGATCATAGAAAGAGACCGCGAGAAAATCAAAGGCAGTTTCCTGAAGACGGAAAAAACTTTCAAGCTTGAAGGCTGGATCCCCGTCGAGTGCAAGAAGGACGTTGAGAAAGTTCTGGAACGGCATGACTGCCTGTACGCATATCGGAAGCCGAAGGATGACGAAGAGGTTCCCGTGCTTGTCAGAAACAGTTCATTCGGAACGCCGTTTTCGGCGATTACGGAGATGTACTCGCTGCCGGATTATCGGGGATTTGATCCGACAGACATATTCTCGATTTTCTATGCTATGTTCTTCGGTATGATGTTGAGCGATGCGGGATACGGACTGATACTGACGGTAGCGTGCTTCTTTATTTTAAGAAAGTATGACATCGAGGGTCTTACCCGAAAAATGATAAAGATGTTTCTTTTCTGCGGAATCGCGACAGTGTTCTGGGGAGCTATGTTCGGAGGCTGGTTCGGCGATTTCATACCGTCATTTACCAAGACGGTTTTCGGGCATAAGGTGAACGTGGGAGCCATATGGTTCAATCCTATAGACGATCCCACCAAGCTTTTGATATTCTCGCTTCTGTTCGGCGTTGTTCATCTCTTTGCGGGCATGGGAATCAACGCTTACATGATGATCAGGCGGGGGAATTTGAAAGATGCGGTATTTGACGTATTCTCATGGTACATGGTAATAGTCGGCGGAGGACTGTGGCTTGCGGGAAGCAATATATCCGCGGGCGCGGCGCCTGCGGGCAGGGTTGTCTGTATTGTCGGAGCCGCCATAATTCTGCTCACAGGAGGACGAAACAATAAAGGAATCGGAAAACTCACGGGAGGACTGGGT
>CP016202.1:785997-818439 GCA_003433295.1 Eubacterium minutum ATCC 700079 | reverse complement strand
TCTGTACGGAGTGACCGGTTACATATCGGATATATTGTCATATGCGAGGCTACTTGCGCTGGGGCTTGCCACAGGAGTAATAGCAAACGTTGTGAACCTGCTGGGTTCAATGATCGGCAGCGGAGTTGTCGGGTTGTTCGCCATGATAGTCGTTGGAATCATAGGACATACTTTCAACCTTGCGATCAATGCGCTCGGATCGTTTGTGCACTCCAGCAGACTACAGTACATAGAATTCTTCGGTAAATTCTATGAGGACGGCGGAGAGGAATTTTCACCTTTCAGGAACAACACGCGTTATGTGAGATTTACACAAGATAAATAGAACAAAAAACAAAACGGAGGTTTAAAATGGTTACAGGTAATGTGTTTGCTCTATTGGGAGCGGCGGTTGCGGCGCTTGCGGGAATAGGAAGCGCTATGGGTGTAGGAATTGCAGGACAGGCTGCGGCCGGGGTTCTGGCGGAAGATCCGAAAAAATTCGGTAAGACGCTCATTCTGCAGGCTTTGCCGGGAACGCAGGGTATTTATGGACTGCTGATGGCATTTCTCATCTTTATCAGAATAGGTCTGCTCGGCGGCGGACTCGGGAACCTGTCGGTATCGCAGGGACTGTATGTGCTGGCGTCGGGACTTCCTATAGGACTGATAGGAATATGGTCAGGTATAGCCCAAGGGAAAGCCGCTGCGGCAGGTATCATGCTTCTGGGGAAAAGACCGGATCAGATGGCAAAGGGAATCATATATGCCGCAATGGTCGAAACTTATGCGATATTCGGATTGTTGATTTCCATTCTGATGCTGTTCAATCTCGGAATTTAAGCGATTTCAAAACTGTAAATTAGGAAGTGAAAAAATGGGTGTAGAAAAGATTACATCGAAGATACTCGGCGAGGCGGAAAGCACGGCAAAGGACATGTTGCGGGAGTCCGAGGCGACATGTCGCGAACTTCTGGAGGACGCGGAAACCCGCGCGCAGGAAATGATCAGGACGGCTGAAAAGGAAAGTGACGCTGAAAGGAGAAAGATCGTCAAACGCAGTGTTTCCGTGGCGGAAATCGACGGCAGGAAGATACTGCTTGAGGCGAAACAGAAACTTATCGGCGATTGCTTTGACCGCGCTGTCGAGAAGATTGTCGGAATGGATACGGAACGTTATATCGGGTTTCTCGCGGGCATAGTAAGGAGCAGCGGTAACGTAACCGGAGAAATCGTAATGAACGAAAAAGATTCCGACAGACTGGGAAAGCGGCTCGCGGAGAAGTTGAACAAGGAGATTTCCGGCGGAAAGTTTGTGCTTTCAGAGGAAAAGGCTAAGATAAAGGGAGGGCTGCTGCTTAAGAACGGCCCGGTATACACGAACGGAAGTATAGAAACTCTGGTTGAAGAGAGATATGACGAGCTGAGTTCGGAAGTCGCGGCAATACTTTTCGATGATTAAGGAGATTTTATATGGCAAGAAGAAATGAAAGCGAATACATTTTTGCCGACGCCTATATCTGCAGCTATATGAAAGACCTTATGAGCAAAAGCGACCTGATAAGGCTGGCAAACTGTCCCGATTTCGACAGTGCCGAGTCGTTGTTGCGCGATTTCGGATACGGAGAGTCGCCTGAAGTCAGGATGCTCAATGTTGAGGCATTTATCCGCAGAGAACAGACGAAACTCTTTCAAATGATATACAATACACTGCCCGAGCGGGCGGAGCTTGCGCTTTATCTGTATCCGTACGATTACCATAATGTCAAGGTCTGCCTTAAGTCTGAGATTCTCGGGATAATTCCCGACGACAATCTGCTCATGACAAGCGGGGACATAGATTTTCGCAGGATGATGGCCATGGTGCGTGACAGAAGTTACGAATTCATGCCCGTCAACATGAAAGACGCGGTCATCGAGGCGCTCGATTTGTACAGCAGAAGCAGAGATCCCCAGGAAATAGATATAATCATGGATAAGGCGTGCTACAAGGATATGCTAGAAGCTGCGGAAGAGAGCAAAGAGGAATTTCTTATAGGATTTGTGAAACATCAGATAGACCTGTTGAATCTCAAGGTGTTCGCAAGGCTTCGCGAGATGGGGAAAGCGTGGTCGTTTTTCCGCAAGGTCTATTTGCCGGACGGCAACATAAGTGAAAATTTCTATATAGAAAGCTGGGAAGAAAGTTACGCTCAGGTGGCGGAAAAACTTGTTCCGTACGGTTACGGTTTGTCGGCCGTCATGGCGGAGGGCGGCGCGCAGATCAAGGAGAAGGGCAGTTTTACTCTGTACGAAAAGATGCTGGAAGATTCTCTGATGGAATACAACAAGAAAGCCAAGTATCTGTCGTTCGGTCTGGTTCCGATTGCGGGATACTGGATAGGCAAGGAAGTAGAGCTTGATAACATAAGAATCATATTGATGGGAATGCTGGCGGGCGAGAGCCCTGAAAATATAGAAGAAAGGTTGAGGGAACCGTATGTATAAGATTGGAGTGATAGGAGACAGAGATTCCATCCTCGGATTCAAGAGCGTGGGTCTTGACATATACACCACAACTGAAGCCGCGGAAGCCCGAAAGATTCTTCGGACTTGGGCGGAGGGAGAATATGCGATCATATACATTACCGAGGAACTGGCAGTTGAACTGGAAAAGGAAATCGACAGATATGAAGAAAGCAAGCTGCCTGCCGTAATACCTATTCCGAACAGGAACGGTCCGTCGGGATCGGGACTTATCAACGTAAAGAAAGCCGTGGAGAAAGCAGTTGGAGCGGATATACTATTCGGAGGTGATAAATAATGAATCAGGGAAGAGTCGTAAAGGTATCGGGGCCGCTTGTGCTGGCTTCCGGTATGGAAAATGCCGATATGTTCGACGTCGTGCGTGTCGGCGATCTCGGACTGATCGGTGAGATAATTGAGATGAGAGGCGACAGAGCTTCTATACAAGTTTATGAGGAAACCGCGGGACTTGGCCCGGGGGCGCCCGTTGTAAGTACGGGTTCGCAACTTTCGGTCGAACTTGGTCCCGGACTGATAGAAAATATATATGACGGAATACAAAGACCTCTTGAAGTCATGTACAGACAGCAGGGTTCGAATATACAGAGAGGGATCCGGGTGCCCGCGCTGGACAGAGAAAAGAAATGGGAGTTTGTTCCGACGGTAAAGGTCGGGGACGAAGTTCAGACAGGAGACATAATCGGAACGGTTCAGGAAACGTTTGTCGTGGAGCAGAGGATTATGGTTCCGCACAAGGTGAAAGGTACCGTAAAGTCCGTCAGGACCGGAGATTTTACCGTTGAAGAAACAGTATGTGAAGTTCAGCGGGAAGACGGTACGGTCTCCGAAATATCCATGATGCAGAGATGGCCTGTACGCGTGGGAAGACCGTATAAAGAAAAAATTGTTCCGGATATGCCTCTGCTTACGGGGCAGCGTGTCATAGATACGATGTTTCCCATCGCAAAGGGCGGTGTTGCGGCAGTACCGGGACCTTTCGGCTCGGGAAAGACCGTTGTTCAGCATCAGCTCGCAAAATGGGCGGATGCCGACATAGTTGTATATATAGGCTGCGGAGAGCGCGGCAACGAAATGACGGACGTGCTTCGTGAGTTCCCTGAACTTAAGGACCCGAGAAGCGGGGAGTCCTTGATGAAACGTACGGTTTTGATCGCGAATACTTCCGATATGCCGGTTGCGGCTCGAGAGGCCTCAATATATACGGGAATTACGATAGCGGAGTATTTCCGCGATATGGGATATTCCGTCGCGCTCATGGCGGATTCCACCTCAAGGTGGGCGGAGGCGCTGCGTGAGATGTCCGGTCGTCTTGAAGAGATGCCGGGTGAAGAAGGGTATCCCGCATATCTTGCATCGCGCCTTGCGCAGTTCTATGAACGGGCGGGCAATGTGATTTCTCTGGGTAAAGAGGGAAGAAACGGAGCGCTGTCTGCCATAGGGGCGGTGTCTCCTCCCGGAGGCGATATTTCCGAACCTGTTTCACAGGCTACGCTCAGAATCGTAAAGGTGTTCTGGTCACTTGATGCGGGACTTGCCCATGCAAGACACTTCCCTGCGATAAACTGGCTTTCCAGTTATTCACTGTATGTGGATCGCCTTAATCAGTGGTATGCCCACAACGTAGACAAGGCTTTCCCCGAACTCAGGACGAAAGCGCTGAGACTTCTTCAGGAAGAGGCTGAACTCAATGAGATCGTTCAGCTTGTCGGAGTGGATGCTTTGTCATTTGACGATAGAATAAAGCTTGAGGCATGTAAGTCGATAAGAGAAGACTATCTTCACCAGAATGCTTTCCACGACGTGGATACGTATTCTTCGATGAACAAACAGTACAAGCTTCTGAAACTCATAATCGAGTACTACAACAGGGCAAAAGATGCCATCGCGAAGGGCGCGCCTTTTGGAGAAATCGCCGAGCTTTCTGTGAGAGAAAAGATCGGAAGATTCAAGTACATAGAAGAAGAGAAGATAGATGATGCATTTGACGGGATTATGTCCGAAATGAAAAATGAGATCTTGGAATTGACCGGCAAGGGGGATGAAGAGGATGATTAAAGAATATAAGACCATCTCGGAGGTTGCGGGACCGCTTATGATGGTGCAGGACGTCGAGGGTGTAACGTATGATGAACTCGGTGAGATTGTTCTTCCGGACGGCGAAAAGAGGCTTTGCAAGGTTCTCGAAATCAACGGAGGTGACGCGACCGTTCAGCTGTTTGAGAGTGCCGCCGGGATAAATCTGAAGGAAAGTACCGTCAAATTTACCGGAAAGGGGACGGAGTTTGCCGTTTCGCCGGAAATAATGGGGCGCGTATTTGACGGTATGGGACGCCCGAAAGACGGCGGACCGGACATAATACCGGAAAAGAGCCTCAATATCAACGGACTTCCCATGAACCCTTCCGCGCGCGATTATCCGGCTGAATTCATTCAGACGGGCGTGTCCGCGATAGACGGGTTGAATACGCTTGTAAGAGGGCAGAAACTTCCTATATTTTCAGGAAGCGGCATGCCTCATGCGAATCTTGCGGCTCAGATCGCGCGTCAGGCTAAAGTTCTGGGTGACGATGCCGGGAACTTTGCCGTGGTATTTGCCGCAATAGGAATAACGTATGAGGAAGCGGATTTCTTCGCATCCGATTTCAGGCGGACGGGCGCGATAGACAGGACCGTAATGTTTATGAATCTGGCAAACGATCCTGCGGTGGAACGTATCGCAACACCGCGAATGGCTCTTACGGCGGCGGAATATCTTGCCTTTGACCTGAACATGCATGTTCTCGTTATAATGACGGACATCACCAACTATGCGGAGGCTCTGCGCGAGGTGTCGGCGGCGCGTAAGGAAGTTCCGGGACGCCGCGGGTATCCGGGTTATCTATACACGGACCTTGCGACCATGTATGAGAGAGCGGGGCGGAAAAAGGACAGCAATGGTTCCATTACGATGATCCCTATTCTGACGATGCCGGAGGATGACATTACGCATCCCATACCGGATCTGACCGGATACATTACTGAGGGGCAGATTATACTGTCAAGAGAACTTGACAATAAAGGCGTTCAACCTCCTGTCGATGTTCTTCCGTCACTTTCAAGACTTAAGGATAAGGGTATCGGAGAAGGCAAGACCAGAGAAGATCATGCGGACACAATGAACCAGTTGTTTGCGGCGTACTCGCGAGGCAAAAGCTGCTTGGAACTTATGACGATCTTAGGTGAAGCGGCTCTTACGGAGGTCGATTTGCTGTATGCGAAGTTCAGCCGTGAGTTTGAGAGCAGATATGTGTCGCAGGGCTTTGAAACGGACAGAAGCATTGAAGAAACACTCGGCATAGGCTGGGAACTTCTAAAACTGCTTCCGAAGAGCGAACTTAAGAGGATCGATGACGATCTGCTCGAAAAGTATATGCCCGATTGAACGTAAATGACGGATAAACGCAACATGCGCCGTATATGCACATCATGTGACAAGTGAGAAAGACGTTGTGATATGTTTTTACGATGGCGGCAATGTTGCACAGCGGTTTTAACCGGGAGGTAAATATGGAACGAATGAATGTCAAACCCACGAGGATGATGCTGACTTCATTGAAAAGACGTCTGAAAACAGCGGTTCGCGGTCATAAACTTCTGAAAGACAAGCGTGATGAACTCATGAAAGGTTTTTTGGCTGTTGCGCGCGAAAACGGCAGATTGAGAAAAGAAGTGGAAGAGCATCTCGTCACGATATACAGAAATTTCGGTATGGCCAGTGCCATAACGAGTTGGGAAGTTATGGGCGAATCTCTGATGTTCCCTAAACAGGGGGTCGAACTTTCAGTCGATACAAAAAATATAATGAGCGTTGAAGTTCCTGTGTTCAAGTTCAAAACCACCGCGGAAGATCCGACGGATATATTTCCGTACGGCTATGCGAGGACTTCGGGGGATCTGGATAATTCGGTTTCCGAGTTGTCCGAGGTTTTCCCGCTTTTGCTTGATCTTGCCGCGAAAGAAAAGGAAACCGTTCTGCTTGCGGCGGAACTGGAAAAGACCAGAAGACGCGTTAACGCGTTGGAATATGTGGTCATACCGAGGCTTCAGGTGACGATCAAATACATACAGATGAAACTTGATGAAAATGAACGTGGGAATCAGACACGTCTGATGAAGGTAAAGGATATGATGATTGCTGAGGCAATAAATGAAAAACGGAGGAGAGACGAGGCTGCCATAGAACGTACCGCAAAGGCGATACAGTGACATCCGATGAGTTGATCCGAAATCCGCGCAACGTGGCGCGCATGGAGTCCGCAACAACATGACGCAAATGTAGTGTTCATGGAGTCCGTAACAATATGGCGCGAACGTGGCGCGCATGGAATCCGTAACAACACGTCGCGAACGTGGCGCGCATGGAGTCCGCAACAACACGGCGCGAACGTGGCGCGCATGAAGTCTGCAACAACACGGCGCGCATGGAATCCATATTGGAAAGCGTTGCGTGAATTTTACGCTGAAATGGGGAGAGCGACCGCTCTCCTCTTGAGTTTGCGGAAACGCATTTCCGACTGCATATGGAAACAGACGCGGCAATCCGGGTCCGGAAGCCTCAAAGCTTCTAATTCCCTACTGAATACGAGAACAGAATCTTAAAAATATCTTAATTCTATGGGCACTTTATGGAAAACATCATTTTATCTATGTTAAAATTATGCAGAAGGGGCAAAACTCATGTCTGAAACAGTATGAACGGTATACTGAGGTGGAAAATGAACGTAATTGAGAGATTGGAAAATGTGGTACGTGAGAACTCCGGGAAAACGGCATTTGAATCCGTGGCGGGGAAGATTACATACGGAGAATTGTGGGATCGCTCGGATCGTCTGGCCTCATGGATAGATAAAAAACAGGGCGGTGACAAAACTCCGGTCGTGGTGTACGGGCATAAAGATCCATGGATGCTCGTATGCTTTTTTGCATGTGTCAAGTCGGGAAGAGCATATTGTCCCGTAGACGTGTCGATGCCCGGCGACAGAGTAATGGACATCGTTGAGAAACTCGGAAATCCGCTCGTTTTGGCAACAGAAGCGATGGAGTACGAGGACGCTTACAGTATAGATAATCTGAAAAGGTCCGCAGAAATCGAAGAGCCGGTCGATAAAGCAAAGCGGGCGGCAGGCGACGAGCTGTTTTATATAATATTCACATCGGGAAGTACGGGACTCCCGAAAGGCGTGGGAATAACGGTCGATAATCTGACCAATTTTACCGACTGGTCACGTACCCTCGGTAAGGAGTATGCCGGCGAAGAACGCATATTTCTGAACCAGGCTCCTCTTTCATTTGACCTGTCGGTCATGGACATATATACCGGATTGACTTCAGGCTCTACAATATGCAGCATCGACAAGGATATGCAGCAGGACAGTGCCGCACTTCTTGAGTATATCAAAGAAAAGAAAGTCAGTTACTGGGTCTCCACTCCCTCATTTGCCGACCTGATCATGACGTCGCCGGAGTTCAACGGTGAGGAGTTCAGACATCTGAAGAACTTTTTTTTCTGCGGCGAAAGATTGTCGGTCAGCACCGCAAGAGAACTTATGCGGCGCTTCCCGGACGGAACCGTCATAAACACATACGGACCCACGGAATCAACCGTTGCGGTTACCGATGTGGTTATAACCGGTGAAATGCTCGGCAAAGCGGATCTTCCGATAGGCAGAGTGCGTAAGGGTACGGAAATTCACATAATAGACGAAAACGGAAGTATGGTGAACGGCGAAACCGCAGGCGAGATGGTTATATGCGGTGATACCGTGAGTCCGGGATATTATGGAGATGAAATTAAAACATCAGCTGTTTTCAGGAACGGCAGTAACGGCGCTCGCTGTTACAGAACGGGTGACCGCGGATTTTACGGCAGCGACGGAATGCTGTATATAACGGGCAGAATGGATTTGCAGATCAAGTTTCACGGATATCGGATAGAACTCGGGGATATAGAGCAGAACCTGCTCAACATCGGGAACGTGAAAGGCGCATGCGTGCTTCCTAAGGAAAAAGACGGCAAAGTTCAGCAGCTTGTGGCGTTTCTGATATGTCCGGGAAGCGAAGGCACGTTTGCCGAAAGAAAAGCCATAAGGAACGAGCTTAAGGGAAAACTGCCGGAGTACATGGTACCGAAAAAGATAGTATTTGTGGACTCCATCCCGATAACGAGCAACGGCAAAACCGACAGAAAGAAGATGGGAGAGATGTTATAGATGACATTATTTGATGAATTCGATTTTTTCCTCTGGCTTGCTGTGTTTTCCGTTCCGGCGATAATACTCGGGGCATTGGAAAAGAAACTGAAGTATTATTCGTTTCTTGTGACGATTTTCTTCGTGGGAATGACCCTGAAGAACTCCCCGGAGGCACTGGGATGGCTGATTGCGTTTTCTCTTTACAACTACGCGTTGATAGCCGTGTATATAAAAATCAGAAAGAGAGTCGGACGAAACAAGGCGGTGTACAGACTGTTTCTGTTTGCGTCGTTGTTACCTCTGATCGCGAACAAACTGCTCGGGCTTACGGGGAATCCCGATAAGATTCTCGTGTTCCTTGGAATATCGTACCTGACATTCAAAGGTACGCAGATAATAATAGAAATCTTTGACGGTATAATAAAGGAGCAAAAGCTTTTCGACTATCTGTATTTCATCCTCTTTTTCCCGTCCATAACTTCGGGACCCATTGACAGGAGCAGGAGATTTCAGGATGATTTGGACAGACACATTCCGAGAGAAGAGTATCTTGATATGGCGGGTACAGGACTTTTTAAGATCCTGCTCGGGGCATTCTACAAGGTTGCGATCGCGGCTGTTTTTTACAGGATAAGATCGGACTTCGGTATGGGTCAGGATCTGCTGTCGGGCTTGGTTTACATGTACACGTACGGACTGTATTTATTCTTTGACTTTGCGGGATACAGTCTGATGGCGGTAGGAGCGAGTTACATTTTCGGAATCAGGACACCGGACAATTTCAACAAACCTTTTATAAGCAAAGACATAAAGGAATTTTGGGATCGTTGGCACATCACGCTGTCACACTGGTTCAGAGATTTTATATTTTCAAGGCTCATGATGGGCTTTATAAAAAACAAAATTTTCAGGAGTAAACTGACAGGCGCTTCGGTCGGCTTCATCGTGAACATGACGATAATGGGACTTTGGCACGGGCTGACGCTTTATTACGTTCTTTACGGTCTGTATCACGGGCTGTTGCTGGCGGGTACCGAGGTGTTCCAGAAGAAGTCGAAGTTCTATAAAAAGCATAAAAAAGACAAGTGGTTTATAGCCGTGGAATGGTTCCTGACGTTCAATCTGGTGATGTTCGGATTCTTCATATTTTCCGGGAGATTTACCGAACTCATAGGTATAACCGGCGTATAGAAACGGCGAACATATAAGCGAACATGCAAGCGAACATATAACATATAGTATGAGAGATTACGACGCGGCGGCAAGTTTTGAATATGATATGAAGCCAAAAGATCAGCTTTAGGGGATCGCCGTGCAAGTACGTGCAAGTATTAATATAATATTTTATATCATTGGAGGAGAAAAAATATCATGGAAGAAAAATTGCTGGACATTTTAGAAGAAATATGCGGAGATGAGATTGTAAAGGAAAACAGAGATATAAATCTTAATGATGAGGACCTTATGGATTCGCTGGACTACACCGAACTTCTCATCGCAATTGAAGAAAATTTTGACGTTGTGATTGCACCGTCCGAGGTGACAAGAGAGGAGATGGACACTCCCAACAAGATTATCAACGTTGTGAAGTCAAGGATGTAGCCACCGGCAAAGTCGAAAATGCAGGCGCACGCAGGCACAGGCGTTGCATACTGCGTGCCGGAAAGCAGAGGGCTACCTTCGGGAACTTTATTGAAAATTGTAAGGGGGATTGATGAAAAAGATTGCGGCGTTCATTACATCTGCAATAATTTGCATTATAATAATATCTGTATTTCATTTCGGATTCAGTCACGATTTGAGATTGAACAACAAAGAGTTCGGAACATGGTACAATCCGTTCAAAGATTTGGCGTCAGGGGTTATAGCGCAAAATCTGCACGGCGATACGATGCCGGTGTTCGGTTCTTCGGAGTTTAAGCACGGAAGACAGACGATTTATCATTCGAAAAACATCTTCAGAAACCACAGTGTTTCTCTGATGACGATCGGAGGTCCGTACAATCAGTGCCTGAACCACACGGTGATGCTCGGCGCAATTTCGCCCAAGATGAAAAAGCGAAAGGCGGTTCTGTTGTTATCTCCCACATGGTTTTATAAAAACGGTGTGAGGCCGGACCGGTACGGACTGCGTTTTTCCGAAAGCGCGTACATGTCGTTCATGGAAAACAAAACGATACCGGATGAAACGAAGAGATATGTGGCAAATCGTACCGAAAGTCTGATGGCGGATTCGGGATCGGTATTGCACAGGATAATGGAAATTGACAGAATCTTTGTCGACAAAAAGGCGGGTGAGATTGCGAAACTTGCCTATGGTTTGCGAAAGAGGTACGTCCGCGACAAGGATGTTCTGACGCTCAAGGGTTTGCTCAAGGCCGAACAGATCAAAAAAAAGAAGAAATATGTGTCGAAGGAAAATGATGAAACTCCCATAGACTGGGACGAAATGTTTGCCAAAGCAAAAAACGAAACATTTAAGACTAACAATCCGTATTACATCAGAGCAAGAAACTGGAATTTGAAATTCAAGCACAGGTTCAAAATCGCAAAAAATCTGCATAAGAAAGAGAACTTCCTGAGATCCCCTGAATACGACGATCTGGAAGCGTTCCTGCAGGTGTGCAGAGCCGAAAAGATAAAACCGTTACTCGTCATTCTGCCTCTCAACGGGAGATGGTATGATTACACGGGGCTCAAGAAGGACAAGAGGAAAGTCTTTGCGGATAAAATAACCGAATATGCCCAAGCATACGGGGCAAAGCTTGAAAACTTCTCGAAGTATGATTATGTACCGTATTTTTTATTTGATGCCGCACATCCGGCAGGACAGGGATGGGTGAAGATAGATGAAGCGATTTATGACTATTATAAAGAAAATTAAAAGCGTAATATTCTCCAAAGAATACATCGTATATACTGTGGTATGCACGGGACTGATGCTTGGACTGTATTTCTACACACTTTATTCCGGGGCAAATGCACAGCCCGAGTTCACCTACGCGGAGTTCTGATACCCTGAAGACGCGTCTGTTGTCGTGAAGAGTTTAAGTCCCGAGGGTGTGCAATTGACTGTTCAAAGTCTGATTCCCGGATAGCGGATTTTTTGGAAACGGAGAAAACGTGTGTAATTGACTGTTCGAAGTATAATGCCCTGTTTTAGATTGAGGAATACAGAGGGATACAGATGAATAGAGGTCAAATCATTGAATTGGAAATTGAAGATATGACAGTTGACGGTCAGGGCCTCGGCAAAACGCCGGAGGGTCTGGCTGTCTTTGTATACGGCGGTTTGCCGGGAGATACGCTGTCCGTGGAACTGACCAAAGTAAAGAAACGTTACGCATTTGCAAAATTACTTGACATCGTGAAGGCATCACCTCATAGAACCGAGGGATTTTGCGACTTTCAGGACGACTGTGGCGGCTGCATGTATTCAAAAATAACCTACGATATGCAGGCGAAACTCAAAGAAAGACATCTGAAGGAGGCCTTAATAAGGCTGGCGGGGCTCAAAAACCCCAATATAAAACCAATAGTGAAAGATTCCAATTATTTCCGATACAGGAACAAGGCGAGCATGCAGGTTTCAAGGAAAATTCCGGAGCTGCATGTAAATGCAAATACCGCAAAGGGACCCGGCTTAAAGAACTCAAGAAAATCCGCGGGGAAAATCAAGGGAAGAAGCGTCGAACCTGTAATAGGCTTCTACCGGAGAAACTCCCATGATATAGTCGACTGTCACGATTGCAAAATACAGTCCATGCCAGCGATCGCCGTGGCGGATGCGTTGCGGCGGTATATGAAAATGTATGAGGTGCCGGGCTGTGGAAAAAACGCTGAAAAGGGACTGATACGAAATGTCACGGTGAGGACCGCTTTCGGTACGGGCGAGGTGATGGTTATTCTTACACTTGCCGGCAGCGGCATACCTCATGTGGAGGAACTTACGGAAATGCTCGCAGACGCCGTGGATGCATGCAACCTTAAGGCGTGCGACAACTCTTTCGCAACGTACGGTAACTCTTCCGCAACGTGCGACAATTCTTCCGCGACATGCGGCAACTCTTCCGCAACGTGCGACAATTCTTCCGCGACATGCGGCGACTTTTCCGCGACGTACGGCAGCGCCTCAGAAAGATGTGAAAATTGCTCTGAGCCGCGTGCCAACTTGCCTGCTGATGATTCATTCGATACGTTACTGCCCGCTGAACCGTTTTATAGTTTGCAGAGCATAGTTCTGAATATGGACACCGACAAAACGTCCCGCAAGGGCGGCGTGGAATATTTGCGAAATGTGTCAAAAAAGAACACAAAAGAAAAAAGAAGTAAAGTACTTGCTGGCAAAAGCACGATAAACGATGAACTCGGGGGTATGAGATTTGAGATTTCGCCATATTCTTTTTATCAGGTAAATCCCGTGCAGACGGAAAAGCTTTACAATACAGTCTGTCGCTACGCGGAACTTTCGGGCGGGGAGAAAATACTGGATTTGTATTGTGGCGCCGGCACAATCGGACTGTGGCTTCTCAACGAACTCCGTAGCAGAGATGAATCGGCGTTTGAAAAAACGTCGGTCGTGGGAGTGGAAGCGGTAAAGAGCGCAGTAATCGATGCCAACAGAAATGCCGTAATAAACGGTATCGTAAATGCAAGGTACCTATGCGGTATGGCGGAAGAGGAGATTCCAAATCTGATGTCGGAGGACTTCACGGGCGATTCGAGCCTGAAAATCGATGAGGCGCATCTGGCAATACTCGATCCGCCGAGAAACGGGTGCGATGAGCGCCTGCTCGCATGTATTGCAAGGGTGTCACCACAGAAAATAATTTACGTATCCTGCGACCCCGCGACCATGGCAAGGGATGTGAAATTCCTTCTCCGCGGGGGCTACGAATTTATCGAGGCCACTCCCGTCGACATGTTCTGCTGGACAGGGCATGTGGAGTGCGTCTGTTTGATGTCAATGAGAGAAAAATAAATAGTAAAAAGCAGAATCTTTACGATCTTTTTCAGGATTGGTAAGTAGCTAATAAAAGTCCATATTTCTTATATGAAACCACATCTATGATAAAATCGGTGATAGGGTTTTGCCTGTGGACTAGATGATATGGAAGGGGATTTTAGCGTGAATGATTCGGTATCGATTTATCCATCGTTTGATATGAACTTTTGGAGAATCAACAACAAGGATACTTCTGTAACAATTAAATGGAGTCGCAATTTGTTTGATGATTATAAGATTCTAGCATATCAGTTCTATGAATGTGGCTATAAAACATTTGAAAAAGTGATTGATAGTGGACACGATAACCCTAAATCAGATATGTGGTTTTTAGCAAGTGTGTTCTTAGTTCGTCATGGCATTGAGTTAGGATTGAAGGCTTTATTATGCAGAGTTTTATCACGGAAAAAAGATGTGCAAGATGCTTTCGAAGAATGTTGTCATGATGTTTCTATGCTATTAAAGAAATACTCTGACTCTGGGGTTGAAAATTTTTTAACTGATAAAGAAGAAAAATGGTTAACCAAATATTTGGGATCCATGGAAGAAGTTGATAAAAACTCCGACGTGTTCAGGTTTCCTTTTGAAGATGATTTTCTTTCAAAATACGGAGATAGGTTTTTGGATAATAAAGTCATTGCCAATAATTTATTACACGCTTTTGCACTAGTGAAGAAATGTATTGAGAAAGGAATTATTTTCAAAAAAGAGGAATTTGACATCACACTAGAACCTGAGTTCTTTGTTTTTACATCAGATGGATTCGGAAACTGTCATTTATGGCAGGAAGTCTCAGACGGAGGTTTCCCTGTTAAGATAAGAGGATACTCGGAAGCAATTGATTTTATTTATTCAAATAGGAACATTGCAAATAAAGACAAGCTGTATCCTCTAATCTTTATGTTCAGAAATACAATAGAATTATATTTAAAACGATTGTTCTGTAGTAGAGTTGATAATGGCGTATCACTAAAAGTATTCCATGCTAAACGAAAAAGCCATTACATAAAAAAGGATTTGTGGAAGTATGTCAAGCCCGTAATCGAAAGTTATACAAATGATTCTGAGATTATTGATATTGTTGAAAGACTACTAGATGAAATAAATGGATTGGATAAGAAAGGCGATAACTTCCGTTATCCAACCTCTTATAGTTTGGAGTATCGTTTTAATGATAAAAAATTAGACCTGAGTAACGTATATACATATCTCAAGGCAATAATCAATTTCTTTGAAAGTTGTGTTTCTAGTCTTGATTTGATAGCTGATTACGAAAATGAAATGAAAACAGCATATGAATACGAGATGATCAATGCTGAGGCGATTGAATATTAAATCAAGTTGCTGGAGATCATAGATAGTAAATTTCTGGCAAACATTAATAATCTGGTGAGGGGATGAACCGGTAATGCAACAGAATGATGCTGCATATACTGTTCAGGCAGCAAATGAAGAGGCACATCATGCTATGGTAACTGCAGGAACAAAGTTAACAAATTCGAAAGCAATGAAAGGCGGTGCACGTGGTATCTATCATGATACTTATGGAATTAAAGGACGTTCATAATAAGTAAAGGAGATAAGGCATGGAATGGAATAAACTTTTATCATCAAAAACAAAAATCGAAAGGGAGGAAAAACCGAAAGAGTTTTTGAGCTATCCTATTAGTGATATGGAAATTGATTATGAGCAGATTATATCAAGCTCAGCATTTCGCAGATTACAGGATAAAACACAAGTCTTCCCCTTAGATAAAAGTGATTTTGTAAGGACGAGGCTAACACATTCGATTGAGGTATCATCTGTTGCAAGGCAATTAGGAATAATGATTACAAAGGGTACAACAGATTATTGTCAAGAAGAACTAAAAAATGGAGATCTAGATATTGAAAATATACCTTCAGTTTTAGCGTGTGCAGGATTGTTGCATGATATTGGAAATCCTCCATTTGGACATTTTGGAGAAGTGGTTATTGGGGATTGGTTTAAAAAAGAACTGGAAAAAGATGATTTTAATTTTAATGAAACTCCAATTAGAGAAATTCTAAATGAACAAATGAAGGGGGATTTAAAAAATTTTGAGGGCAATGCACAAGCTTTAAGGATATTAACAAAAACACATTCGAATGGTAATGATATAAATCTCTCATACAGTATTCTTAATACTTTAATGAAGTATCCGACAGATTCTACGAATTTTTCAGAGCATGATGAGGATATAAAAAAACATAAGCCGGGATATTATTATTCAGAAAATAACATAGTAAAAGATATCTGCCAAAGCACCGGAACAGAAATAGATGGAGAATATGTAAGGCATCCATTGACATTTTTACTGGAAGCTGCAGATGATATTGCATATGCTACTGCCGATTTAGAAGACGCTTTGAAGAAAGGGTTGTTTGAAATAGATCAATTTATTGCCTATTATGAAGGTGAAGTCAAAACAATTGATGAAAATAAATATAAATATCAAAAAAAATATACAGAGGCGATATTGAAGGATTTGAAGAAAATAATAAAAAATGCTGAGAAAAATGCCGGAGATGTTTTCAATGCATTTCAGAAATGGATTGCTCGTACAAAAAAGTGGTTGATGTATGTAGCGGTATTTCGATTTTCTGATTCATTTGAGTCTATTATGGATGGTTCATTTAAGCATGATTTATTTTGCAATACAAATCATATGATTACAATGAAAATATTAAAAGAAGCAATGAAACAATTTGTATTTAATGATGCTGAGATACTAAAGCGGGAGTTGGCTGCAAAAAAAATAATAGAATCACTTTTAAATGATTTTATTTATGCTGTTAGATATTGGAAAGAGAATAATGCAGATATGTGCATGTCAAAATCCGATAAAAAATATGTTAATCTAATCTCACAGAACTTAAGAGATGAATATTTGAAGATGAAACCGGAAGGTAAAAATGAAAGGTTATACTATAAATTTATGATGGTAATAGACTTTATTAGCGGGATGACAGATTCGTATGCTAAAAATTTGTATCAGGAACTTTATGGAATAAAATAATTTTATAATATTGATACTGTGTTTGGATATATGTCTCGAGTGGGGGGATGCGGAACTGCCGCAGTATGAGGTGTTGGGAAATGGAATCCGTCTACATTTCAAAGCGCTCCAAAGTGAGCTAATAGATCAGTCCAAAGCACCAAAGGATCAATTTGATACTTTGAGTGATACTTTGGCGGATAGGATCATATCGGGCTATTCCAGAGGATGCTAAGAAACCGGAAGATAATAGAATGAAAACGGGAAAGTATATAAAAACAAAATGCGAAAGGAAGTGACTTATGAGAATACATTATTTTCAACGATACCACCAGAAAGATGCTGAAGAACTTTCAAAAGAGTTATGTGATAAAACATGGGGATAAGGAGGAAAGGAATGGATAATGAAGTAATATACGTTGACGCAGAAGATGTAGAAGTAATTGATTCACCTGAGTACTCTTGTGAACCCAAATCGTTTTTTAGGGATGTTCCGGAAATTGCAAAACCATTATTGAAAGGGGCTAATAATACTTTTGATAAAATAGAAAAAATGTTATATACAACCCCTTCACTTATAAATGCTATTAAAGCTGCTATTCCGGATACAGTTCTACAAGCGATTCTAATTGATGACCAAAAAACTAAAATTGCTAAAGGCGCCTTAAAGCTGATGACAAAAAAAGATGGTTCATTAATGGCAAATTTAGTTAATCCTAAAACAAATAAGATTGTAGCTACAATACCGTTAAAATCAGTAGAGATGGCTCCAAAACTATCTCAAGCTTTAGTAAGTTTTTCTACACAAATGCAAATGGCTTAAATAGCAGAGCAGATCCAATCTGTACAGGTAGCATATGAGAGTTAACGGTGAATTCGTCGATGAGTACTGTATGAGTAAAATCATGGATTGGCAAAAGAGAATCATGGGAGGAAATACACAAGTGATAGGAATATATTTAAGTGGAACCGGAAATACGAAGCACTGTGTTGAGAAACTTATATCTTTGATAGATGACACGGCAGAATGTGTTCCGCTGGAGCATCCGCGGATTCTACATATATTAGGGAAACAGGACACAATTATTTTGGGTTATCCAACACAATTTTCCAATGCGCCTTTTATGGTACGCGATTTTATTGTGAGAAATAGCTCCGTATGGAAAGGGAAAAAAGTATTTTGTGTCAATACAATGGGACTTTTCAGCGGCGACGGAACAGGATGTACGGCAAGAATTCTAAAAAAGTACGGTGCAGAAATCCTTGGAGGTCTCCAAATAAAAATGCCTGATTCTGTTTGTGACAGTAAGTTATTGAAAAAAGATATTGAGGAGAACAGACAAGTTGTTAAAAATGCCGATAAGCGTATTGAGCAAGTTGCAGAACAAATCAAGCAGGGAAAATATCCTCAAGAAGGATTATCTCTTATAGAACATATCAAGGGATTGCTTGGACAGAGACTATGGTTTTATCGTAAAACGATAGGATATACTGATAAACTGAAAATAAGCGATGCGTGTATTGGTTGCGGCTTATGCAGTAAAGAATGTCCGATGAAAAATATCCAAATGAAAGGTAAGCGAGCGGTTTCCGGAAATCAATGTACAATGTGTTACCGCTGTATTAGTCTGTGTCCTCAAAAGGCAATCACGTTGCTCGGCGAGCAGGTGAGGGAACAATGCCGATACGAAAAATATAAATGAAACGGTTGAATCGTATTATAAGGACATAGCATAAGGTTTTAGTCGGATGACTCTTGTCACATATATTTGACAATCATAGGCTGTGACAAATGCAAATATATATTGTTCCGATAAAATGATAAACATTGTTCCGGTGAGACTGCTATTGTTGTGATATAGATGGGGATGGAAGAACGGGAAGGGAGAAGGAAGAGCGGCAGTGTTCTTTATAAAGTTTACCTGTTCGGTAAATTTTGTATTGCACAGAATCTTGATGAGTGGTAGAATGAATTTACCGAATAGGTAAATTCATTCTACCATGGAGGTGTATGTTTGCAGATAGAATATCGCAATAAAAGACTCGAAAAAATATGTACACTAGCCTCAATGGCACAAAAGAAATATGGGGCAGACATGGCTGAAAAAATTCAGCAAAGAATAGGTGAAATATTTTCAGCGGATTCAGTGAAAGAAATGATTGAATATAGGATTGGGAGATGCCATCCCTTAAAAGGTGATAGAAAGGGGCAATACGCTGTAGATTTGATTCAGCCACACAGGATGGCATTTAGCATAAAGGGTAACACCATAGAGATTGCGTGTATAGAAGAAATAATAGATGATTATCATTAAATAGATTGATAGTGAGAAGGAGGATTCACGATGATAAGGAGTGAAAATACTATTGCCGTACCACCCGGCGCTACAATCAAAGAGCAACTCCAGGATAGGGGAATGAGCCAAAAAGAATTTGCGGCTAGAATGGATATGACGACAAAGCATATTAGTCAGTTAATTAACGGGGAGGTTAAGTTAACTCCTGATGTCGCTGTTCGTCTAGAATTGGTTTTGAGCATTCCTGCTAAGTTCTGGAATAAACTTGAGGCAATATATCAGGAAAAAATAATTAAAGCACGAGCAGAAAATGAAATGGAAGAGGATCAACAAATTAGCAAACTGTTCCCGTATAATGAAATGTCTAAGCTTGGATGGGTACCTGAGACAAGGAAGCCTGTTGAGCGTGTAATCAATTTAAGAAAGTATTTTGAAGTTGTTCGTTTGGATTTATTGAAAAATAGAAAACTGTCGGCAATGGCGTGTCGAAAACTCGGTGCATCAGAGAAAAGTAATTATGCATTATTAGCATGGTCTCAAGAGGCTAAACTATTGGCTAGAGAAAGAGAAGTGGATAAAATAAATATTCAGGAACTTGAGAGCTGTATCCCGCAGATTAGAACAATGACGTCTGCTGATCCATCTGTATTTTGCGATGCACTGAAAACGTTGCTTGGAGAGTGTGGTATAGCATTAGTATTTTTACCTCATATCAAGGGGTCGTTTTTACATGGTGCAACATTTATTGATGGTAAAAAAGTAGTGTTGGGTATGACAGTGCGTGGCAGAGATGCTGATAAATTTTGGTTTAGCTTATTCCATGAGTTGGGGCATATTTTATTAGGCCACATTGGAGAAGATAGAGAACTGACATTAGAAGAGGAAAAGGACGCCGATGCATATGCAGCCAATGTATTAATTCCATCTGATGAGTTAGAGGAATTCGTTGAAAATCATAATTTTTCTCGTGAAGAAGTTATTAAATTCGCCAATAAAATCGGTGTTGATTGTGGAATTGTTGTTGGAAGATTGCAAAATGACAGGTATATCAATCACGACACCCTAAATGGGTTAAAAAAACAGTATGTCATGTGAATAAGAGGTATGATTTCAACACATCTGTCTTTTTCTTCTTCTTGAAAAGAAGAAAAGGTTTCGTTACAATAATCTTGAAGGAAATACGGATTACAAATTTGAGGGCAGTTGATTTGAGCGGGAAAACAATCATTCCACTTTGTACTCATGGTGGAGGTGGTTTTGGGAGAATGATTGAAGATTACAAAAAGGAATGTGAAAATTCAATTGTAGGAGAGGGAATAGCTTTAAAGGGAGATTATAGTTTTGATGAACTTCAAAATTAGTTAAATAAAATTGGTTAAATAGTAGTATATGAATTCCGGTAAAAATGTAAACAACAGACCGGCCGTGTACAAGTGGTGGAGAGGTTATATGATCAAATTTGAAGGCGTCACCAAAAAATATGGGGAGAATACCGCTTTAAGCGATTTGAACCTGAATATCGAAAACGGAGAGATACTGGGCTTGATTGGACACAACGGCGCAGGCAAGTCCACGACGATAAAAGCACTCGTCGGCGTAATAGAACAGACCGCGGGTGATATATATATTGACAATCTCAACATAAGGGAAAATCCTGTGGCGGCGAAGGAACAGATAGGCTACGTTTCGGACTCTCCGGATTTATTTTTGCGTATGATTGCAAATGATTACTGGAGTTTTATAGCAAGAGCCTACGGATTGAACGATAAGGAAAGAGACGGCAGGCTGGAACGACTCGTAAAACTTTTCAGTCTGGAGGACGATAGATTTTCGACGATAGAATCGTTTTCGCACGGCATGAGACAAAAGGTGTTTCTGATAGGCGCACTGTTACCGGATCCCAACATATGGGTATTGGATGAACCTATGACGGGACTTGACCCGCAGGCTGCATTTGACCTCAAGCAACTCATGAGGAAGCATGCCGATGAGGGAAATGTCGTTATATTTTCGACGCACGTTCTTGAGGTCGCGGAGCAGATTTGCGACAAAATCGCCATTTTGAAAAAGGGAGTTCTCATTTATCACGGAACCATACAGGATTTGAAGAGAACGCATCCGGAGATGTCGTTGGAATCCATATACCTGGGCATGGCGGGAAGAGAGGATGACGGAAGTAAAGCATGAGAAGAAAGATAATAGCTGAGATAATCAGATTGAATCTCCTGTATTCCATAGATCCCGTGGCACTCGGAAGCATAAGAGAAAGGCATAAGGAAAATCCGGAAAGCAGCATATCGCTCAGGATATTGCGCACACAGCTGTTGATAAACGCGCTCTATGTAGGAATCTTTGCCTTGATGGCGACGATCACGGATTTTTCAAAACAACCGAATACCTTTTCGCAGTTTATAGGAATATTTTTCATTATGACCTTCCTGCAAGGTGTACTTGCCACTTTTAACGTATTTTATGAGAGCAAGGACATGCAGTCGTACAGGCATCTTCCGGTGACGACCGCAGAGGTGATCGTGGGGAAAAGTTTTACCGTACTTACGGCGGTCATGGACTTTGTGGCTCCCATGTTTGTATTTTGCATATTCGTTCAGCTCAAGTCGGAAAATCCTGTCCGGATTGCTATTCCTCTCGGGATTTTGAGCTTTGTGACAATGTTTCTTGCCGTATCCTGCCTCGTGTTCGTGTCTGTAAATACGTTGACAAAAACAGGATTTTTCAGGAAACACAAGAGATTCTTTTCCGCACTCATCACCACCGTGACAACGGTCATCCTTTCACTCGGATTTCTTGCCATGAATCCGAACTTCTTCTTTTATAAACTGCTCAACCGCAGTGGAAATATTTTTGTACCGTTCAGTCCGTTCTTTGAACTCTCGAAAGACCCCGCAAGTCCGGGCGCATGGCGGGGCATAGGTTTTTGGGCGGCATTTATCGCAGTATGCGCGGTGATTATATATAAATTGATCCTTCCGAGATTTTACGAAAATATTTTGTTGGTGGAACAGAACGCTGTCGGAAAGAAAAAGAAAAAAGCGGGGAAGAGCAAGTCATTCGGAGCGTACATGCTGACATATAATGCGGGACTCCTTGAGGACACGACCGTTCTTTCACAGTTTATACTCATGCCGCAGCTGATCATGCCAATATCCATGACCATAGTTACCTACAATTTTCAGGACGGACTGCGCGACCTGCATATGGATGCAAGATACGGTATCGTGATGTTCGTGATAGGCGCACTGTACGCCTTCGTTACGTCGGGAATGTTGAACTCGATAGCCATATCACTGGATAGAGAGAACTATAACTTCATAAAGACCCTGCCCGTTGATATGTATAAATATCTGATGTACAAGTTCTGGTTTTTCTACTGGATCCAGAATCTGCTTCCCGTGATGACACTGACAGCGCTTTTATTGTGGTCGGATATGCCGGTTTCTTTGATCTTTGCGGCCATATTCAGCTTACTGCTGACGTCACTGGGGGTCTGTCACGTGTACTTTAAAAGAGATTACAAATTACTCGATCTGGGGTGGCAGAACATAATGCAGCTTGCCAACAGAGGCGGCGGCAACATTACAAGGATGTTCACATGGTTCGGGGCGCTACTGGCAGGCTCCGGCCTTGCGGCGCTTGCATATTATGTTTCCAAGGCGATGTCGAAAGAAAATGCCATGATATCCACAGTATGTCTGGCGGTGGTCATGATACTTTTTTCATGGTCGCACCACAGAAGTTGTACGAGATTCTGGAAACGGGAGTTTCGTTCAGGCAAGCGGTGAAAGCCGGGGCTATTGTTTAAGTGCTGACTTGGCAACTGAGTGGAAAGCCGGGGCATAATTTTAATAAAAAAACTTTTTTAACCTTGTGTATAAATTATCAGTGTGTTACTATGTACGAGAACTCTTACCGACCGGACAAGATCGTCAGTAAAACACTGATATTTTTCGGAAAATCGGTTCCGGCGCGGCATTGGGTTAGTAGGGTCTAAGCAATCTGATTTAACCCTATGAGCATTATAGTATAAAGATGTAACAGTAAAGATAATGTTGATATAAGTGAGGAGATTTTAATGAAAAAGATCGTTTCAGAGTTGACCGCGGTCAGGGCTCTTTTACCAGCCATACTGGTGGTGCTTCTTGTCATAACGGCGGTGAACGCATACAAACAGCCGACATATTCGGATGTGGGGAATGCCGGGCAGAAAGCGAAGACACCCGCCGCGACTGCGAAAGCGAAGAAAACAAAGAAGCTGACAGGGAAGAAAAAGGTGGTCACGGCAAGGAAAACGACGATGCCGGCGGTCCCGACGGCAGCCGGAAGAGTGACAAAGGTAAAGGAAGAGAGACTTTATAAAGACGGTACGTATAAAGGGAGCGCAAGAGGTTTTGGCGGTCCCATAAGCGTTTCCGTGAAAGTAAAAAAAGGAAAGATCTCTAAGGTAAGTGTTTTAAGCGCCGCTGCGGAAACGCCTTCGTACTGGGCAAGAGCCAAGGTCGTCGCAAATGCCATAAGCAGAAAGAAAACCACCAATGTTGACGTGGTGTCCGGCGCGACATATTCTTCCAACGGTATAATAAATGCCGTACGTAATGCACTGAAAAAAGCGGAAACAAAGTTTGCCAAAAGCAAGAAAGGGAAGAAGAAAAAGGCGCTTGAAAAAAAGAAGGCCGGAAATGTCGTAAATAAGCCGAACAAGGCGACAGGACCACAGACTCCGAATACGCCGGAGGAAAAACCTCAGACACCGACGCCTCCGCCTGATACCGGCGAACAAGTATATGAATATACCAGAGGAGGAATCGCAGTTCAATCCGATGATACGACTTTGTGGCAGAGTTACAGACTTTCAAATGTGAACTTTAGAGTTCAGAGCAACAGAATAATAAGCGTGACCGGAATTACGTGGGACAACAGCGAATCAAATAATATCCCTTACCAAAAGCGAGCGGCAAACGGCATGCCTGCAAAGATCGTCGCTGCCACAGATTATAACAACATAGATGTTGTCAGCGGAGCGACCTGCTGTTCAAAGGCTCTGATACAGGCGGCTCAGGATGTTATGCGCGAGCATGCGAAAAAGGCGTCCGCAACGACTGCGGCGGCAGGGAGCGGTAAGTAATGAAGAGTAAGATATTTTTGATCGCCATGCTCAACATAATTATAATCATAGGCGCTTTGGGAGTATATCAGGCCATTGCGATTCACAGACAGGATGCCGAGAAAATCGCAAAGCTGCAGAAAACAGTTAAGGAACTGCAGAACGGAGGCGGAACCGCCGCGGGCGGAACCTCGGGAACTTCTTCCGCATACAAGGATGGAGCATATCAGGGGAGCGCAAAGGGGTTCGGCGGTAATATAACGGTTAAAGTTACGGTTAAAGGCGACAAGATAAAGAGCATAGACATCGTAAACGCCTCCGGAGAGGATGCGTCATATCTCACGTCCGCCAAGTCTGTAATAGGTGAGATGTTGCAAAATCAGACCACCGATGTGGACACAGTCAGCGGTGCGACTTTTTCGTCGAGCGGAATAATCAATGCGGTAATCGCCGCGCTGGAGAAAGCGGAACGATGATAAGATTGAAAAAGAGAGACAGGAACATTATAACAGCGGCAAAAGTTGTTATGCGCGGCGCGTTTTTCTTTGCTTTCCCTGCGGCGTTTGCGTCTGCTTTTACGGGAGCCAAGAATATAGTTTCGCAGATTGCATCCGGTAAGCCCATAGAGTTGAACCCGTTTATAAGCATACTGACAGGACTTCTCCTGTTTACTGTACTGTTCGGCAGATTCTTTTGCGGTTTTGCATGTTCGTTCGGAACTTATGGCGATGTACTGTATGAAATATCATCAAGAATAAGGAAGAAATTCAAAAAACAGCCGTTTGGATTTTCCGTCAAAGCGGGACTGTGGTTGAGGTACGGGAAATACATATGTCTTTTGGCGTTGCTGGTACTTTGCTATATAGGCAAAGAGGCATGGATAGGCAACATAAGCCCGTGGACGGCGTTTTCAAGATTGGAGGCGTTAAAAATTCCCGATCCCGCAAATCTCGCAGGTGTGATAATTTTCGCCGCAATCAGCGTGTTGATGCTCTTTGAAAAAAGGTTTTTCTGCAGATTTCTGTGTCCGATGGGGGCGATATTCTCGATAATGCCCATACTGCCGTTTTCGCAGCTGGGCAGAAACCGATCAAAATGCCTGCCGAAGTGCAGACAATGCATAAATGTTTGCCCGGCGAACGTAAAGATAACCGACACGACTCTCGACGAGGACATAGATGCGGATATATCGGAAATTCCCGAACAGGAGGGCGATCCGAACATGGGCGAATGTTTTGCGTGCGGCAAGTGTGTGGACGTATGCCCTGCCGGCAACATACATTCGCTGACCGTAAAAGGCGGATATCCCGGACTGGTATGGAACATAGCGAAGGGAGCAATTCTGGCGGCGGGGATTTACTTTTTGATGTAAAGAAAAAACACAGACCGGATCCGAAGGGAGTCTGTGTTTTTAAAATGTCTGTTTTGATGCCTATGCTACCGGATATTTATTTTCCATCTTTTCGAGAATGTCAAGATAGTGCCGCTGAGTACCGAGATCCTCGGCGGCTGTTTCAAAATCCCTGCATGCCGCATCAATCCTGACGAAGTCTTCGTCTTTTAACTGACGCTCGGCAAACGTGTAGACTACGCTGTTCTCTTTCTCAATATGTGTTTGAAGCAGGTGAGCATATCCCATGGCTTCCGTGAGTATGTCGAGTTTCAAATCGGTGCGCTTGTTCTTTTTATATTCATTGAGAGCCGTTTCAAGTCCCAGAATGTGACTGCGCCCAAGGTCGTGCTCCACGAGCATACCGTGCGTAACCAGAGCCTCTGCGACAGGTCCGAGTTTGGTCACCATTTCGGGGAAAAGAATTTTCTCCTCCTTGCCGTGATGGTGCTTGTCGGCGTAATTTCTGATAAAATCTATCATAAGACGAAAATCCGCGTCATTGACATCCTCACCCTCAAGAATCCCGCAACATGCATTCTTTACGACGTTGAGCATTCTTACGATGTTGTTATGCTCGGAAACCATACATTCTATACTATACATTCTATATCCTATTACTCCTCTTATCCGTATTCGTTATACCTTTTTAAAAATTTACCGTTTCTGCTCTGTTGCCGAGCCTGTCAAGTCAGCTCGTTGCCAGAGAGTAGTGGTTGAAGTCGCTTGCGCCGATACTGATGCGGCTGTTTTTCAGCATGCCTTCCATAACTTTCAACCTCAGTCTGTAGTATACCTCGGGGTTGCCCGCGGCAGCTTTCCAATAACTGCCATGGATGTCTTCAGCCTGTTCCCACGTATACAAATCGTTGTCCTGTGATGTTATTACATTGACACGGTCGCACGGCATGCCGTTCAAAAGGGTGTCGTCAAATTTTCTGTACACGTCCGAAGCGACATCTTTTGCTTCAACGGGGTTATCCGCGCCGAAATCGTATGCGACCTGTTCAAGTTCAGGCAGGACGGAAGGATTCTCCGCCAGGATTTCGGTAACAATATTGGCGTATCTGCTCTCGGCTTCCTGAATCCTCGATTGAAGCCAGCCGTGGATATTCCTTAAATCGATCAGTTCCTCCAACGGCTTCAGTTCGGATATCTCGTATTTTCCGGCAATACTGCCCGCGTTCTTCCAGCGCTGCTCTTTTGCATGAGATAAGATTCGATCGCTCAGGCCCTCCTGAAAACGTATTTTATTATACAACCAGAAGTGTATAGGCCCCAGAAACGCGCTCATTCTTATGCCTCCGCCACATTTGCTTCGATGGCTTCATTTACGGCATCAAGCACTTTGTCCGCATCAAGGCCGTGTACAAAGCACGCATCCTGTAAAGATTCAGCCTGCGACGACGGGCAGCCGAGGCAGTGCATTCCGTTTGAAACCAGAGTTTCTATCGTTTCCGGGTGCTTCGAAACAAGTTCGCCTACCAGGATATCTTTTGTTACTTTATTGTTTGCCATTTTGTATTCCTCCCAAATTTCATCAAGTTTACCTGCGGCTTGCGGTTGTTAAACCGAGCCGCGATCCGTTAGAGATTGTTGTTCATCACTCAACCTATGTTGTACTATACCCGTTTTTTCACAAAATATCCGTACCAAATGTTACTTAAGTTAAAAATATTTTCCGCCAATGCACCGGATTTTGTCGGCTTAAGTCGATTTAGATGGTTTGAAGCCGGAAAAGTGGCGTGAAATCGAAATTGCAGGCGATGATGAGCAGCTCATCGGACGAGTTTTGATGTAGATAAAACAGGGTAACAATCATATATCGGACTGAACATTGGTATTGATGACTGAAGTCGATGATGAGAGGATAAAATGCTTGAAGGATTGCTTATTCCTTTTTTTGGGACCACACTCGGCGCTGCCTGTGTATTCTTCATGAAAAAGGAACTGAATGAGAAAGTACAACGCTCACTGACGGGTTTTGCCGCGGGCGTAATGGTTGCGGCCTCCATATGGAGCCTTTTGATTCCTGCTATGGATCAGTCGGGAGAAATGGGAAAACTGGCGTTTATTCCTGCGGTCGTCGGATTTTGGATAGGCACTGTGTTTCTGTTATTGCTGGACCATGTAATACCGCATCTGCACAGAGGTAGCGACGAGGCGGAGGGACCGCCGTCGAAATTAAAAAGAACGACGATGCTGGTGCTGGCAGTGACTTTGCACAACATACCCGAAGGAATGGCGGTAGGTATAGTGTATGCGGGTCTTCTTGCGGGAGATTCAGGAATCACAAAAGGAGCGGCTCTGGCGCTTACTATAGGGATAGCCATTCAGAATTTTCCCGAGGGTGCAATAATCTCCATGCCGCTGAAAAGCGAGGGAGAAAGCAAAGGCAAGGCTTTTATATACGGAACGCTTTCAGGTGCGGTGGAGCCGGCAGGCATGCTCTTAACCATTGCCGCGTCGAGTCTGATATTGACTGCGCTTCCTTACCTTTTGAGCTTTGCCGCGGGAGCGATGGTGTATGTGGTTGTGGAGGAACTGATACCGGAGATGTCGGTAGGCAGGCACTCAGATACCGGGGTCATATTCTTTGCTGTAGGTTTTACGCTCATGATGGCGCTTGATGTCGCACTCTCGTGAATAATACGCCCCGCGGATTTCAGGGGGGCGTCGTTGAGGAAGCGTTCTGACGGTTTTATTCTTATTCTTTCTTAAATACGACTTCAGGTCATCTGCACTCGCGAATATTTTATACGTGAGTTTGCCGTTTTTGTTTTTAAGTTCATATATGCCGCATGGATGCTTCGTGCTGTAATCGGCGGTGCGCAGGTACATTTTTGCAATTTCCGCTGACCTGAACGGGAAGTTCCACCGCTGCAGGCCGCGTTTCGGCTCATGCTCTATGCAAATGCAGCGTCCGCAAGTTCCGCATATGTATTGTGTGTGGTTCCGCAAACACTCAAGAGGGTTTAAGAGTGGTGTTATTCTGTTTTTATCTACATAGCATTCTATACACATTTTCATATCACCTGCTTTCCTGATATTAAATCAAATTCTAACATCAAAAACTCAATATTCCAATATGAAAACAGGAAATATAGGATTACATCATCTCATTACGGTTATTTTCCGTGAACCTGTGAAATACGGTGCATAAGTTCGCTCATCCGAAGTATCGCGTCTTTCAGGTTATTCTCCGTGAACCTGCGAAATACGGTGCAGGGCGGCAGCGACGTATAGTGTGTAGCTGTCCGGCAGCACTGCGGCATTCAGCCCGGTAATCTCCTGAACTTTCCGCAGTCGGTGCTGAACGGTGTTGCGATGAATATACAGCAGTTCGGCGGTAGTCTTGATTTCCGAACCGGCGTCCAGGAGAAATGTTTCGACGGTCTCCAGCGTATCCTTGTGTTTCGGATCCCGAAGCAGCGAAAGTTTTTCGAGGTATGTGGATTTTTCATGGGAGCTTCCTTCATTCAGACGCAGGCACCAATCCGCGAATTTTATCTGTTCGGCGCTGAACACGCTCCGCATTCGGAAAATTTTTGTAATCGCATCTAAACTGTTGCAGTACCCGGTATAAAATTCTTTCAGAGAAAACGGATCAAAATGCTCTTCAACGGTAATAAAGCGATAGCGGGATAAAAACGCAAGCTTGTCGGGATCTGCCAGAACACCGGTTGAAGAGTCGCTTTTTATGAGCGCAATTTCACGTTCTGCAGTCGTTTCGGATAAAAAAGCATCGGGTGGAAGTTCCTTACAAAGCCTTGACGATATTGAACTTTCGGACGTATCGTTATAGTCAGGACGTCGCTCGGCAATCAGCAGCGTATCATACTCGGACAGATCTATTGCGTTATCGGAGGACAACTTTCCGACCAACTCGTAATTTCCGGTCAAAAGCAGAGTGAGCATAGAATTCCGGTTGCTGAAGTCCAGGTTATAGTTCCAGATTGAAACAAAAATTCGTATCATTTCAGTGATTTGATCCAGCGATAATGAGGACAACACGTTGTTTCGGCAGGAAGCATAGAGAATCAGATCTGTCTGCGGCTTCACCGTGAATCCCTTTCTGTAGAAACTTGTTATCCCGTATGTTAACCGGACGGTACTTACGTTGTCCGGCATATCGTGAGAGTCGAAAGACGAGATAACCTCCTGAAGTTGATCGATACTATTGTTACGAGGCCAGCAGGCACTGTCGATAAGGCGATTGGCATTGTCGCACAGGAAGAGTGACGATTTCACAAAACCGGATGCAAATTCCAGGAGCGTCCGGATGTTCTGCCTGTCGGGGGTGAGCCGTGAAATCATGTCGAGGGTATTGCTCAATATATTTTCAAATTGTTTTCGGTCGATGAAGATCGCTTCCATTACCTCTTCGATTACGTCGCAGTAATGTAAGCCGAGATCGCTCCCCGGAAGCTTTATGATCGGGAGATTCAGTTCATCGGCTGTCTGTATGACCTTTCTATCCAGAGAATGTATGACGAGGTCACTGTAAAAAAGCACGACCGCGGAGGCTCCAAGCTTTTTATATCGATACAGCGCCCGGCACTGAGCTTCGACATTGTCACGGATTGCGTGAAACGCTGTGATGAACAGTACGTTCGGAGTTGCAAATTCATCCTCATCCAGAATGAATTCAATAACATCGATACGGTTTACGATGTTATTCAACCCGTTTTCGCCTGCCGCCACGTATCCGAGCGACAGTGTCGGAAGAAAAAGACAATCTCTTACAGTGATACTCATAATTTTTTCCTTTCAAATATGCACATGCACAATTATATTGTAAAATAATATCACATTAAATGATGAAAGTAAAACTCTAAAGTGATATTATACGCACTAATAAAAAGCGGTTGCTCAATAAACTCCGATTAGACTTGTTTGAGCACTCGTTGAATATAATCTATGTTATTTAGGAGGATTTGATATGGAAGAAAAAAGTGGAACTAAAAACAAAAGTGCGGAAGTCAGCGCGCTTGCGCCGATTCCTCTGGATCAGAGAAAAAGCTGGATATCGCTGACATTTGTCCAGGCAGGTATCTGCGTGTGTGTACCGTCGTTCCTGCTGGGGGCCATGCTCGTTGCCGAGATGCCGGTATGGCCTGCTATTATTTCCGGATCGCTCGGCTATGTGATCGTTGTCATCGTCATGTCTGTACTCGGTATGATTGCCAGTGATTTGGGCAGAGCTTCCTGCACGGTGGCGCAGTCCACCTTTGGTGAAAGTGGCGCGCGTTTGATTGTCAGTGTTCTGTTTGCGGTCAATCTGGTGGGATGGTTCGGCATTCAGAACGGTTTGTGCGGCGAAGCCTTTGCAAACTTTATGAAGAGTAACCTGGGAATTCCGTTTCCTTTGGTGGCGTCGAATATAATCTGGGGATTTATTATGCTCCTCACGGCGGTATATGGAGTCAACGCGCTTTCAAAACTCGACTATTTTTCGATTCCGTATCTCATGATTGTGATGGCAGTCGGAATGGTTCTGGCGATACAAAAGAACGGGATGTCGGGACTCAATACCGAGGTGAATCAAACGATGACGTTCTTGAAGGGAGTCAGTCTATCGTTCAATTTCTACGCAGTGGGAACGATTTCGGCAATGGATATTACCAGGTTTCAGAAAAACCGGAGAGAAACGATCCGTTCGACGGTCTGGGGTGTTCTGCCCCTTGGAATCATTACTTTGGTTATCGGAGTCGTTCTGACAAAGATAGCCGACAATTATGATATAAGCATTGTCCTATCCGATGTCGGGATTCCGATCTTCGGAGTGACATGTCTGATTCTCGCGACATGGACAACCAACTCCACCAATGCTTACAGTGCCGCCTTGGATGTTACGATGGCGCTTAAGATCCCGGATGACCGCAGAAGAGAAGTGACGATTGTGGTCGGAGTTATAGGGACTTTAATGGGGGCATTCGGCATACTTAATCACGTAGAGAGTTTCTTGAGTTTCCTGTCTTTCCTCGTATGCCCGATAGGCGGACTTATGTTTGCGGATTATTGGATTATTGGAAAGGGAAAACCGATGAGCTGGCATGCCCTTCCGGGATATAACTGGGTCGGGATCGTCACATGGGCAATCAGTGGCGCGCTGGCGTACGCGGTTAAGATAGAGTACGCGGGAATTATTTTCGCGGCTGTGATTTATCTTATAGTAGAGCGTTTCAAGCCGTCTGCGTCAAGGAAACTTGACGGCGACGGAACTGTACCGGAAACGAGTAACTGAACAAATAAGTAACTGAGCTGACAAGTAATTGAGCAAACGAGTAACTGTGCAGATAAGTAACTGAACAGACAAAGAGGAGGTAAATTGATGAGAAAACTAAGCAAACAGGAAGCAATCGATATTATTTACGGATGTGCCGTTGTAGGTACCGGAGGAGGCGGAAATCTTCAATCCGGTCTAAAAATGATCGAGGAATGTTATAACCAAGGGAATGTGGTCAAAATGGCAGAACTTAAGGAACTCGGCGATGATGACTTTGTCGCCACTCCGTACGGATGCGGAGCGCCTAGGCTGCTTGCGGACAATACCGAGGATCCGTACGCGGAGTTACCGAGACTGGATTATCCCGCGCCCCTGCTTGCATTTCGGACTTTGGAGGAATACATGGGAAAGAAATTCTTTGCGGTTGCGTCGTCTGAGCTTGGAGCGGAGAGTACCGCCGAAGCCCTGTACATTGCCGGAATGCTGGGTATTCCGATTATGAATGCGGATGCGGCCGGACGATCCGTGCCGGATCTTCAGTACTCGACGTATTTTGTGAAAAAGAAACCGATTTATCCTATGGCGGTTGCGACAGAATTCGGTGAGACTATACTTGTCAAAGAGGTTGTGGACGATTTCCGCGCCGAGTC
>CP016202.1:783646-785972 GCA_003433295.1 Eubacterium minutum ATCC 700079 | reverse complement strand
AATCGCGGTGGTCAGTGATAATATGGTCGGGATTGCGGATCACCCGATGAGCGGAAGGGATTACAAAGAATCGGTGATACCCGAGGCTATGACTTATGCGATGCAAATCGGAAAAATCCTGAGGGAAACCGGAGCGGCAGGCGGCGACGGATATGCGGTTGCGGAAAACATCGCAAAGGAGAATAAAGGGAAAGTTATGTTCCGCGGAACGATAACGGAGGCTCCGTGGGAAACACGGGACGGTTATAATTATGGTGAAATTCACCTTGCCGGCAGAGAGGAATTTAAGGGCGAAAAATACCGCATCTGGTTTAAGAACGAGAATATCATCTCGTTCCGAAACGGTGCGGTGGATGTAACATCTCCGGATCTGATTTGTATGATTGATAAAAACGGGATTCCGGTGAATACGCCCAACTTTGAAAAAGAACAGGAACTGACGATTCTGGCGCTGCCTTCCCCTGACATCTGGACATCGGAGGAAGGATTGAAGTGTTTTGATTTGAATTATTTTGGATTTGATGTAGCGTACAGACCGTTTGGTGGAGGAGGAGAACGATTATGAAAAAGCTGAGTAAACAAGAAATTATCGATATTTTACATGGTTGCGCTGTCTTGGGAACGGGTGGCGGCGGCAATTTAGAGGACGGACTGGCAATGATGGAGGAGGACTTTGCGCAGGGGCGTGATTTGAGTATGGTAAGCCTCTCGGAACTTCCGGACGACTGCTTTGTAGCGACTCCCTATTGCTGCGGGGCGCCGAAAGGTTTGGATGAAGAAGAGGATGAAAGATTCCGGAAGTTACCGCATTTGGATTATCCCCCTTCACTGCTTGCCTTTCGGAGTATGGAGGAATATATCGGAGAGAAATTTTTCGCCGTTTCTTCTACGGAACTTGGCGGCGCCAACACGGCGGAAGCGCTTCACACCGCCTGTCAGCTCGGACTGCCGATCATCGATGCCGATCCTGCCGGCAGATCCGTTCCGGAACTGCAGCATTCGACATATTTTGTAAAAAACAAGGCGATTACACCGATGACGGTTGCAACGGCTTTCGGTGAAGTGATAATTATCAAGGATGTAATCGATGATTTCCGGGCAGAGGACGTTGTCCGCGCTATCGCCGTGGCGAGCGGAGCTATGGTAGGAGTTACGGATCATCCCATGACAGGACGCGATTATAAAGAAGCAATCATTTCGGACGCAATTACATACGCATTGAAAATCGGAGAGACTCTAAGAGAAACCCGAATGGACGGCGGTCGGGCGGTTGCGGACGCGATTTCCGACAAGTTCAATGGAAAGTACTTGTTCCACGGGAAATTGAAAAGTGCTTCCTGTGAGAAACAGGAGGGGTTTAATGTCGGAGAAATCTGCTTGGAGGGCATTGAGGACTTCCTCCGGCAGGAATACATAATCCGGTTCAAGAATGAGAATATCATTTCATACAGAGACGGCGAGGCTGATGTAGTCGTGCCTGATCTGATCTGTATGCTGGACAGGGACGGAAACCCCGTTACAACACCGAACTTCATAGACGGAATGGAAATGAATATATTTGCACTGCCGGCTCCCGAAATATGGAAAACCCCGGATGGAATTAAGTGCTTCGGACCGGAGCATTTCGGTTTGCCTGTTCATTTCCGCAACTCTTAGTTGTCAAGCCATATGTTATGCTTTGAGAAATACTGCCGATAGATAGTGTAAAATAATTGCGGAGTTTTATCATCGGTATAATTTTTATATGTTCATTACTAAGTTCCTGTAAAATGCGGACAGGGGCATCCGGCAAGTCCTCGTCGCAGGCAATCGGACGCCTCACTTGCGGAAATTGAGTGGCGGCGTGAACTCGGGCATCACCACTTCAACATGCCCTCATACAGCACGCCCGCCACACTTCAATTTCCTTGCGCGTTTCCGGCGGTGATTGCCTGCTGCTCCTGCGGAAAAGCCGGATGCCCCTGTCCGCATTTTACAAGGAAGTCTGAAATCCGTTCATATGTAATGCCGGCGGAAAACTCCGCAAAAACCCGACACCGTCCTGCAGATCGATAGTGTAAAATAATTGTGGAGTTTTTAATAAAAAAATATAGAGATCAACCCAACGTGGTACAATAATGAACCATCCCAAAATACGAAAGGAGATCTCTATGGAAACAATTATACAACAAATCACATTGGAATTGGGAAGAAAAATAACAAAAAAAGCACTTTCGGGAGGACTAAATGATATAGATGCATTTTCTCATGATATTTTCACGGACTGTAAAGAAGCATCGGTATTGATGATTGAGACGATATGCAAAGAACTCAACCTCAAGATCAG
>CP016202.1:781812-783621 GCA_003433295.1 Eubacterium minutum ATCC 700079 | reverse complement strand
TATGCAAGGCGGGTGCTTGATGAAGCGGTGGCTGAGCGCATGGATTGGAGCATCTTTGATAAAGAGCCGCCAATCTTAAACGGAGCAAGTGCAACGCAGAGTTTAATACAGGGAATGGGGAGTTTAAAAAATACCTTTTGGAGTTGATGTCAATAAAAAACTCCACAAAAACTTGACACCGTCAAACTCCGCAAAAAACTTGACACCGTCCCATGTGTATGATAGTGTAAAATAATTGTGGAGTTTTTAATAAAAAAATATAGAGATCAACCCAACGTGGTACAATAATGAACCATCCCAAAATACGAAAGGAGATCTCTATGGAAACAATTATACAACAAATCACATTGGAATTGGGAAGAAAAATAACAAAAAAAGCACTTTCGGGAGGACTAAATGATATAGATGCATTTTCTCATGATATTTTCACGGACTGTAAAGAAGCATCGGTATTGATGATTGAGACGATATGCAAAGAACTCAACCTCAAGATCAGACAAGACAAGGAGGCAAGAAAAAGCCTAGGATTGACCTTAAAAGAAAAGGATCGTAAAAGGGAACTGCTCACTGAGCTTGGAAGGATTGAAATTGCACGTGATTACTATCAAGACAAGAAGAACAACAGGTATGTTTACCCGCTTGACCATGCTGTGGGAATCAGAAAATATGAAAGAGTGGGCGACATCATAAGTGCAAGAATGGTAAGCCTTGCTACAGAGATGTCCTATGCCAAAAGCGCTGCTATTGGAAGTGATAACAAGTTAAGCAGGCAGACCGTAAAAAACCATATCAAAAAACTGAAACCTCTTGAAAAGAAAGTGGAAAGCGAAGAACAAAAGAGAATCAAAGAACTGCATATATACGCAGATGAAGATCATGCGCATATGCAAAGACCTGGCAAGAAAAAGGGCAAGCGCAGTAAGATTGTACCGCTTGTAACTGTTACGGAAGGGATACGAAAAGAGAGCAAGGGAAGAAACAGAACAATAGCAAGCATGCACTTTGTGGATGAAAACTTTGATACAAACAGGCTATGGAAAAGCGTACAAGGATATATAGAGAAAGAGTATGACATAGGTGCGATTGATAATATCTATATACATGCAGATGGGGGCAAATGGATCAAGAATGGGCTTGAGGATCTGTCAATGGTAGTCCGTGTGATGGACGGATACCATGTTGAAAAGAGGATAAGAAGCGTTGCGTGCAAATTCCCGAAAAAGAATGTGGCAACAAGGATAAAGACAGCGATAAGAGCAAATGACAGAAAGCGTGCAGATGAGATACTGCAAAGCCTATACGATGTATGTGAGGATGAGAAGCAGACAAAGAGCGTAGAAGAGTTTGGCAGGTATCTAATGGGCAACTGGAAAGAGATAGTGAGTCGAAAGACCCTTGATATTCCGGGAAGCTGTACGGAGGCACAGGTAAGTCATGTGCTATCTGAGAGATTCAGCAGAAACCCTATCGGTTGGAGTGAGGAAGGTCTTGGGAAACTCAGTAAACTTCGCGTATACATGAAAAACGGAGGAAGGATCACGGCAGATGAGTTCAAGCCCGGGAGTGATGATAAAGAAAGCTACAGCGATTATGCAAGGCGGGTGCTTGATGAAGCGGTAGCTGAGCGCATGGATTGGAGCATCTTTGATAAAGAGCCGCCAATCTTAAACGGAGCAAGTGCAACGCAGAGTTTAATACAGGGAATGGGGAGTTTAAAAAATACCTTTTGGAGTTGATGTCAATAAAAAACTCCACAAAAACTTGACACCGTCAAACTCCGCAAAAAACTTGACACCGTCCCATGTGTAT
>CP016202.1:734222-781787 GCA_003433295.1 Eubacterium minutum ATCC 700079 | reverse complement strand
AAGGTCTTGGGAAACTCAGTAAACTTCGCGTATACATGAAAAACGGAGGAAGGATCACGGCAGATGAGTTCAAGCCCGGGAGTGATGATAAAGAAAGCTACAGCGATTATGCAAGGCGGGTGCTTGATGAAGCGGTAGCTGAGCGCATGGATTGGAGCATCTTTGATAAAGAGCCGCCAATCTTAAACGGAGCAAGTGCAACGCAGAGTTTAATACAGGGAATGGGGAGTTTAAAAAATACCTTTTGGAGTTGATGTCAATAAAAAACTCCACAAAAACTTGACACCGTCCTGCAGATCCATATAATTGACAAGAAACTTCGGAGCGAGTAAAATAAAGTAGTACTTTAGAATATTCGTTTTCGGAGGGTTTATGGCTAAATATATAACTAGACATATGGAAGAGACGGTAAAAAGATTGTCCGAATCTTATCCTGTAGTAATGGTTTGCGGGCAGCGTCAGGTTGGAAAATCCACAATGATGTATCATATCAAAGAAGATAAAAGGAAGTATGTAACATTGGATGACATTAATGCCAGAAGGCTTGCAAGTAACGATCCGGAATTGTTCTTTGAAACTTATGGATATCCGCTCATAATCGATGAATTTCAGCGTGTTCCCGATTTGCTGCTTGAGATAAAGAAAATTGTTGATCAAAAGGCACTTACGGGGGAAGAGAATAACGGATTGTTTTGGTTGACCGGATCTCAAAAGTTTAAGATGATGAAAAATGTATCTGAGACGCTGGCTGGAAGAGTCGCAGCATTGGATATGTCTTCGCTAACTGCATCTGAACTGGAAGGGCGTTCTGCCGGGCGTTTTTCGCCGGAACTTAGTGATATAAAAAAACATCTCGAGGATGTAAAGGTAAAGACTATCCATGAAATATTTGAGTCAATATTTAGGGGTGGAATGCCAAAGCCTATTACGAATGATAACATTGACAGAGACCGTTATTATATGGATTACGTTAATACTTATTTGGAGCGTGACGTGAAAGACCTTGCGCAGGTTGGAAAGATAGATGAGTTTTATCAGTTCCTTGTCTATATGGCCGCCAACACAGCGCAGGAAATGAAATATGGAGCAATCTCAAAAGAAATAGGTGTATCAGCCCCAACAGTAAAAAACTGGGTCAGTATTCTTGAACGATCCGGAATAATTTACATTCTACATCCGTATTATGCAAAAGCCACAAAAAGACTGGTCAAAACTCCTAAAGTATATTTTATGGATACGGGACTTGCCGCATATCTTACCAGATGGCCCAGTGCCGATACCCTTGAAAATGGCAATGCGACCGGTGCTTTTTTTGAGACCTATGTTGTAACGGAGATACTTAAGAGTTATATGAATGTAGGCGTTGAGATCGATCTGTACTATTACAGAGATATCAACCGGAAAGAGATAGATCTTCTGATGGTTCAGGGAAATACACTTTATCCCATTGAGATTAAGAAATCCAAAAATCCTTCTGATCCTGATAAGAATCTAAAAGCCCTTGATAAATTTAAGATGGAAGTCAAGCCTATGCTGGTACTTTGTATGACGAATGAGTTGATTCCATATAACAGAGATGCATGGCTATGTCCAATATCTGTCATATAAATATTTTCCTGCAATAAAAAGACCGGATTGACTTGACTCAATCCGGTCTTTTATGGTGGAGATGATGGGAGTCGAACCCATGTCCGAAAGCACTTCCAAAGCATTTTCTCCGAGCGCATCCGACGATTTAAAGTTCGTACATTGTAACCGTCCGACGGAAGACTGATACGTGTACTATCCCGTTGTTCCCTTGCGGATCCGGGAACTTCCGCAAGGTTTTCCCGCATGATTCGAGATCAGGTTAACGGCCTGCGGGTGAACCGAAACTGACCGCACGCCGCTTACGCGGCAAGTGCAAAGTTATTGTTCTTTTTAGCGTTTATATTTAAACGGCCCTTTTTTACGTAGACCGGGCGACTACGGCTCGCTTATGCTTCTTCTGCACCCCCGTCGAAACCTTTACATCCCCACGAAAATGCACTTCTGAATACACGCGGAAAACACCGCTTCCCGCATGCGCTGTGGGAAACCCGAGGAAACACCGCGTTCCCACAACATCCTTTTCGATAATATTATACACCAAAATACAGGAAAGAAAACCCTGAAAATGGCGTTGAAGCGGACTGTGAACTTCTTCACCACATATTCCACAAGAATGTGTGATACACTACTAACGTGTATTGTGGACTTGAATAAAATTCCGGGAAAGGATGTGTCGGGTATGTCATTTGATACAGCAAAGAAGCACCTCGAAAAGAAGGGTTATTCGGATAGGATAAGTGAGTTTGACGTGTCGAGCGCAACTGTGGAACTTGCGGCGGAAGCCGTAGGCACCGAACCCGCCCGCATTGCAAAATCGTTGACCTTTATGGTGGACGGCGACCCCGTAATGGTGGTTTGCGCGGGAGATGTAAAGGTGAACGGCAGTAAGTACAAAGCGTTTTTTCATACGAAAGCAAAAATGCTCAGCGGCGATGAAGTCCGGGAAATGGTGGGGCATGAAATAGGCGGAGTCTGCCCGTTTGGAATAAAAGAAGGTGTGAAGGTTTACCTTGATGAGTCGCTAAAGAGGTTTTACGTGGTTTATCCTGCCTGCGGAAGTGATAACAGTGCGGTAAAGCTCACGCTTTCAGAACTTGAAGAGGCTTCGGATTACGTGAACTGGGTGGACGTTTGCGTCATACCGTAAGAGTTAGCGGCAAGGGTAAAACTGAAAACCGAGAACGGAAGAAGCTGTAGAGAGTAATGGTAAAAGAAGGAGTTAAGTAACAATATGGCGCTATTCATAACAATAATAGGATTATATCTGGCAGTCGGGATCGTCGTCCTGCTGTCGTGCCTGAAAGGAATATCAAATCACAGAAGGATTAACGGCAGAGTTTCCAAAATCGTATTTTCAACAGCCTTTATATTGATAGCGGCGACACCTTTCATCGGCAGTTTGTTCAGGGATGCTGTTACGGTAAGGATTTTGTACAGAACGGTCAATATGTGGCTGGGATTTGGAGTATATATGCTTATGGGCGTAGTTTTACTCAAACTTTCGCTTTTGATCATTACCGGTTTGAATAAGCGGCTGAAGGATAGATTCTGGGAGAAATTTCTCGTTATTACCCTGGTATGCGTAGGTTTTATGATATTCGGGAATATCCATTACAAGCATGTGAAAAAGGTGGAGTACAACGTATATGCGGCAAAGGACAGTGCCCCCAAAAGCGCCGACGGCAAAACCGAAAAGCTGAAAATTGCGTTTGTTGCGGATCTCCACTTGGGCGCGCAGATCGGTACGGAGCAGATGCAGAAAATGGTCGATGCTGTAAACGAGATGAATCCCGATATAGTTCTTATGGGTGGCGATATATTTGACAGCAATTACGACATGCTGAAAAATCCCGATGAAGTGATTGCGGTATTGCGGAAGATACACAGCAGGTACGGAACTTACGGAGTTTACGGCAATCATGACATCAAGGAAAAATTGATCGGCGGCTTTTCCACGAATCCTGACGGAAAAGCGTTTCGCGATCCGCGTATGGCGAGCTTTCTGGAGAAAAGCGGTGTGCGCATGCTGGACGATGAAACGGTCAGGTTCAGAGGCGGTGAGGTTGTTCTTGCCGGCAGATTCGACGGCATGAAGATAGGCACTCACCTTACTCGCCGCAAATCGGCAAAGGAATTGCTTTCCGAAGTCGATCCCAAAAGCACGGTAATAGTTATGGAACATGAGCCGGTTGAATTCGATGAGCTGGAAAAACTCGGGGTAAAACTCGTTTTGAGCGGTCACACTCATGCGGGGCAGTTCTTTCCGTTCAACCTGCCGCAATCTCTAATATGGGATAACGCGTACGGGCTTAAGAAGTTTGGAAATGCGTATAGCGTTGTGACTTCCGGCGTCGGACTGTACGGACCGGCTCTGAGGATAGGAACGGACAGTGAGGTCGTTGAGATAAATTTTTCATATAAGACGTATAAAAAACGGGTGCGGAAGTAAACTCGCCATTTAAGAATACAAATATGAGTCGATGCAGGTGTTTTGAGATGATTTGACGTGCGCGGAGGGGATGTATGATTCAAAGGAGTGATTTAAAAAGAGCCGCAAGAAGAACTTTTAGAGGTCACTATCTTATGTTTGTAATACTCTGTATCGGCGTTTCGTTTTTCGGAACCGACTATGTAAGCTCTGTGAATTTTGCACGTATTCAGGTGGAGAAAATAACGGTAAACAGAATCAAAGTGCCTGACGTTTCCGTTACCGGACAGCTTGGAATAAAGGGCGTTTACGACGAAATCATAAACGGTCGTTTCGCAAAAGGAAAGGAAATAGCGGACAAAGTAAAGTCACGCTACAGGAAAGAAAAAGCCGGTATACTTGCCAGAAACAGGGGCATGCTCGCAAAAGTCGTAAATTCCGTCACGTCGGGAAGCATACTGATAAAGACCGTGGACGCGGCGAATTCAATAATCAAATCACCGACAATCGTCGTTCTGCTGCTCATACTTCTAGCGCTCGCATTCCAGATATTCTGGTGGATTTTTATTCAAAACACGGTGACGGTCATTGCAACACGCATATTCCTTGAAGGCAGGATTTATCCCGAAGTGCCTTTCAGCCGGTTGCTGTTCCTGCGGGATACGAGGCACTGGTGGCGCGTTTCAAAGACCTTGCTGTACACATCCGCTTTGAAAATATTATGGTCGCTTACGATAGTGGGATTTATAATCAAACATTTCTCTTATTACCTCGTTCCTTACATAATTGCGGAAAATCCATCGGTAAAGCCTCGGGAAGCCGTTGCAATGTCGAGGAAGATGATGAACGGACATAAATGGGAATGTTTCCTGTTGGAGCTGTCTTTTGCAGGCTGGCTGGTCTTGGGTGTGGTCACATTGGGTCTGTCTGACATGTTTTATTCCGGCGCCTATAAGATGGCAACCATGTGTGAGTACTATGCGGAACTCAGAAAAACAGCGCCGGAAAACGGTTACGAAGAAGTTCTGAACGATACGTATCTCTTTGAAAAGGCCGACAAGTCGCTGCTCGCAGAAGCATATCCCGAGGCGGTGGAAGATATTGAGGAGAGCCGCGATATGGATGCGGTGTACGGTACGCATGGGATACGCCGCTTTTTTGCACACTATTTCGGAATCGCGCTGACGATGAATCCTCAGGAAAAAGAGTGGCAGGCGGCGGAAGAGAAGAAATATCGGATCAGCCTCTCCAGACCGGCATACGAGGCGCTGACCTATCCGGAAAGGCTTTCCATGATAGGAGAAAGAGAACGTACGGGTTTGCTCGTGCCGGAAAAACTGCATTACATAAGACATTATTCCATCCTGTCTTTAATCGTTATATTCTTCACCTTTGCCATATTCGGATGGCTATGGGAGGTCAGCCTGCATCTGATATGGGACGGAGTTTTCGTCAACCGCGGTGCGTTGCTGGGACCGTGGCTCCCGATATACGGTTTCGGAGGAATTTTTGTACTGACATTTCTGAACCGGTTCAGAGAAAATCCTTTGAGGGAAATGTGCAGTATAATTTTACTTTCGGCGCTCCTTGAGTATTTCACCTCTCTGTTTCTGGAAAAGACCAATAACGGGCTGCGTTGGTGGGACTACACCGGGTACATGTTAAACCTTCACGGGAGGATCTGCGCGGAAGGGCTCATCGTATTCGGTATTGGCGGCATGACGGCGGTCTATCTGATCGCTCCGCGCATAGATGACAGGCTGAAAAGAATTACGGGGAAAAAGCTTCTTGTGGTATGCACCATCCTCACAACGTTGTTCCTGATAGATGCGATCTATTCAACTTTTTACCCGAATATAGGCTTTGGAATAACCAACCAATAGAAGATATGGAACGACGCGTTCCGGTAGAAGATATGGAACGGCGCGCCCCGGTGGAGGTATGGAACGGCGCTCACATTGAAAAATATGCGACAGCGCGCCACGAGATAAGATACGGAACGGCACACCGCAAATGCGATCGGGATTAACGAGTGTTCAAAAAGTCCTGAAAACCGGTGTTTTCAGAGGCATGAAAAATTATTTTAAAATTATCTTACAGTCAGGAGGCAATATGGTCAATATAGGTAACGATTGGGATGAAATCCTAAAAGGAGAATTCGAAAAGGAATACTACAGGAAATTACGTGCTTTTTTGATAAATGAATACAGGAACCATACAGTTTATCCTGATATGTATCATATATTCACCGCGCTGAAGGCTACGCCGTACGACGATGTCAAGGTTGTAATTCTGGGGCAGGATCCGTACCATCAGCCCGGACAGGCGCACGGTATGGCGTTTTCCGTCATGGAGGGAGTGACACAGCCGCCGTCACTTGCGAATATCTTCAAGGAACTTAAAGACGATCTGAGCATAGAACCGCCTCCGAAGAATTACGGGTACCTTATGAAATGGGCGAAGGAGGGAGTTCTGCTTCTCAACACGTCATTGACCGTGCGCAGGAACAGCCCCAATTCACATGCGGGAAAGGGATGGCAGATACTTACGGATAAAATAATAGAACTTCTCAACGAGAGAGAGCGGCCCGTCGTATTCTTCCTCTGGGGCAGAAATGCAAAGGAAAAACAAAATCTCATAACCGGAAGGCGGCACCTTGTTCTTACGGGTGCGCATCCGAGCCCGTATTCCGCGCACAACGGGTTTTTCGGGGGCAGGTATTTCTCGAAGGCGAATCAATTTCTGCTTGAAAACGGAGAAACGGAGATAGACTGGAGGATCAAAGCAAACGTGGAATGAGCAGGGGCGTTTGATTTCGTCACGGTTGCTTTTGTGTCGAATGAGAATGGCATGAAAGCATAAGGCGTTCGTTATCGTTTAAAAAATAATGGTTTGTCTGATACATGGGGCGTTATGAACAAAATGCATAAACGTATTAAAATTATTCTTAAACACGAATGGCGTATAAATCCCGAACATAAAAGTTACTAATGTGTACAAAGCGAAACACATGTGACATGTAACCTGAAAAATAAAAGAAAAAAAGAATATTTATTGCAAAAAACTGTTGACAGCATGAATATTCGTGTGGCATAATTTAGGCAACGCTTTATCACGATACCATAACACCAAGAAGCGGTTACACATAGCGCCGGAAAATTATCAGTGATATATGGTTCGTGTTTCGTTTATTCGTCTATTTGATTTGTTTTTAAGAAAGATTGGAGGTAAAGTTGTTATGAGTGATGGTCCTAAAATTGAAAGTAAAAAAAGGTTTACGTTGCCGCACATTTATATTTTGTTGTTCGGAATTATTGCATTCTGCACCATTCTGACATACATCGTGCCGGCCGGTGAATTTAACCGTGTCAAGGGCGCCAACGGAACGGAGATGGTTGTGGCGGGGTCATGGCATACCGTGAAGCAGACGCCGGTAAATGCTTTCCACATGTTTCAGTCTCTGTTCAACGGAATGAACGACGCCGCAGGAGTTATATTCTTTGTTTTCATAGCATTTGCGTCGGTAGGCTTCATAACCAGGAGCGGGGCCTTTGACGGACTTGTGGTATGGCTCATGAAGGTACTGAAAGGAAATGCTACATTGGTAGTAATTCCTATCTTCATGGCATTGTTCGGAATAGGATCTTCCACGGTCGGTATGTTTGAAGAATGGTTACCTTTCATCCCTATTTTTGCGGCGATCTTTATAAGATTGGGATTTGACGCCGTGACAGGATTGGCGACGGTGGCGCTTGGAGCCGGGCTCGGTTTCTCCGGAGCCGCGATGAACCCGTTTACGGTCGGGGTATCTCAGGGGATAGCTCAGGTACCGTTCATGTCCGGCGCGGGATATCGCGTTATCTGTCATATAGTTATGTGGTTGATTGCATCGGCTTTTGTTATGAAATACGCGAAGAAAGTCAAAGAGAATCCGGAAAAATCACTTGTCTACGGAGATGATTTCAGCGAACTTTTAAAAAGCGATGACGGGATTGATTCCAAGGTATTCGGTGTTCGCCAGAAACTGGTGCTGTTGGATCTCATTGTGGGAATAGTAGTTATAGTCTACGGGACGAAAAAGTTCGGATGGTACTTCATGGAGTTGTCCGCGGTATTCATCATAATGGGGTTGATTGCTGCGATAATTATGGGTACAAAGCTGAATCGTATAGGGGAAGAGATTGCCACAGGCTTTAAGGATGCCGCGATGGCTGCGATGATGATAGGTATAGCGCGTGCGATACTTATGGTACTGAATGAGGGTAAGATAACCGACACCATAGTGTACGGAATGTCCGCGCCGCTGTCACATCTGCCTGCGGAACTTTCGGCGGTCGCAATGCTGATAGTTCAGACCATACTGAACTTCTTCATTCCTTCCGGATCGGGGCAGGCGGCGGTATCGATGCCGATAATGACGCCTCTGGCCGATATGCTCGGCATTACGAGAAATACCGCGTGTCTGGCATTTCAGTTCGGAGACGGACTTTCCAATATCGTCTGGCCTACAGCGTTTGCGCCTATCATGGCAGGACTTGCGGGCGTCAAAGTCAATAAGTGGTGGAAATTCGTATTCCCGCTTTTCTTCATCATAATAGGTGTACAGGCTATCCTGATGGTCGTTGCGGTCATGAGCGGATTCGGTAAATGATAATCTAATATACGAGCCATATATATTTCCCGTAGTCGGTTATCACGCCGCCTGCGGGAATTTATTTAGTAACCGTGACACGCATCGGTCGTGAACGGAAAAAGGAGACGAAATAAGTAATGAAATATGATGAATTAAAACGGGTTATAACGGCGAAGATTGAGAAAAACCGGGATGAATTTTTTCGCCTGAATTGTCACATAGCGCGCAATCCCGAACTGTCCGGCAAGGAATTCAAGAGCTCTAAAAAACTTGTCGAAACGCTGAGGGGGAAAGGATATGAAGTCGAGTACCCTTTTGACGGCTTGGAAACGGCATTTAAGGCGACCGTCGGATCGGGGAATCATAAACATAAAGTGGCAATACTCACGGAATACGACGCGCTTCCCGAGATAGGTCACGCCTGCGGTCATTCTCTGTCCGGATCGATAAGCTGCCTTGCGGGTCTTGCACTCAGTTCATTGCAGGATGAACTGGATACGGATATTCACATAATAGGTACTCCGAATGAAGAAGAAGACGGAGCAAAGTGCAGGATGGCGGACGATGGTGTGTTTGATATCTACGATGAAGCCATAATGGTGCATCTGTACAATAATAATGTGCCTGTACCGAGACTGCATGCGCTTAACAGCGTAATGTACGAGTTTCACGGAAAAGCGGCTCATTCCGCCGCGGGTCCGTGGGACGGAGTTAATGCGCTGAATGCGGGGCAACTTATGTTTCATGCAATCGACATGTTGCGGCAGCATGTGAGACCCGATGTGCGTATGCACGGAATCTTCAGAAACGGAGGCGCGGCGCCCAATATTGTGCCGGATGAGGTTACGGCCGAGGTATACGTGCGTTCGGCGAGCAGGTCTTATCTCAACGAAATCCTTAAGAAGGTGGACAACTGTGCGCAGGCGGGCTGTCTGGCGACGGGGGCGACTTTGAGCCAGTACCCGACGGCGGCACCATACGATAATTTAAGGGCGAATAAAACCGGAAACGATGCACTCTTTGAGGTCTATGGAGAACTCAATCTGAAACTTCCGCCGGCGGAGACCCTGGAGCATATGTTCGGTTCATCCGATATAGGAAATGTGAGCTTCCGTTGCCCGGCGTTCCACCCGTGTCTGAAACTGACACCCGAAAATATTGAAATACACAGCAGAGAATTTGCGGAATATGTGATTCGTGACGAGGGAAAAGAAATGCTGAAGGTCGGGGCGGAAATAATCGCATTCCATATCGCCAAGATATTCTCGGACGAAGCGAAGGTGCAGGCGATGAGAGCGGATTTTCTCAGTGAGTAAGATATGCCGGAAAGACGGCTACGGAACGAAAGGATAGAATATGATGCTGGAATATTTGATTACGGACTGCAGATACCCTGATTTTGACAAAGGCGAGTTTTGCAGCGGAAACATAGGTATAAGAGAGGGTAAGATAGACTATATCGGAGAGGGAGAGCCTGAGACGAAAGAGGTTATCGATGCGGGAGGGCATATCCTGTCCCCCGGATTCATAGACATACATATGCACGAGGAGAACTTCCGCGAGGGACTCCATTATGTGGTTGCGGAACGTATGCTGCGTATGGGCGTCACCACCGCGGTCGGAGGTAACTGCGGACTGCAGAATCAAAGCATTGCGGACTTCAGGGCGGCGATAGAAAAACTCGGAGGTGCTCCGGTCAACTATCTGATGCTGGCGGGATACAACCAATGCAGATACGCTTTGGGAATAGAAAGATATCACCGGGCAACGAAGATGGAAATGGAGAATATCCGCGGGATGTTGCGGAAAGAACTTGCGGACGGCGCGATCGGCGTATCTTTCGGAATTGAATACGATCCGGGCATGACCACAGAGGAGATAATATACGCATGCAATGCGGGAGAAGAACCGTCGCTGATGATGGCGGCGCATTATCGCGCGGACAACGACGGAGCGGTCGATGCGGTGAAAGAAATGATTCATATTCAAGACGAGATCATGTTCAAATTCCAGATCTCCCATCTGTCCAGCTGCTCCGCGATGGGGCAGATGGAGGAGGTTCTTAAGTTCATTCACGAAAAAATGGATTCCGATCCGCGCCTCAACTACGACACTTATCCGTACAACGCTTTTTCAACGCATATAGGTTCATCCGTTTTTGAGGGCGACGATCCTGTGAGCGGTTGGGGCAGGAAATACAGCGATATACTGCTTACCGAACCTCCGTTTGAAAACGTGCGCTGCGATCGCGAGACTTTTATGAAAGCACGTTCGGAGCATCCCGATATGCTATGTGTCGCCTTTGTCATGAATGAAGATGAGATACGCGCGGCTGTCGCGGATTCTTACGGGATGATTGCGAGTGATGCGATAATAGCAAACGGGAAAGGACACCCGAGAGCGGCGGGAACATTCCCCCGCATAATGGGAAAATATGTTAGGGAAGAAGGGGCGCTTTCCCTTTTGGAAGCGCTGAGAAAGTGCTCGCACGCGCCGGCGGAGAGATTGCAATTGCCGGATAAAGGGCGGATCGGAATAGGGGCGGATGCGGATTTGGTGATTTTTGACGCAGAGAAGATTGCGGACAAGGCAACGTATACCGAACCTGCACTTCCACCCGTGGGAATAGAGTTTGTATTTGTCGGAGGCAGAAAAGCGCTTGTCGGGCAGCGTATCGTCGACGGAACCGCGGGTGTTCTGATGCGTTGAGGAATGCAGCTGCCCGTAGACAGAGACATTTAAAAAAGCGGAAGAAGAAGCGGTCACGATCCCGGAAACTGATGGAAGCATACCGATCCGCAGCCGAAAAAGTTTAAACTGCACTAAAATATTTGAAAATATGGGAGGCGAACAGATATGAAAGAGAAAACCATTATTTCAAGGGAATATGTAGAGAAAGAACTTAAGATTCATGAGATCCCGGGTATGACGATAGGCGTCATCAAAGACGGGAAGACGGTACTGGCTGAAGGATACGGAACTGCGGACATCACGTCGGAAAGAAAACCCGATTCTCAATCCCTGTTCGGGATAGCTTCCTGCACAAAGTCCTTTACCGCGGCTATTATTGCCATGCTCGTAGACCGGGGGGAACTCAAATATGACACACCGATCATTGATTATCTCCCCGACTTCAGAATGTACGACGATTACACGACAAAGGCCTGCACGCTCAGAGACATGCTCAACCACCGCACCGGACTTCCGGGACACGATGCGCTTTACACCGATGAGATCGACAGAGCGGAATTGTTCAGACGCATAAGATACGTGGAACCGAACGTTCCGATTCGCACGGAGACGCAGTATAACAATGTGATATATACTTTGATAGGACATATTGCGGAACGCGTAACCGGCAGGGAGTGGGACGATCTTGTCAGGGAGTGGCTGTTTGAGCCTCTCGGTATGACAAACAGTAACACCACAATCCCCGAACTGCGTGCGAGTGGGAACATAGCGGAGCCTCACTGGAGAATGGAGAACGGCGAAATCAGGAAGATAGAGAACTGGTGTGTAAGTCCGGGAGAACCGTGCGCCGCGATAAATTCCTGCATTGACGACATGTTGAAATGGCTGCAGTTTCATCTGAACATGGGCGAGTGGAACGGAAAACAGCTTATTTCAAGGGAAAACATGCAGGAAATGCATAAATGGGCGGTACCTTTTCCTATGTGGAGCGTTAAGATTGATGAAATTCCTCCGATACAAGGGTACGGCATGGGTTGGATACAGGATTATTACAGAGGCAACGATCTGGTTTATCACGTAGGTGAAATTGAAGGATATTGCTCTATGATGTGCTTCCTTCCAAAGAGGAATATCGGAGTTATGATTATGATCAACAATCACAACTCGGCGGCGCTTATAGAACAGTCGATTCTCTATACTATACTCGATAACATACTCGGACTTGAAAAGACGCGGGACTGGTCAGAGTTTTTCAGCGCTCAGAAAGGTAAATGGGGCGGTTTCTATCTCGATGAAAACATCGATCTCATGACAGATAAACCTGTCGGGGGCACAGCGCCGAGCCATGATCTCGACGAGTACACCGGAGAGTATCGGAATGCCGGATACGGCAAAATTATTATAAGCAGAGACGGCAACAGCCTTAAGGCATTGTTCAGAGGAATGGAGCAGCCGATGTCGCATTATCACTACGACGTGTTCAAAATGCCCGGAATAAAGATGGATACCCTGCTGGTAACCGCGCCGGTTTCGTTCTACACCGATGCGTACGACGGCAGTATCGACAGGTTTGATGTGCCGTTCGAACCGTCCGTGGCACCTGTAATGTTTAAAAGGGTCAAGAATTGATTCCACAGAGCTTTTAATACTTAAAAAGGTCAAGAATTGATTCCGCAGAACCTGAAATGCTTGGAAAGATTACGAATTGATAAGGAAAATTGATTGGAAAGGAGTAAAAAATGTCAGGTTATATGTTGGCGGTATGTGTGTGTTTCGGTTTGGTTGCAATAGGAGAAGTGATTTCATACGTTACAAAGGCTGTGATACCGTCCATGGCGGGCGCGCTCGTTCTGTACCTGATTCTTATATGGTGCGGAATGCCGCAGTCTTATCCGGAGACGGCAGGTTTTACCACAATAGGGGATATGGCGTTTCTCATGCTTTGCGTGGGGATAGGCACGAGCGTTGCGCCCGCGGAGTATGTGAAAAACATCAAAAGCGTGTTGATGGCGCTGGTATCGGTGGTATTTGCGCTTGTCTTCACTGTGGGCATCGGCGGTCTTGTCTTCGGATTTGATACGATGCTTGCAGGCGCGGGGGCATGCTGCGGAGGCGGTGCAATATCGGGGATTGCGGCGATAAATAAGCTGAATGCTCTTGGACTTACGGGACTTCTTGCGGTTCCCACGATAATGATCGTGACGGTCGATCCGCTGGGTCAGCCGATTGCATCGTTTGTGTTGAGAAAGTACGCGAAGCGTCTGAATGCCGAAGATGCATATTTACTTGAAAAAGCGGCGAAGAAAGAAAACGCTAAACCTTTAAGATTGACAAAAGCGGGAGTGCCTTACGGCTCGGAAGAAAATCCGAGTCCGTGGTTCCGCGCATGGATTCCGAGTAAACTTGAAGTGGACGGAGTGGTCCTGCTTGGTATGGCGCTTGCCGTGTGGGCAGGAGTGGCTCTTGAGGAATTTACGGGCATAAGCAGTTTCCTGTGGGCGTTTTTACTCGGTATTCTCGGATGCACCATAGGAGTCTTCAGAATGAATCTGTTCGATGAAAGGTCGCACTCGGCGGGCTTCCTTACCGTACTGATAATCGGTTATCTCTTCTCATCGATGAACGGTATCACTCCTCAGTCGGTATTGTCGGTACTTCCGGCGATTATAGCACTAATCGTGCTTTCCGCTTTGGGATTGGGTATAGGCGGCTACCTGTCGGGCAAAATGTTGGGATACGATCCGGTTTTATCAGCTGCCGCGGGGATCGGAATCATGTTTCTGTTCCCGGGGATTACCATTGTGTCTGACGAAATCTCCGCACGTGCCGCGCGTGATGAAGAAGAGAGGAAGTTTATACACGGAAAAATCGCACCGTCTATGTATATAATGGGTAATACCGGATTTTTGTTCGGTCTGCTCGGGACGGTGACGATTCTTTTGCCGATACTGACAAAGTTTAAATAGTGAATCCCAATTTTCCGATATCTCTCTGGATTTTGCCTCGGAATCGGTGTATCATACTTACAAGAGCAACGAAGAATGCGTGAAGCGACGGCATTCTGCATGGATCGCAAAAAAATGCACGGGAGGTACAACATGGAATACATTAAATATTACGAAGAGATCGTGAAGAGACGCCATTCATGTCGTAACTTTACGGAAAAGAAAGTCGAGGATTCGGCGCTTGATGAGGTGAAATCGTATTACGAGAAATGTGAGTCCCTGGTTCCGTCGATAGAAACCGAACTCGTGTTCTTTGACAGGTTTGTCGGGGAGCGATTAGGCGCGAGTGTGGGCTACAACGGTTTCATAATAAAAGCGCCGGAGTATTTTGCCGTTTTTTCGGAGCCTGAAGAACATTATCTCGAAAATGCGGGCTTCATAGCACAGGGCATCACCCTGAAACTTACGCAGTTAAACATTGCGGCATGCTGGCTCACCGTAAATGACGCGGAGTTTGCGAAAAAGGCGCTCGGGATAAACACGGATAAAAAGCTCGCCGCCGTGGTGGCTTTCGGATACAGGAATAAAGAGGGCGACGATTTGCGCCTCGATATAGTGAGCCCGTCGAACGTAAAAATGGTGAAGGTCGGAGAAAAGGCCGCGCCTAAGATGAGTCTTAATGACCTGCTGTATCATAAACGCTACGGAAAACCGCTCGAGGAAACTCTTTTCAGTGAACTTGAGGACGCTCTGCGTGCGATAAGCACATCGCAGTCATTCTTCAACCGTCAGCCGTACAGGGTTATAGTCGACGATGACATGATAAGCCTGATAGGCTTACCTGACGATATGACCTCGGAATCCGATGCCTGTCTTAACTACGGGATCGTGATGTTCAATTTCTATTCCGTCATGGATTCCGTCAGGACAAATGCCGCGAAATGGAGTTTTGAACCGGCAGGCAGGGAACTGGGTCTGCCCGACAGGTGTACATATATCGCAAAATGCAGGATATGAGGCATATGATATAGAAGATAAGACAATGCGGCGGCATTAATGGGTGCACGTTGTTGGAGTCAAAATTTAAAGACCGGTTTTTCCATTTCGACCGGTCTGTTTTTGTGTTAATCGGAACTGGAAAAGAAAGTAACCTATAGAAAATTATTGCGCTTATTGCCTGTCTTGTGATAGAATCATCCGTGTCAAATAAAATTTAGGAGGAGAGAAAAATGATGAGAGAAAGTTTAAAACTCAAGAGAGTCCTCGTCAGCATCATGGTTGTGCTGATGATGGCTGCGTACATGCCTGGCATGGCATTTGCCGAAGAGGGCGGAGGCGGCCAACCGTCAATTGCGGAAGCCGACTGGAATTTTGATGCCGCAACGGGTACGTTGAATGGATTTAAAGACGGTAAGAACTTTAATAATCCCACTACACTCAACATCCCGAAAGAGATCGGAGGAGTACAGGTCAAAAAATTGGGTGAGAAGGCCTTTACTTATGCGAAAGAAACAGGAAGTCATTTAAGACGCGTGAAGAACAGAATTACGGCGGTTAATTTCCCCGAAGGACTGGAAGATACCGGCACGTGGGCGTTTCAGGGAAATGATCTGTCCGAGGTTAAAATACCGTCATCGGTAAAGACGATCGGCGAGAGGACATTCTACGGCAACAGGAATTTGGAGAAGATCAAATTTGAAGCCCCTTCAGTCGTGAGCGAACTCGGTTCAAGCGTGTTTGAGGCATGTAATAAACTTGAAAGAATCGATTTGCCTGAGGGAATTAAGAAAATCGGGGTAAGAGCCTTCAACTCAACAAAGTTTAAAACCATGGAACTTCCGGAGAGTCTGGAAGAAATCGGAGGACAGGCGTTTTCGCTTTCAGGAGTGCAGGAAATAACCATCCCCGAGAATGTGACCAAGATAAACTTAGATGAGAGAGGGAAAGAAGACAGCGGTCTTTTCTTCAGGACTTTCGGGGACGATCTCTCGTTTACGGCTGACTCCGGTACAGCGAATGGAACGTTGACATTTACACGTGTTCATGACAAGTCCGGCAAGGCAAACGCCACCAACACGAGAGGAGTTGTCAACCCGCAGAAGGTCACGATAAATTTTGTGGATGAATCCGGAGAAAAGATCAAAGAACCGATAGAAGCTACCGGTTTTGAAAAGAATGCGATAAGGAAAAAAGGCTATTCAACTGAAATATACGACGGTGACGGACATTACTATACGGACTACAAGAATCCGTGGACGGATAGTCTTGCGACTGCCAGTTATTTAAAAGACAACCCGGAAAAACTTATAGGTGAAAACTATTACTCCTCCGGCAAGGAGTATGTGTTCACGGCGCCGGAACTTGAGGGCTATACCAAACCGGCGCAGCCCGTAACAAAGACGATAAGCGCCGCGGATCATACGGTGACTTTCACATACAAGGGCGAAGCAAAACCTGAGTTTGACTTCGAGGGCGAAGGCCTTACGGCAAGCGTGGAAAAAGGTGAAGTCGACAAGGGGAAGAAGATTGACCTGACGGTGCACGAGCCTGCCGGGAAAAAACTCAAGAGTCTTACTGTTGGAGATGAGGATGTTACCGCGAAAGCGACTTTCGACGGCATAGATTATCACTACAGTTTTAAAATCGAAAAGAACACCAAAGTAAAGGTTGAATATGATACGGTTGAAGTTGAAAACACGCTGTCCGTGACCGCCGAAAAAAGCGAACTTAAAGTCGGAAACGGCACGGACTTTACCGTAAAGTACCGCGGAAAGGAAGTAACTCTGCCTAACGATGCCGTCGAAGTAAAGGTTGAGGGCGAAAAGAAAACCGAGGTTCCAGGGAATAATTTCTTCCCGTACGAATCCGGGGAATTCAAGGTGAATGTGGCTTCCAAAGCATATCCTGAACTGAAAGATTCGTTTACTGTCAAAGTGGATGCCATAGACGTGACCGTAAGACTGGAGGATTGCAGCAATACCGTTCTTCCGAAGACTAAGGTCACGCTTGATAAAATTTATCTTGAAAAGGGAAAGACATACTACAATGACTTCGTGTTTAAGGGTGCAGCCCCTATAGTTGCGATTGAGAAAGCACTTCGTGAAAAACTGAATGTCAATACGGCATCCAAGGATGAATTTGACTGTTCATCGAACGGGAACTGGATGAAATTGCTCGGAAAAGATTTGTGGAAAAATATCAACGCAGATGGTTCCTATATGGTAGGTATCAACAATAAAATGGCAAAAAAAGGCGTCGGAGAAGCAAAGATTGAAGACGGCGACAGCGTGCTCGTCTACTACGATGACGCATGGATGACAGAGGAAAGAATATCGTATTTCGACAAAGAGGAATACGAAACGACAGCCGGCAAAGACATGGAACTTTCGCTGACAAAGAGTGTGGTAGAAAGGGATCAGAGTTGGAATATCATCGCGTACCATGAGGAACCCGTGAAAGACGTCACACTTGAAGTTAACGGTAAGGAAGTTCCCGAAGTCGTGTTTGACGATAGAGGTAAAGCAACATATAAATTTGATGAACCGGGTGAATACAGGATTTCAGCCGTAAACAAAGGGGAGAGCCATATCGTTCGCCCGTATGCGATTGTCAAGGTTACGGAAGATCTCGACAAGAAAGCGGCAGAAGCGGTCAAAAGGCAGATAGAAGAGCTGCCTGCGGTCGACGATCTTAAACTTGACGACGAGAACAAGGTTACGGAGGCGAGAGCCGCTTACGACGCTTTGAACGACGAGCAGAAAGCGATCGTCGGCGATGAAGCGAAGTCAAAACTTGAAACCGCAGAAAAGAAGATTGCGGAGCTTAAAAAGGCGAAAGAGGAGTCCGATAAAAAAGCCAAAGCAGTCAAAAAGCAGATAGAAGAGCTGCCTGCGGTCGACGATCTTAAACTTGACGACGAGAACAAGGTTACGGAGGCGAGAGCCGCTTACGACGCTTTGAACGACGAGCAGAAAGCGATCGTCGGCGATGAAGCGAAGTCAAAACTTGAAACCGCCGAAAAGAAGATTGCGGAACTTAAGAAAGCAAAAGAGGCAGCCGATAAAAAAGCTAAAGAAGAAAAAGAGGCTGCCGACAAAAAAGCTAAAGAAGCAAAAGAGGAAGCTGAGAAAAAAGCCAAGGAAGAACAGAAAGCAAAGGCCGATAAGGCCGCAGCCGAAGCGGTTGAAAAACTGATAGCCGCGCTCAAAGGCGACGGAAAAGACAAAAAAGACGTCGAAGCCGCAAGAAAGGCATATGATGCGCTGACCAAAGATCAGCAGAAGCTCATAAAGGACTACAACAAACTCACGAAGGCTGAGGAGAAGGTAAATGAAAACGAGAAACTCTTCTCAAGCGCTAAAAATTTGAAAGTGAAAGGTTTCAAAGTAAAGCGTGCGAAAGGTCGCAAGTTCAAGTTTACCTGGAAGAAAACAAAGGGTGCTGCGGGATACGTGCTTATGATCAAAAAACCCGGCAGCAAAAAATATACCGCATTCAAGACCCTGTCAAAGGGAAAGAAAGTTAAGTTTACAGGTAAAAAACTTAAAAAGGGCAAAAAGTATACTTTCAGAATCTGCGCTTACAGCAAGGTTGCGGGCGAAAAGGTTTTGGGGGTATGGAAGAAATCAAAAAAATTGATTTGCAGATAACCGATAACTGCTTACGTATATTTTAAAGATAGAGTTGTTTAAGAATCGGAAACAGTCTACGGAGAACAGGCGGCGAATGCCGCCTGTTCTCCGTATATGCGGGCTTACCTTTGCACATCAAAAGGGGAGATTGAGGTTATGAGAATTCACTATGCGGGAAAATTTGACGGCGACGTAAGTAAATTGCCGCACAGGAAGCACGAAAAAAATGCGGTTGGATTTAAAGAAGCCGAAACCGTGGAGGGAGTTGAAAAGGCCGGGTTGAAGGTGGTTCCGGCAATACTTGTGATTGAGACGATTCCCCTGATTCTGCTGCGAATAAATCCGTTCAGTTTGCATATATCGTCTTTCTTTGCGGGACTGACTCTGGCAATACTGACTCTTCCCGTTCACGAAGTTCTACATGCCGTATGCTTTAGAGGAGATGTATATATCTTTTCTAACCTCAAAAGGGGGATGGCGTTCACGGTCGGTACGGAGAGCATGAGCAAGAGACATTTTTTATTTATGTCTTTATTTCCCGATATCCTGCTCGGTCTGATCCCTTACAGCATATTTCTTATAAGCAACCGCGCGGAAACGGCGGGAATAATGGGGTTCCTCGCTCTCGCCACGGGAGTGGGAGATTATATAAACGCATGGCATTGTATTTCACAGATGCCGAAAGGTTCGTTGACGTACATGAGCGGCATCAATTCCTACTGGTATATAAAATGATCTGAAATAGTAGGGCGGCGACATATCGGGCGGCGACATACTTACTCTTTGCCATTTCGGCAGTACGTGCACAACCTGCATGGATTACTCTTTGCCATTTCGGCAGTACGTGCACAACCTGCACGGATTACTCTTTGCCGTTCCAACAGTACGTGCATAGCCTGCATGGTTCGATTCCCGTCGCTTCGATCAAATCATCAAGTCTTTGGAAAGCGAGCGTGTCGAACTTAAGGCGCTTTCTTATTTCCTCAACCATCTCGGCATAATTCGAACTTTCGGGATCGGCATAATCCGCTATCACGTCTTTTGTCGGATTTTCACCCTCGCGGTCGCGTATTATCCTACGTGTGATATAGTCATATTCGGATCTGGACCTGGAGAAATTCAGGTATTTGCAGCCATACATGAGTGGAGGGCATGCCGTCCGTATATTTACCGATCCGGCGCCGTTGGCGTAGAGATATTGGACTGTTTGCCCCAGTTGAGTTCCGCGCACTATTGAGTCGTCTATGAGCAGCAATTTCTTGTTTTCTATTAAAGACTTCACCGCAATGAGCTTCATATGCGCGATAAGCTCGCGCTGACTCTGCCTGCTGGGCATAAAAGAGCGCGGCCAAGTGGGCGTATACTTTATGAAAGGTCTCGCATAAGGCTTATTCGACTCATTGGAGTATCCTATTGCGTGAGCGATTCCGCTGTCAGGTACGCCCGCGACGGTATCGACATCGGCATCATCGCGCTTTGCGAGCATCCTGCCGCATTGGTAGCGCATGTTTTCAACATTTATTCCCTCGTATGATGATGTCGGGTAGCCGAAGTAAACCCACAGAAAGGTGCATATCTTCATATCTTCACGAGGTTTTGCCAGCACTTCATAGCCTTCGGTGTTCATGTGGACTATTTCGCCCGGACCCAGTTCGTGACATTCTTCATAACCGAGATTGATGTAGGCGGAACTTTCGAAGGTGGCGCAGAAGGCGCCGTCTTTTTTCGCTATTATGACGGGTGTTCTTCCCGACTTATCGCGCATCGCGTAAATCCCGTCCGTGGTCATCAGCAGAAGCGACATGGAGCCGTCGACCGAATCCTGCACACGCTTAAGTCCTTCGACAAGATTGCCTGCCTGGTCTATCAGAACTCCTACAAGTTCGGTGTCGTTGACTTTGCCGCCGCTCATCTCCATAAAATGCGTGTTGCCTCTTTCATAAGCCTTATGGACAAGTTCTTCGGAATTGTTTATTCTGCCCACGGTGGTAAGAGCGTAGCTCCCGTGATGGGATCGTATAAGAAGCGGCTGAGGATCCGTATCGGAAATACAGCCTATGCCTATTGAGCCCTCAAGTTCGTCAAGATCTCTGTCGAACTTGGTTCTGAACGGGGAGTTTTCGATGTTGTGTATCGAGCGGTGGAATCCGTCCCTACCGTATACAGCCATTCCTCCTCTTCTCGTTCCCAGATGAGAGTGGTAATCTATACCGAAAAAAAGATCGTTAGTACAGCTCCCCTTGGAAGCAACTCCAAAAAATCCGCCCATTTGTAAAGCCCTTTCTTTTTATTATCACGATGTATAAAGCAATGCCAACATTATATCACTATTTAAGGCGGAAACAGAATTATTTTTACAAATTACACGTAAAATTTGCGCCTGCCGAAAGTAATGCTTGACACCGAATAAAGCTTACCATATAATAATTGTTAGCCAATATGAAAAATATTTAGGTGACAATCTTAAAAAGCCACTAATCAAGGAGGAATATAAAAAATATGAGAAGTAATTTGCATTTTATTGTTTTGACGGCACTTTTTACCGCACTGACCGCGGTGGGCGCGTTTATTAAGATTCCGGTGGGACCGGCGCCGATTACGCTGCAGCTTCTTTTCATTGCCATGGCGGGCATGCTGCTCGGACCGTTCTGGGGAGCCGTGTCGCAGATTTTGTACGTTGCGCTCGGACTTATAGGAGTGCCTTTGTTTACCGCGGGAGGCGGGTTTTCATACATATACAACCCGACATTCGGTTTCCTGCTCGGGTTCATACTTGTTCCGATAGTGATAGGCACATTGCTCGACAAGTATTATAAGGCAGACTTTGTGACAACTTTCTTTATAGTTATGTTGGGCATGCTGTCGTGTTACCTGATAGGAGTGCCGTACATGTATATGATTCTGCATAATGTAATGGGAACGCCTATCACACTTCCAAAGGCATTGTTGACGGGTTTTTTGATTTTCATTCCGGGAGATATTGTAAAGAGCATGGTAACGGCATATCTCTCAAGGAGACTGACACCGATTCGCCTGATGATGAGACATTCAAGAAAAGTTACAGACTGAGAGGGGATTTTGTAGGGAATTTGAGCGGCGGATTCGGACAGAACCGGTTCGCGCTTAAGAATAAAAGTCAGGACATATCAGAATAAAAAATGTGTACCTGAGCGATAAAAAAATGATTAGAACACTCTAATTCAAAGATTGGAATTTCAATGTGCAAGGCGAAACCGACAGGTGCTCGCCTTATTTTATCTGTCCTTAAAAAAATACATGATTTTAGTTTCAAAAAAGAATTTCTTGCCGTTGACTTTGTAGTTTTCGGGGAGTAAACTGAAGATAGAATTTGTATACAGTATGTATATAAATGTATGTAACTTTTAATGATGTAATGTTTAATGGTCGTATGAGTTTTTGGTATCTGCAAATAAACTTTGTTAAAAGACCTACGAAAGGAGAGATACTAAAGTGAGAAAACTTAAGACAATGGATGGAAATGCCGCTGCGGCTCATGTAGCCTATGCCTTTTCAGAGGTTGCGGCGATTTACCCGATTACACCGTCTTCGCCTATGGCAGAGAACATGGATGAATGGGTGTCACAGGATCGAACCAATGTTTTTGGTGAGCAGGTGAAAATTATTGAGATGGAATCAGAGGCGGGCGCCGCGGGCGCGGTGCACGGCGCTGTCGTTACGGGTTCTTACACCTCAACGTTTACGGCATCTCAGGGACTTTTGCTGATGATCCCGAACATGTACAAGATTGCCGCGGAGCAGACACCGACAGTCTTTCATGTGGCGGCTCGTGCGGTTTCGACTCATGCTCTGTCAATCTTCGGAGATCATTCCGACGTCATGGCATGTCGCCAGACAGGGTTTGCCATGCTCGCATCAAACAGCGTGCAGCAGGTAATGGATTTGGCGGCGGTTGCGCATCTGGCTACGATCGACGGTCATGTGCCGATGCTCCACTTTTTTGACGGTTTCAGAACATCACACGAACAGCAGAAGATTGAAACGTGGGATTACGACGAACTGAAGAGCATGATGAACTGGGACGCTGTCAGAAAGTACAAGAGCAATGCGCTGAATCCGAATCATCCTTACGCGATGGGATCCGCGGAGCAGCCGGAAGCTTTCTTCCAGCACAGAGAAGCGTGCAACACGGTGTACAATGAAACTCCGGATATAGTGAACAGATATATGGAAATGGTCAACGAGAAGATCGGAACCGATTACAAACCGTTTAACTATTACGGAGCACCGGATGCAACAGACATCATAGTTGCGATGGGATCTGTCTGTGATGCCGCGGAAGAACTTATCGATTTCATGCTTAAGGACGGAAAGAAAGTCGGAATTCTGGAAGTTCACCTTTACAGACCGTTTTCGCCTAAATACATGCTGGCGGTGATGCCTGAAACTGTCAAGAACATTTCGGTACTTGACAGAACAAAGGAGCCGGGAGGAATAGCGGAACCTCTTTATCTTGATGTCGTTACGGCGCTCAAGGGAACGAGATTTGAAAATGCCAAGATGTACAAAGGCCGTTACGGACTCGGGTCAAAGGATGTTCAGCCGGGAGATCTGCTCGCCGCGTTCGAGAACATGGAAAAACCGGACGGAAAGCACGAATTTACGCTTTCAATCAACGACGACGTCACGCATCTTTCGGTTACGCCAAGCCACTATCCGAACACCGCACCGGAGGGAACCAAGGCGTGCAAGTTCTGGGGATTGGGCGCTGACGGTACTGTGGGCGCGAACAAAAACAGCATAAAGATTATAGGTGACTATACCGATAAAAAGGTTCAGGCATACTTCCAGTATGACTCGAAAAAATCCGGCGGTGTGACGATTTCGCACCTGAGGTTCGGGGACAAGCCTATAAAATCCACTTACTATGTAAAGCAGGCAGACTTTGTGGCTTGTCACAATTCCGCATACCTGAAGAAGTACAACATGGTCGAAGATGTAAAGCCGGGCGGGTTCTTCCTGCTGAACTGCGTCTGGAACGATGCTGAGCTGGAAGAACATGTGCCGGGCAAGGTGAAGAGATATATCGCAAAGAACAATATCCAGTTTTATACCTGTGACGCGGTTTCCGCCGCAAAGGAAATAGGTCTCGGCGCAAGGAGAACCAACTCCATTCTTCAGGCTGCATTCTTTAAACTTGCCAATATAATTCCTATAGATAAGGCTGAAGAATACATGAAAGAAATGATTCAGAAGAGTTACGGCAAGAAAGGTCAGGACGTGGTCGACATGAACTGGGCGGCCGTGGATGCCGGAATCAAAAATGTGCATAAGGTGGAAGTTCCCGCTTCGTGGCTGGATGCGAAAGACGATCCGGCTCCGGAAAAACTGGTGGGACGCACGGAAGAGATGTCCACATTCCTCAACGACATTCTCGTTCCTATGGCAACGATGAACGGCGACGATATACCGGTTTCCGCATATTTGACAAGCGCCGACGGACAGGAACCTTCCGGTACGGCGGCATTTGAAAAACGCGGAATAGCGACTGACGTTCCGCGCTGGTTAAAAGACAACTGTATCCAGTGCAACATGTGTTCGTATGTATGTCCGCACGGTGTAATCAGACCGTTTGTGATGGATGACGGCGAGACGGAAAGAGCGCTCGGCGACTACATTGATATGATGGGCAAAGGCATGGAGGGCAAGTACTTCTCGATAGGAATTTCCGCACTTGATTGTGTGGGTTGCGGTTCTTGCGTGGACGTTTGTCCGGCAAAGGAAAAAGCTCTTCGCATGGAACCTGCTGAGGATGAACTTGTCAATACGAATCAGGCAAAATTCGATTACCTTTTCCACGAGGTTGCGGAGAAAGAAGTTCCTTTCAAGGCAAACACCGTAAAGGGTTCTCAGTTCATAAGACCGCTGCTCGAGTTCTCGGGAGCATGCCCGGGATGCGGGGAATCTCCGTATGCGAAACTCATAACTCAGTTGTTCGGTGAGAGAATGTACATAGCCAATGCGACGGGATGTACTTCGATATGGGGCCACAGTGCTCCGAGCACACCGTATACGGTAAGCAAGAACGGCAGAGGACCTGCGTGGTCGAACTCACTGTTCGAGGACAATGCCGAGTTCGGACTTGGAATGGCGACTTCCGTAAACGCAAGACGTAAAGAGGTCAAGTCCGCTGCGGAAAGGCTGAAAGATGTTCTTGGCGATACGGCTCAGGCATGGATTGACAACATGCAGGATGCGGAAGCGTCAAAGACCGCGGGCGACGCGCTGGCGGAGGCATGCGGGAAGATCGCGGACACCAATGCCGACGCGCGTTTTGTCATGGACAATAAGGATATGCTGACCAAGCCTTCGATGTGGATATTCGGTGGTGACGGCTGGGCATACGATATCGGATACGGCGGACTCGATCACGTAATCGCTTCGGGAGAGAACGTGAATGTCATGGTATTCGATACCGAGGTTTACTCCAATACGGGAGGACAGTCATCCAAGTCGACTCCTACGGGTGCGGTTGCAAAATTCGCGGCTGCCGGAAAATCCGTGAAAAAGAAAGATCTTGCACAGATCGCGATGGCGTACGGATATGTGTACGTTGCAAAGATTGCGATGGGCGCAGATCCTAATCAGACTCTGAAAGCGCTCAGAGAAGCGGAGGCGTACGACGGACCGTCGCTGATAATCGCATACTCGCCTTGTATCAACCACGGTATCAAGAAGGGTATGAATAAGTCGATGCAGGAGATGAAAGATGCCGTTAAGTCAGGCTACTGGACTATGATGCGTTTCAATCCGACGCTTGCGGCGGAGGGAAAGAATCCGCTTTCGATCGACAGTAAGGAACCTACAGAAAACTTCAAGGACTTCATCATGGGAGAAGAACGCTACAAGTCATTGAAGATCAAGTTCCCTGAAAGGGCTGAAAAACTGTTTGATGAAGCCGAAAAGCAGGCAAAGGATAACTATAATCGCCTGATAAACGAGAAGAAGGCTTACGATGAGATGATGTAGAAACGGGCAGGAAACCGTTGAAATCTCAAACATGTATATTGTCAGTAAGCCGTTGGAACCGACAGATAATCGGTAAGTCGGAAAAACTGACGGTTTGACTAAAAAAGCACCTCGGAAAATTTCACGTTTTCTGCGAGGTGCTTTTAAATTTTTTGTGCCGTTTTTCAGCAATGCCCGTCCGGCGGGCTAAGAGCTTTTGGTCGCCCCTGTGTGTAAATGTACATGGGGCGGCAGGCGCAGAATCTATTTACGCGAGTTGAATTCCGCTAGAACGCCCGGGATCCCCTCGCTGAAAGTCGGATGAGGATAGACTGTTCTTGCCATTTCCCGCGGCGTGATTCCCGATACGATAGCCTGCGAAAACTGACTTATCATGTCGGTGGCTCTGGCGCACATCATCTGCGCTCCTAAGATCTTCCCGGTGTCCTTTGCAACGGTCAGACGTATAAACCCTCTCTCCTGAAGTGAGAGCAGGGATTTCCCGTTGACATTCATGGTGTACTTATGAGATACCGCATCGATCCCCATATCCTTTGCCTGCATGGGAGTGAGTCCCACGGAAGCGATTTCAGGTTCGGTATATATGCATGAAGGAACGATGTCCATGGAAATTTCGGGGTCGGCTCCGTTCATGCGTGAAACCGCAATTTTCCCTTCCGCCGCCGCAACGTGTGCGAGTTGCGCGCCGCCTGTCACATCACCTATCGCATATATCCCCGGTACGTGAGTTTCAAAATTTTCGTTGACCTCTATATCGCCTTTTCCGGAGATAACTGCCGTTATTTCTTTCGGCGCGTCTTCCGCAACGAGTCCGGACGTGTAAGGCGCGCGTCCGACGGAAATCAAAATCATATCCGATTCAATCCCCGATTCGGTTTCCGAATTCTTTTCATTGAATAGACATTTTAGGGTTCCGCCGTCGGTATAGTTCTTTTCTATTCTCGTGACCGTGGAATTTGTGTGAACTTCGACGTCGCCGGTACGTTTTAAAATCATCTTGAGGTTTTGGGCTGTCTCTCTGTCCATGTTGGGCAGAAGCTGTCCCATGGCCTCGATGATCGTGACCTTTGTACCCAGAGAGGAGAATAGTGAAGCGAACTCGCAACCTATCACACCGCCGCCGATTATGGTGAGAGTCTTTATGCTTTTATCCAGTTCGAGTAATGTCTCGCTTGTTACAACACCGTGATTGTCGATCCCGGGAATAGGGGGGAGAGCCGTTACCGAACCGGTTGCGATCAATATATTGGAAGTTTCCAGAACTTCGACTCCGCCCCTGTCGTCCGTCACGGAAACGAGTTTTTCCGATATTATGGCGCCATGCCCTTTGTAAACGACGATGCCGTTGGTTTTCATGAGAAAGTTGATCCCGGATTCCAGCCGATCCACTATAGCGTTTTTATGTTTTTGAATCTCTGATAAGTCGTAACCCAAATGGTTGCTGCCGGTTAATCCGAGTTCATCGCCGTGCCTGCGTATCCGGCTGTACAGAAGCGCGGAATGCAGCATGGCTTTTGTCGGAATGCAGCCTCTGTTAAGGCAGGTTCCGCCTAATCTTTGCTTTTCGATGACTGCAACTTTCATACCGAAGTTTTCGGCAGCGTAGACGGCGGATTCATATCCGCCCGGTCCCGCTCCTATGATGATTAAATCGTATTTTTCCATTATGATTGATTCTCCTTGATAAATTCGATCAGATGTTTTTTCTGAGCAGAGCGATAATATCACTTTTCATCCCGGCTATAATATCGGACGACAACATCAGTCCCTCCGCGGGATTGTCTCCGGGGGCGATATCATCCTTGATTATGTCGGTATCGGATATCGCTTTAGCCATCACACCGGCATCATATTTCAAACCTTTAAGGCTTCGTGAAAAAGCGGAGATCATGTTCTGCGCCATGGCGTCGGAGTAGAGATTTATATCTCTTATGACTCCGCTTTCCACATGGAGCTGCATCTGTACGTCCCCCCATTCGAAGCGCTCGGTTATTTCATGATTGAAAGGTATTTTTCTGCCGTATTTCCAGTCCCATGACTCGAACTTTACGGTTAGAAGAGCTATGTTCTTTTCGGGCAAGTCCTTCTCGTCAATTTTCGTTACGGGAAGACCGTATACCCGGGAAAAGGCGTTGAGCAGAGCGTGCCTCATCATCGCGACGGTAATGTCAGGTTTGAATTCCTTGAGGTTCGCTACCCTTGACCGTACGGAATCGACGCCCTTTGAATGCAGTTTTTTCATATCCACGTTGAGATATTTACCCATATCGCCGCTGTTCACGTTCAGCATTATGGTGCCGTGGTGATAACATCGGTCACCTATGCGAAGAAAAGCGTTTCCGGAGAATTTTCTCCTGCCGACGGTTATATCGTTTCTGCCCGTGCGAGAAGCGTCTATTCCCAAGAGTTTTACCGCATGAAGAACTACATCCAGTTGGCGTCCGAGATCGTAGTCTTTTTCTTTCACGCAAAAAGTGAAGTTCAGATTCCCCATATCGTGGTAGACCGCACCGCCTCCCGAAAGGCGGCGAACCAGATGCCCGCCGTCCTTCTCAAGCTCGGCTACCTTGCATTCTTTCCAGCAGTTTTGATTTTTGCCGATTACCACGGTGTGTCTGTTTTGCCAGAGATAAAGAATACATTCGCCTTCTTTGACATTGAGGGTAAGAAACTCTTCAATTGCGAGGTTTCTGTAAGGGTAAGTATTGGCGGTCGTCAAATATAAGAGTTTATCGATCACTTGTTACACCTCTTTTGTGAAACGGAGAACCGGTTTCCTTGCAGCCGCAACTTCATCGGGTCTTCCGATTACGGTACGGTGCGGCGCATTGCGGAGATGCTCCGGAGTTTTGTAAGCGAGGGCATGTATGGACTTGAGAGCCTCAATGCAGGCGTCGAGAACTTCTACAGGCTCGGTTTCCGTAGGCTCTATCATAAGAGCCTCGCGGACGATGAGAGGAAAGTACATGGTAGGGGGATGCATCCCGTAGTCCAAAAGTCCTTTTGCGACGTCAAGAGCGGAGCAACCGGTTTCAGCCTTTAAACGGCTGAGGTCCATTACGAACTCGTGCATGCACGTCGTATCGTACGGCATATCGAATACGTCCGAGAGCTTTTTTCTCATGTAATTCGCATTTAGAACCGCATTTGATGCCGCTTCGGAAATTCCGTCGCTGCCGAGCGAGAGAATATAGGTGAGTGCTTTCACTATTACGGTAAAATTACCGTGAAACTGCTTGACCGATCCTATACTCTTTTCGGCTCTTGTAAAGTGATAACCGTTTTTTTCATCGCCTTCCACGCATGTTCCGGGCAGATACGGCGCAAGACATTCCTTACACCCGACCGGTCCGCCGCCGCCATGAGGGGTGGAAAAAGTCTTGTGCAGATTGACGTGGACGCAATCGAATCCCATGTCGCCGGGACGCGTGATACCCATTACAGCGTTCAAATTTGCGCCGTCGTAGTAGCAAAGACCGCCCGCGGAATGAACAATTTCGGTTATCTCTGCTATATTTCTGTCAAATATGCCTAAAGTATTAGGGTTCGTAAGCATCAATCCGGCGGTGTCGTCGGAGACGACTTCCCTGAGCGCATTGAGGTCAACGCATCCGTCATCGGAAGAAGGAATGCTCACTATATCGAAACCGCACATGGCCGCGCTGGCGGGATTGGTTCCGTGCGCGGAATCCGGGATTATTATCTTGGTTCTGCCGGTGTTTCCGCGATCCATATGGTAGGCTTTGATGAGCAGCAGTCCCGTGAATTCGCCGTGGGCGCCTGCCGCGGGCTGCATGCTGAAAGCGTCCATCCCCGTGATTTCACAGAGTGAATCGGAGATCATCTTATATACACCCATGCAGCCCTGAACATCCGATTCATCCTGAAGAGGGTGAACACGGGTGAAGCCGTCGAGAGAGGCGGCTTCATCATTGACTTTCGGGTTATACTTCATGGTGCATGAGCCGAGCGGGTAAAATCCGTTGTTTATGCCGTGAGTTCTTTCGGCAAGCCGCGTGTAGTGTCGCGAGATTTCGTTCTCGGATAAGTTGGGGAGAAGGGGTTCTCTTTCCCGCTTTAAATTCTTCGGAACATCGACTGCGGGAACGTCGCATTGCGGAAGCAGGGAAAGTCCTCGTCCCTTTTGACCGATTTCAAAAATAAGTTCCATAACTATGCCTCCTCTTTTTCTTTATAAAAGGTGCAGGCACGACTGCATTCACCGACGAGATTATCTATATCCTGCACGGAATTCATCTCCGTTGCGCACCAGAGAATTCTGTCGTCCGAAAGTGGCAGGCCGCACAGAATCCCGCGTTCCGCCAGTCTGCGGGAAAGTTCTTTCGCATCGATCGGGCATTCGGTCACAAACTCATTGAAGAAAGGTTTATCGAAGAGCGGAGTAAATCCGGCTTTTTTCAGTTCTTCTCGCAGATAGTGAGCTTTTGCCATGCTCTGATTTGCGACTTCGGCAATACCGGCGGATCCCATGGCAGCCATATAAACAGATGCCGTGAGCGCGCAGAGATCCTGATTTGAACATATGTTTGAATCGGCTTTTTCACGCCTTATGTGCTGCTCCCTTGCCTGCAATGTAAGGACATATGCCCTGTTGCCTTTCGCATCGGCGGTTTCGCCGACGATTCTGCCGGGAAGTTTCCTCATCAGCTTGCTCGTGGTGGCCATGAAGCCGACGTAGGGACCTCCGTAACTCAAAGGTATGCCGAGAGGCTGTCCGTCCCCGACGGCTATGTCGGCGCCGCAGTCTGCCGGGGATTTGGTGATTGCTGCGGCGATCGGGTTGATGCCCATTATGAACTTTGCGCCGGCTTCGTGAACTATGTCGGCGAGCAGCTCCGCATCTTCAAAGTTTCCGAAAAAGTCGGGCTGCTGCACGTAAAAACAGGCGGCTTTGTCATCCTCGGAAATCAGGCGCCTGAGAGCGTCCATATCCGTGACGCCGTCCTTTGCCGGTACTTTTACAAGCTTTGTGTCGCTTCCGAAACAATATGTTTCCATGACCTCGATAACTCCGGGGTTTACAGTCTCGGAAACGTAGGCGTTCCGTCTCTGTCTGTCCGTACACATTACAAGACTTTCGGCGGCTGCGGTGCCTCCGTCGTAGTGAGAAGCGTTGGCGACGTCCATGCCTGTAAGTTCGCATATCATGGTTTGAAATTCAAATATGGACTGCAATATTCCCTGACTGATTTCCGCCTGATACGGCGTGTATGCGGTTACAAACTCTTCCTTTGAAATTACGCTCTTTACAATCGACGGGATATAGTGGTTGTACGCGCCGGCGCCTCTGAAGATATGCTTAAAAACTTTATTTGCGGAGGCTATGTCCCGCATTTTGCCTATAACTTCCATTTCGCTCAACCCCTCGGGAAGTTTCAAAGGATTTTTCAACTTTACGGAATCAGGCATGTCGGAAAAAAGCGCATCAAAACCGGCAAAGCCGATTTCTTCCAACATTTTCATGCGCTCCGCCTTTGTGTTCGGTATGTAAGAACCCATTTTGCGACCTCTTTTATTTCTTCAACCCGGCAATATATTCGCTGTATTCTTCTTCCGTCAGAAGTTCTTCTTTTTCGCTGATGCCCTGAACCTTGACAAGCCACGACTCGTAAGGAGCCTCGTTTATGGATTCGGGCGAGTCCAGCAGTTTAAAGTTGACCTCGGTAATCATGCCCGTAACCGGCGCAATAACGTCGGAAACCGCCTTTACGGATTCCACGTCGGCAAACGGTTCGCCCGCGGTGATTTTATCTCCTTCTTGCGGAAGATTGATGAATACCAGCCCGCCAAGCTCTTTCTGTGCATAGTCGGTAAGTCCGATGATTGCCGTACTCGGGTTGATCATATCAACCCACTCATGTGATTTTGAAAAAAGTTTTGTCATTTTGTTTTCCTCCTGTTTTCCGTTGATAGAGTATTTTCCGTTAATAGAGTATATGTGATGGGAATTCCGGGATCGGGTTCCCCCGAAAAACATAAAAACTTGTTGCTACGGCGCTTGCATTCACTCGCCGGCATCTATTTTTTTGTATAGAACCGGGACTTGCACATCACGGCGCTGACCCTGCGACCTCTGACATCAACTTCGACCTGCTCGCCGAGGACACGTTCGTCCGCTTCGACAATGGCGCAGGCGACGGCTTTTTTTATAAACGGGCACATGGTTCCCGATGTCGTGAATCCAATCTTTCTGTCACCTTTGTAAACGTCCATATTTTCCCGTATTATCCCTCGCCCGACCACTTCCAGCCCGACTTTCTTCCGTGCTGGGGGAGTGTTCGCCATGATGGCGGCTTTTCCGATGAAATCGGGTTTATCCATATTGACGAAAATGGACAGCAATGCCTCTTTGGGCGTAATGGTATCATCCATCTCGTGACCGTAAAGCGGCATCCCCGCTTCAAGTCTCAATGTGTCGCGCGCGCCCAGTCCGCAAGGGATAAGACCGTCGTCCCGACCGACCTCATAAAGCGCGTTCCAGATTGCCGGAGCCGCATCCCACGGGGCATATATCTCCACTCCGTCTTCTCCGGTGTAGCCTGTTGTGGAAATCAGAGTATCATAGCCGCACATATTTACGTTTTGATTGAATGCGTAGTATTCATCGGGGATCATGGATTTATCCACAAGCCTTTGCAGGATTGAAATTGCCCTCGGGCCCTGAAGCGCGATCTGACTCACGGTATCCGAGATGTCGATAAACTCCACATTGCCGAGGCTGTGGGCGTTCATCCATTTAAAATCTTTATCTTTGTTGGCCGCGTTCACAACCATCATGTACTCATTTTCACTCTTCTTGTAGAGAATGAGATCGTCAACGACTCCGCCGTTATCGTTACACATGAGAGAATATCTCGCCTGACCGCATTTCAAATCGGTAAAATCGTTGGTAAGAATCATATTGATGTTTGCAAGTGCATCGGGACCTTTGCATATGATTTCTCCCATATGAGAAACGTCGAACATTCCGGCAGCCGTTCTGACGGCCATATGTTCGGAAATAAGTCCGGACTCATACTGTACTGGAAGTTCCCATCCGGCGAACGTGACGATTTTGCCGCCGAATTTCAGGTGGGTGTCGTAAAGCGAAGTCCGTTTTAAATCTGATGCGTCCATTGTACATACCTCCTCATATTTTTATTTTTTTTTTGTATGCGGCGCCGGTTTGCCGACGACAAAAAGGACACAGGAACCTTGAAGTCCATGTGCCCTGTCCTTTGACCTGAAAGATTCGCCTCGTCGGTGCATAACATATGCTCTCCAGGGTTCCGTCAGAATCCGGTACTTTTGCCTGAGAGTTTTTCACGTTTGCCCCTTCGGCTCCACAGTGCGGCTGCGGCCTCTCCCGAATACCTCGAACGGAAATCTTTATTTTGAGTCAATTTTATCACATGAAAGCAATATAGGCAACGAAAAAATCCACATCCTGCGGAAAGACTCATATACACGCGTAAGCGGGAAATAGTTCATCTGATTCAGACGTTACCACCGTCGAACACTCATATACACGCGTAAGCGGGAAATAGAATTTACTTTGCAAATTGTCTGTGTAAAAAGATAAAAATTTTGACCCCGATTTTTTGTTGACATGACGTGTGTTATGTGTAAGAATGAGGTTCGGGTTAGCAGTAGCTAATTTTAGTTAATCGAATTATATGTTTTACCGTGGCATCGTATTTGAATCGTATACGTTGGTATCCTGCGATTTTGGTGCCGTGTGTAAATGTACTTATGACGAATAGCGGAGTTGGCTGCGGGTGACCTGCGACACAATACATAAGTGTAGTAAATCTGTTGGAGTAAATCTAAAGTAAAAATTATCTAATAAGAAAGGAGAGTATGAGCAGGATTCTTAAGACTCATACAAAACAAAGAATGGGAAAAATAAAAGTAATGTTTCCAAAAGCACTTGCGGCGTGTGTTTGCGTTGCCATGGTCTTAGTTTTAGGTAACATGGGCAAGCCCGATGTAAATGCCGCAGCCAAGAGCAAGCTGAAAGTGAAATCATCGGTAAAGAGCAAGGTGATCGACGTTAAAGGTGTAACAAAACTTTCGGTTAAGGGAATTAAGGCGGGCAAGCTGAAATTCAAATCAAGCAGCAAGAAGATTGCAAAAGTGAGCAAGTCGGGAGTTGTAAAGGGAGTAAAACCGGGTAAAGCAACTATCACCGTCGTTTCAAAGAAAAATAAGAAGTCAAAGGGAAAGATCAAGATCAAGGTTAAGAATCTGAAGCCTTCGGCTCTGACTTTGAACCATGATAAGCTTAGCCTGCAGGAAGGCGCTAAAGAGACCCTGACGGCAAAGGCATCTCCCGCGGGAGTATATTGCCCGGTTTCGTTCAGTTCGAGTTCTCCACAGAACGTGACCGTAAGCGGTAAGGGCGCGGTGTCCGCACTTAAGGTCGGAAGCGCCGTAATTACGGTAAAGTCCAAAGAAAAGAACGCAAGCGGTAAGTTTATAACGAAGACTGTAGCGGTAGATGTTACGGCAAAAGAGGCGGCAAAAAAGCCTAGCGTAACACCTAAAAAACCTGCCGACAATTCCAAGAAGCCTAATCCATCAACATCCGAAGATGAAGGAAAACTTGCGGACGGGACTTGGTACGGAGTTGCGGAAGACGGAAAGGGATACAACTTTGATCAGGAAGGTCCCAATATAGTAAAAGTAGAGATTTCAAACGGCAAAATAGCTGACACCGATATCGTCAAAGCCGTGGTGGACAGCGGTTACACGAAGGGTAACGATATTTTGAAATTCGTGAAGGGACTCAAAAGTACCGACGATGTGGAAAAGCAATTGAACGACTACAAAGGTTCCGCATATGATGCCGTGGCGGGCGCCAGCATGACCGCAAGGGGACATTTGAGCGCGGTCAAGAATGCACTCAAGAGATCCAAAAAGTACGACAAGGATAAGATCGAACAGAAAGTCAATTACTATGATTTCAAAGTAAGACCGGCAGGAAATGTTAGCGGAGAAACTTTGGATTTGAGCAAGGCGGTGTTTAACGTTTATCTTAAGGACGGTAAAGACGGCAAGGGCAATAAAAAGGTGGAAGTTCCCTATGACAAGCTCGGCGAGTACGGGATCAAAGCTACGCCGGCTCACGGCAGCAAGCTCCCTGAGGTTGGAACGAATTTTACGGTCAACTTCAGGAGTGAGGAGTCGCTAATCAACATTCCTCTAAGATTGCAAGTTCAGAAGGCTTATAAATATTGTTACGCGACACACGTTATTGTGACGTACGAGAACGGCGAAACGCAGAAGATAGACTTAACCGAACAGGATTTCTCCTATACTCTTAAGGCTAAGGCAGAAGTGACCAAGATGGAGATATACCGCGGGGAGACGTTCTTGAAAGAAGCGGTAAAGCAAAGCTACGGATGGGTCTTCGAACTTAAAGGAATAAAGACACCCGACGGCTTTGATTTGTGGGGGTTTGAACAGTACAATATTAAGGTGGAACCTCTCCAAGATGATTCACCTATAACTTCTTTCGACATTAACACCGGTAATTTGCCTAAATCCTGCGGAGTAGGGGAAAAACTGAATTTGAGCGGATTGAAAATAAAAGCCACCACCCAAAAAGGAACCAATAAAGAATTCAAGAACTGGGAAGAATGCGCAAATGCAGGCTTCAAGGCTGAACCCGGGAACGGTTATGAGTTCACGAATGCGGATGTCGGTAAAAAAACAATTACAATTTCTTACAAGGCAGAAGGCGGAGAAGAACTGAAAAAGACCTTTGAGATAGAAGTGATTTCCAAGGATGATTTTATCCCGGCAAGGATTGACATCTACGATGACGAATATAATCTTATAAAGCAGATCACTGTCTCGGAAGAGGAGTTCAAGAATAAGGGGGGACGCTTGGTATATCCTTCCGTTGAAATTGACAAGAAGTACGAGCAGCTCTGGAAAGACGGAAAGTTCACCGCCGGCGCATTTAACAAAAAGGATGCGCAGCTGCAGATAAAATACGGCAAAAAAAGCGGGATGTTCCAGATTGATTTTCTCGGATATAAGATCGATGAAGAGGCCAATGCATATGCGATGATCAAATTCAAATTTGTGTAGACTAAAGTTAATAAAGCGAAGTAAGTTGTTTTCGTACAAAAATAACCGAAAACAGTGAATGCGGATGGGCATGAGCGGATACGAACGTACACGGCTACGGCGATTACCCGTCTGTTTCTTACCCCGCGGCAAGGAGGCCGCGGGGTTTTAAAATTTTTGACATATGCTTTCCCGAACGTTGAAAGCGAGGTTGCTCTTCACGTTTAGACTTGACCACTTACCGTAAAACGTGGAATCGCGGACATCCCACTCGTGAACTTTAATCTACAACTCTGTGCAAAAGTGTGATATATTTAGACTGCCAGACGACATTTTTTATGTTTTAAAAGAGGATTGTATGAAAAAGAAGTTGGAAGATTACTGGTATAAGGATATAAGAGAAATAATCACACTGAAAGAAATGCTTGATGGGAGTGTGGAACTGTTTGCCGACAACCCCGCGTTCTGGGTAAAAGAGAAGAAAGGCGCCGGGTACAAGGCGATTTCGTACGGATTGCTGAAACGTGACATTGCCGCAATCGGAACCGGACTCGGATTCGGTAAGCTCAGCCCGAAGGCAACGGATGGAGATGCGCCGGGAAAAAGAATTGCGGTTATGGGACAGGGGTGCTACGAGTGGATCTGTTCATATCTTGCAATTGTGAACGGAGGCGGAGTCGTGGTCCCGATAGACAAAGAACTTTCGGGAGCGGAAATCGGAAATCTTCTTGCCGCATCAGAGTGCGATACTGTATTTTGCACTTATGAGGAATGCGATAAACTTGAAGGAATCGGGCGTATAAAGAGTTTGATAGTGATGGAAATGTACGGCGACAGGACGGAGGCTGATTCAAAGCCGATACCGGCGGTTTCAGAATCCGGACTTGAAAGGCTGAGAAGATTTCTCCCCGATGCTGAGGTGTCGCTGTGGAAAGAGTCTCTCATGGCGGGAGAAGAACTTATCGCGAACGGCGATGTAAGCTATGAGAATATAGGAGTCGATCCGGACAAAACATCCGTAATACTGTTTACGTCGGGAACCACAGGCAATCCAAAAGGGGTGATGTTGAGTCAGAGGAATATAACGGCAAACATAATGGATGTTTGTAAAATCTGCAACGTCAAGACTACGGATAAGACTCTGTCGCTTTTGCCGATCCACCATACGTACGAATGCACTCTGGGAATGCTTCTGGTACTGTACAGAGGCGCAAGCACCGCATTCTGCGAGGGCATGAAGTATATACCGCAAAATATGAAAGAAGCACAGAATACCGTGATAATCGTCGTTCCGAGGGTTCTGGAAATGCTGCACAGCAGGATACGGAAGTCTGTCAGGAAGCAGGGGAAAGAAAATTTATTCAGGAAGATATTGAATTTCAACAGACGTCTTCGCAGGCTTCATATCGACGGTGGACGTCGCATGTTCAAAGCCGTAATCGACGAGATGGGCGGAAAACTACGGATAGTAATCACCGGCGCGGCCGCCCTTTCTCCGCAGATATACAGAGATTTTGAGGATATGGGCATTACGATCCTTCAGGGTTACGGCATGACGGAATGCACGCCGCTGATAGCCGGAACTCCGATGAAAGCCATCGCCGAGAGATATAGAAAAGCAGGTTCTGTCGGAGTTACCGTGGATACGGGTGAAACTAAGATTATAGACAAAGATGAGAGCGGTATCGGTGAGATTCTGTACCGGGGGCCAAATGTGATGCAGGGGTATTATAAAATGCCCGATGAAACGGCGGAAGTTCTGGACGAGGATGGATGGCTTCATACGGGTGATCTTGGATTCATCGACCCCGACGGATGGGTTTACCTTACGGGTCGGACAAAGAACATAATCGTTACGGCGACGGGAGAAAACGTGTATCCCGAGGAAATAGAGGAGTATATAAACGGCAACAGATTCATCGAAGACTCAATGGTTTTCCCGCACAGGCGCGAAGAGGGAGAAAACGTTGGAATTCAGATTCTCCCTGCGGCTGAAGAGATAGAGGAACATTTCGGCAGAGAACCGTCTCATGAAGAACTGGAAGTTTTCTTTAAAGAAGAGATAAATGAAATGAATCAGAGCCTCCCCGTGTATAAGCGAATAAAGGATGTCTTTGTAAGGCGGGAAGACTTTGTGCGCACCACAACAAAAAAGATACGCAGGCAAGACAACATGATTCTGTGAATTCCTGCGCGCAGTGTCACCGCTTAAGAAGCCGTATCTCTTGCACAACACTATAACTTAAGATATCGTATCTTTTGCCCGGTGTTATAATTTGGGATGTTGTATCTCTTGCCCGGTGTTATCACTTAAGATACCGTATCGCTTTATAAATCTGTATCAGCAGCGTCGGTAAGAACGACAGTCCCCAGATCACGCAGAGAAGAGTCGCCGAGAGCGAAGCAACGTTGAAAAGGCGCGAAAAAAACGGTAACAGGAGCAACATGTGAAGCAGCGCCGCGCCGATGACGAAAGCGCCTATCGTATATAAATTGGTGGTTATACCAAGTTTCAGTATGCCGTCTTTTCCGCGGCAGTTGAAACCGTGCCAGAGTCGTGCCAGACATAGCGTCGCAAAAGCCATGGTCGATCCTGTGGTAATATCCAAAGAAAGGACACCCGGCACAGCCGGCACGGACAATAGATCTTCATGGTGAAGTCCGATCAGAAAAGCCGTAATCGTTGAAATAGCAATCAAAATACCTGTAGCACAGATTTCTTTCAGCGTGGGGGCATTCAGTACGGATTCGTTTCTGAGACGCGGTTTTTCGTGAATCAGTGCGGGGTTTGAGGGCTCCATACTTATGGCAAGCGCGGGCAGACTGTCGGTTATGAGATTGATGAACAGCAGCTGCACCGCGGTAAAAGGCGCAGGCAAAGCTACCAGAGACGCATAAAGCACGGCAAATATTCCGGCGGCATTCCCGGAAAGCAAAAATTTGATTGCGTTTTTGATGTTGGCATAGACATTTCTGCCGTTTAAAACTGATTTTATGATGGTCGCGAAGTTGTCATCGGTCAGTATCATGGAAGCTGACTCCTTTGCCACCTCGGTTCCCGTAATACCCATTGCAACGCCCACATCGGCACTTTTCAGTGCAGGCCCGTCGTTGACTCCGTCACCTGTCATGGCTACTATATTGCCGGATTCCTGCCATGCGTTGACGATCCTGATCTTATTATCGGGAGACACCCTCGCATAAACAGAAATGCGGGAAAGCTTCTCATTCAATTCATCCTGACTCATGGCATCAAGTTCAGGACCTGTTATCGCAAGATCCCCTTCTTTCATTATCCCTATTCTCGATGCTATCGCCGATGCCGTTATCTTGTGGTCACCCGTAATCATTATAGGCTTTATACCTGCGGAAACACAGTCCTCCACGGCCTTTGCGGATTCCTCACGCGGAGGATCCATCTCCGCAATCAATCCTATATAAGTCAGATCGAATTCATCGCCCGCGGATAACTCCGGCTTTGTCTCAAAAAGTTTCTGCGCAAAAGCCAGCACTCTCAGACCGTTGTCGGAAAGTCTGAAGTTTTCATCGTGGATCGAGTTTTTCTCATCATCCGTGAGGTTGGTACTTCTTGAAAGTATGACGTCCAAAGCACCTTTGGTGTACATTATGAATTTTCCGTTCTCCGCGGCGTGCAGAGTACTCATTAGTTTTCTGTCGGAATCAAAAGGCACCTCTCCAAGACGGGGGAAAGCCTGCTTTGCGTCTTCATACCCGCTGCAGTCGTCGCAGGTTCTTCCATAGTAGTCTATCAGTGCCGTTTCCGTGGGATCTCCCACTGTGCCGCCGGCGACAACACTGGTGTCGTTGCAGAGCAGAGCCGCACGGCATAGGGAGTTCGCCATGCCGTCAAGCGGACTTTCATGCTCTACCGTCATTTTGTTTTGTGTCAAAGTGCCGGTTTTGTCCGAACAGACCACCGAAACGCAGCCAAGCCCCTCTACAGCTTCCAGTTTCTTGATTATGGCATTCTGCTCCGCCATTCGAGAGGTTCCTATTGCAAGTGAAATGGTTATTATGGAAGAAAGCGCCTCCGGAATCGCGGCGACTGCCAGAGCTACGGCGAAAAGCATGGCCTCCATAATCTCCATGCCGCGGTATGCGCTGAGTCCGAAAACCATGAGGCATATCACTATGATACCGACAGAAAGCTTTTTGCTGAAAGAATCCATCGTTACCTGAAGAGGAGTTTTTCGCTCTTTTGTCTCACTCATAAGACCGGCGATTCTGCCGAGTTCAGTGTTTTTCCCTACTCCGGTGGTGATTACGGTGGCGCGTCCGTATGTTATGAGAGAACCCGAAAAAACCATATTCACACGGTCTCCGAGCGCGACATCGGAATCGGTGATGATTTTATCACTCTTTTCCACACTCTCCGATTCCCCCGTCAGAGAACTCTCATTGGCTTTTAGGGAAAAATTCTTTATTATTCTGCCGTCGCCCGGAACTATGTCTCCGGCCTCAAGCAATACTATATCACCGCATACGAGCTTATCTGCGGGTATTATCTGCTTTTTTCCGTTTCTGAAAACCTTGGCGGTAGGGGATGAAAGTTTTTTCAGACTGTCGAGTGACTGCTGCGCCTTGACGGTCTGCACCGTCCCCAAAGCCGCATTCAATATCAGTACGATGATGATCACCAGCGTGCTCTCGAAGTTCCCGGTACTTGCGGAAATAAGCGCCGCAATGATCAGTATAATGACAAGCAGATCCTTAAACTGCTCCGCAAATATTGAAAAAATTGACCTCCGCGCCTTTTCTTCCAGCTTATTCTCTCCGAATTCTTCGCGGTTCTTTTCGACCCGAGGATCGGATAAGCCCGCAAGCTCCGATGAAAACTCATTCATCAGATCCTCGACTTCATAATTATAAAATGCTTTCATTGTATATCCTCGCTTTCGACATCGCTTTCTCCATTCCTTTCGACATTGCTTCCGCCCTCGCTTTCGCCATCTCTTTCGTGTAAGCGACCGCCGTTTATCGGTAAAAACTTTAGTGTAAGGAAACCTCCGGACAGTAGAAAAGAGTTAATGCCCGCCCAAGTTTCGGTCTTTATGATAATGCGGATGGTAATTCAGTAAAAAAGACTTTTGAGCAACTCTAAAAAAGTTATCTCAAAAGTCTTGCCGTTTCAAGTAAGTGCGGATCATATTCGATCGTGTATTGACGCAGTTTACTACAACCTGTAAAGGGCTGTCAGCTACTCCCCTTTTCGATATTGAAATCACTATAACACGTAGAGTGTGAGCGTGCAACCTATGTTTTGTAAAATTTAATTTAACAAAAATAAATTCAGGTGTTAGTTTTTGGAATAGCGGGTATCATATAAGGGAAGGTTAACAGCAATTAACGGGGATTACCGTTAATAATGCCGAGTATAATTCCCCGCCGTTTGCGGCGTAATGCTCTCACAATATAAAATACAGCGTGGGAGATGGACAACACCAACTGTGGGAGAATGAAGAATCGATTTTTCAGGATCCGGACACAGGGAAAAATGTCTCGCTCCGCCACAAGCGGGGTCGATCGTCCGGCTTAGAGTCGGGACTTGACGACGGGGAAATGAAATTTTAAATCAAATTGAAAAGGAGAAAAAATATGTCGTTAATTGGAAAAGAAATTGGAGATTTTAGTGTAGAAGCGTATCATGATAACAGTTTTAAGACCATAAGCAAGGAAGATGTCCTCGGGAAGTGGAGTGTATTCTTCTTCTATCCCGCAGATTTCACGTTTGTGTGCCCGACGGAACTGGAGGATCTGGCAGATCAGTACGATGAGTTCAAGAAAGCGGGTTGCGAAGTTTATTCCGTATCATGTGATTCTCACTTCGTGCATAAACAGTGGCACGAACAGTCGGAGAAGATCAAAAAGATCGAGTACCCTATGCTTGCAGATCCCGCACATGTATTGGCGAAGGACTTTGAGGTTCTCATAGACTGTGACGGGATGACTGAACGCGGCAGTTTTATAGTCAATCCTGAAGGCAGAATCGTGGCTTATGAAGTCGTTGCGGGCAATATCGGAAGGAATGCGGAAGAACTTCTGAGAAGGGTTCAGGCGAGTCAGTTTGTTGCGGAACACGGCGACAACGTTTGCCCGGCGAAGTGGAAACCGGGAATGGAAACACTGAAACCGGGGATGGACTTGGTTGGAAAACTTTAAGAAACCGTAAGTAAAGTCGAAGACATTACGAAAATGCCGCACTTGAGTGTCACTCGACAGTGTCACTCAATGGTATCCTTCGACAGTGTCACTCGATGTGCGGCGTTTGTGCGTGCCGGGTGAGGAGCATGCTCTTGAACTTGCGCGGACGGTGCAGATCTTGAATATCATTCAAGTAACAACATCTGTGTGTACCGAGGGGGGGAGCATGCTCCCGAATTTGCGCAAAGCAAATTATTTTTTCCGCAGTTTTTTGCTCAAAAATCCGAAGAGTTTTGACGTACTGTTGATTGCGTTGCTTGCATGCGTATAGTCCGTATAAGTTCCGTCCTCGATCATCCTTTTTCTGTTTTGGGCGAGCATCTCGCTTTCGAGTTCGGTCGAAGCGCCGGATACCATGTTCTTTACGGTTTCCTTGGCGAGACCCTTAGCAAAACTCTTGTTGAATCCCTGGAAATAGTTCGTGTTTTCCTGAGCAATCGGTGTACAACCGGCAATCAGTGAATTGTAGCGCGCAGAAAGACCTTCCGTCTCAAACCTTTTCTCAAAGTCCTGCCAGCTTGAACAGCATTCACCCAGTTGCTTGATTTCAGCCACAAGTGATTCATACTCAGGTTGTTTGTCAGCGGGTACTTCAATATGCTTGCCGAAGATACTTAACTTGGCATCTACCATATTTTTAATTTCAGCATTCATGGTTCTCTCCATTTCGTTTTCCATGTGACATATTCTTTGATATTATGATACACTCGTATACTTAATATGTCAATATTCTCACGACGACAGACGTTGTCAGGCTTTTGCGGTTAATTTGCAAAGTGAGTTCCGGTTTGTATCTTTAAAAGCGTTCCTTGATATATATGTGGATAAATGCTATGGTAAAGATGGATTTAACCCAAATACGCATTTGCACTACATTATTAAATAGAGGCGTAAAATGGAAATGCAGAGACCGAGATATTTAAATCAACATTTTGTTAAACTCCCCTGAGCTCACCGGAATACAATTTAAATCCGATAGATAAAGGTCTGTTGTAATGAAAAGTAAAAGAATATACCGGAATTGCAAAGGAAGAAGTGGAAGCCAATGAGAAAAGATAGAGAAACGAAACTGCCGATATTTGGAGTCGGACCGATATATGTAATAAGCTGTCTTATCCTTACAATAGGTGGATTGGCTTTGGACTATCGGAGCTTATTGGAATCAGGGAAAGTGCCGAAAGCACAAATATTCACATCTGTCATCGGCGTACTGCTTATTATATGCGGTATAACTTTATGGATAAAATCCGTTCTATTTCAAAAGATAGGAGATGAAATAAAATCCGGGCGTTTGGTTACGGACGGAGTGTATCGCATCGTAAGAAACCCGATATATTCTGCCTTTCTCTTTATTTTTACAGGAGTCTTACTTCTTGCTTCCAACCTGTATTTACTGATATTGCCGTTTATATTTTGGGCTTACTTGACGATACTGATGAAATTCACAGAAGAAAAATGGCTGAAAGAAAAATTCGGAAAAGAGTATATATCGTATTGTAAAAAGGTAAATAGAGTCATCCCCTGGTTTAGAAAAAAAGGGTGAGGTGTTTGTGCTTCCTGTCTTTATTTGCTGTCATTATATTTCCTCTCCGGTAGCAATATTTCTCACAGTAAAATCCACCACAAAAGGCTTCTTAGAGTAAATTCCTTTAGGAACACAAACCGGAACTTACAATCGGACCTCACAACCGAATCTCACAACTGAAACTTACAACCGGACCTTACAACTGAAACTTACAACTGAAACTTACAACCGGGCCTCACTTTGCAAATTAACAGATCGCGCAGAATACGATACTTTTGATTGTGATATATTGTGACCCGCAGTCTATTGTGGTAGAATTATTCAGGCGATGGGAATGAGCATTTGGACAGCAGAAAGGATTGTTTAATTATGGCCGATGAAAAGAGAATAGCTCTGTTGATAGATGCCGAAAATATTTCGGCGCAGTATGCGGATTACATAATGGGCGAAGTGGACAATTACGGAATTTGTTCATACAAGAGGATTTACGGCAGTTGGGACAGAATTGTTAAAACCAAATGGGAATCCGAGATCAGAAAAAATTCCCTGAAAGCGATGATGCAGATCAATAACACGAAAGGTAAAAATGCGACGGACTCCGCACTTATAATCGATGCCATGGATATTTTGTACAGGGGGAATGTCGACGGATTCTGTATAGTGTCGTCTGACAGCGATTTTACTTCTCTGGCAAGACGTCTTATGGAGTCGGGAGTCATGGTCATCGGCATGGGAGAATCGGACAAGGCCACCGATGCACTTGAGAATGCTTATGACAAGTTCGTATATATTGATTTGCTCGCAAAACAGGATCAGGAAGAAAAACTTGCCGAAGAGCGCCAGCGTAAACTGACCGAAAAGGCGAACCAGACGACAAACCAGGAAAACAAAGAGAACAGAGGAGCAAATCCGCCGAGCAAGAAAGCGGTCGAAGCGAAGATTCAGGAGATCATCATGGAAAATGACGATCGCAGCAAGCCGACCGATCTGGGGCAGATCGGCAATGAACTCAGCAGAATGTTCAAGAACTTCGATGTGCGCTACTATAACCGACGCGGAGGCAAACGCTACAAATATCTCAAAGAATTTGTCGGGGATTTCAAGAGCCTTGAGATAACGGTCGCCACAGATAACAGGGTCTACGTCAGCATAAAATAATGCGTAAAAACAATAGACAATAATGTGTTTAATGCATTGAAGAATACGAATAGAGTATTTGAAAGATATTGAGGAATGCAAATAGAGCATTTAAAGGGCATTGAGGAATACAAATAGCGTATTTTAAAAGTATTGAGGCATACGAATAAAATATTTGAAAAGCATTAAGACATACGAATAAGGTATTTGACAACATAAGGAGGTTCATATGTCAGAAAACAAACGTCCGGAGGAGATGGAAAGAATAGCGACATCCGAGCAGGCTGCCGCATTCATTGATGAACAGGTTGGAAAAATCAAAAATCAGGTTGGAGAGAGAAAAGTTTTGCTCGCACTTTCAGGAGGCGTTGATTCTTCGGTTGTTGCGGCACTTTTGATTAAAGCGATAGGTAAACAGCTTGTCTGCGTGCATGTAAATCACGGACTCCTCAGGAAAGGGGAGCCTGAACAGGTCATCGAGGTGTTCAGAAACCGTATGGATGCGGAACTGATCTATGTGGATGCCATTGACCGATTTCTTGACAAGCTTGCGGGCGTTGAGGACCCCGAGCGTAAAAGGAAGATTATCGGCAGCGAGTTCATAGAAGTGTTTGCGGAAGAAGCCCGCAAAATCAAGGACATAAAATTCCTTGCACAGGGAACGATATACCCGGACATTCTTGAGAGTGAAACGGTGAAATCACATCACAACGTCGGAGGACTTCCAAAAGACATGAATTTTGAACTGGTCGAGCCGATCAAACTTTTATACAAGGACGAGGTCAGAGTCATAGGGAAAGAATTGGGACTGCCGGATGACATGGTCGACAGACAGCCTTTCCCCGGACCGGGTCTTGGAGTAAGATGTCCGGGAGCGATAACCCGTGAACGTCTTGAAGCGGTGCGAGAGTCGGATGCGATACTGCGTGAGGAATTTGCGCGTGCAGGTCTTGAGGGAAAAGTGTGGCAGTACTTCACCGTGGTTCCGGATTTCAAGTCTACAGGGATAAAGGACAACAAAAGAAGCTTCGAATGGCCTGTTATAATCCGTGCCGTAAACACAAAGGACGCGATGGAAGCCTCCGTTGAAGAACTCCCCTACGAGTTTCTCCACTACGTAACTAACAGAATCACAAGCGAAGTTCCGGGTGTAAACAGGGTTTTGTACGATGTCACCCCCAAACCGACAGGGACGATTGAGTTTGAGTAACAGTAACGAATATGTTTTTGCAAACAAAGTCTTAAAAACACAGCGTTTCAGTGATTTGTAAGCATGGAGCCTCAGCGATACTGTTTGATACTAGAAGCAAGAAAAAATGGGGCTGAAAGGGAGTTGTTGGATTTAAGTAAATTGTTTAGAAAGCCTTCCATCATTTTGGTGGGAGGCGTTTGTGTAAATAGTGGTTGATAAATTCAAATTTTTGGAGGTGCAGGGTATGGCTTCAAGTAAAGAATATTTAAATTTCATTTTAGAACAACTATCCGAGTTGGAAGAAATAACATATAGATCAATGATGGGCGAATATATTGTTTATTATCGTGGAAAAATTGTGGGTGGAATTTATGATGATAGATTTTTAGTGAAGCCTGTTAAATCTGCAATAGCATATATGCCAAATGCAAAGTACGAGTTACCATATGATGGAGCAAAGGAAATGCTGTTGGTAGATGATGTTGACAACAAAGATTTTTTAATTGGCTTATTCAATTCAATGTATGATGAATTACCTGCACCCAAACCAAAGAAAAAGAAATAATCAAATTTGAATTTAGGTAAATTCGCAAAGTAAGTTCCGGTGACGCCGGAAGTTGCCTTTACTGTGAGAAATCAACGGAATTAAGTTTAAGAAGCCTATAAAAACATATCAATTTTAAGGGTATATTGACCTTTTTCAGTAATTCATGGCATGGCAAACAAGCCTTGAGAAAAAGCTTCTCAAAGTAAATTCCGTCTCAAATGAAGTTAGTTTGAGAAATATTCTCTACCCTCATAAGCGATTTTGCTGTATACTATACAGGGTTTTGTCCACTACTTTTTTAACAGTAATGGACTTTGGATAACTTCCCTGCTCGGTATCTTTTCGATGCCAAGCAGGGAAGCTGTTTTTTCCCCATAAGTAAAAGAAAAAAGGTCATACGGGCTTTTTCCGCCAAGGCTGTTTCTTACAATAGAGTTAACGTGTGAAAAGATTAGATTGACATCATCTTGCGTGAAATTGTCAAAGCTTGTACCCTTTGGGCATATATCTCTGAACAAGGTGTGATTCTTTTCCACGTGTGGTTTGTCCGAAGGTCTCATCGGTCTGCAAAAGAACACGGATGTTTCCTTTGCCCCATCAAGATCAAGTTCAATTGCGTTCACATCCGAAAATTCGTTGCCGTTATCTGTGCTATGCCGAATTCGGCATAATCAGTTTGGATGATTTGAGGCTTATATCCAAAGTAGGCTATTGCACGTTTTACAAAATCAATTGTGCTGTAACTGCTTTGTTCAAGATAAGGATAAATGAATCGTTCTCTTGAAGCCTCGTCGATCATCGTGTATTGATAGAACTTATCAGGCATTTCACCGACATAACAGGCTTTTGGAACATATTTGACGTCCATCTGCCATTTGATCCCTAAAGATTCAGGAGTGTAGTATTTCTGAGGCTTACGTTTCTTCTTGGTTGATGGAA
>CP016202.1:729858-733483 GCA_003433295.1 Eubacterium minutum ATCC 700079 | reverse complement strand
CCACCACGATAGAGCTTTACGGAGTAATACCTTGTGTCAATAGTGTGAGGCAAATATCTTTGAGAATGTGTTATACTATTCATAGCGATTGAATATCCTTTCTTTGGTTGTGTTTTGGTAAAAACCATTCTAACGGATTCAATCGCTTTTTTCTATCCCTGAGGTCTCACATCTATTGTAAAGCTACAAAAAATCTTTTAACAGTTTTTGAAATTTGCTTATCATTCTGGTTTACTTGTGTTATACTTTTAAGCATAGCATGGACCTCCGGTTATGATTGTTTTTAGTCAATTCAATTATACCAAACCAGATGGTTTCATGCTATTCTATTGCCAAATTTTATTGAATTTTCAAGGTGCATACGCACTTATGCATGTGCGAAGTTTGAGTTAATTATATTGAAAATATAACAAATGTTGTTGCCGTAAATTACAAATATGAGCAATATCAGTTTGCGTATTTTGGGATGCATCTTTTGTTTATGACTTATGTTTATTGTACCGCCTGGAAAATTGCTCAAATTGAAGTTGATAGATATAAGGATGCGATTGTTTTCGCACGTCCTTATAATGGAAGAGAACATGATTTTAAAATTGAGGATGCAGATTCTATTTTTGTATATAGCTTAATGCCGGAGAAAGATATTTCTAAACTGTTTAAAATTATTGAGCTTGATAATTCACAAATTTCAGGGATTGCGGATCTTATAGATACAAGAAATGATATGGCACATGCTTCAGGTAAGTTTTACATTCTTAATGAAGAAGGATTTGAAGTCAAGGCAAATAGTATATTTACTTCAATTAAAAATATTCACAAACATATGAACAATCCTATTAGAAAGTGGTATCAAAAAGTAATATTGAGCTTTTGTATGGGGGAATATGAAGGATATGACGACCCTAAAGATATAATAGTTGAGCAAATGATTCAGTCATTTAAGTTATCAATAAATGAATTGCTTATTTGTAATGAAATGAGCGTAAGCGGTCTAATATCTGCACATATAGGATTTAAAGATAAATTAAAGAACTTCAAAAAAGAAATAAAAGAATATTGTATTGAACTAGGATATATACAAGATTAATATTTTTAGACTACTTGGAACTGGGACTGGGACGGGTAAAAAAATCTAAAAACGAGCTTAAATTAAACAAATTTCCCAGCACTCAACAAACGAAAAACCTTTATTTTGAACGGTTTTGGATATAGTGAACAGCAGAAAAAGAAGAGTGGGAGTGATTAAAAACAGGTTCTAAAGCCTTATAAATAGCTGTTCTGTAAGCGTTGTGCTTGCAAAATGCTTGCAGATTTTAGAAATGGGTCACCTGAAGAATAATTCTTTAGGTGATTTTTTTATTTAAAAATGCTACGGGTAATTCCCATAGCATCTCATTTTATAGTAGATTATTTTCTTTCAAATACTCAACTCTCTTTTTTAGAATCTCATCTCTTGACAGTTCTTCAAATTCTTTCTGTGTTAGTGGTAAAGAGTAATCAAGTGGTTCATTTTCATAAAAATGATTTGAATAGTAAATTATTGGTTAGTTTTTGAATAGAAAAGTTTTATTTGTCTTAAGTCATATATAAATTCATTGTACCTATTATAGTCGCGATAAAATAAATCTCTCACAATAGGTACGAAAGAAAAGATGAGCGAAAAAATTAGTAAAATCAAAATTATTGCTAATCCAGCCATATTAAGCATCTGGGTTTCTGTAGCTGTTTCGCTAATTTTCTTGGCAACAAATACGACGATTGGAATTATGATTGCACCTAATGTTTTAAAAGGTTTTTTAAATTGTGATAAGAAATCGCATGTGGTTTGTGCATGCGTTGCTTCCATAATTAACATATCAAGGGAATCTAAATTATCGATGTTAATATTATATTTTTTTAGGACCCCAATTGTCATATCCATCCGTTTTTTAGAATAAGGAAGATAGTAGCTTTTGAGCATGACATTAAGATTACTCTTTCGAGAGTCAATTATAGCGAAAACTATAAGTGAAATTAGGCTTATTCCTGCTGGAATGAATGAAAATACATTTTGCATAAATATAAGCAAAATACCGCTGATAATAGCACCAGCAAGAAAAATAATCATAAAAACTTTTCGGTATAGTGGAAGTTTAGTAAATGGAATGGTACTCTTAATATTCTTTAAACCAATTTTATAGCTGATAAATAAATCACTAAATCTCATATGTTTACCTCACTTTTATTTGTAGAATATTGTTCTGCGTCAAAATGTTAAAACTTAAAGTGAATTATTTTCTTTAAAATACTCAATTCTTTTTTTCAAAATTTCATCTCTTGAAAGGTCTTCAAATTCTTTCTGTGTTAGTGGTAGAGAGTAATACTCTACAGATTTGTTTTTCATAGAATCAAACTGTTCCTTTGAAATAGAGTAAGACTCCAAGTCAAACAGATTATCCGATAGTTCCTTTAAGATGTTACAAACATCAGCATTGAACGGATGATCTTTGTCATTACCATGGAAAACAAGTTTGGCGTTCCATTTATTTTCATCGGTTTCAATGTCATTATTAGGGAATTTATTTTCAACAATTATTTCAAATCCGATTTCTTTTTTCATTGCCAGTTCATACATAAATAATACAAAATCTCTCATGCTTGAAAGACCAAATGTGTAATCACTTCTTCCGGCAAGCCAATCTAAAGATACATTGCATTTATCGGCAATATCTATCAGCACATCGATTGTAGGATTGTTTTTTCTGTTTTCGTATGCAGATATGGATGGTTGAGGGATTCCTAAAAATTCTGCAAACTCCTTTTGTGTTTTTTTATTTATAGAACGAAGATATTTCAATCGTTCCGATACAGTCTTATTGTTCATATTGTATTCTCCTATATTTATTATATCTTATTATATCAAATTGTATACTAAAAATAAAGAAAAATACTGATAAAAATTAGAAATAACTATTAACTTCTGTTATATAAATTAGTATACCAATTTATATCGCAAGTCTAAATAAATGAGGAAGGAGGAAAAATATGAGAAAGATGTATGTTGATGCTGAAGAAGTCAGCAAAGATTGGGGAGTTTCCAAACCCAAAGCATACAAAATGATAAAAGAATTAAATGAGAGAATGCTAAAAGACAATCCGAACCTGATAGTGATTGCAGGTAAGGTTAATCGAAAATTTTATGAAGAAAACTGTTATGTACAAACGAAAGAAGTATAGGAGGTGATGATGTGTCAGCCAACAAGGATAAAGAAAGAGGTACATGGAAAATCTATTTAAGGTATGTTGATTGGCAAGGGATGAAGCAGATTCATACAAAGCGTGGTTTTACCACAAAAAGAGAGGCTTCGGAGTATGAACGGGAGTTTTTGGCAAGCAAGTCAAGAGATTTGAATATGCTTTTTGAGTCATTTGTTGAAATCTATTTGAATGATTTAAAGGGGGTGCGGACATTTTATTGGACAGCCTAAGCGGCTAATCCAATGGCACGTCTGTACTCTATAGGGCTCAAATACCCTAATGATTTTTTGATTCTTTTTTCGTTATACCAGTGTAGATACTCATCTAACTTCTGTATGAACTCTTCTATGGTTGTATCTTTCCAATCTTGGTTGTAGAAGAATTCGTT
>CP016202.1:723655-727578 GCA_003433295.1 Eubacterium minutum ATCC 700079 | reverse complement strand
AGATTTGAATATGCTTTTTGAGTCATTTGTTGAAATCTATTTGAATGATTTAAAGGGGGTGCGGACATTTTATTGGACAGCCTAAGCGGCTAATCCAATGGCACGTCTGTACTCTATAGGGCTCAAATACCCTAATGATTTTTTGATTCTTTTTTCGTTATACCAGTGTAGATACTCATCTAACTTCTGTATGAACTCTTCTATGGTTGTATCTTTCCAATCTTGGTTGTAGAAGAATTCGTTCTTTACTCTGCCAAATAGCCCTTCACATGCCGCATTGTTGGGAGAGCATCCCTTCTTTGACATTGAGCGAGTATATCCGTTCCTATTCATTCTTTCAATCCAGCCAGGCCATCGGTAGTGGCAGCCTCTGTCGGTGCTATGCCGAATTCGGCATAATCAGTTAGGACCAGAGGTATGATATCACCAAAACGCATATCGTTTTCCCGGAACTTACGCTTAATGCCGGCAAAGACATTTGAGACATTTGCGCAGGCTTTTGAATCAAGTAAAAACGCAGCCATGAAATTACAGAAGGTAAAGTCCACAGTCAATATCACCTTGCCGCCCGGTGTACCTATTACAGTGTCCATTTCAGCCCATGAGCCTATAGCTTTTTCTTGGATGAACTGCATGAAGTCTTCATGGCTTCTGCCTATGCGTATGCCTGAAGGAACGTATGAAGGCGCTCTCTTTTTGCGTGGCTTGAATTTAACCTTTCGTGGCAGGTCAAGAGGTCCTATCGAAAGAAACCCCTTTGCAAGGTGTCTGTAGACCGTGGCAAGAGATACATCGAGGTTATTGCTTTTGACTATATGGTATATGTGCTGCCCTCTTTTGACACCTTCTGCGATGATGGCATCTATTTCATAAAATGATTCTTTAGTGAGAGGGATTCCTTCACGGGCTTGTGAAAGAAGCTCTTTGTATGCGTTATGAGCACGTCTTGCTTCGTATAGATGTTTCTCCATATGGCAATAGCGCTTTCGCGGGCAGCCATTGCACACATAGGGCGCTTTGGTCAGTTTATCGCAAATTTCGTTGCGCTCGTTACCATATTCGTCTTTCAAGGTATATGTACGCTCCCTAATCAAAATATGCTTTCTGATCTCCTTTGAAACAGTGCAGGGATCCTTGTTGAGCTCAATCGCAATTGATTTGAAATTCTCGCCTGCACCTAACATTTCCTGTATTTTTATCCTCTCATCAAAGGTGAGATGTTTATGCGTGCTGCCTTTGTTTGTTGTCATGGTTTCTCCTTTTCGGCAGGAATATTTCTCACAGTAAAATCTATCACAAAAGGTTTCTCAGAGTAAATTCTTTTATGAATGAAAACCGGAACTTACTTTGCAAATTAACACTACAAACTTGACACCGTTCTCCTATTGCGGAGCCGTTGACAGAATCAAGAAATCGGTGATACAATAAATTCGTCGTGTCATATGGTAACAAAAAGCATAGGGAGGCAAAGGATGTTCAAAGAACTGAAGGCCATTGTTGTACCAAGCAAAAGTAAGGCTCAGGTCATTGTTATCGGCCAACATATGCAGTGACGTACGACGCACAAGCAAAAAGATTGTTGTTCGAGGTTAAAAAAGTCAATAGGAGGCAGGTATGTTCAAGCAGGTGAAGAAGATAGAAGTTCCAGAAAAGAAAGAGAACTTAGTTCGCGTTCATTGCCAAAGATCGCAGTGCAGAACTACTCATAAGAGAAAAGACTGCTAATCAGTGAGAAACTTGAGTTGTAAGTCCCAGGACATGTTCCCGGGGCTTTTTACAACATGCCGAAAGAATATGAGCAGAGAATTTGATGTTAATTCGAGAGTAAACTTTCCTCACGAAACTGTGTGCAGGGAAATAGACGATTACCACATTGTTATAGCACCGGAATATCCCAACTGGATTGTATTTGATGACATGGAGTATGCCATTTTTGAAATACTCTCAGAGAATACAATTATTGATGGACTTAACGAATACTACGCAGCATTCCCTGGGAATTCAGAGGATGACTGCGTTATTGCGTTTACGAACTTTCTGGCAAAAGTTGAGAATTGCCAGTTCTATGGAGATTCCATATCTGAGGAAGAGAAAACGATCGAGTCAATAAATAAGAAAGTGCATATTACACTGACGAACAGCTGTAACATGTGCTGTTCTCACTGCTTTGTGTCTGCCGGATTGGTGCCAAGAAAAGAGTTAAATGTTGATGAGATTTTGGCTGTGGTAGAGAATATTCGCAAGCTGAACGGAACTACGGATATTGTGGTTTCAGGCGGTGAGCCTTTGATCCATCGTGAAATCATGCGGCTTCTCCAAGGGATAAAAGACCATAACATTTCGCTGTTTACCAACGGTACTCTGATTAATGATGACAATTACAAGACTATAGCTGATTGTTGTCAGGAGGTTCAGATAAGCTTTGAAGGCGTTACGCAGGCGGTGTATGAATCAATCAGGGGAAGCGGAAATTATGAAAAGGCACTGCATGCCATAGAATTACTGAAGAGAACGGGAATCAAGATAACATTTGCGGTAACTATCCTGCCTTCCACTGTAGAAGATATTCGGGATAATCTGATTCCTTTTGTCAATTCAATTGGCTACACTAACCTTGAGATACGTTTGAACGATGATATTGAAATGGCTGGTAATGCCCTGTCGCTTGATTTCACCGGATTTGATAAGTATGAAGTTGATAAGCTGATGATTTCACTTGTCAGTCAGCTGCAGGATCTCGGTGTTACAAAGGCGGCAAGCAGTGGGAGGAATGTCAGGTTTAGAAACTGTGGAATCGGCACAAATATTGTGATAGATGCTGATGGCAAGATTTATCCGTGTAACAAGTTCTCATCCTACCACCGAGAACTTCATGATAATATGTTAGAGATTTTTCGAGATTTTAATGACCTGAATCGGACAACATCTAATGACTTTATGAACAAATGCAGGAAATGTGAACTGAGATACATCTGCACTGGCGGGTGCAGGATAGACTATATGAATCGGCATGGTGATATGCTGGCTGTGGACTGCACTCCGTATTTTAAAGAAAGTCAGTACAGAAAACTTCTGTTGGACTACTTGGAGTAACGAAACATGACTACAGAACGATCAAATGAAGCAAGTTATAACAATAGTGCGATAGTAGATTACTACAGTGATTTTGTCAGCACCGGGCTTTTTCATTATGAGGAACTGTTGATAGATAAATACTTCGCTTCAGGAGGAAAAACTCTTGATGTGGGGTGTGGAGTCGGGCGAGCTACGATTCCTCTTTTTGAGAAAGGGTATAAAGTTATCGGGTTAGATTTCGCAGAAAAGATGATTATGGCCGCGAAGTCATTGAATAGAGCAATTGATTATCGTGTTGGGGATATTCTTTCAACTAGGTTTGATGATCAGGAATTTGATAATATACTGTTCTCCTTTAATGGCCTCATGCTTCTCGGTACATATGAGGAACGGCTGAAGGCTGTTAAGGAGACTTGCAGGATATTGAAGCCGGAGGGGAATTTCATCTTTACAACACCATACCTCGATAATAAGACATTGAAGTCCTACTGGCTTGAAAAAGCATTTTCTCTTGACATAGATGTACAGAATATGACTTGGGATCAGCAACTGGAATTGGGAGATGAGCAGTTGGAGGATTATGGCAGTGATTTTTTCCTTCATGTCCCGTTTATTCCAGAGATAGAAAAAATGCTTGACGAGGCTGGAATGAAAGTTCTTTTTTTTAACACGGAGGTTGGATTATAGCGGAATCGAGGAAATGGAAGATGAACTGGATGACAATTATCTATGGGTAGCAGCATGCAAAAAATAACTTATAAGGGGATCAAAACACACAATTTAAAAAATATTGATGTCGACCTATACAAGGGAGGAATGACTTGCATCGCCGGTATTAGCGGCAGTGG
>CP016202.1:719843-723190 GCA_003433295.1 Eubacterium minutum ATCC 700079 | reverse complement strand
AGCAAAGCTGAATATGACAGATGACCAATGATAACAGAGTTGATGTCGATTATGATGTGGATTCCTATGATGATGTGATCATGGCAATTCCTTTAAGGCAGCTGAACTTTAACGTGAATCCACGATCAACTATCATGAGTTATTTTGACCTGCAGAAATTTGTTATCTATGTTGCCGGAAGTCTGACAAGCATTCCGTTAAGCGATTTCAATTACAATGGGGATGGCCGATGCAGGGATTGCCAAGGACTTGGGTATAAACTGCAGCCAGACCCTATTAGCATTATTGACTATGAAAAGAAAATATGTGATGTACCCTTTAGGTGCTGGCAGAAAACTTATATAGATTTCTTCAGACAGTTGCTGATTGCCTATTGCGATGAATGTGGAATAGACAGCGATAAACGCTTCAAGGATCTGTCTGATAAACAGAAGCACAAACTCTTATATGACATCGGAAGCAAGAAGCAAACATTCAAATATAAAGCCAGTGGAAGAACCAGATCAAAAACCAGCGTCTACATGGGTCCCATAGCAGGGATGGATAAGAAATCAGATGATTTATTCTCGCATAATCGTGAGCAGTATTGTGCTCAAAAGAAGTGCGATTGCTGTGGCGGCAGCAGACTAAAAAGAAAGACCTCAGAAAAGGAACTCAACAAAGGGTTTTCTGTTGGTGATTTATACACAGAAGATTTTGATACTCTCGAAAATGATCTGCAGAGTCTCAAGAAAAATGTGAACAAAACACTCAAACCAGCAATAGATAACGTTCTGGTTTTTATTGGGGCTTGCAAAAAAGTTGGGCTTGGATATTTAAGCCTCGCCAGGTCTATATCCTCACTATCTGGAGGTGAACTTCAGAGACTTCGAATTGCACAGCTTATGATTGGGAAAATGCACGATCTCCTAATAATTCTGGATGAACCGACCGCATCGTTGTATCCAGCTGAGGTTGACTACACCATCGGAATTATCGATGAAATGCGGAAGAAAAATACTCTTCTTGTTGTGGAGCATAATGAGAAGATTATCGAGAGTGCGGATTATAATATTTTCCTTGGTCATGATGGTGGAAAGAAGGGTGGTTACCTGATTAGCCGGGATGAGTATATGAAGTTGCAGGAAGGCAGACTTAAGTACAGCTTTTTCAAAGGAACGGCCATTGATAGGTGTATGTTGGATTCGGACTATGTGGATTACGCAGGATGCGAATTGGAAATACCACATTCTTCTATCATGGGGATTACCGGTATGTCCGGATGTGGAAAGACAACCATTCTTCGGGAGATTCTGCCGAAGTACTATGAGGATTACCTCTATGTCTCACAGAAGCCTCTAAAAGGCAATTCATTTACCACGGTTGCTACCTATACAAAGCTACTTGATGAGATAAGAACCTATTTTGCCAAGGCTCTGGAAAAAGACAAAGGTTATTTTTCACAGCGAGGAAAAGGTGCTTGTGAAAAATGCGGTGGCTCCGGAGGTATCGAAATTGGAGGCTTTTATGAGGAAAAATTATTTGACACCTGCGATAAATGTGATGGCACTGGATATCTACAAGAAGTGCTGGAGTGGAAAGTAAATGACCTTAATATTTATGAAATTCAGCAAATGGCTATCGATGAGTTGATTGGATCCGGAATAAGTATTTCTGCCAAGGCGAATAAAATTCTGGTACTTCTCTCTAATCTGGGGCTTGGATATCTGCAGCTCGGTCAAAAGGTAAAGACGCTGTCCGGTGGTGAAAATCAGAGGATCAAGCTTGCTGAGGCACTGAACGAGAATAAATATGTCTGTATAGGGCTTGATGAGCCAGCAAAGGGTTTGGGCAAGTGCGAAATCAAAAGATTACTCGGATTGATATATGAACAGATAAGCGAAAATAAGAAGACATTTATTGTAGCCGAACACGATCCGATATTTTTGAATTTCTGCTCATACTTTGCAGAACTGAAACAAAAAGGCAAATCTACAATCATCGCATTCCAAGGAAGCAGAGATCACCTTTTTAAAGATAAAAAGAACGATATTCGCAACTGGCTCACAGAGGATACAGAAAAAATTTAACTCTGGCGAATTCCCAAAAAATATATGATGGAGGTGATGTGAATGGCTTACTGGTGCGGAAATGGATGTGGTGTAGATATGGAGTATCTTGGAAATGGCGACTGGAAGTGCCCAAAGTGTGGAACGGTGATTGCGTTTGGAGAACCAGACGATGATAACAGCGAGAGTCTGAGTGTTTATGATGCCGCATTAATCTGGATGTCCAATGGAAAGGACGAGGACTATACATTCGGCTATAGCGAGGAAGAACTGGAAGAGGCGCTTCGTTGACGCACCTGAAATGAAAGAGACCCGGAGCAGAAAATGTACGCAAAAGTAGCGAATCACGACCGCATAAGCTCTATGTTCAGAGCTGTTAACAGGTATGAATACGACTCTGTTAACGGTTGTGAATATGTTCAAAAAGTTTCACATTTTAACGATAAGAAATATGCTTGTGTTAAATCCCTCAAATTAGGGGATGCTGCATGTGGTACTTAGGGCGTACTGATAGCATAAGTTGGTAAGTGTACAAGGAAATTGAAGGGAATTGGTGATGGAGCGGTTGTATATCACGTGGGAAATACAGTATTCTAGAAAAGCCGAAGTTATGACTGCCCTTCAATGAAAAATTCTTCTATCTCATCCGGAGTGTAGTTGTCAAGTGTAGAATGAAGTCGTTTCGAGTTGTAACGATTAATGTATTTAAAGCAACATAGACGCAGTTCATCCAAGGTGCGAAAGGATTTACGATTGATACATTCTCGTTTCATATGTCGAAAGAAACTTTCACAACATGCATTATCATAAGGATAGCTTTTCTTGGAGAAAAATTGAACGGCGTTGCATTTCTCAAGCGTTTGGCGAAAAGCAAAAGCGGTATACTCAGATCCTTGATCTGAATTATGCCGAATTCGACATAATCAGTTTGGATGATTTGAGGCTTATATCCAAAGTAGGCTATTGCACGTTTTACAAAATCAATTGTGCTGTAACTGCTTTGTTCAAGATAAGGATAAATGAATCGTTCTCTTGAAGTCTCGTCAATCATTGTGTATTGATAGAACTTATCAGGCATTTCACCGACATAACAGGCTTTTGGGACATATTTGACGTCCATCTGCCATTTGATCCCTAAAGATTCAGGAGTGTAGTATTTCTGAGGCTTACGTTTCTTCTTGGTTGATGGAGCTTTAGAAGAAAACCCTAGAGCCTTATATATTCTGTAAAGAGAACCAGGATGTCTTGAGTAACCCTTTTGAGAGCGAAGCTTTCCGTACATCTCGCATATTGAGATAT
>CP016202.1:704064-719197 GCA_003433295.1 Eubacterium minutum ATCC 700079 | reverse complement strand
TATTCATAGCGATTGAATATCCTTTCTTTGGTTGTGTTTTGGTAAAAACCATTCTAACGGATTCAATCGCTTTTTTCTATCCCTGAGGTCTCACATCTATTGTAAAGCTACAACTGTCAAACTCCCGTCTCAAAAGTTAACACTTTAAAAATAAGGGCAAAAATGCTATTATATTTGTAAAATAACTTCGCAAGCTTGTAATTAAGAGGTGAATATATGAAAGTCAGTTATAATGGATTGTGGAAAATTTTGATAGATAAAAACATGAATAAAAAAGACTTGGCAAAGGCTTGTGAATTATCTCCTGCAACTATATCTAAAATGGGCAGAGGAGAGTTTGTTAGCATGGATGTTTTGTATCGTATCGGAACCAAATTAGGCGTTGATTTTGGAGATATGGTTTCAATTATAGAGCAAAAGAAATAAACGAAATTTGAGGTTACAAAATGGAATCTCAAGTTAAAAGAATAAGCTTGAGGTAATAGATTTCTATTTCAAGATGAATGAACCGGTCGCAAAATGCGACCTCAAAATAGGTTAGAACTAACTGGTTACAAATTGTGCTCGCTTCAAAGAAACAGATGGAGGTATTTATGACAGAAGATAAAAATCTCGTCATTGTTGATAATAGAGAAATACAGAATATGATTTATACCATAAGAGGCAAACAGGTAATGGTAGATAGTGACTTGGCTACTTTATATCAGGTTACAACCAAAAGATTAAATGAACAAGTCAGAAGAAATAAAAATAGATTTCCTTCTGAATTTATGTTTCGCTTAACAGCAGAAGAATACGAGTACTTGAGGTCGCAAAATGCGACCTCAAGTGAAGAGAATGCTCATGGCGGCAGGCGATATATGCCGTATGTTTTTACAGAGCAGGGTATCGCCATGCTTTCTGCTGTGCTTAAAAGCGATGTAGCAGTCGAAGTCAGTATTAAAATCATGAATAGTTTTGTGGAGATGAGAAGATTTCTTCTTTCCAACAAAGAGATGTTTGCTCGTCTTGATAGAGTTGAATTAAAACAATTAGAAACAGATAAGAAGCTGGAAGAGGTTTTCAACTACATAGCTACCAATACTGAAGTTAAGCAAAATGTTTTTTTCGATGGTCAAATATATGATGCATTTAGCTTTATTGTGGAACTTATTAAAAAGGCCAAGAAGGAAATAATCTTGATTGACAACTATGTTGATGTCAACACCTTAAATATTCTGTGCAAGAAAAATCAGGGTGTGGATGCTGTAATTGCGACAGCCGGCAAGGGCAACTTATCAGCAAAAGATATCACGAAATTCAATGCTCAATATCCAGAGCTATCGGTTAAAACTACTACGGATTTTCATGATAGATTTTTAGTCATAGATAAAATAGAAGTCTATCATATTGGTGCTTCGATAAAAGATGCTGGTAAAAAGAGTTTTGGAATTACGAAGATAGAAGATGAAGACTTAGTTAATAGTCTGGTAAATAAAGTGAGGTAGAGTATGGCGAATTTATCAAAAATCAAGCGAGAAAAAATGCTTGCTTTTCTTGAGAAACTAAAAGTACAAAACAATGATGATGAAAATATCCGTGCCATAACGGAGATTGAAAATGCTCTTAATGAAAAGAAGTATGGGCTTGTATGGGAAGAACACTCGGAAAAAGTCGATGAGATGTTGGAACATAATATTCCAATCTTTGTGGAAGAGGAAGAAAGAAAAGTCATAGCAAACGAAAATGAAGCATATAATTTCTTACTTGAAGGCGATAATCTCCATTCGTTAAAGCTTTTGGAGAAAACGCATAAAGGCAAGATCGATGTTATCTACATTGATCCGCCATATAATACTGGTAATAAGGATTTTATCTATGATGATTCATTTGTAGATAAGACAGATGGATATGCACACAGTAAATGGCTGTCATTTATGGAGAAAAGGTTCATTATCACAAGAGAATTATTATCAAATGAAGGAGTTATATTTATTTCTATTGATGATAATGAACAGGCTCAACTGAAATTGCTTTGTGATAGTGTGTTTGGTGAGGATAATTTTATTGGTCAATTGCATTGGAAAAGAAAAAAACAGCCATCGTACTTACATGGTAACATTGCAAGTGTTATGGAGTATATTAGTGTGTATGGGAAGAATAGAAATTTTTCTCCAAAACTATCAATAGAAACAACATCTGATAGTACAACAAGGGTTGATAATGCATCAAATCAAGAAAGTGAAAGGCTAATAAAAGCAGGAATAAGAGCCAAATTAGATAGTTCAATTAAATTTATAAAAAAAGGAACTTACAAAAATAAAACAATGAGCACAGAGTTCTTGGATGATGTGCAAATATCAGAAGGAAGAACTCTAAATAAATTTAGGGCTATTGCTAGATACAGGGACAGTCAAGAAAGAATTGACTTATTTTGTAATGAAGATGCATTATTTATTACTAAAAATTTCGGATTTCGAAGAGATAAACTAAAATTAGAACAAGAAAAGAAAAAAGCCATAACAGATTTATTGTTAGATTGGGGAGACAATCAGGATGCCGAAAAAGAATTTAAAAAAGTGGTTTCTACAAATAAATTTTCATACCCTAAACCAGTAAAATTGTTATGCAACATTTTTAAGTCTTTTGGAAATAAAAATGTCACTATTCTAGATTTCTTTGCAGGGTTTCGTGTCATAATAATGACACAGGCAAATAGTCAAGTAAATACAAGGGTTTTAGAGCTTCTACCAAAGTTTAAAATCAAAAAAATGAATAGTTGGTGTGCTGTTTAGAACAGTTATTACGAAAATAAATGTTGTAAACAGTATATCAGCATAAAGGAGGAACTCATATGTCTAAGGTGAAAAAGACGCGATTCAAGCAAAAGGTTTTGCTATTCAAATTTATACTGAAGACTTTAAAAACGACTATATAAGTCTAACGGATATTGCTAGATATAAAAGTGATAAACCAAGTGATGTATTTAAAAATTGGATGAGAAGAAAAGATACAATTTAATTTCTTGGTTTATGAAAAAGCTTAAACAACATGAATTTAATTCCTTTACATTGTCTCCTAAAAAATGGGTAGAGAAAGCAGAAGCTATTGGAATTATTTCAAAAGGTGGAAGATATGGTGGTGAATTTGCACATACAGATATTGTTTTTGAATTTGCTTCATGGATTTTTGCTTAATTTAAGATGCGTGTAATTCAAGATTACAAAAGACTTAAATCATATGAAAACTAAAAATTATCATTAGGTTGAAATCTTAATCGAGAAATTTTAAAGATTAACTATAAAATCCATACAGAGGCAATTAAAGAGTATCGCTTAAAAGATCTTACCAACGAACAGCTATCCTATAAATATTCAAGTAGACGCCATCAGAGATGTGACCGTTTAAAACGGTGAATAAGTTGGTGGGGGAGATAAAATTAAAGTGAAAAAAGGGGTTGAATATATGTATTTAAATCATTTTCAAGTTGTAAATTACAAAAATTTAAGAGCTACACATTTTTCTTTCGTTGAAGGAGTAAATACAATTATTGGGGAAAATGATTCTGGAAAATCAAATGCAATGACAGCTCTTCGCATATTGTTGGATGATTCATACTACTATAACACAAAAAGACTTAAGGATAATGATTTTTCGGACACTTTGAATAACTGGAAAGGACATTGGATAATTTTTTCGGCAGTATTTGGAAACATTACATCTGTGGATAAACAAACGGAGATCTGTGCAGAACTAGTGCCTAGTAATGAGAATGAGGATTTTCTGAAATCCTATATAAAAAGTGGAGATGATAATATTGGTGTAATTTCTCTTTTTATTCGTCCACAAAAGCAAATAAGAAAAAAATTAAGTGAAATTACCGATCCGATAGAATTTGAAAAAGAACGGAATAAAATAAGAATTGCAGATTATGAATTTTATTTTACAAGTCGAGCACAAACGGATTTTATAAATGAAACAATATACAAAAAAATTGTTGGAGATTTAGATAACGGACAATGTACAAATCCTGACGAAGATGATGATGAAATTTTAGGATGTAAATTAAATATAGCGGATGTACAGGATCATATATCAGTGGTATTTGTTGATGCTTTACGAGATGTAGAAAGTGAATTAAAAAAGCCTAAAAACCCTATCAGAAGAATTATTGAATCAGTAGAATTATTGATAAAAGAATCAGAAATCAGCTCAATTAAAGACGAAATTATGAAATTGAACAAATCCATATCTGAAGTCGAGCAAGTAGAACTTGTTGGTAAGAAAATTAATGAGAAATTATTGGACATGATAGGAATGGTGTATTCTCCAGAAATCATTTTAGAATCTGGGATGAAGGATGATTTAAAATCATTATCACGATATTTATTTTTAAAACCATCAAAACAGAATGATATAGAATCTTTAGGATTAGGACATCTAAATATGATTTATATGGCTTTGAAAATAGTTGAATATGAAATCAATAGAACGAGAGAACTTATAAACATTATGATTATTGAGGAGCCAGAGGCGCATATTCATACACATATTCAAAGAACTTTGTTTGATAAGTTAAAAGTTGCAAAGGACTATACCCAGATAATAACTACTACCCACTCAACACATTTGGCTGAAGTTTCGAATATTCAAAATATAAATATTTTGAAATCTTTGCATAATAAAAGTATTTCAATGCATCCAAGCAATGGACTGGATGAGTTTGGTGAAGAATTTCTTAACCTAAAGAACTTAACATTATCAAATTGCATTGAACGCTATCTGGATGCAAAGCGCACAGTATTGCTCTTTTCGAAGGGGGTTATTTTAGTAGAAGGAGATGGAGAAGAAATTTTAATTCCGAATATTGTAAAGAGTGCTTTTGGAGTTTCTTTGGATGAGCTTGGAATTGGACTCATAAATGTAGGAAGTGTATCCTTTGAATATATTGCGAGTCTATTTGCAGATATAAGAATAAATAGGTCATGCGCAATTGTTACTGATGAAGATGTTCAAATAGTAGAAAGTACCAGTAATTTTTATAAGATGCAAGCTCAAACAAGAGGAGAAAGTAGAAAAGAAAAGCTAGAAACGCTATACGCCAGAAATAAATGGGTACAGTCTTTCTATGCTCCGCATACATTAGAAATTGATTTTGCTTTAACGAATAATAGGCATAATAAGAAATATATCAATAAAGTAATAGAGTTGAATTATAGTGAAGATACTACAATAAAAAAACATAAAAATAATATAGATACTGGCTCTGATGCACATTGTGCTAATACGATTTTAACGTTAGCAAGAGGTATGGGAAAAGGTTGGTATGCAACAATTTTATCAAATTATATTGATAGTGCGGTTTGCATCCCACAGTATATATTAGCTGCTATTGCATTTGCAAGTAGAGAAATAATAAATGTTGATATCATATTTAAGATGGTTGAATATTTATTAAATCAGTATGAGGAAACTGAGGACAGTATTGAATTAAAAGAAAAATTTCAGATAGCAACAGATGTTACAGATAAAAAATGTTGTATTCAGAATTTTAGAGATGCATATGAAGACGATGTTGTATCAAAATTATTAATTGAGGTTGATAAATATTGTGAAAGTTGGTGTGAATAATGGAAGATATGCCTTTTTTAGAGCAATTGAATCCACAACAGAAAAAGGTATGTATTGAAGGTAGTAACATTTTGCTTAAGGCTTGTCCAGGAAGTGGTAAAACAAGAACATTAGCTTATAAGCTAGCATATATAATAAAAAAATATGAGCTTTCAAAAAAAATAAATATTGCAATTACATACACAAATAGAGCTGCTGATGAAATCAGAGAGCGGTTGGAGAAAATGGATATTCCGGAAGATAAAGTGTGGGTAGGGACAATACATCAGTTTTGCCTTGAATTTATTATCAGACCGTATACAATGTACCATAATCGATTAAAAAAAGGATATCATATTATTGATGAGTATGTACAAAGTCAATATGTAGATGAAATTGTTAAGAATCTTGGTATAGACATTGGTTATAATAAACCATTTGATTTTCCGGAAATTGTGAACAAGTATGAAGAAAAGTTATTAGCTGAGAAAGAGATTGACTTTAATGATATATTAAAAATATCCTTTGAGTTAGTTAAGACCTGTCCATTTATTGCAGAGAATATTGGTGGAGTTACAAGATCAATCTTAGTTGACGAGTATCAAGATACGAATGAATTGCAGTATGGTATATTGAGCTGTATAGTATCGGCTAATAAAAAAATATTATTAACTTTTGTAGGAGACACAGATCAAGCTATTTATGGTGCACTTGGTGGTATTGCAAAAACATCTGAAGAATTAGAATTAGAGTTTGGGGTTGCTTTTAAAGAAGAAAAATTAGATGGTTGTTATCGCACAACTCAGCGCATAATTAATTATTATTCTAATTTTCAGCTGAAGTATGTTCCAATATATGCAGTTTCTGAAATTAAAGATGAAATGGGTTGCTTAGTTTATAATAATACAATTAATAAAACAGATTTGTTTGAAGGAATAGCTCAAATTGTAAAAAGGCAGATATCTGAGGGGATTCCAGAGAACGAAATATGTATTATTGCCCCACAATGGTGGTTATTATTTCCATTATCAAAACAAATGAAGACACTTTTACCTGATGTAAAATTTGATGCACCGGATATTACTCCAATAAAGTATGATCCTATGAATGTATTTTTTCTGTTTGCAAGGCTATTATTTACTGAACCTGGAAAAAAGACATGGATTAGAAAAAAAATTGCAAATGAAATAGTTAAGATTTTATCGGAAGAGTACAAAATAGAACTACACGAAAAAGTAGATACATATATGATTTTAAAGGTAGTTAATTCTTTATTATGTGAAGAAGAGAATGGCTTGGATTATCTTCAAAGGTCGATTATTAAGTTCTTTCATATTTTTGGAGTTAATTTGAGTCAGGAGCAATTTATACAAAGATCCTATGAAAGTTTTATTGCAAAAATTAATGATAGAGTACAGCGCTATGATTTATCTACAAGTATTGATACTTTTAAACAATGCTTCAAAGAAAAAGAAGGTGTGGTAATAAATACATTTCATGGTGTGAAAGGAGAAGAATATGATACAGTTATAGCATTTGGTATTCTAAATGGATATATTCCACACTGGGATACGATAATTCGGCAATCAAAACAATATCGAGAAGATGAAACTAAAAAATTGCTATACGTGGTTTGCTCACGAGCAAAGAAAAATTTATATTTATTTTCGGAACAAGGTAGGACTACAGCGAAGGGAAAACCACTTACATCAACTGATGAGATGATTGCGATAGAATTTGAATTTGATGAGTTCCAATAAGTATACTTAAAAAATGTGTAAACGATTTATTTAAATTAATATTTGATATAATAAATTATTGTAACTCTCAGATTGTTGTATTAGCAATCCACCTGAATAGATAGATTATTTACATCTACAAGCGTTGAAATTACTATATGATTTCACAAGTGGGTCTGCAGGGCTCTTAGTAGCAGCTATGAATGAGATGATTATAGATGCAAAATCTAAAATAAAATCCCCGTTAGAGTTGGAGCGGAAGACATTAAAAATTAAGGCTGAACAGCTTTTGGGATTGGAAGTTTTATCAAATATCTACATGTTGGCAATATTAAATATGATCTTGATGGGAGACGGTAGCTCCAATATATTAAACAAGGATTCCCTTAATGATTTTGATGGCAAATATGGTTTTGGTAAAACAGATGAGCATTTTCCTGCTACTGCGTTTGTATTAAATCCTCCATATTCCGCAGAAGGGAACGGTATGATTTTCGTAAAAAGAGCACTTTCAATGATGAGTAAAGGCTATGCTGCCATTATTATTCAAAATTCAGCCGGTTCCGGTAAAGCAAAAGAACTTAACAAAAAGATATTAGAACATAATACATTGCTTGCAAGCATTAAAATGCCGATAGACCTGTTTGTAGGGAAATCAAGTGTACAGACAAATATCTATGTATTTAGGGTTGGCGAAGCACATCAAAAGGATGAAGTTGTTAAATTTATTGATTTTTCCAATGATGGTTATACAAGGACTGATCGTAAAAAAGCAAGCAATAATCTGAAAGACACAGATAGAGCAAAAGAGAGATATCAGGAAGTGGTAGACCTTGTACGTTTTGGAAAAAGTAAGTTAAGTATCTTTACTGGAAAAGAGTATTATGAAGGGCATATAGACCCCGACAATGGCTCGGACTGGAATCAGACGGCACCTGTTGATACAAGACCTACCATCGAGGATTTCAAAAAGACTGTGTCGGATTATTTGGCTTGGGAAGTCTCTAATCTTCTTAAAAATAATAAGGAAAACGAACGCCTAAAAAATAGATGCCTCACTGAATGAAAAACTCCAAAATGTTCAGTGGGGCGAGTATAAGTATAACGATTTTTTTGAAATAGAGCCTATAAAGTTAAAATTAACCAAAGAAAATTCAGAGAAATTAGGGAAGGTTCCTGTATATTCATCTATTTCAGAAAATGACGGGGTGGTGGGATACATAAATTTAGAGTCAACTTACAAGGTTGATGAAAAAAACCATTTTATGTAGTGTTTGGTGATCATTCAAGAAGTTTTAATATTGCCAATGCCGATTTTTGTATAATGGATAATGTGAAAGTTTTACGCCCTTTACACAATAACACATTAAACGAACTACTTTTTGTTATTTCTGCATGGAAAAATGGGATAGAAGATAAAGGTTATGCAAGACATTGGAGTATTGCTAAGGAAGTAAAAATCCAGCTTCCTACTAAAAACAGCAAAATCGACTTCCTATTTATGGAATATTTTGTTGCTGAGCTGGAAGCCTATTTAACTATTACAGGTTTAAAGGATTACGAACTTACAGATGAAGAAAAAGAAGTGTTAGAAACATTTTCGGGAATTCAATGGAAAGAGCATAGGATGGGAGATTTATTGGATAGAGTAAAAACTAACAAATTGGCTTATAAAGCAAAAGATTTACCAAAAGAACCTTCAAAAGAATATGTATTACCAGCACTTACTTCAAGTTTTATGAATCAGGGGTTAAATTATTATGTGCCAAAATCTGGAGCTACAGTCTTGAAAAATGTTGTCTCGCTTCCATCAAATAGCGATGTGTACAGGGCATATTACCAATTAAGGGACTTTACTGTATTATCTGATTCATATGCTATTGAATCTAAAGATAGTGTTGCTGGATTTACCCCAAATGCATATTTGTTTTCTGTGTCTTGCATCAATAAAGTTACTGACTTACCTATATATTCATATAAAAACAAATTAGGTGGTTGGAATATTGTGAAAAATAAGCTAATACAATTGCCAATTGATTCAAGCAATAAAATTGACTTTGAATATATGAAAGTATTCACGCAAGCAATAAAAAAACTCGTTATAAAAGATGTTGTACTTTATGCTGATGAAAAGATAAGTGTGGCAAAGGAAGTGGTAAACACAAAACAGAAGTATGAAAGAATAAATGAAGATGGACTTTCAAATGCAGCAGAAGATAGCAAAGCGTATTATTGATGGGGCGTAATTTTGTATAAAAGCCCAATTGAATTTTTTTGAATAACTTTGCTCTAGAAAAGGTATATAGTTGTAGCCGATAGCTATAATTGTATCCAAAATATGGCTATCAAAAGACATGTGTATTAGTTTGTATTATTTATGTTTAAAAATATAGTAAGTTAATATTTAAGAACTGAGGATAAGGAGAATTGATTCAATGAAAATAACTTCGATGAAAATTAATAATTTCAGAGGATACAATAAGGAAATAAATATTAAATTTGATGACCTAACTGTTATAGTTGGAAAGAATGATGTTGGTAAATCAACAATTTTAGAAGCTTTGGATATTTTCTTTAATGATGGTAAAGGTGCGATTAAACTTGATAAAAATGATGTAAATAATTGTGAAGCTAAAGATGGAAATAACGAAATTTCTATAGGTGTGTGTTTTGAGGATTTACCTGAAAGTGTTATTATTGATTCTTCTGTTGAGACTAGCCTAGAAAGTGAATATTTATTAAATAATGAGGGGCAGCTAGAAGTCATAAAAAAATATCAAAATGGTGGTTCTGCAAAAGTCTATATAAAAGCAAAGCATCCTCATAATGGTAAGTGTTCTGAACTATTATTAAAGAAAAATCCTGAACTTAAAAAGATGATTAAAGAAGAAGATATAAATTATGATAATTTAAGTGTAAATTCGCTAATGAGAAAAGCTTTATGGAATAAGTATAGTGATGATTTACAATTGGAAGATTGTGAAATAGACGTTAGCAAAGAAGATGCTAAAAAAATTTGGGAGAAATTAACACTCTATTTACCTGTATATTCACTATTTCAATCTGATAGAAAAAATAGTGATACTGATAGTGAAGTTCAGGATCCATTAAAAGAAGCCGTTAAACAGATCATTAATGATGAATCGCTACAAAAAAGTTTCTCTGAAATTGCAGACATTGTTCGAGAAAGAATTAAAGAAGTTTCTTCTAGAACTCTCGATAAAATTAAAGAAATGGATGAAGATATTGCGGATAGTCTTAATCCTATAATTCCACAAACTAAAGATTTAAAATGGCAAGATGTATTTAAAAATGTTTCAATTTCTGGAGATGAAAATATACCAATAAATAAGAGAGGCAGTGGCGTAAGGAGATTGATCTTATTAAATTTTTTCCGCGCTGAGGCTGAAAAACGTGCAGAAAATAATGATAATGCAAATGTTATTTATGCAATTGAAGAACCTGAAACATCACAACATACTAACAACCAATGCAAGCTGATAGATTCTCTTAAAGCTTTATCTAGATTCCCTAAGACGCAAATTATAATAACTACGCATAGTCCTAATATTGTAAAGCGACTTAACTTTTCTGATTTAAGATTAGTTAATGATGCAAATTTTGTAAAAACAATAGAAAAGATAGAACCAGGGAAGTTAAGATATCCTTCGTTAAACGAAGTTAATTATATGGCTTTTGGAGAAACTACAGAGGAATATCATAATGAGTTATATGGGTTTATTGAATTGCAGGGATGGCTTACAGAATATAAAGATGGTAAGGAAAAAATAGATTACATTAAGTCATATAAAAATGGGAAAACAGATGATTTGAAACTAACCTTAACTGAATACATTAGGCATCAAATACATCATCCTGAGAATACAAAAAATACAAGGTTTACTATTATGCAACTAAAAGAATCCATAGACATGATGAGAAAATTTATTGATAGTAAAGAGGATTAGTTAATTAAATCCATCTGAGTTTCTCAATCTGGAACTGGTACTGGGACGGGTAAAAAATCTAAAAATGAGCTTAAATTGAATGAATTTCCAAGCACGCAATAAATGAAAAGCCTTTATTTTGAACGGTTTTGAATGTATTGTACAGTAGAAAAAGAAGAGCAGGAGTAGAAACACTCGAAAAGGAGGATGACTATGGAATTTCCAAAGCAATTAAAAGATATAGTATATAATTTGTTACAAGAACCTACGTTAGATAAATTTAGAGATTTTCTGCATGCGCAGACTGGAGAGCATAATTCCATCGACTTTAAAAAACAATGGATTGAAAATGCCACTTTAGCAAAAGAAATGTTAGCATTAGCAAATTCAAAAGGTGGTATCATTGTATTTGGAGTAGCGGAAAACGAGGATAGTAGTATATGTATTGACGGATTGCCTGAAATAAAGGATAAAGCTGTTATTTCCAATGAAATAAAGAATTTTATATCATCAAATTTAAAATATGAAATCTATGATTTTTCATATACAACGTCAGAATATGAAGCATTGATAAATAAAAAATTTCAAATGTTGTTTGTAGAAGATATTCCTAAATACATCCCTTTTCTATCAAAAAAGGAAAGTGGCAAACTTAAACAAAATATGATTTATATTCGCCGGGGAACCTCTTGCGAAATAGCAAATGAAGAAGAACTACATGCAATGCTTAACAGACGAATTCAATATTTATATCCTTCTAAAGGAGAACCTCTTCAATTAGATGAGCATCTAAAACAATTAAGAGTTCTCTATAAAATGATTGAAAAAGATCATGTATATTACAAAGACTCGACTTTAAATAAAATTGCTTCAGCTTTTAGCTCTATCACTAATTTCTCTTTAGGAGAGAAAGTTGTTGAACCTAATCCACTTTATCCTGATGAAAATTATGAACAGTTCATTTCAAGAATGCTTGTCGAAAAAAAGAAAAAAATCGAACGAGTCCTTGATTTATATTGAACGTTCTAATGTATTATTTCATCTGTCAAGCGACTCATAATAAAAATTTTTTCTAATTATAAAGACTGCCATTTCCATAGCGAAATTCTTAAAAAATTTGGGTTATAGGACAAAAAGTATTGATAAAAAGCTTCCAATACGTTGAAATATCAATGTTAAAACGTGGTATATCTTCCCTAGAATTTGTATTCTTGGAGGACTATATTATTAAGCAAGTAAATTGTCCGATTTGTGAATCTAAATGTGTTAAAAACGGTAAGTTGAAATCAGGAAATCAAAGATGGTTATATTAATCATGTAAAACTGCATTTACACCGAAGATAGATAATGGGACAAAGCAGCTTCGACAATTCTTAGCTTGGCTATTCGGAAAAGAAGTACAAAACAATATGTACGGTGGTGGGAGGACTTTTAGAAGAAAAACCTCTAAGTTTTGGGATATTTGGGCTATATCACCAAAGATCGAGGAATCAAAAGATGTCTTGCATTTAGGTGGTATATATTTATCCCGTAAATCGTGCGTTTTAATATGCTGTGACAGAGATTATGTCTTGGGCTGGTATTTATGTAGATATGAACATTCGGGAGCTTGGGAAGCCTTAATGAGCCGTATAGCAGAGCCTATAGTTGTCGTGTCTGATGGAGGTACAGGATTTAGAAAGGCGCTTAAGAAAAAATGGCCTAAAGTCAAGCACCAAAGGTGTGTATTTCACGTATTTTCACAGGTTAAAAGATACACAACAAGTAGACCAAATACTTTAGCAGGACTGGAATTTTATGCACTGGCCAAGGATCTATTTGATGTTAAAAGGCTTGAAGATTCAAGGGTTTGGGTAAATCGTTTTACAGATTGGATCATAAAGCATAAACGTTTTTTAAGTGAGATTACATATGATGAAAATGGAAAAGCAAGACTTAAGCATGAGAGATTGATAAAAGCTGAAAAATCAATACTGAGACTACTTAATGAGAACACTTTATTTACATATCTTAATGAGGAATTGAGAGCAGAGTTTAAAATACCGTCAACAAACAATAGAATTGAGGGTGGTGTAAATGCTTGCCTTAGAGAAATGCTCAATAATCATAGGGGTTTATCAGTTGAGAGAAGAATTAAAGCGGTTTTTTGGTGGTGCTATATGCACTCACCAAAACCGCTTTCTGCTTCTGAAATATTAAAAACAATGCCTACAAACAAGAGTATAGCTGACATTTACAAGAAGATGACCGCAAAAGAAAAGTTGGAAAATACTATCCCAATGTGGGGTGATGCAGTTGTCTGGAGTGAACTACATCATTCTAGTGGGTACCCAGTTTACTGGGATTAGTCATCAACACTTTTTGTCCTATAACCCGACTTTTACTTGTCCGATTTTATCTCATTTGCTTCTTTTAGTTCTTTCAGTTCTTGCATTTTCGTTTTAATTTTCGCGATCTGTTCGCTGTTATCTCTATCGCATACACTGGTATCATTAAGCATAAGCGTTTCGTAGAAAGATTTTACGTCTGCATCAGTTAGAATCCATGTAATTTGGTTATTATTTAGAGCAACATTGTAAAGTTTCTTCCTTTGAGGATTTGTCCATTTATCGAATTTGCCCAACTCGTTGATTATCTGATGCGTATACTTGAAATTACCGCTCTCTTGGAGTTTCTCAATTAGTTCGTCTTGCTCACGTTCTTCCCTATTTTCTCTAGATAATTCATAGAATTCTTCTGTTTCATGCTTATTATTATAATAAATGGTTTCGAGTTTTTCATTAGCACGCGTTTTATCAATTATAGACTTTATCAGTGCGTCCAACTGGGAGCCTTCTGTATAATCGGCCGCTACAAAATATTTGATTCTGTCATCCCTGAGCATACGGTATACCTTGGTTTTATCTTCTGTATTTGGATTATAAACGCCGATAGAATGTCCTCCATAAGAATTGACGAGTTTCATGCACGGTATGTCCGTGTCACTGTCCCCGATATAAACCATGTTTCGAAAAGGAATACGTATCTTGTCAGGTGGAAAATAGTCATTGACACCTTGGTCGTTTGTATCAAGAACGCCTTTTTGTATTCTAAATAGAAACTGGGTCTTATTAGTATAATTTACAATCTGAGCGGGCCAAATGGCTTCACCATTTTTATTGAAAAGGAAGGAACTTGCAAAAACTTTAACGAAAGCATTGCTCTTGAAAATATCGGTGCCTTCGATCATTTCTTTAAGCCCTGATGAGATTATATAGTGTTCAACAATTACTTCTTGAGAGGTAGCGTATTTTTTTATCCGTTCAAACCAGTCTTTTACACCGGGGAATAATTCAACATTGGAACCATGCTCTCTTAGGGTATCGAGCGTGAAAAGTACTTTGCCTCTAGAATCTTCACGCATCTTATACATCCATGCCGAATTTTGATCCATATCGTTTTGTTCTGCGAGTTCGTTAGATTTTCTCCAAAAATCTTTTACATCAGAAGCTACCTTTTGGATAAAACCCTGAGCCTGCATATCTTCTGGGGAAAGCGTTTTGTCAAAGTCGTAGCAGATTGCCAAGACTGGCTTATCTTCTTTGGTTTTCCTTTCAAAAATATTTTTTGTCATAAATTCTCCTCAGTAATTTAATCTTCTTATCGTCAAACGGTGCATACCTGAAAGGAAAATCTATCAGAGGGTTGCCCTTGACTATGCTTTTTCTGTGACTGAATGTTTCAAAACTGTATTTTCCGTGGTAAGCGCCCATGCCGCTGTGTCCCACCCCGCCGAACGGCATATGGTGATTGGCGATTTGTATGATGACATCGTTAATGCATCCGCCGCCAAAAGGGATTTCGGAAATCAGTTTTTCC
>CP016202.1:700789-703031 GCA_003433295.1 Eubacterium minutum ATCC 700079 | reverse complement strand
GCCTAACTCAAGGGTTACGGGTATTAGATTTTCAGAAGCTTTTGCCATCACTATTTTACCGACCCGGCGGCTTCCGGTAAAAAATATATAGTCATATGCCCGGTCGAGAACCTCATCATAGTTGGATTGCATATCGAGGCAGCACACATATTCGGAATCAAAAGCGGAATTGATGATTTTCTGTATGACGCGCGAAGTGCGGGCACTGTTTCTGGAGCATTTGACGACTGCGCAGTTACCGGCGCTTATTGCGCCTATCAGCGGGATCATCGAGAGATTGAAGGGATAGTTCCACGGAGAGATGATCAGAACAACTCCATATGGTTCGGAATAAATAAAATTCTTTGACGGGAATGTACTTATCGTACCGCGAACTTTCATGGGTCTGCTCCATTTTTTTGTTTTACGCAAAGCTTCTTTTATTTCGGCATAAACCATTCCGATTTCGGTCATATACGATTCGCTTTCCGATTTCCCCAGGTCCTCATGTAAAGCCGCTATAATCTCTTCTGTGTGTTTTTCTATTCCCTCACGAAGTCTTCTGAGCATCGCAAGTCTGAACTCCACGGGCAGGGTTTCCCCCGTGGAGAAAAACGTCTTTTGTTTTCTTACGATGTTTTCTATGCTTATCATAGTTCCCATATTTCCAATATTTCCTGTGGCTTTCATAACCGCCTCCTTATATCTCATATTGTGGAACGCCTTTTCATATATTCTCATCTTGTCGCCGATCGGTGTCAAGTGTCTGATACGCAAAGAAATCCTACACTAATGACTTTGCAATGAGCGGAGTTTATCAAAATCCTCGTTTTATCAAGAACGGTAGCATCGTTTCCGAGATAGACTGTGATTACCGTAATTTTGCTTGCCACTGATCTTCACCTTTTTTGTGACATGAAAAAAGCACCTTTTAAAAGATGCTTTTTTTGTTAATCTGCATTTCTTCAATTACTTCAATTCAATTAAGGAAGCAATTATATTTTTTTCCAGCTTTTTCTGCTGAGATGCGGTAAGCTCATCTGATGTTCTTATTACAAGTGTTCCTACAACGCTATGTGAGCCGGAAGAAAGAGCACCTTTTCCGTCAAAGGATGCAAGATAATCATTCCTTCCCTTGGCATCCTTATCGGTATGAAATGCTTCAACTACTGCGCCTCCTTCGTTTCCTGCCTCTACTGGTGACTCATTATTAATATAGCTATCTTCTACCATAGAAGATTTCATTGCAACATATGAATAATAACCACCTTTTTTATTCAACAGTTTGTTCTCGTCTGTTTTTTCTGTCGCGGCCTCTACTTTTGTAACGGTTTTTATGGTCTTCATTCGTTCAATAATGAACTTTTCAGTAGGCGCTGTCACCTGCTTTTCCTGCTTGATGCTGTCCTGATATGCCTTTACTGCATCATCAATATTTTTTTTTGCTTTTTTATATGCATCGTCATCTTTTGCATTCTCACAAGATTTTATAACCTTTTCAAGTTTTACTTTTGTGTTTGAATCAAATGGTTTCGCATTTTTTTCAAGAATCCCATTTGCCGTATTAACACTTTCATCCATAGCTTTTTTTGCAACTGATCCACATCCAACAAATGAAACCATAAATAAAACACAGAGCAGTAGCAATAAAAATTTTGGCAAACCTCTTTTCATTTTTCTCTCCTTAGCAAATACGCTCGTCAATTTTTTTTAATTATATGCAGTATATCTTCTGAAGTCAAGTTATACAGATAAGGGGGGGTGCGGACATTTTATTAGACAGCCTAAGCGGCTAATCCAATGGCACGTCTGTACTCTATAGGGCTCAAATACCCTAATGATTTTTTGATTCTTTTTTCGTTATACCAGTGTAGATACTCATCTAACTTCTGTATGAACTCTTCTATGGTTGTATCTTTCCAATCTTGGTTTTAGAAGAATTCGTTCTTTACTCTGCCGAATAGCCCTTCACATGCCGCATTGTCGGGAGAAAGATATACCTTGCCGGCGGGGATTGAAAACTCACTGATATCCGATAAAAGCAATTTATACGGACCATCGCTGTGAAAATCTCTTTCCACTCTATTTGGCACTGCCGGTGTGATTTCTCCTTTATATGAGTTATATTTCCCCGCTTTTTTACTTTTAACTTTCATCTCTTCTTCTTTCATGAGCCTTCGAACAATCTTTTCTGATATCCCTATCCCTATTTTCTTAAGTTCTGCATGAATCCTCCTATATCCATACCTGCTCCGGCTGTCTT
>CP016202.1:684362-700764 GCA_003433295.1 Eubacterium minutum ATCC 700079 | reverse complement strand
ACGTCTGACGGTTTCGGTTGCCGAACCTGTTCGATGATACATTCTCAAGGCTCTGACTCGTTGTTTCTGTGAATACATTTGTTGACTCCTTTCAGAGCCCTATATGTGTACAGGGTTTTGTCCGCACCCCCTTTTGTTTTCTTGACTTTTTTGTTTCCTTATAGCATAATTATCTCGCATATTCCAGTGCAATATGCAAAATAATGGTATTTACTAAATGAGGATATCACATAATATTTAATGCGTGCGGTTGGATTTTTCGCTTGTGTTTCGCAAGTGTTGATTAAAATGTTAGGGTCAATTGCGTTTTGCTTTTGATCGACTTCTTCTAAACTTTTGTTGCTATGCATAATGAGCAACCGCACGTACATTATTGATAAAAAATGGAATACACAAAAATAAAAAACAGGCGTGACCTGTCTTTGGCATTAGGCGTGCCTCCATCAGAGTTAACATATGTGCTATATAAAAAAGGGGTTGATCAGTATTATTCCTCTTTTTTGATTCCAAAAAAGTCAGGTGGAAATCGTGAAATAGACGCATCAAAAGGAGCGTTAAAATATATACAACGGAGATTGGTGGGTTTGTTGTGGGAACGACAGAATACTGTATGGAGCGAGGAGACAATTTTACCCAACATAGCACATGCATTTCAAAAGAAAAAGTCTATAATGACAAATGCAAACGTACATAAGAATAAACGATATGTTGTTAATTTAGATTTAGAGAATTTCTTTGGAAGCATACATTTTGGAAGGGTAAAAGGTTTTTTTGCGAAAAACAGATATTTTTGTGTTGGCGAAGAGGTTGCTACAGTCATTGCGCAACTTGTGTGCTACAAAGGACGGCTTCTACAAGGGGCTCCAAGTTCGCCTATTATTACAAATTTGATATGTGGTATCCTAGATATTAGACTTTTAAAACTGGCAAAAAAGTATCGATTAGATTATACAAGATACGCAGATGATATGACTTTCTCAACTAATTCAGTTACCGCAGAAGACTACTTAAACGATTTTATTGCTGATTTGGCGATCGAAGTTGAACATGCGGGATTCAAAATTAACGAAAGAAAAACAAGAGTGATTTATAGAAACTCGCGACAGGAAGTAACAGGGCTAGTTGTTAACAAACGAATATCGGTTAAGCGCGATTACTATAAATTAACAAGAGCAATGGCAGCAAATTTATACAAAGAAAATGAATTCACAATTGGTGGCACTCGAGGAACAATTACACAACTTGAAGGGCGCTTTGCGTTTATTAATCAAATAGATAAATGGAACCGAAAAATGGGGGTGCTAAGCAAAGAACTTACTTCTCGTGAAGAACAGTACAAAAAGTTTTTGGTTTATAAGTATTTTTTTGCGACAGAGCGTCCAGTGATAATAACTGAAGGTAAGACAGATGTACAATATTTAAAAGCAGCCTTAAAAGCTAACGCTGAAAAATATCCAGACCTTGTGTCTAAAACGGATAATGATAAGTTCAAATTCAAAATATCTTTCTTTAATAGAACAAAAAGAATAAAACATTTCTTTGGTAGTGCTGAAGACGGTGCAGATGCAATTAAACCATTTGTGTTAATGTATGGTTCTTCAAAAGATGCTATGATTGAATGGTTTAAGCAATTCACGGGAAATAATCCTTGCAAGCCAGTTATTTTAATATTTGATAATGAGGATAGTAAAGAGAAGCCTTTATCAAAAATGATTGGAACCCTTTTGAATGATAAGGTGTTGAGGAATAAAAGGAAAGCAAACGATATGCGATGCGAACTTAATGAACATGGGAAAATGCATGTAAAGGACAACTTGTTTTTCGCAACGACACCAAAAAATGCAAATAAAGACTGTGAAATAGAAAATCTATTTAACAAAAATGAGTTGGATGGAATTAGGATTAATGGTCGAACTTACCATGAAGGATTTGAAAAGTCAGCTGGCTGGGATCCTGCCAAGCATTTTTCAAAAAACGTTTTGTCATTGTATGTATTAAAAGATTACAAAAATATTAACTTTGAGGGGTTTATTCCATTGCTGGACGCAATAAATAGTATTGTTAAAAATGATGATCACTACTGATTGATAGCACAACCTGAAAGCAATTTGATAACATTAGCTTGAAAAGACCATAGAGATGGGATCGCTGGTATCATCAAAAATCACTACATATCAAAACGCCGAAATAAATTTGTTAAGACTTAACTTCCTGTAATCAAACTTGATCAACGGTAACTAATATACTCCTGCTACAGAACCGTCGAAAACAGTAAGTTTCAGCGATTTAGAAATGAGTGCATGATTTAGGTGGTATTATGGAATTTGAAGAGGATGGTGAATAGATAATGGCTGGAAAAAACAATGCAAATATAGGTTTTGAAAAGCAAATTTGGAATGCAGCTTGTGTTCTTTGGGGGCATATTCCTGCCGCTGAATATAGAAAGGTAATTGTTGGACTTATCTTTCTTCGTTATATATCCAGTGCCTTTGAAAAACGCTATGAGGAACTTTTGAAAGAAGGCGATGGTTTTGAAAACGATAGAGATGCATATGCAGAAGAAAATATTTTCTTTGTACCGGAAGAAGCTCGTTGGGATAGGATTTCCTCAGCAGCGCACAAACCTGAAATTGGTACAGTAATTGATGATGCCATGAGGGCAATCGAAAAAGAAAATGTGGGTTTAAAAAATGTTTTGCCTAAGAATTATGCCAGCCCTGATTTGGATAAAAGAGTTTTAGGGGAAGTTGTTGACTTATTCACTAACGAAGTGAAAATGGATGGAACAGAGGCAAGTAAAGATTTACTTGGTAGGACGTATGAATATTGTATTGCTCAGTTTGCTGCCTATGAAGGAACAAAGGGAGGCGAATTTTATACGCCTTCAAGTATTGTAAAAACAATTGTTGCCATATTGAAACCATTCAATAATTGCCGAGTGTATGATCCTTGTTGCGGAAGTGGTGGTATGTTTGTACAGAGTGAAAAGTTTGTACAGACTCATAGCGACAATCGAGGGAATCTTTCCGTTTATGGACAGGAATCTAATGCAGATACATGGAAGATGGCGAAAATGAATATGGCAATAAGAGGAATTGATGCTAATTTTGGTTCTTATCATGCCGATGCATTTTTTAACGATATTCATAAAACATTAAAATCGGATTTCATTATGGCAAATCCACCATTTAACCTTTCCAATTGGGGAGCAGATAAATTAAAAGATGATGTTAGGTGGAAATATGGAACTCCGCCATCAGGCAATGCAAACTATGCGTGGATACAACATATGATTCACCACTTAGCACCTAATGGAAAAATAGGTTTAGTACTTGCTAATGGAGCATTATCTTCTCAATCCGCCGGAGAAGGGAAAATAAGAAAAAAGATTATAGAAGATGATCTCGTTGAAGGAATTGTAGCTTTGCCGACACAGCTGTTTTATAGTGTAACTATTCCTGTGACCTTGTGGTTCATCACTAAAAATAAAAGGCAAAAAGGAAAGACTCTATTTATTGATGCCAGAAAAATGGGATATATGGTTGATAGAAAGCATAGAGATTTTACTGAAGGAATACAAGGAGACGGCAGTCTTGGAGATATTGACTTATTAGCAAAAACCTTTGAGGACTTCCAAAACGGAGAATTAGAGGAGAAAAAGGGATTTTCTGCCATAGCATCAATAGAAGATATAGCAAAACAAGATTATATCTTAACTCCCGGTCGATATGTGGGCATTGAAGAACAGGAAGACGATGGAGAGCCATTTGAAGAAAAGATGACAAGGCTGACCTCAGAACTTTCGGACATGTTTAAGAAATCTCATGAACTGGAAGAGGAAATCAGAAGGAAACTGGGGGCGATTGGTTATGAAGTGTAATTGGCGTATAAAAAAGCTATCCGAAATTGCTCATATCAATCCCAAAGAAAGTATTGGTAAAGGCATCATGGCAAAAAAAGTACCAATGGATAAATTGCAACCGTTTTGTAGGGATATTCCAGAATTCATTTTGGAAGAGTATAAGGGTGGAGCTAAATTTAGAAATGGTGACACGATAATGGCAAGAATAACACCTTGTTTGGAGAATGGAAAAATTTCAAAGGTTTCTATTTTGGATGATGATGAAGTTGGTTTTGGATCAACTGAATACATTGTTTTTCGTGCTATTGAAGGTGTTAGTGATGCTGATTTTCTGTATTATTTGATTTGTAGCCCATTGGTTCGTAATCCAGCAATTAAATCTATGGTGGGGTCATCGGGTCGCCAAAGAGTACAAATTGATGTAGTTGCTGATTTGGATATAGAGTTGCCAAATATCAAAGAGCAAAGGAAAATCGGAAGTATACTAAGGGCTCTTGATGGCAAAATAGCGTTGAATAATGCAATAAACAATAATTTAGCGGCTTAAAGAGCGATGTCGGAGACATCAAGTTCGCCGGACATAAGTTTAGGAAGCAACGAATCACGAATCTTTACAAGATTTTCAATTTCAAATTCATTGGATTGAATAGCCTCCGTAAGACTTTTGAAACCCGGCAGATATTTTGAGAATGTATCTGCATTATAAACAAACTCAAACTTTGCTAAATCATTCATAACGATATAAGGAATTGCTGAACCACGAGTGCCGCCCATTATTTTTTTACTTAGTTCTAATTTGACAAACCAGTATAGTGGAAAAATATAATCAGGGTTTATAGAGTCAAGCAAAGTACAAGCATATGTTCTCTGATATAGGTCAAATTTACCACTGTAAAATCGAGTGCGCCCTGTGTAAGCCCCATTACCGGATACGATGATGGCATTGCCATCATATATACAGCTGTCAATCTGAAGAGCATCCGGGGCACAAGTGAAGAATTTATATTTTCCACCATTAACAGAAGCATTTGCGTTCTTTTTACCTGTGAATACCGAGCAGAATTCGTCAAGTGTCACTATTTTACCTTTAGTCCCTGACTTTGGAGAAAAGAAAGCTTGATACAAAGCATCCGCTTGCTGCTCTAAATTATTGTTTAGGATATAACATACCCATAACTTCTGTGGGTGGCAGAAGTTAATATCAGGAGACTTCCGCCCCATAGTCGTTCTCTAAGAATAAATAAGGAGGATTGACTGTGAAACAAGATTTAATCAAAGATGTTGTTCAAGGAATGTTACCATACTTGAACAATGCACAAAACGAAAGGTTGCAAGAGGTGTTGCAATACAACCTTGCAAGGTATGAGGTAACAGAAAATAAGCAACAAGAGAATAACTCAGAACAGAACTATGAGGAGCTGTTCCTATCGGCAAAGCGAATTGAGGGCTGTTCCGAAAAATCTCTTAAATACTACAAAGCAACTATAGAAATGATGATTGCGACCGTCGGCAAAAGCATAAAGCGCATTGAAACCGACGACATAAGGCGATACTTGACCGAATATCAGGAAAAGAAAAAATCAAGCAAGGTTACGATTGACAATATTCGCCGCATTCTTTCAAGCTTCTTTTCGTGGCTTGAGGACGAGGACTACATACTGAAAAGTCCTGTCAGGCGAATACATAAGGTCAAAACAGGCACGAACATTAAAGAAACATACTCTGACGAAGCATTGGAACTTATGAGAGGTAACTGTACCGAGCCGAGGGACTTGGCAATGATTGATATGCTGGCTTCAACGGGTATGCGTGTCGGCGAAATGGTGTTGCTCAACAGAAACGATATTGATTTTAACGAGCGTGAATGTATCGTGTTTGGTAAAGGAAATAAAGAACGAGTGGTCTATTTTGACGCAAGAACTAAGATACATTTGCAGAACTACTTAAGCAGCAGAGCCGACGATAACCCAGCACTATTTGTATCGCTGAAAGCGCCGCACGAAAGACTGAAAATCGGCGGTATAGAAACAAGACTTAGAGAATTTGGAAAACAATTAGGACTGCACAAGGTACACCCTCATAAATTCAGGCGTACCCTTGTAACTATGGCAATAGATAAAGGAATGCCTATTGAGCAGTTGCAGCAGCTCTTAGGGCATAGAAAGATAGATACGACCTTGCAATATGCAATGGTAAAACAAAGTAATGTAAAAATTGCTCATAGAAAATATATCGGATAGGGAGGAAAACGAATATGGCTGAATGGAAAATAGTTAGACTTGGTACGATAGTTTTGACAAATCAGGACACATATTCTCCAAAAGAGAATTGGCAATTTGTAAATTACTTAGATACCGGCAACATTACTATGAATCGTATTTCTGAAATACAATATATCAACACTTCAATGGATAAGCTACCGAGCAGGGCAAGAAGAAAAGTAAAATCGAATAGTATTATTTATTCAACCGTAAGACCTAACCAGTTGCACTATGGAATTATCAAGGAACAGCCCAAGAATTTTTTGATATCTACTGGCTTTGCAGTTATTGATGTAAACATAGAGAAAGCACTTCCAGATTATATATATTATGTATTAACTCAAAAAGAGATAACAGAACATTTGCAAGCAATAGCAGAACAGAGTGTATCAGCTTATCCGTCTCTAAAACCATCGGATATTGAAAATTTAGGAGTGCTACTTCCTGATATTGACACTCAAAAAACCATTGTTGCTATTCTCAGTGTTATAGATGAAAAAATTAGGCAAAACACAGAGATAAACAATAATTTAGAAGCTCAAGCGCATGCCTATTTCATTAACCTTTTTATCGTAAATGCAGATTCTGCTTGGAAGCAGGGGACACTTTCTGATCTTGGTAATATACTCGGTGGCGGAACTCCTTCCAAGAAACATCCAGAATATTATTCTGAGCATGGAATTCCGTGGATTACGCCAAAGGATCTATCTGTTGATAAATGCAAATTCATCTCACATGGTGAGAATGATATTTCTGAGCTTGGCTTCTCGAACAGTAGCGCGACCAAAATGCCAGAAGGAACTGTCCTGTTTAGCTCCAGAGCACCAATCGGATACATAGCCATTGCATCAAACACTGTAACGACCAATCAGGGGTTCAAATCTGTTGTTCCCAATAATAATGTTGGCTCTGCTTTTATGTATTTCTTCCTTAAACAAGCGTTACCAACTATTGAGGGTATGGCTTCAGGATCAACATTCAAGGAGATTCCTGGTTCAGGTATGAAATCTGTTCCTGCTATTATCCCTGATGATGAAACTCTACGTATGTTCAGCGAATTCTGCAAACCTCTTTTTGAACAGCAAGCTACTATGGAAGCAGAAAACAGAAGACTTTCTGGTATTCGCGACGCTTTACTTCCAAAACTTATGTCCGGTGAGCTTGATGTCTCAGACATCGATCTTTAAGCCGCTAAATTATTGTTTAGAATAGAAAGGAAACCCATATGGAACTAATTATAAATTGGTGTAATGATAATAATGGCTTTATTACTGCAATTTTGTCTGCAATAGGACTATTGTTAAGTGTAATAGCTATTGTTGTATCGATAAGAACAGCAAGGTTACCATACAAGAAAAAGCTCAAATTGACTTCATCTGTTGATGTGGCTATTTCTAAAAATACTATCACCGGAGAAGTTATTAGTAACATAATGGGAATTTCGGTTAATGCTGCGAACATTGGCTCAAGAAATGCATCTATTACATATTTGGGGATATGTGTAAAAGATAAAAAGTCCAATAGGGACAAACAAAAAATGACTAAAATTAGAGACGAAATAACTGGAACTGGAATGATAGCACCTGCTGAGATTAAGACTGAATTGTATAAAAAAGACGATTTACTATATTCACTCTCGTTATTTAGCGGAAACGCCAAAATTTATCTATATGCAAAGGATACAGAAGGAACAGAATATTTCGAGAGCGCAGGCAATGTGAAAAATATGATAGCGAATTTAGAAAAATAAAGGAGTGAAATTTATGCCGGGATTATATACAGAATCCGATTATGAAAACTCAGTAATCGAGCTATTTAGAAATGATTTGGAGTATGAATACGCATACGGTCCTGATATTGAAAGGGATTTTTACAGTCCATTATATGAAGACGTTTTGATTGAGTCGCTATACCGTTTGAATAGAGGATTACCGGATGATGTCATTCAGGAAGCGCTATATAAACTCAAAAACTTTGAAAATGGTGAGCTTGTGCAGAAAAACGCTGTATTCATGGACTATCTGCAAAACGGTATTCCTGTAAGATATTCTGTTAGCGGTGAGGAGCGTTCCTCTATCGTATATCTTGTTGACTATAAAAACCCCGATAACAACTCATTTATTGTGGCTAATCAGTGGACATTTATTGAAAATAGTAATAAACGACCGGATGTAATCCTATTTTTGAACGGATTGCCGGTAGTTTTGGTTGAGCTCAAATCTCCTTCTCGTGAAGAAACGGACGCTTCCGAAGCGTATAGACAGCTCCGCAACTATATGCAGGAAATTCCGTCTATGTTCATATATAACGCTGTCTGCGTTATGAGCGATCAGTTGACATCTAAAGCAGGGACTATCACTTCCGGAGAAGACCGCTTTATGGAGTGGAAAACAAAAGACGGTAACTACGAAAATACACAGTATGCTCAGTTTGACACTTTCTTTGAAGGAATGTTTCAAAAAGGAAGACTACTTGATATTATCAAGAACTTTATTTGTTTTTCAAATGAGGGGATTAACACATTTAAAATTCTTGCAGGATACCACCAATATTTTGCGGTAAGAAAAGCGATTGAATCTACAAAGCACGCTACTATTACCGACGGTAAGGGTGGTGTTTTTTGGCATACACAAGGAAGTGGTAAATCACTTTCAATGGTTTTCTATGCTCATTTATTGCAGGAAGCATTAGATAGCCCTACTATCGTTGTACTTACCGACAGAAATGACCTTGATGACCAGCTTTATAGTCAGTTTGCAAAATGTAAGGACTTTTTAAGACAAGAACCGTTACAAGCAGAAAGTAGAGAAAATCTCAAAACTCTGCTTGCCGGAAGACAGGCAAACGGCATAATCTTTACTACTATGCAGAAATTCGCGGAGTCTAACGAGCCTTTGTCTGAACGTCATAATATTATAGTTATGGCTGATGAAGCTCATAGAGGACAATATGGACTTGCTGAAAAGATTAAGATTAGCAAAAATGAAGATGGCGAAGAAGTAGCAAAGCGTGTTATCGGTACAGCAAGAATTATTCGTAATACGCTTCCAAACGCTACATATATTGGATTTACCGGCACGCCTATTTCAGCTAAGGACCGCAGTACCCGTGAAGTATTTGGTGATTATATTGATATATATGATATGACGCAAGCGGTTGAAGATGGAGCAACTCGTCCTGTGTATTATGAGAGTCGTGTAATTAAATTGAATCTTGATCAAACAACTTTGGAAATGATTGATGCGGAGTATGATTTAATGGCTCTTAATGCAGATAATGAAGTTCTCGAAAAGAGCAAAAGAGAGCTTGGCCAGATGGAAGCAGTGCTTGGAAATGATAACACCATAAATTCCCTTGTTTGTGACATTATTGACCACTATGAAAATAATAGAGAGAATCTGCTTACCGGTAAGGCGATGATTGTTGCATACTCTCGTCCTATTGCCATGAAGATTTATAAGAGAATATTGGAACTTCGCCCGTCTTGGACTGAAAAAGTGGGTGTTGTTATGACTTCCGGTAACAATGACCCGGAAGAATGGCGACAGATTATTGGTAATAAACACCATAAGAATGAGCTTGCAAAGAAATTCAAAGATAACAACAGTGCTATGAAGATTGCAATTGTTGTTGATATGTGGTTGACCGGGTTTGATGTTCCTTCTCTTGCCACTATGTATGTTTATAAGCCTATGTCCGGACACAATCTTATGCAGGCAATTGCTCGTGTAAACCGTGTATTCCGCGATAAAGAAGGTGGTCTCATTGTTGATTATGTTGGAATCGCTACTGCATTGAAGCAAGCTATGAATGACTATACTTCTCGTGATAAAAAGAACTATGGCGATACAGATGTTGCAAAGGTTGCATATCCGAAATTCATGGAGAAGTTGTCGGTTTGCCGTGATAAGTTCTACGGATATGATTATTCGAAATTCCAAAATGGAACAGACCTTAGAAGAGCTAAAACTATCAGTGGTGCTGTGAATTTTATTATGGGTAGAGAAAAAGTCGATGATAAAGACTCATTTGTAAAAGAAGCCCTTATGCTCCATCAGGCACTTTCTCTTTGCTCTTCTTTAGTTGATGAAGATAGTAGATTTGAAGCAGCATTTTTTGAGGCTGTTCGAGTTCTTGTTCTAAGACTTACAAACACCGGAGTTGGCAAAAAGATTTCATTACCGGAAATGAATGCAAGAATAAATGAACTTTTGAAACAGAGTATTAAAAGTGATGGGGTAATAAATTTGTTCTCAGACATCAAAGAGGAGTTTTCTTTGTTTGACCCTAAATTTCTTCAAGAAGTCGCAAATATTAAAGAGAAGAACCTTGCAGTCGAACTATTGAAAAAATTGATTGCAGAGCAGGTTTCCGTTTATCGCAGAACCAATATCGTTAAATCTGAAAAGTTCAGCGAGATTATGCAACGTGCTCTCAACTCATATCTTAACGGTATGTTGACCAATGAGGAAGTTATAGAAGAAATGTTAAAGTTGGCAAAACAGATTGCAGAGGCACATCAAGAAGGAGATAAATTAGGACTAACTGCTGATGAACTTGCTTTCTATGACGCCTTAACAAAGCCTCAGGCAATTAAAGATTTTTATGAAAATGATGAACTCATTGCAATAACAAAAGAATTAGCAGAAACTCTACGTAAGAATAAGACGATTGATTGGCAGAAGCGTGAGTCGGCAAGAGCTAAAATGCGTATGTTGATCAAAAAACTCTTGAAAAGACATAAATATCCGCCTGAAGGAATGGATGATGCCGTTCAGACTGTCATGACGCAGTGTGAACTTTGGACTGATAATTATAATTTTGAAGATGATCGTAATGACTATTCATATATGAATAATGAGAATGAAATTCTGCCTTTGGCAGCAGAAGATGGCCAGAAATATAATTGATTAAACTAAGCCGTGTAAACATATTTGTTGAAAGAGGATAAATTATGGCAAAAGGAATAATATATTTAATGACTACAGTTGTTCCCGGTCTTATTAAGATTGGAAAGACCGGGAATGACCAATTTGAAAATAGGATGAGGTTTTTGGAAAACAATGGATATGCTAATATCACAGGTTTAAAGAGGACGTTTGCTATAGAAGTGGACGGATATGATGAGAAAGAAAAACTTATTCATGACATCTTTAGTAAAAGTAGAATTGTTGGCACTGAATTATTCGCGTTGGACATAGAGGTGGCAAAATCCTTATTATCTTCTTTAGATGGTAAACAAATATATCCTAAAGATAAAAGTAAAAAAGAAGTATTCAAAGAGTCTACAGAAGAGATAAAACTTAAAACAGAGGCTGGATTTGTCCCGGATGGGGAATATGTATTAAATCGTAATATAAAAGGGTTCGGAAAAGTAAATGGGAAAGCTATAGTAAAAGATGGAGTATTTACAGTATTAAAAGGAAGTATTTGTGGTAATACCGACAACGGATATATACCATCAATCAGGAGAAATGCAAAAATAAAAGACAATATTTTACAAGAGGATATTGTATGTATGAATCCCTCAAGTGCCGGGTGGATAGTTATTGGGAAATCTAATAACGGATGGGTGGAATGGAAAGACTCTCAAGGGAATCTTATTGAAAAATATAGAGATAAAGAAGAATAGTTGATATACAAATTGGCTATTATAGAAAATAACGAGAGGTATGTTTAGGTCAAATTTAAAAGCAAGAGAATATAAAAAAATTGAAGATATAAAATATGTCCAGAAAACGGAAGCGAGTATTGGAGTGCAAGAGAACTTGCTGCGGTACTTGACTATTCTCAGTGGAGAAACTTTCAGAAGACCATTGATAGAGCGGTGATTGCTTATGAGAATCGTGGAAGCAGGTGCTACAAGTAAGGCTATAAGAGATTATGAACTTACGAGATATGCTTGCTATTTGATTGTACAAAACGGAGATACGAGAAAAGAAATGATTGCACTTGGGCAAGCATATTTTGCTATGCAGACATATCGTCAAGAAATAGCTGACCATTTTAATCAACTTGATGAATATAGAAGAAGGCTTGTTGTTCGTGGAGATATTAAACAGTGGAATCAACTTTTGGTAGAAACAGCACACTATGCAGGAGTCATCACAAACGAAGAATTTGCTATATTCCAGAATGCAGGATACATGGGATTGTATGGTGGGTTAGATGTAGAAGATATACATGATAAAAAAGTGCAATATAGTCAAGTATGTTGACACAATTTTACAACATAATTCTGAGAAAAGCCGAAGTTATGACTGCATTTCAATGAAAAATTCTTATATTTCATCCGGAGTGTAGTTGCCAAGTGTAGAATGAAGTCGTTTCGAGTTGTAACGATTAATGTATTTAGTGTATGCTCAACAATTCGTTGTTAGAAAGTTGGCTCTAAACTGAGTCCAAGATTCGAACCTTGAAAAAACGATAACAAAAATCGCATAAAGGAAAGTCTTGTGAGGCGATCCACATTCATTGCAATTATCGAAAGTACGATTGAGCTTCTGGTAGTGTTCTCCAGTCTCGTGGTGATCAGCCCCAGTCCGAAAGATCTTTTCGCCAAACTGAAGGCTCTTTCGACCTCGATCCTGTCAACGGCATCGATGTATTCAGTCTTTTTGTCGACGGATGGATCTTTCTTAGGTCTGCCAAGTGCCGGCCCTGAAAGTCTTATCCCATGAAGCTTGCAGAATGCGAGATTCTTGCGGTTCCTGTATATCTTGTCTGCGAGTATCCTCTCCGGATAGTTGCCGTTGCGCTTGCAATATTGCTCTGCGGCGCTTATGAGGACATCGCTCTCATTGTATGGATCGAATGACAGCTTTTCTATCCTTGCAAAACCGTTCTCAATGCTTAGATCGAGCTTTGCACCGAATTCAGTAGGAGCTTTGGCCTTTCCTCTAACGATTGGTCTGATGTGCGGCTGACTGATGCTTACGATCCTGTTGGGCACTGTATGAGTTTTATTGCAATACATGTAGTCATGCTGCTCATAGACCTTTCGGATCACATCGATCCGCTCAAGCTGCCCGGCATCGAACTCAATGCCCTGCGCGAGATACTCGTCAATGTATCTGAGATCTCTACGCACATACTGAAGCTGTTTCTTGATCGCTTTTCGGATCCGTTTGCCGGTGCGCTTCCTGCATTTTGCAAGTGCAAGATACTCTGCCCTGGCATTTTGACGATACATTCTTGGTTTCTTCAGCTTGTATGCGTAACTGATCTCATCGATAATGCCTTCGAGATCTTCACGACCTTTGTTCAGAAGATTGATGTCCTGTGGATACTCAATATTCTGAGGTGCGCATGTCGCCTCAAGGATCAGTGTGCCGGAATTGCCTTTTTCTGAGTCCTGATCTTCGCTTCCTCCTTCATGAAATCCGCTTGGATCATCATCGTCAGGCTCGTCGGGAGCGTTATACTCGAGGATCATGTCATTGATGGCACCGAGGATCTCTTCCGTAAGCCTTTTCCTGAACTCTACAAGCAATGATGGCACGAATGGAGGCTCCATCTGGTAACCCGGTAATCCAATGAAGTACTGGAAGTACGGGTTCTCAGTGAGCTGCTCAACCAGTTCGCGATCAGAACAACCGATTTGCTTCTGGATGATCAGTGAGCCAAGTGCCATCCGCAATGGTTTGGCGGGAACTCCCCGATTACTCGGGAACAGTTCGGCATAGCGTTCTTCGATCAAGTTCCATGGAATGGTTTCAGCTTTCTTTATCCAGCGATTCTCGGGGTTCAGCTGCAACCCCGGAGGCTGATTGAAATTCGAGAATGCGAGTTGTTTGTTGTGATTTTTCTTGTACATGGCTCTATCTGTCGATTACAGGTGCACGGTTTTTAACCGTTCTCAGAGAAATTCCTTGCACTTATATTATACCACAGATGAGCCTTAACTTCAGTAATTTCAATGTGTTTAGTTGTATTTAACGATGTATTAGAGTGCGTGAGCACTCACTAGATAGAAAATCTTTAAAATATGATGGTACAGTAGACATAAATAATCCTCCTTTAGTTTGTAAAACTTATTGATTTTGAATATGAACAAGAGTCTCGTTGCTCAAAATCATATTCATACAAAACACATTTACCAAATCCTCGTGAGTTTTGTCCTAAAAAAAACATAAATGCGTTTGGCGCAGAAGCAAAAATATGTAGCGTTGCTCGTCGCTCTACAGGAGTCCTTTGTGCTATAGCATTATAAACAGAATTAGCAAGAGCTGCTGCATGGTTTCCGTCTTCTATTGAAAAGTTTGTGGCACCGACTTCGCTTGGCGTACAATTCATGATACGCCTAATTGATAGATTTTTTTCTTTAATGTATCCAACCACATCATTGTAAATGGGGCGAGTAACATTTAGTATTAATGCAGAATCAGATTGGTTTTCATCAAATATTTCATGTGAAATATCCCAATTGGAATAGTTTCTTTTAGATGATAGTTTTACATCCCATAATTCATTGCCATTTGTTGCTGACTTTTGTATTGGAAATACATTGATACCAGATTTGCTATCGAGAATTCTCCCCGCAGCAAAAGCTAAAGATGCATGTGTATTTAAAGATACTTGATAAGCGTGCTTGTCGTTGGTATTTGCAATCAAAAAATCTTTCAGTTTGGGATAAATATCATTGTTCCAATTATATCCTTTTTTTAAATTACGACCATCAAACTCATCTAACAGAGATAAGCACATTGTTTCATCTTCTAGATGTACTGCTCCACGAGTAAAGCTTTTAATGCCAATAGATATTCTTTTAGGGGAATACTTATCAACAACCAGAAGAATACGCTTTTCCAATTCCTCATCAAATGTCTTTCTATCGATACCATTGCCGTGTGTTGAAGAAATCATTTGGTCATTCACAGTAGCCGAAGCAATGAAGCTAATCTGGTCAAAAGTCATTATTTGATTTTTATACGAAATATATCGAAACAAAGAATCTCTAACTATTTTTTCAAATGTGTCAACATCGAAAGGGAGACATTTAATACCTATTTTCCTACCTTGTATAATATTTGTATCAAATCCTTTCAATGAAATTTGTGCTTTATTATCCAATTTATTACGTTGAAATTTGTCTATTGAATTAATAAATGTAAGAGCATCCTTATCACATTGCCCTATTAGAAACAGCTCAAATTCAGTTGAACCCACATCATCACTAATGAGTTCTTGCAGCCATTTATTCAGTGAATTCTTACTAAAAGTATTTATTGTTGATTTTACTTGAATGCTTTTGAAGATCCTATTATTTTCTTCCAATGCAATATCAACTTTATCATTTTTAGAATCAAATTCAATATAAATTTTATCCCAATTCTTTTGACATATTGCTTCAAGAACAGATGCAAATGCTTGATATAAAAAGCCTCGTGAAGCTTCTTTTCCTCCCATAATATTCTCCTCTTTTCATGATTTTTCGACTGATTTTAGCATAATGATAAATATCACTAAAACTTCTTTAATTTGATATAACACAAAATCGACAAATTCTAATTTGGCTATTTCTAGTTATCACATGAAAATTTTTATGATTCATAACTCAACAATCATTTATATTATGAATATGACTGATTACTTATTTACTTTTCCTTAAAAATCGTGATTTCTTAGGAAAAGACAATTTCCAATCTTCAAACTCCTCGTCTGTAATCTCACCGTTATAATGTTTCTTCCTCATTTCATCCCATTCTACTAAAAAGTCATCAAAGTGAGAATTATGAGATAAAAGGGCAGTTGGTTCGCCATTTCCTGCAAGGGGACGGAACTTCATTTCCTTTTCGTAGTCAAATATGATATGCATGATTTCAAAAATAGAATTTGGCTCATGATCGATTAATGCAGAAATATCACAGTTAAGTGCTTCTGCTATTTTTCTTAATTGTTCCTTATTTGGAGATCTATTTCCCAGTTCATAATTACGAATTGCAGCATCAGTCAGTTCGGACATGATGGCAAGTTCTTTCTGTGTTAGTTTCCTAAACAAACGAATTTGTTTTAATTTCTTACCTGAAATCATTTCAGGACTCCTCTCTTTAAAAAATTTTCTATTACATTTTACCATAAAGCTACACTAAACACAACATAAGTGTTCTGTTGGGGGTGCGGACAAAAACCTGTACACATATAGGGCTCTGAAAGGAGTCAACAAATATATTCACAGAAACAATGAGTCAGAGCCTTGAGAATGTATCATCTAACAGGTTCGGCAACCGAAACCGTCAGAGGTTTGGGATATCCAAGTCGAGAAAGATTGTACGACTGG
>CP016202.1:642806-684337 GCA_003433295.1 Eubacterium minutum ATCC 700079 | reverse complement strand
CTGCACGATCAGATGTATGAGCTACAGATGGAAGTGGATATCCTAAAGGAGACACTTAATATATTAAAAAAAGACCCCGGCGCCGACCGCAGAAACCTGAAAAACAGGGAAAAGGTAGCGGTGATCGACGCCATGAAAAACAAGTACCCGCTACCGAAAATGCTGAGGATGATGGAACTATCAACAAGTAGCTACTACTATCAGGTCAATGCGAGAGCAAGAGAGGACAAATACGCTCTTGTACGCATTGAAATAAAAAGGATTTTCAAAGACATCCGGAGCAGGTATGGATATAGGAGGATTCATGCAGAACTTAAGAAAATAGGGATAGGGATATCAGAAAAGATTGTTCGAAGGCTCATGAAAGAAGAAGAGATGAAAGTAAAAAAGCGGGGAAATATAACTCATATAAGGGAGAAATCACACCGGCAGTGCCAAATAGAGTGGAAAGAGATTTTCACAGCGATGATCCGTATAAATTGCTTTTATCGGATATCAGTAAGTTTTCAATCCCCGCCGGCAAGGTATATCTTTCTCCCGACAATGCGGCATGTGAAGGGCTATTCGGCAGAGTAAAGAACGAATTCTTCTACAACCAAGATTGGAAAGATACAACCATAGAAGAGTTCATACAGAAGTTAGATGAGTATCTACACCGGTATAACGAAAAAAGAATCAAAAAATCATTAGGTTATTTGATCCCTATAGAGTACAGACGGATCATTGGATTAGCCGCTTAGGCTGTCCAAAAAATGTCCGCACCCCAGTTCTTCTTATACATCATTTAATGCATCTATGGAAAATTTTAAATCCATGTCGTAGAATATATGCATATGAGTATTACTGTAGAAAACGATTAATAATTTTTGTTTGAGTCATATTTCGGGGAGAAAGAACGTGAAAATTTTCAGGAGATTCCTCTTAATTTTTGTTGCACTGATAGTGATTGTGATTTTTTATAATCAAATTGTGGTAATTCAATTTGGTACAAATTTAATTACCTACTTAAAATATTCTTCACCGATTACTAAGGAGGAGCGAGCATATTTAAAAAAACACGGTGTGATCCAACTAGGATCAGATATTACTGCACCTCCAATTTCCTATTTTGATAAAGACAAAAAAGAGTACACCGGATTAATAGTTGATTACGCCAATTACTTATCACTGGAAACGGAAACACCTATAAACATTAAAATGTATCCCTTCTATGATTTAGTAGAAAATTTAAGGAAGAAAAAAATAGATGTTTGTGACATGTTTCCAAGTGAAGTCAGAGCGACGGAATTTGATTTATCAATTCCAATATATAGACTGAAGACGGTAATTATTTCTTCTAAAAAGAAATTTTCCGGCTTGAGAGCAGATGATTTAGGAGGCAAAACTTTAGCCATTCCTAAAGGAGATTTGGCAGAAGAATATATTAAGGAACTCTTGAGAAAACATAACTTTAAGCCGGCTAAATTCGTATATGTGGATAATACTAAAATGGTATTGAAACTCTTGCAAAGTGGTGAAGTTGACGGCGCCATAGGTGATGAAGTGGTGGTTTCCAATTATTGGAAAGAGTTTGATCTTTATGAAACCAAGAAATATAATGTAGAATTACTATATGAAAAAGATGTAGTATTAGCTGTAAACAAGGGTAATAAGGCGCTTCTATCCGTTTTGAACAAGGGGATTCTGCAAACTAAAAAAAATAATATTGTATCTAAAGTTCAACAGAAATGGTTTGGCATTTCTGAATCCATTCGAGGCGAAGGAATTGAGTACAGCGCTTTTATAAACATAGCCCTAATCATGATTTTAATTGCCGGAAGCTTGTATGTTTGGAATTATCTCCTCAAAAAAAACGTTAAAGAAAAAACCAAAGAGATTTCCAATGCGAAAGAGAATATAAGTTTAATATTAAATAATCTAAATACAGCCTTGCTAATTGTGGATATCAATGCAAAGATAATAGAGTATAATAAAGCTCTTCTTTCTTTAATTACTGATGATGAAAAGACCTTAACAGATAAGGATATTTTTAGTATAAGAGGACTAAATGAAATACTGAAAGAAAAAATGACGAATTCGGATTTCTCATCAGTTTCCAATACTAATTTTGTAAGCATTTGTAATAATAGATGTTACAATGTTAAAATATCGCCATATATTTCAAAAAGTGGGAATCTCAAAGTTTTAAGTATAGATGATGTTACGGAAAAACTGATTGTCGAAAGAAAGTTGCATCAGGAAAATAAGATGATGGCTATGGGACAACTCTCCGTAGGATTATCTCATGAAATAAGAAATCCCCTGGGCATCATTAGAAACGGTCTTTATTTAATAAAAATGGATATGTCTAAGGAATCCAAAAATAGAGCAATCTCTATGATGGAAAATTCCGTTAACAGGATAAACAATTTAATTGAACATTTGTTAAGTTTCTCCAAGCCCACAATGGATAGATATGTAAAGGAAGATATTCTAATCTTAGTTAAAAATACTGTAACTTTAATGGCACCGAAATTAAAGGCTAAAAATGTACACCTGGATTTTAAGCACAAAGGGAACAAGTTTGTGGAAATAAATGTAGAATCTATCAATATTATTTTGATTAACCTAATCGAAAATGCTATTGATTCTTTTGAAAAAGAGGATAGTGATAATATTATTACCCTGGAAATTTCAGCTGAAGAAAGCTCACTTGAACTCACGGTTTCTGACAATGGCTGTGGCATTCCAAACAGCAATTTAGAATCAATTTTTGAACCCTTTTATACTACTAAGGATATTGATTCCGGCAGCGGTCTGGGTTTATATTTAGTGTATAATGAAGTCAGAAAATTTAACGGTGATATTTCAGTAGACAGTACTGTAGGTGTAGGTACTAAATTCAATATATTTTTAGACTTTGAAATGGGGAAATATGAAAGATAAACATGAAATCTTGGTTGTGGATGATATGAGGGATTATAGAGAAATGCTTTCCCTTATTTTACAAGAAAAGGGTTACAAGGTTCATACTGCTTCTTGTATCAGCGAGGTCATCAAAATAATTAAATCCGAGGCAATAGAAATTGTAGTAACTGATTTAATAATGAAAGAAGAAACAGGGATACAGTTATTAAAATGGATTAAAGAATATGATCCTGCAATTGGAGTGATCTTGGTAACTGCATACGGAACAGTAGAAACGGCAGTAGAAGCCTTAAAGATAGGCGCATATAATTATTTCATCAAGAGCAGTAACCCTGAAAGTTTGATATTTGATATAAATAAGTTCTTAGAAGAAAAATTTCCTGCCAGAGATTCAGAACTTAAGATTTTAGATGGAAAAGTTTCGGCCTTGTTAGACTCCAAAAATGATGCATATAATAAGCTTTTAGAAACATGCGACAAAATTGCGGGGAGCGATATTTCCGTATTGATTTTAGGGGAATCAGGCGTAGGGAAAGAAGTAATAGCCAAGTATATTCACTCTAAAAGTTTAAGAAAAGACAAGGAATTTTTAGAGGTTAATTGCCGTGAATATTCTGAAGGCGTGCTGGAATCTGAGCTTTTCGGGCACGAAAAGGGTTCATTTACCGGTGCTATAAATAAGAAAATCGGTAAGTTTGAACTTGCGAATCAAGGGACTTTATTTTTAGATGAAATCGCTGATATTTCTCTAAATACACAGGTAAAGTTGCTGAGAGTCATTGAGAATAAACAGATTGAAAGAGTTGGCGGTAACGAAAAAATTGATGTAGATATACGCTTGATTTCAGCAACCAACAAAGATATCTATGAGCGGATTGAAAAAGAGGAGTTTAGGGCGGATTTTCTTTATAGAATCAATGGAATCGTTTTATGCGTTCCATCTTTAAGGGAACGTCCTGAAGATATAGACAGCTTTATAAAATACTTTATAAAGAAATCTGAAGCAAAATTCGGCAAAATCATTGAAACCATAGATGAAAACATCATACACGTGTTAAAGGAATACCACTATCCGGGAAATATAAGAGAACTCAAGACAATTATTGAAAGGCTGGTAGTTCTATCAGAAAATGGCAGGATCGAATATGAAAACGCAAAATATTATTTGCCCATTGTAGATAAAACCGGCGAGGCACGGAAAACTCCGATTCTTACAGGCTATGAAAATAAGTGCGGAAGCTTACGGGAAGTTAGGAGCAAAGTTGAGGCAGAATATATTAAAGAGAAAATCCTACAGTCGAATGGGAATCTTACCCGGGCATCCTTGCTGTTAGGTATCAGCAACCGACAACTTAGGAACAAAATCGCGGATTACGATTTAAAAGAATGGGTTGAAAAGCTCAAAGAGTGATTTTATTAGGAGTTAAAGAGGAAATAAATTTCCGCAGTCAGGAAATTTATTTCCTCTTTTTTGTTTATTCCGAAAATCCAACATAGAAATTGCCGGTTTTTCGGGAAAATACGTTGGCACAATACTTGCGTACTAGTATTATGTCAGTTAAATGCTTTGCATATTGTATTATGCGTGTTTGGAATTATATTATCAGGAGGTTTTACTATGAAAAATGAAAGAAAACCAAAAGTTTGGGAAGCTTTAGTACCGATCATCGGCATGGCCGTAATTATTGTTACAGCTATGGTTAAGCTAAAGGTAGACCCGCACATACCTATTGTTATTTCCACAATATTAGCCGCAGGAATGGCATTAAAGGTAGGTTGTTCCTGGACTGATATTAGGGATGGAATGTTAACCAGCGTATATCGTGCAATTGAAGCGCTGATTATCGTGATGTGCGTAGGTATGCTAATTGGTTCATGGGTACTTTGCGGTTCTGTTCCTGCCATGGTTTATTATGGGCTGGAACTTATTTCCCCTAAATTTTTCTTACCTACAGGTTGCATATTATGTGCAATCGTTTCCGTTGCTACCGGAAGTGCTTGGACTTCAGGTGGAACGATAGGTGTTGCCTTAATGGGAATCGGTACAGGTCTTGGAATTGATCCTGCAATTACAGCAGGTATGGTTATTTCCGGAGCATATTTTGGAGATAAGATTTCTCCTTTATCAGACAGTACTAACGTTGCAGCCGCAGCTGCTGAAACTGATCTTTACAAACATGTTAGATCAATGATGTACACAACTGTTCCAAGCTTCATAATTGCTCTTACTATTTACTTAGTTATTGGACTTGGCTTTGATTCTTCTTCGGCAAATTTGGAAAATATTGAAGTCATTAAATCCTCACTGGCTAAGGAATTCAATATTACGCCATGGTTGTTCATTCCTCCAATCATCGTATTGATAACTGCTGTCAAAAAGATCCCTGCTATTCCTTCATTGTTGCTTGCGGCGTTTGTAGGGTGTATTTTTGCGGTGATTTTCCAGCACGTCAACTTGTATGGTATTCTAGATGCGCTTCAGAATGGATATGTTGGGGAAACGGGAGTTAAGGTTGTTGATAAGTTAATTACCAGAGGTGGTGTTAACAATATGTTGTGGACGATTTCATTGATTATTTTTGCCCTTTGCTTCGGTGGAATACTTGAAAAAGCTCAATTCACGGAAGTAATATTAGAACAGATTATCAAGATTGTTCATTCAGTAGGAAGCTTAGTTGCTACCACAATTGTAACAGGAATTTTATGCGACTTCGTATTGACAGATCAGTATTTAGCAAACATTATTCCCGGAAGAATGTACTACAAGATTTATGACGATATGGGGTTGGAAAGATATTATTTGTCCAGAACATTGGAAGATGGAGGGTCCCTATGGTCGCCAATGTTCCCATGGAATGGTTGCGGAGCATATCAATCTGCGACTTTAGGTGTGGGTACCTTTACATATTTTCCATATGCATTTTTGAACTTAGTCAATCCAATCGTTTCAATCATAATGGCTTATTTGGGTATAGCTGTATTCAGGAAGAAACTTAACGAAAAAGGAGTTGAAATAATTGATGTTGAGAATATGACGGAATTAGATAAAATTAGAAACGAAAAATAAGGATCAACAAACAAATAAATAGTGTATTCAAAAAAATGACAGACATATTTAGTTTTGTTCTTGACAAAACGAGAATTAAAAATTACTATATTACTAAGTAATATAGTTAGGTAATGTATGGAGCGTGATATGGAAACGGGAGAACAGATAAGGCATGAAGAGTTTGCAACGAAACAATTGTTACTTGAAAGTGCACGAAAAATTTTTCTCGAGTATGGCTATCAAGCGGCACCGCTTCGGAAAATTGCTTCAGAAGCGGGGTATACGCATGGTGCGTTATATGGATACTTCAGTTCAAAAGAAGAACTTTTTTATGCTCTTACCGATCCTGTAGCGGAACGGTTGATGGAGATTCTTGATAAGATACAAAATGAGATGCAGGCTCTACCGAAAGAGAAACGTCTTTACGATATGGGCGACATCTATTACAAAAATATTCCAAAGATTGTAGACGTCCTAATTTCAGATCGTGATGCTGTAAAACTGATTATTGACTGTGCAAAGGGAACCAAGTATGAAGGATTTCTTGACAATATAGCAAGAAGGAATGTGACGGGGATTAATATAGCTGCAGAAAGTGCAGAAAGTGCTGAAGGTAAAACCTTAAATTTCATTAAAGAACAGACGATGGAAATCCTGATGGACGGATACATAAGAACGCTGTTCAGACTTGTTCTTTCAGATAAGAAAAGAGAAACTATTATACAGTGCATGGAAATGATTGGGAGAATATATGAAGTAGGTATCATTACACTTATGCGGAAGGAGAATCATAATGGCGATCAAAGATAATTTTGGAAATCCTAAAGGAGTAATCGGGAAGTTGATGCTTTCAGGCATGAACTGGGGGCATACTCCCATGGCGAAATGGGCATTTACACAATTTGATGTTCCTGCTGAAGGGAATATTGTAGATATCGGATGCGGAGGAGGATTCAATATTAAAAGACTGCTTGATAAATCTGCCAACGGCATGGTATACGGTGTTGATATTTCTGATGTTAGTGTAGAAAAATCAAAAGCTGTGAACAAAAGACATATTGGAAGACGTTGCGAAGTCTATAAAGGAAGTGCGGATGAACTCCCTTTTAAAGACAACTTTATTGATCTTGCCACAGCATTTGAAACAGTCTACTTTTGGAAGGATATGAGTAAATGTTTTGCAGAGATTAAAAGGGTTTTGAAAGAAGGAGGTAAGTTTATTATCGTCAATGATCCGGGAGATCCCGATAAGCGTTGGGAAGAGATGATTCCCAATATGACTTCATGGAAACCGGAAGAACTTGGAACCTATATGAGAGAGGCGGGATTTATAGATGTTCAAATCATAAAGAACAAGTTTATGTTTGGCATATTCGGTACAAAACAGTATTAGGGGAAGGCAATGTCATGGCAATATATGAAATTCCACAAGATTCTAAGGGATGGATAAAAAAAGAATTGGGCAAAAAATATTCTGCCGATAAGGCAAAAGAAAAGTATCAGGAAATTGTTGAGATCTATGAAAAATTTTCAAACGACGTTCCGAGCATAGGAGGAAAAGACAATCCGATGTCGAAAAACTTTTACGGCGCCTTATCTGCTTTTGCATATTACGAGTTTATGGATCGTAATATGTCTTCGGATGAAATTACGGACATGTGCTTTGGGATGATGATTGGAAACAAGAAGGGCGGTCAACTTTCCAGGTTTAATCTAAACAATAAGCTCGTACGAAAAATCTTTCACGCTCTTTTCAGACTCAGAGCGAAAAAACTGAACCGACACAAGAAGGACGGCTCATGGAATAATACGTGGGGTATGGAAGTGAATCCGCTTAATCACAAGGAAGGAATCAGTATTCACCTTGTGGGGTGTCCTATCGCCGATTTTGCGAAAAAGAACGGATATAGCGAACTGATGCCGTATTTTTGTGAGACGGACAAGGCGGTTATAGAGCATTTTGGAGGAACTCTTTACAGAGAACACACCGTTGCCGACGGGTACGAAGATTGCGATTATTGGATTAAGAATAAAGGCGAGTAATCGCAGATTCGCCGCTGAGTAAGTTTAAGTACACAGGTTTGTTTATAGTTGTCGCCGTCCTCGTAGTGATAGTACAAAAGATAAGGAGTAGATGATAATACGTATTTGATGGCGCGGATGTGTCCTGTCGCACCGCGCTGTTTTTTATGGGCAATTTTCACTTTACTACCGCGCTGTTTTTTATGGGCAATTTTCACTTCACTACCGTGCTGTTTTTTGTGGGCAATTTTCACTTCACTTATGCCGTGAAATACTTTAGAATATAGTTGCGAAAGAGGGAGTGAAAGTTGAAGTTTCATAGGATTTTATCAAGGATATGTCGTTAAAGAAATTTTCGGGAACAATAATAAAAATAATAGTGTTTTTGATGGTGGCGGCGGCTGTGTATGCCTACACGCCGAGGACGCAACAACCCGTTAAATTTGAGCCTGTACCGCAGGGGATCGGACTTACGGTTACGGAACAAAAGGTGAATGTGTACGGGAGCATGGAAGAAGATGCAAAGGTGTTAAAAACTTATTTTTTCGGTGAAAAAATTCCGGCCGGCAGGGAAACCGAAGACTGGTACAAATTCAAAATGGGGAAGAACAAGTATGGTTACATAAGAAAAAGAGGAATTTCTGTCTATGATCCGGGTAAGAAGCATGTTGCGCTGACCTTTGATGACGGACCGTCAAACAAGAATACCCCCGTGGTTTTGAAAGCCCTTGCCGACAATGACTGCCGCGCAACCTTTTTTGTTGTGGGGGCGATGATAAATAAACGCACTGAAGCTCTTATAAAACAAGAGGTTTCACAGGGGTGTGAGATAGGAAACCACTCTTACAGTCACCCGTTTTTGCCGCAACTCAGGAAGAAAAAAGTGGGAGATCAAATCTCCAGAACAGATGCAAAAGTAAAGGCTGCGGCGGGAGTTTCTCCGCAGATATGCAGGGCGCCTTACGGCGGTCTCAGTAATATGGTGCTTTCCGTAATGAACAGACCTAATATCTCGTGGTCGGTGGATACCTTGGACTGGAAGACCAGAAGCGCGGGAAAAACATTTAAGGCTGTCAGGAAGCGGACGCGAGACGGGGATATAGTTTTGATGCACGATATACACAAGGCTACCGCAAAAACAGTGGATCGTATCTGCAGGTTACTGAAAAAAAGAGGTTTTGAGATGGTTACGGTAACCGAACTGGCATCAATACAGGGAAAAAAACTGTTGCCGGGGAAAAATTATAATCATTTCAGGAAAGATTGAGGGTAGAAGGTGAACGGAATAGACAGAACGGATTTCAAAAGTAATATCGAAGAGGCTTTGCATGCGGCGAAGAAACAGCCGGAAAGACTGAACGCAAGTCTGGAATTGATTTGTGAAAACTGTACGGTGTCGCCTCAAGTCACAATAGACTATATGTACAATGTGAAAGAACTGCACAAAAATCCTTATGACTGGCTGCACGGCGGGATCATTTCCGCATTGATGGACTATGCGGTTGGAATAGGAGCCGTTGCGTATACGGGACACCTTGTTGCGACCACGGATATTTCTGTCAGTTTTATAAAAGCCATGACCGCTGAAAAGTTCAGTGTCAATGTCGAGTTCACTCACATAGGAGGCAGTCGCCTGAACGGAATCGGCAGGATGACGGATTTTGAAACGAAAGAACTGTCCGCCACGGCTCAGGTCGGGTTCACCATATTGAAACAGAGCGCGGAGTTAATCACCAAATAAATACGGAACTGACGGAAGAACAGACGGCGGAGTTGATTGCAGGTGGTGTAGTTGATTGCAGGTAAAGAAAGATGAAACAACAGACATTTTTTAATTCGGACAATGTAAATCAACCTTTGGCGGATAGACTCAGACCGCAAAACCTTGATGAGTTTGTGGGTCAGAGTCATCTGCTCGGGAAAGGGAAAATACTCAGAAACCTGATAGAAAGCGACATGCTGTCTTCGATGATATTCTGGGGGCCGCCCGGAGTGGGTAAGACGACGCTGGCGAAGATCATAGCGAACAGAACAAAGAGCTCTTTTATAGAATTTTCCGCGGTGACAAGCGGGATAAAGGAAATACGGGAGATTATGAAACAGGCGGAATCGAATCGTTTTTACGGGGAGAAAACGATTGTTTTTGTCGATGAGATACACAGGTTTAACAAGGCGCAGCAGGATGCGTTCCTTCCGTTTGTGGAGAAAGGCAGTATTACTCTCATAGGCGCGACCACGGAGAACCCGTCGTTTGAGGTGAACGGAGCGCTGCTTTCGCGCTGCAAGGTATTCGTCCTGAAACAGCTTGAAAAAGATGAAATCGTACGTTTACTGCACAGGGCCATCGACAATCCGAAAGGGTTCGGGGCGAAGAGTATTATTGTGGAGGAAAATCTGATCGAGGCGATAGCCGGATTTTCCAACGGAGATGCGAGAAATGCACTCTCCACGCTTGAAATGGTGATCTTGAACGGCGAAAGTGACGGGGATGGCGGAACGATCCGCGTTAGCGAGGAAACCGTCAAGCAGTGCACCTCCGTAAAGTCGCTGCTGTACGATAAAAACGGAGAAGAACATTACAATCTCATTTCAGCCCTGCACAAGAGTATGAGAAATTCCGATCCCGATGCTGCGGTATACTGGCTTGCCCGTATGCTGGAGGCGGGTGAAGATCCGATGTACATAGCGCGCAGGGTAACAAGATTTGCAAGCGAGGACGTGGGGATTGCGGACTCAAAGGCGCTTGAAGTTGCCGTTGCCGCTTTTCAGGCATGCCACCTCATAGGTATGCCTGAATGCTCTGTGAATCTGACGCATGCCGTAGTATACTGCGCGCTCTCACCAAAGTCGAACGCGATGGAAAAGGCGTACCTTGAGGCGAAAGCGGATGCGCTTAAAACTATCGCGGAACCGGTGCCGTTGCAGATAAGGAACGCACCCACAAAATTGATGAAAGAACTGGATTACGGAAAGGGGTACATGTACGCCCATAATTACGACGAGAAATTGACGAGCCTTGAGTGCATGCCTGAGAGCCTTTGCGGAAAAGAATATTATCATCCGGGAGAGCAGGGGTTGGAGGCGCGCTATAAGGAAAGATACGAGCAGATAAAAGAATGGAAGAAAAAGCACCGCAAGACTTAGAAAAGTCGGGTGCGGATTTCTCCGGCCTGTAATATGTTTTTCGGATGCAAATGTATCTGTTCTCAAACTTGTTGAAAACTGCCCGTTTAGACGTGCATGTCGCGATAGGTGTGGAATGATACAAAAAAAGTTTATTTTTTTTGTTAAAAATAATAAAAAAGTGCTTGCATTATCATATGAACTATATTAGAATGTGTCCAATGTTATTACTTATGAATTGAAAAATGAGAGGAAGGTTATGGACAGAAAAATATCGACAAAAGAGTATGTCTTTTTGGCATCAATGTTATTCGGAATGTTTTTTGGAGCGGGGAATGTGATTTTTCCTATCCATATGGGCCAGCTGGCAGGGGGGAATCTTACGCCGGCGGCAATCGGATTTTGTATCACCGGCGCAGGATTGCCGTTACTGGGAGTGGCGGCGATCGGTGTGTCACGCAGTGAAGGCCTTTTCGATATGGGACAGAAAGTGGGTAAGGGATTCAGTTATTTCTTTACATGCGCCCTCTATCTGACGATAGGACCGCTTTTTGCAATACCGAGAACGGCAACGGTTTCTTTTCAGGTAGGAGTTTCTTCGTTTGTTTCTGCCGATAAGCAGACGGTTGCACTGTTGATCTTTTCAGTGCTTTTCTTCGGCGTAGCACTTTTCTTTGCACTCAAACCTTCGGGAATCCTGACATGGATAGGTAAAATACTCAATCCGCTTTTCCTGGTATTCCTGGCTATATTGCTGATCGCGGTAATCGTAAAACCGATGGGAAGCGCGGCAGATGTGGCGGCAACGGGTGATTATGCGACGAAGAGTTTTTCAACGGGACTTTTGCAGGGTTACAACACCATGGACGGACTTGCCTCACTGGCGTTCGGTATAATCCTGATAGAGCAGATCAGGAGACTGGGTGTGAAATCCCCGGGCGGTGTATCTATGACTACGGTTAAAGCGGGAATTCTGAGCGTAGTGCTCATGGCGGTAATCTACGGACTGCTCACCTACGCGGGCGCACAGTCGGTAAACGTAATGGCGCCGACGGAAGAAGGCGGAAGCGCGTTCAACAGAATAGCCGTTCATTACTTCGGTACATTCGGTTCCGTTCTTTTGGGAATCACGATAACGTTTGCCTGCCTTAAGACTGCAATAGGATTGATACAGTCCTGCTCGGAAACTTTCTCGGAGGAAATGTTCCCGAATTCGTTCAAGTACAAACCTTATGCGATAGGTTTTGCACTGGTTTCGTTTATACTGGCGAATATGGGACTTGAAAGAATCATATCCTTCGCCGTTCCTGTACTGGTTCTGTTGTATCCTATGAGTATTGTAATCATACTTCTCTGCCTGGCGGGAAGAGCGTTCGGATATGACAAAAAGGTTTTCGTGTGTGCGATGGCGTTCACGGCCGTATCTGCGGTTTGCGACATGGTTCGCGCTTTGTCTGACGGCGTGAGAGCGGCAATCCCGGGTTGGGAAAGCGTAGATAAGCTTTACAGTATGCTCCCGCTTTCCGAAAACGGAATGGGATGGGTAATTCCCGCGACGGTCGGAACAATTGTGGGACTTATAATTATGGCTGCCACGAGAGGAAGCAAGACCGGAGGAGAGGTCGCATAGAAGCATAAAAGAAGAAACTGAATAATCATGAAATGACTTTAAAATGAGGCTTGCGAGAACGGAAGACGGCTATTGAAAAAATTGTCGTTACGGTTCAAAATATACCGGTTCCGTGCACGCGGGTCTCGTTTTTTGATATTAGTTCCCGGCTATGGTAGAATACTCGATGAATGAGAAAGGAAGAGCTGTAATTTTCGGATGAGAATTGAGTTTTAGATCAGCGGGGATTGCGGGAAACGGACTGAGATTGCTTAGATCGGACTGAGATTGCGGAGATCGAGCTGAGATTGCTTAGATCGGACTTAGATTACGGAGATCGAGTTGAGATTGCAGAGGTCGGGCTGAGATTGCGGAGGTCGGACTGAGGTTACGGAGATCGGGGTGGAATGATTTTAGTAAAAGAATTTGAATTTGACGCCGCGCACAATTTGATTAATTATCATGGGAAGTGCGAAAGATTGCATGGTCATACATATAAACTCGTGGTCAAATTAAAGGGCAAACCGGATCACGAGGATATGGTGTATGACTTTGTGGATTTAAAAAGACTTGTAAAAAAAGAAGTGATTGAGGAATTCGATCATCATTATATCAATGACTTCATAGAACAGCCTACGGCAGAGAACATAGCCGTGTATATTTGGGACAAACTTGAACCCAAGGTCAGAACGGATAACGCATGTCTGCATGAGATAGAAGTTTGGGAAACAAAGACTTCCGGAATAGTTTATAACGGGGAGTGAGTATGAAAGACGTTCAGAAGCAGATCGACGGGAGAGATATATACCTCAATCAGGTTGGAATAAAAGGGTTTGTGGTTCCGATGGAATTCAGGAACAAGAACGGCGACTGGATAAGCACGGCGGCGACGGTCAGCCTTTTTGTAGGGCTTGACGCAAAGCAAAAAGGAACGCATATGTCCAGATTTGTCGGCATCATACAGGAAAACAGGCGAATGGACTTGAACCACGTCAAAAAAATTCTTCAGGAAACCAAAGAAAAACTTGAAGCGGATTCTGCGTTTGTGATGATGAACTTTGAGTATTTTATTGAAAAGACTGCGCCGGTATCCGGGATGGCGTCTTTTTTCAACGTGGGTATTGAATACAGCGCATCTCTGACAGGAGATGAATTTGAATTTGATATGAAGGTGACAACGCCGGTAACGACATTATGCCCGTGCTCAAAAGAAATTTCGGAATATGGAGCTCACAACCAGAGGGCGGACGTTTCCATAAAGATAAAGATGAAAAAATTTCTCTGGATTGAAGATCTGGTTGAAATAGCGGAGGACTCGGCGAGCGCTCCGGTCTACTCACTTTTGAAGAGACCGGACGAGAAATATGTGACAGAACATGCGTACGACAATCCGCGTTTTGTCGAGGATGTGTGCAGAGAGGTAAAATTGAGGGTCAGTAAACTGAAAGAAGTGGAAAACTTTTGCATTGAAGTTGAAAGTCAGGAGAGCATACATAATCACTCGGCGTATGCGATGGTGGTCGGTTAAAAATTCAAAAACTAAGCAGGCTGTCGCAAAGCTGAACGCAGATCGTAAAAGAATGACGGACTTTTAAAACGGTTTTTTAAAACGCTATTTAAAACGGTCTGCACTGTAGCCATAGACATGGATTTGTTGCGGATCGTTGAAATAAGGGTGAGTTTTAGAGATGAAGCATTTTATTTTAAAAGACGGAACTAAAAAAGAATTTTCCGGGATGGAAATGATGGGGATAGTAAATGTCACCCCCGACTCTTTCTATGCGGGATCGAGAGTCGGCGGAACGGAAGAAGCGCTTATGAAGGTCGGGAAATTCGTATCTGAAGGCGCGTCTTTCATAGATGTGGGAGGAGAATCCACAAGACCGGGCGCCGAAAAGGTGTCTCCGGAGGAAGAAGTCAAAAGAGTGTGCCCCGTGATAGCGGAAGTTAAGAAGAGGTATCCTGAAATTCTCGTTTCGGTCGATACTTATAATTCGACCACGGCATCGGCGGCAGTTGAGGCGGGGGCCGATATCATAAACGATATAAGCGGACTCACCTTTGATGAAAATATGGCGGATGTGGTCGCAGACGCGGAAGTGCCCGTGGTAATAATGCATACACAGGGAAGACCCGATGTGATGCAGAAAAATCCGCACTACGACGATGTGGTAAAAGAGGTGTACGAATATCTTGAAGCACAGAGAGATTACGCGGTAAGGAAAGGCGTAAACCCCGAGAAAATCATAATCGATCTCGGTATAGGCTTCGGCAAGAATTACGAACACAACATAGAATTGTTGCGCAACATAGACGTGTTTGCAAAACTGAACTGTCCGCATTTGCTTGCGGTGTCGAGAAAGAGTTTTATAGGAACGCTGCTGGACGAAAAAGAACCTGAGGACAGGTTGTTTGGAACCGTTGCGGTAACTCTGTTCGCACGGATGCATAACATAGAGATGGCAAGAGTGCATGATGTCAAAGAAAATCTGCATGCCGTGAGAATGTTGGAGGAACTGATATGAGGTGCATGATTGCCTTGGGTTCAAATATTGGCGACAGAGAGAGTTATCTCGCGTCTGCCCTGGAAAAAATCTCTGAAAGAGTCGGAGATATAATTAAACGATCGTCCGTTATAGAAACACGGGCCTACGGGTTTACTGAGCAGGACGATTTTTTGAATATGGTCATAGAAGTGGAAACCGGACTGAAACCCGACAGACTTCTGGATACCCTGCTCGCCATAGAAACCGGGTTGGGTCGGGTCCGCGCAAAGCATTGGGGACCGCGCACGATAGACCTCGATATAATCTATCTGGAAAATGAGATAATAGATACAGAACGGCTGAAAGTTCCGCATCCCGATCTGCACAATCGGGATTTTGTGCTTGTTCCGCTATCCGAAATAGCACCGGATTTCAAAGACCCGGTACGGGGAGTCAGCGTGGCGGATATGTTAAAAGCTCTGCGATGAAGAACTGCCGGATGCATATGTACGCATTTTGTCGGGAAATCCGAACTTCATTTACGGATTATCTCAATGAAAGGCTCCGTAAAAGCCCGGCGCCGCAGTTATGAGCAGGCGCTCTTGACAAATTATATTTTACGCAATATAATTGTAGAAAAAAGCAGAGAAGGATGAAAAAATGAGTTATAACCCAAAAGAAGCTTTAAAATTAAAGAACCAGTTGTGCTTTCCGCTTTATGCGGCGTCAAGAAAAGTCATCGGGGCCTATACTCCGCTACTGAAACCACTTGGGATAACGTACACGCAATATATAATTTTTATGGTGCTGTGGGAACAGGACGGAATAACGGTGGGAGAACTGGGAAGCAGACTTTATCTCGATTCGGGAACGCTCACGCCTGTTCTCAAAAAGATGGAGAGCGCAGGCTACGTGAAACGCACGAGGAGTCAAAAAGATGAACGCATAGTGAACGTTTTTTTAACCGACAAGGGCAGGAAAAAGCAGGAGGAAGCGAGGAATATTCCTCTGGAAATGGGATCATGCCTTGCGCTTGGCGAAAATGAAATGGCGGAGTTAAAAGAGTTGTTGTATTTGATTTTGGAAATGTAGATATGACAGAGAAAAGAAAACTTTACGAGCGTGATCGCATAATATTGAAAACAGGACTCATAGGTATTCTTGCAAATTTTGTTCTGGCGGGAATCAAGGTCCTGATCGGTGTTCTCGCGGATTCGATCGCAATAATACTGGATGGTGTCAATAATCTGAGCGACGGGATCGCGTCCGTTGTGACGATAATAGGCAACAGGCTTGCGGGTAAGGCGGCAGACAAGGAGCATCCTCTGGGGCACGGCAGAATTGAATACATGAGTACTCTGATAATCGCCGCGATCATAATCTATGCCGCAATCACCGCAGCCGTTGAGTCGATCAAAAAGATAATGGTGCCGCAGGTTGCGGATTATTCCGTCTGGTCACTGCTTGTGATAGCCGTCGCGGTCGCGGTGAAAATTTTTCTCGGCAGATATGTCATCAGACAGGGCAGACGCGTTCGTTCAAGCGCACTGAAGGCCGCGGGAACAGATGCCTTTTTCGACGCCGTACTTTCGGGCGCGGTGTTGTTTTCCGCGGTTTTGTATATGATAGCCGAGGTGAATATAGAGGCGTACGTTGGAGTTGTAATTTCGGCATTTATAGGTAAAGCGGGTATTGAGATGATCCTCGATACGCTGAGCGATCTGCTCGGCAGGAGAGTGGACAGAACCTTGATCGATCGGATCAAGTCCACTGTAAGCCGTGAACCCGAGGTGCATGGAGTGTACGACCTGCTTTTGCATAACTACGGTCCGGATAAATTCCTGGGGTCACTTCACGTTGAAGTCGATGAAAATATGACTGCGAGAGAAATAGACTTCATGTCCAGACGGATCATGGAAAACGTGTATGTGGATCACGGAGTGATTTTAGGTGGAATAGGCATATACTCCAGAAACAGAGACGACGGCGAGGCGGCTTCAATGCGCGCGAAAATTACGGAGACGGTTACGGGACACGAGGGTGTACTGCAGGTTCACGGACTTTATGTGGATTTGGGAAAGCGTCATGTCAACTTCGATGTGATAATAGATTTCGACATAAAGGACAGAGAATCCGTGTACCGCCATATCGTGGAAGACGTTAAAAAAATGTATCCCGATTTCACCTTTGATGTCAGGCTGGATATTGATGTGTAAATGCGGAAAAGGAGTAGAATCATGAACGGAAAAAAAGTGTTTGAAGCGCTTTCAAAGAGCACTCTTTTTAAGGGAGTGGCAGACGATGAAATCGACGACGTCATAAGTAACAGCACTTTGAAAGAATATGAAAAAGGAGAGATGGTTTTCTGCGAAAGCGACAAGCCGAAAGGTCTTCTGTTGCTGATTTCCGGAGAACTTCTTGTGGCGAGAGACACATTCAGCGGAAAGCGGCTTATAATAACGACTATTTTAGATCCCGGGGATATGTTCGGAGAAGTTTACCCTTTCATAGGTATTTCCCGATATGATATGTATGTTGAGGCGCAAAAAAAATCTCAGGTAATAAACATAGGTATGGATATTCTCGGCACATACCCGAAAGTAAGGGATAATTTGCTGTATATATTTGCGCAGAAGGCGTATAAAATGAACAGACGTCTCAGGATTCTGGGAGCGACGGGAATACGAGGGAAAGTGGCGAGATTCATAGTCGAGCAGCAGGAAACGGAAAGTAAAGAAAATCAATCATTGCCGGCGATACGGGGCAAAGGAAACAGAGCGTTGATGATGAACAGAGAACAGATGGCTGACTATCTGAGTGTCACAAGACCGTCGCTGTCGAGAGAGATAAGCGCAATGGCGCAGGAAGGTATTATAGCTGTTGATGGAAGCCTGCTGAGAGTGCTTGACCAGGAAAGACTGGAAGAGTATATATAAGACGGGTGGGGAGTACTTTTAAAATATGGCGGCAAACGGGATAGCGGTTTTTAAAATACCGCCCTGTAGTAGTGCACCGATGATATTTTAAAAGAGTCGCCCCGTGATGAGTGTGAGACATATAAAATCCGGTCCGGAACGGGCGAGAGGGAAGATTGGAAGAAAAACACCGATCTTTTTTTATTTTTTTGGCACTGTAACATATGTTACTGAAACCGGGAGATTGATTTTGATAATATGACCGTATAGAAGTTGTAACAATTAAGGCGGACCTTTGCGATGCGGAGCAAGTCAGCATGTGAGCGACAACTGCGAAGATGTTTTGACGGGGAGTCGAAATTTACGGACGCTGTATATGAAGATGCGGGAGCAGACGCGACGGCCATGCCGTGGATCGTATGATTTTGGGAATTTCAAGGAGGTATTACAATGGAAAACAAGATGTTTTGCTACCAGTGTCAGGAAACGGCAGGTTGCACGGGCTGCACAGTTATGGGAGTCTGCGGAAAGAACCCGGAAGTTGCGGCGATGCAGGATCTTTTGATATATGTTACCAAAGGCCTTGCCGCGGTTTGCGTACAGCTCAGAGAAGAGGGAAAAGAAGTCTGCAGGGATACAAATCATATGGTTACCCTGAATCTCTTCACGACTATCACAAACGCCAACTTTGACAATGAGTCGATAATAAAGAGGATCAAGGACACACTCGCGAGAAAAGAGAAACTTTTGGGCAGGGTGGAAAACAAGGACGCACTGCCGGAAGCGAGCAGGTGGAACGGATTGGAAGATGAGTTTGAGACAAAAAGTAAGGGCGTCGGCGTGCTTGCGACAGAAAACGAGGACATAAGATCACTCAGAGAACTTATCGTATACGGTCTGAAAGGTCTTGCGGCATATTCAAAACACGCAAACGCGCTGATGAACGACGATGAAGAAGTAGACGCGTTCATTCAGAAGGCGCTTACCATGACTATGGACGACTCGCTTTCGGTCGACGATCTTGTCGCATTGACATTGGAAACAGGAAAGTTCGGCGTTCAGGGCATGGCTTTGCTGGACACCGCCAATACCTCGACGTACGGAAATCCTGAGATTACGGAAGTTAACATAGGTGTGGGAAAGAACCCGGGAATTCTGATCTCCGGACACGACCTGAAAGATCTGGAGATGCTGCTTGAGCAGACCAAGGGTACCGGAGTCGACGTATATACACACTCCGAGATGCTGCCGGCTCACTACTATCCTTTCTTCAAGAAATACGACAATTTTGTCGGAAACTACGGTAACGCGTGGTGGAAACAGAAAGAAGAGTTTGAGTCTTTCAACGGTCCTATACTGATGACGACCAACTGTGTGATCCCTCCAAAAGGGAAATATAAAGACCGTCTGTGGACCACGGGTGCCACCGGAGTTGAAGGATGCAGGCATATCGACGGTGCGTACGGCGAGAAGAAGGATTTCAGCGGGATCATAGAACAGGCAAAGACATGCGAACCGCCGAAGGAGATAGAAAGCGGCAAAATCGTAGGCGGATTTGCGCATGAACAGGTATTTGCCCTTGCGGATAAGGTCGTGGATGCTATCAAATCGGGCGCGATAAAGAAGTTCATAGTGATGGCGGGATGTGACGGACGTCAGAAATCAAGAAATTACTATACCGAGTTTGCGGAGAAACTTCCCAAAGATACGGTTATACTTACGGCAGGTTGTGCAAAGTATAAGTACAATAAGCTGCCTCTCGGCGACATAGGAGGTATACCGAGAGTACTGGATGCCGGACAGTGCAACGATTCATATTCACTTGCACTGATAGCGCTGAAACTTAAGGAGGTGTTCGGGCTTGATGATGTGAATCAACTTCCTCTTGCATATAACATAGCATGGTATGAGCAGAAAGCCGTAATAGTACTGCTGGCGCTGCTGTATCTGGGAGTGAAGAATATTCACCTCGGACCTACGCTTCCGGCTTTCCTGTCGCCTAACGTGGCGAATGTTCTCGTGGAGAACTTCGGGATTTCCGGTATAGGCACTGTTGAAGATGATATGAAAATGTTTTTCGAAGAATAAGGATATTGACGGAGCGCCTGCTCGTCTACACATGGGCTTGCATTAAATAAAAAAACTTTTAACGATATATAAAACGATATATAAATCAAAAGACGTCGGAATGTATGAATTCCGGCGTCTTTTGACGTGTGCCTAAATTTACCTAATAGGAGTGTAAAAAAACATAATATGTTCTGTCAAAAAAACTTTTCGCAAGGTAACATATATGTGACGTCGGGGATATGTGTAACATTTTGGAAAATTGATTTGTCCCTGATGTTATTCGTTTATTACTTAGTTTAATTGAATAGAAAAGGAGTTTGATGAGGATGATAACAGACAAGAGAGAGTTTTTGAAACGTTTTCTTACTTTTATAATGTCCTTTGCGATTGTGTTGGGATATGCACAGCTTCCCTCATTTGCAGCCACGTTGGACGCTTCTCTTACAGTAAAGAATGTTGAGGACGGGGCGAGTGTTGTCGGGTATCAGATTGTAAAGGAAAAGGACGGAAAATGGGTTAAGGCGGATGACGACATCCCCGATTTTTCAGATGTGAAGAAGCCTACGGCTGCCGAAGTACAGGCGATAGCGGGCAACGCGACTTTACTCGCCAAATTGCATAAGGTGACTTTTACAAGACAGGGAGCAAATTATGTAGTTAACGGACCTGCCGCAGGAACGTATTTAGTACTTGTAAAACCCGGTGTTAATGATAAGCACGTCTATAATCCTATGATAGTCAGTGCCGATTATACGCCTGACAATCCGGGGCAGGGTTCTTCTTCGGTAGACGCCGCGGACAAGTATTTCAATACCGCTTACGCGAAAAAAAGTTTGCCGGGAGTGCAGAAAACAATAGAAGATAAGACAAACAACCCTGATGTTACCGGGGATGATACGAAAAAAGGCGATACACACAAGGTAGGAGATACGGTAAATTTTAAAATTGCTACCGCAATACCGAACTATAGTAAGGATTATGACAATGATAAGCTTAAGTTTGAGATTTCCGATACATTGAGCGACGGTCTTACGCTTGTTCAGGATTCCGTTAAAGTTTACAACGGTGCCGTGAAGGTGGACGAGAGTAATTATGTGATCACTAAATCTGATCGCGGATTTACCATAAAGTTCAAAAGAGCGTATCTGGTAGACGGATCGGATAAGAGCAAAATTAACGTGAAATATAGTGCCAAGCTGAACAGCAATGCGCAGACAGGCTTTGATCCTAACACCAATACGGCGAAAATAGAGTATTCCACAAGTCCGGGCGGAACGTACAACAGTGAAAAAGGAAAAACCTTTCACTATACCTTTGACATAAACGGAAATGTCAGCGGCAAGTACAGCAAAGAAGTCAGAGAAATCGTAAAGGTAGGTGTAGATGCTAATACGGGAGAGCTGATCACCGAGGAAAAACTTGTGGGAGGACATTCAGGCAAGGATCCGAAAGCCGGAGCCAAGTTTAAACTGTTCAAGAAAAAAGCCGGATATACGAAAGGCTCGGAGTATATCGCCGACAATTCACTGCTAATAGGTGAAGCAGTTACCGATAACAAAGGGCGCATGAAGTTTACGGGACTTGATGCCGGGAAATATGTCCTGGTTGAAACACAGGCTCCGCAGGGATATGCGAAGAACGATACTCCGGTAGATGTCAATATAAGCGCAACCTTAAATGCGGATGGAACGCTAAAGTCATACAGCATCTCCATAGCGGGAAAGATTACCGAAACATATACGGCGGTTTACAATTCGCAAAAGGAGGTAACCAAGGTGGATAAAACGGGTGAAGTAGGTGAGTTCAACAACTATAAGCTCGGAACTCTGCCGAGTACCGGAGGAATAGGAACGTATCTGTTTTATATAGTGGGTGCGGTACTGGTTGTTCTTGCAGGAAGTATGCTTGTAAGACACAGAAAGAAAGACCGGACCCATCACGATGAGAACTCTCATTAAAAGGAATTTTGGCTTAATAGCGGCGGCAGTCCTTCTACTTGCGGGACTGTCGGTGCTGTTGTATCCGAGCATAAGCGATATGTGGAATCGCCATCTGGCCAATCTTGCGATATCGGAATATGATGCGAGCATAAAGAAGTCTGGTACGGACTTCAAAAAGGAATTTGAAAAGGCGAAAGAGTATAACAGGAATTTGTCGCCGAAAAGTGTTCCGGATGCGTTTTCAGCAAAGGAGGGACATAGAGACAGAGCCTATGAAGAATGTCTCAATGTCAACGGGGACGGAATTATGGGATATGTATCCATACCGTCTATAGACGTTAAACTGCCTATAAATCACTATACTACAAAAAAAGTCCTGAAAAAGGGTGCCGGGCATCTGTGCGGGAGTAGCCTGCCGGTCGGTGAGAAGGGGAGTCACGCGGTTATATCGGCACACAGGGGACTTCCGAGCGCCGAGCTTTTTACAAATCTGAACCTTGTAAGGAAGGGTGACAAGTTTTCGATTCACATTTTAAATAAAAAAACAGCCTATGAGGTGGATCGTATCGAGGTCGTGAAACCCACGGAAACAAAATCGCTGCAAATCAGTAAGGGTAAAGATTACATCACCATGATGACCTGTACGCCGTACGGGATAAACTCAAAGCGTCTCCTCGTTCGAGGCCATAGAATTCCATATGAGTCGGGAATCGAGAGAAATTTACATAGAAAAGACGGGATCCACATAGCTATGGTGTTGTTATGTATTCTGTCCGGAGGCCTGCTTGCTTTTATCGCGGTGAAAATTTTCGATCTGAGGAAGCGCGGCTTTTTCAGATACTGTAAGAGAAAAAATAAAGATGGATGAAGAGAGATAATCGGGGTTGAAAAAGAACAAAAAAACCGGAAGATTGATTTGGAATGCGGTCATAATCACTGTGTTTTTAGCGGGAATCTGCATATTGCTTTATCCGAGCGTGAGCGATTTGTGGAACTCTTATTTGAACGAAAAAACGGTGACCGCGTATGATTCGGCGGTAAGCAAATATCCTTCATCTGTTTTGAAAAAAGAGTTTAGGAAGGCCCGCGCATATAATGAGCAGCATGTGACAAACACCATAAGAGATGCTTTCGACAATGATAATTACATAAAAACACATCCATACAGTGATTTGCTTAACCCCGGCGGGGATGGAGTCATGGGGTATCTGGAAATCCCGAAGATAAGGGAAAAGATCGTTATTTATCATGGCACGGGTGATAAAGCTCTGCAAAGAGGAAGCGGGCATGTCGAGGGTACGAGCCTGCCTATCGGAGGAAAAGACACACATGCTGTCATCGCTGCACACAGGGGTCTGCCGAGTGCAAAGCTCTTTTCAAGTCTTGATGAGATGCAAAAAGGAGATGAATTTTATATTACGATCTTAAACAGAAAAATGGCGTACGAAGTTGATAAGATAAAGGTGGTCACACCGGAGGATATCAGTGATTTCGCCATATATAGGAATCGTGATTATGTCACGTTGCTTACGTGCACGCCGTACGGAGTGAATTCTCACAGATTGTTGGTGCGTGGGCACAGAGTCCGCTATAAAAACCATGACAGGCTCAACTCCGTTTCAAGGAAACTTTTGAACTCATGGCAGTTAAAGGTTATATTTGCGGTGATAGCATTGTTTATATCGTTTCTCCTTATAAGATACATTGCGAGAAAAAGAAAGTAAATGCTTCTGCTCGGGTGAATAAATGATTTATCGATGGGCGAGTATTAAAGCAGGAGGGGATTCTTTTATATTATGGAGGATAAAATGACTAAAGTTCAAGGATTTACGGCTGTCATATTATCTATTTTGACGCTTTTATCAACTTTCTTCGCAGTTACGGCTTGCGTATCCGCTACGGAAGCGGAAAAACTTGCGTCGAGTGCGGACAGTGGGATAAAAGGTTCGCTGACTATAAGATTCAGGTACCATAAGGACAGGGAAAATTACATAGCCGTACCCGGAGCTGTTTTTGAGATACACAGGTTTGCGACCATGCATACGGAAGCAGGTAAGGCGACTTATAAGACCATACCGTGCTTCAAATCGCTTTCGATTGAGTATGACAAGCTGACCGGCGGAGAGTCGGAATCGATTGCCGCCAAGTTGGCTGAGACGGTGCAAAGAAAAAAACTAAAAGGAATTTCAGCGGCTTCGAATTCATACGGAGAAGCTCGTTTCCGTAATTTGAAACACGGAATGTACCTGGTTAGGGAAATTGCCGCGAAAGGAAAGGCAAGAACCTATAGCAGGATTAAACCGTATTTGTGCTCAGTCCCGGGAATTGATATGAACGGAAACGTTAATTCGCTGAATTATAATGTGGTTGCGGAGCCTAAAGCGGAGATTATGACTCGGAAGAAGGTGAGCGTGGCTCAGACTGAACCCATATCTCGTGACAGAAAACAGCATAAAGGTGTAGATACCGGGGATAGGAATGAAATACTCGTTTTGATTGTCGTGCTGCTCTCGGCCTCACTTGCGCTTTTCGCATTGTTGAAAAAAATAAAATCGGAAGACAAAATGAAAGATCAATGAAATTAAATCAAGATTGTTTGTGTGTGAATTCTTTCTGTTATTGAAAAAGGTGGATAGTGAAAATCAAAGAGGAAACTTGAAAAAGGAACTTTTTGGGAACGGATATGAAAAAAATAAAAGATAAAAACAACAGAAAAAGGATAACATTAATCTGCATGACGATTTCTCTCATTGTATGCATGATGCTTCAAATACCGGTGTCCTACGGAAAAGCAGAGAAGATGGGCAGCCGGACCAAGAAGTCGACGGTAAATTCGGGCGCCTTTTTTAAAGGTGGAAAATCCGGTTCGGATAAAAAAAGTTCGCTTCGCGGTAATAAGTCGTCTAAAGCGCCTAATGCGTCCGATGTAAAGAAAAAATCGCTTTCCGTTAAAAAATCGCATGCCGGACATGTGCGCGGAGGGGAGAACGAAACTTCGTTCCTCGTGAGAAAGGTTTGGTCCGACGGAAACGCCTCACATATAAATGATTCCGTCAAGGTTCAGCTGTTACGGGATGGAAAAGAGTACGGCTCACCGGCTGTGATCAACGCATCGCACGGATGGAAACATACTTTTACCGGCCTGCAGTATGAGAAGTCAAAGGGGAAACCGTACAATTATTCGGTACGCGAGGAACCCGTAGACGGATATGATATCGAATACGGTGAAAAGAAAGTCATGACGAGTGAAATCGACGGTACACGATATGAGCTGGTAAAGTACAGTGATATAAAACCTGCGGATGAGCTTGTTATGGTTGCCGAAAAAGAAGATGGCAGAAGATATGTGGTGGAAGCCGAAACGACAGGATCAAAATTCAACGCTTTAAAATGCGACAAAAGAGCTGACATCGTGGAGAACGTACTTTACAATCCCGGCTCCTTGTGGCAGGTAGCTAAAAGTAAGCATAGCAGTAAATATTACACGATTAAACATAATGGAATTTTCCTGAGCAGAAATTTGCAGGGGAAGACTTTTGACGACGGTTACAATACACTTTTTGACTTTAAAAAAGATAAATCGGAGCCTGAAACGCAGAGCGTTAAGAGATTTATAGCCGACAAGGATGGAGATAAATATCTTGCGGAGCACGCGGGAGGGATAGTTTCTGTCTACAAACATTACTTTTTATGGTATTATAATACAAAGTTTTCTTTCTATAAAAAAACAAAAGAGAAAATTTACGCTCCGGCGTACGCTCAGACCATATATAACGATAAAATTTCAATCCACAAGAGGATAGACAGTCTACGCGATAACAAGCCCGGCAGTACCGGCAAGAATTCCGAAACCGATGTAAACGGCAAGAAAGATTACAGGCTATACCTCGATGTGACGGGGGGAGTAAGAGAAAAACCGATAGATGTGCTTCTTGTTGTCGATAATACGGGTTCCATGGTAAACAATAAATTTATGTTCAACGGCAATATGGTTCAGCGTGACTTTGCGGCCAATGAACTTGTGAACGGTATCGGTTCAACCCATTCTTCGCAGAGTAAGGCGGGCGGTCTTGTTTCGGATATAATGAATATGAATAAGCAAAATAAGGTTGCGGTGATGACATTCTGCGGATCCGCTTGGAGTACGTCCAACAAGGACACGTGGCCGGGAGATAAGGATAAATACACCAAGTCGGTGCAGGGATGGACAACACTTGCAAAAAGCGGAAGCGTTCCTTACGCTGATGTAAGGTATAAGGAAGGAGGATCTACAAATTATTCGTCGGCATTGTTGCGTGCCAATGAGTTTCTCAAGGACAGAGAAGTTAGAAATGACGGCAATGATAAATACATGATCTTTATAAGCGACGGACTCCCCAACGCGATCATGGAGAAGACGGGAGAGGATGAATTTATTTGGCGACAGATGTCTCAGGACACCGCCGAAACGCCGACGATTAAATTCTATCAGGATTACTTTCTACCCAAAAATTTCGATACTCGTACCTTCACCATAGGAATACGTTCGACAGGGCAGTTGGTTCAGTATAAGGCGTTGGAAAAGATGTCCAATCCGGGTGATTACTACCTTGCGGAGTCGGGAGATCAGATCAAAGAAGCTTTTGAGAAAATAAAGGCGTCGCTCTATCCTTCCAATGTGCGTATAACCGATCAACTCAGCAAATATGTGAATATGAATACGACATCACCGGATCTTAAAGTTGTGCGTGAGTATAAAGACACAGGCGGACAGATCAAAAAAGAGATAGTTTGGCGAGTAGACGGCGCTATCAATAGTGCCGGCGGCAATATAGGAAGAGCGGTAAACGGAGGAGAAAAATTTATCGGATCGGTAAACTATACACCGTCGTCTTCCGCTGAGAGCACCGGCAGCATAAAGCTGAAGTTTAAGGACAACTACAGCATCGGCTCGTCAAACAAATACACATTGTCGTTTAATGTGAAGTCGAATTTTACAGCGAAAAAAGAGTTGACCGAGAAACAGGGAAAATATCCCGATAAGGGGGATAAAGACACGGATCTGCTCGAAACGAAAAACAATACATCAAGCCTTAAAGCCGGATTTTATTCAAACCGATCGGCGATCGTGGAGTATGAAACGGCAAGCGGCAAGTTTACTTCAAAAAGATATCCCAAACCGGTGGTTCAGTCGGATATAGATCTTAAGTTCAAGAAGATTGACAGCGAAGATAACGGAGTGTTGCCGGGAGCAAAATTTAGGCTCTATTACGCGAAATTGACAGGGAGCGATGAAAGTCTGATATCAAACTGGCACAGGGAAGGTCCCGCGAGTGCAGAGCTTCAGAGCGGAGCTGACGGAACCTTTCTCATTGCAGATATGGAAACGGGATATTATATCCTGGAAGAAACTTTTGCGCCTAAAGGCTACGAGAAAGGTAAGGATAGAAAGTGGTACATTTCGTTTACCGATAAGAACGGGATCATAGTTTACAATTCTAAAGGCGAAGCATTCAGACCCTCGGGTAAAGTAGGTGATAATACCATCGTAAATGGCATATATAACATTTCGAATACGAAGTTATATAAACTTCCCAATGCGGGAGGATCGGGAACATACATATTCTATGTTGTGGGAACTTTCATAACCATATTGGCATTGCTGTTTATTCGACGGACATGTATTCGGATATGAGTTTTATGTATAAGAATGTGCGGGAAATTAAGACATATAACGGTTTTAAGTTTATTGAAAAGAAGGTAAGAAAAAATTCCTGTATGTACAGGATCGTAAATGAAACGGGTACGGGTACGATGGTGTCGTATGAACTGATTGAAGGGATTACTTTAAAAATAGACACCTTTCAGTTTGAATGCGCCAAAAAATGTTTAAAAGCAGATGAAAATCTACTTCAATTTGAGTACTGTGTCGACGGTTGTTGCGAAACAACAAGAGAAAAGTGTGAAAGCTTTTTTTTTGGAAAAGGTGATCTCACATTTTGGGAATTCGGGAAAGACTCCGTGCTTGAGTTAAGGTTTCCCATGAAGATGTACAAAGGCGTTTCCGTTATAATCAACGCGAAAAAGCTTGAAAAGATATTGTCAAAAAACGATATTTTAGCAGTGATAAATATAAAATCTTTAAGGCGAAAGTTGGGATACGGCAAAAAATCAGTGGTGGTACATTCCAACAAAAGAATAAATGAAATCATGAAGATATTACTCAATTACAGGAACTGTTGTCATAACAGGACGATTAAAGCCATACTGACTCTTAAAGTTATGGAAATGCTGCTTGAAGTCAACATCCTGAAAGAAAGCGAGTTCAAAAAGATCACTGCGTATTCGGAGCCGGTGTATAATGCGACTATAGAGTGCTATGAGTTTTTGTTAAACAATCCTTTTAAGAGAATAAGTATTTCGGAGTTGGCGAAAAAATATGGAATTTCCGAGTCGAGTTTAAAAAAATGCTTTCTTACAATAACGGGATCAACAGTCGGAGCGTTTCATATAGGCATAAAGATGAACAGCGCCAAGGCGTTTATAGAAAATTATCCTGAGCGCGCCATATCGGAAATTGCCTTTAAAAGCGGGTATAGCAATCAGAGTAAGTTCTCATTGGCATTCAAGAAAAGATACGGGATGACTCCCAGCGAGTATAAGCTCTTGTGCAGAACGGCCAACCATGTACGCGATAAAGGAGAACGCTGAAGGCTTACGCGGCGGAACTGGAAAAGGCGGTGAATTGAAGCTTGCGGCTTCTTTTTTTGTTTTTTTTTTCAGTGTTTCATATCGGTTTCATATGGATATGATAAATTCGCCTCATAAAAAATCAAGGAGGCTGAAGATATGTCATATTTAAATAGAGCATGGCTCTATATTACAAGAAAAAAAGTTAAAACTCTTATAATGCTGTTGGTGCTGATTTTGATGTCGACGGCTATTCTGAGCGGGCTTGCGGTAAAAACGTCAATGCGCAAGTCGGCTGAAGCGCTGGAGCGAACCATATTTGCGGGAGTTACCCTCAAAAACGACATCAGGTATACATCCGATCAGGGAAGAGGTCTCGGAACCGTAACTAACGAAGAGATAGATAAGGTTCTCAAATCCAAGCACGTGAAAGACCATGTAAAGAGGATGGTGGCGACGGTCGATTTCAAAAACGGGGAGCTTAAACACCTCGATGATGAATCACAGACAAAACCGGAGGTCATGAAAGCGACGGATGTGATAGGTGTGAACAAATCGGAGATCGAAGGAAAATTCCGCTCGGGAAGTCTTAAACTTGTAAAGGGAAGACATCTGAGGGAGAACGACAAAAACAAGGTTCTCATACACGAAGAACTGGCAAAGAAAAACAACCTGAAAATCGGAGACAAACTCAAGCTTACGACCAACACGAAAGTCGTGGAGAATGAAGGCAAGGGAGAAAAGACGGCAAGACCGGAAATTGTCGGTATTTTCTCGGGAAAAAATTCGAGAACGCCGGCATCACATCTGGAACTTTACGAGAACATAATAATGAGTGACCTGCATACGGCGAGAACTCTCAACAGTTATCGGAGCGACGGCAGGAACGATGTATACAACGACGCTTCGTTTTTCGCAAAATCGGGAAGTTCAGTCCAGTCGATCATAAATGATGCAAAGAAGGAGAACATAGACTGGCAAAAGTATGAAATGATAAAGAACGGAAGTTACTTCGCGGTTGCGAATTCCACCATCACGGGAATATATAAACTTACGAACATGATCCTGATAGCATCCGTGATAATGATGATCATACTCCTGACCCTGATTCTGTTTATGTGGATGAAGGAGAGGAAAAAAGAACTGGCTATATTCATGTCACTGGGTATCTCAAAAGGAAAACTGCTGCTGCAATACGTTTCCGAACTTCTGATAGTTTTCGCGGTAGGCGCGGGAGTTTCAATACTGAGTACCAAGGCCATAGTACAGAACGTCGGCAATCACCTGCTGGAGCGTGCGCAGGACAGCAGCATGGCGGACATTTCGGACCAGATGAATGTCGGAGCGGATGCGGATTCATCGGTGCTCACCAAGACAATAGATCACCTTTCGGTAAGCATTCAGGGAATGGATGTTCTGTATCTGGTACTCATAGGAGCCGCAGTCATTGCGCTGGCTGTGTTGATCGCATCGCTGCCTATGCTCAGAGCAAAGCCTAAACAGTTACTTTCTGAATTTGAGTAGTTTGAGATAGGAGGAGATATTTTGACCACATTTAGCCGTGGAATAACAGCAGTAAGACGAAAAAAAATCAAAACTTTGATCATGTTTCTGATAATGAGCGTGATTTTCTCCGGAATTGCCGGCGGTTTGTCAGTGAACAAGGCAATGAATTCGATGAAAAAGAAAGTGGATAAGAGTATAAATTCCTCTTTCTCGGTCGAGGGCAGAAAAGAAGCGTTTTCGCAGAAAGATGCAGACAAGCTGCTCAAACTTGACAGCGTGAGAGGACATAACTATCAATTCAATTACGTTGCAACGACCGATAAAAAACTCGTCGAAAACAGGAATAAGAATATAGACATCGGCGATGCCGCAAAGGGGCATCAAGAGGCGGGGATCAACGGAATTTCCGACAGCAGCGCCTACCCGCAGTTTTCGAGCAAGGCCTTTGAACTCGTCAAGGGGAAACATATCGGAACGGGGAGCAGGAGAGCGGCTCTCATCCATGAGGTGTTTGCGAAAAAGAATCATTTGAAGCCGGGGGACAAATTTGAAATCAGAAGCGGTGAAAAGAAGATTACCCTGAAGGTTGTCGGGATTTTTTCGGGAAACGACAAGGGACAGGGAGTTCTTCCTTCCGAGATGGTGGAAAACAATATTTTCACCGATCTCAAGTCCGCGCAGGCATTGAATTTGAAGAAGGGGAAGCCTGAGATTTCGAAGGCGTGGTATTTCACAAAGAATCCGAAAGTAGTGAACGAAGTCGTAAAAAAGGCAAAAATGCAGAACCTGCCGTGGGGAAAACTCAGCATCAGAAACGAAAGCGAAGCGTCAAAAGGGGTTGTTTCTTCGCTGGAAAATGTAGAAAAGATTATAAAGGTATTTATGATCGGTATGGGGATTACAAGTATTTTGATATTGTCGTTTGTACTGATATTCTGGATAAGAAGTAGAATAAATGAAATCGGGATATTGGTTTCCATCGGAATTTCAAAGGCGAACGTAATGAGGCAGATGATTATGGAACTGTTTATCATAGGAACGGCGAGTCTTGTGGCGTCGTTTGCGGCGGGGAAATTCATTGCCGAACGCCTGAGCAGCATTTTTATAAGTGTATCGGGGGGAGCACATGACGGAATAAGCTCAAAGAATCTTATGGACAATGCTTTGAGCGGAGGAGAATATGCACTGGTTTGTCTGGTGGGGATACTGGTAATACTGATTTCAGTTTCGATCGCCTACGCGCCGATAGCCGTGCAGAAACCTAAGGAAATTTTATCGAAGATGAGCTAAGGAGGAACATATAATGAGTATATTAAGCATGGAACACGTAGATTATTCATATGAGAAGATGAACAAAAAGGTTCTCAGGGATGTGAGCATGGAATTTGAGGAAGGAACCATGTATGCGATAGTGGGGAATTCCGGAGAAGGCAAGTCGACAATGCTCGGACTTCTGGCAGGTCTGGACTCTCCGAGCAAAGGCGTGGTTAAGTTCAACGGGGAAGACATAACGGTCAAAGGTCATTCACATCACAGACAGAAGCAGATTTCACTCGTTTTTCAGAATTACAATCTGATCGACTATATGACGCCCATCGAAAATCTGAAACTGGTAAGCCCTGACGCCGGAGAGGAAACTCTGCTCAATCTCGGACTGAGCAAGGATGAGACGACGAGGAACGTAATGAAACTCTCGGGCGGGCAGCAGCAGCGTGTTGCGATAGGACGCGCTCTGGTTTCGGACGCTCCCGTTATTCTGGCGGATGAGCCTACGGGGAACCTCGATGAAAAAACAGCCAGGGGGATTATCGAACTTTTGAAGCGGGTGGCCCACGAAGAAAACAAGTGTGTGATAGTGGTTACGCACAGTAAAAAACTTGCAGCTGAGGCGGACAAGGTTTTGACCCTGAAAAAAAAGAACATAGTTATGTGAATCACCGACTGCGCGATAAGGTAAGAAGCATTGTGAAACCTCTTGCATAATTGTTATGCAAGAGGTTAAAATATATATGGGTTTATAAGTGGATTGCAGCGGTAAAGCTTATGGAAGTTACGCCGGAAAACATGGGTTATCGGGAGGAAGACAAGTGTCCGGAACAAGAGATAATTTGAACGAAAACAGTAAATATACGGTATTGATAGCAGAAGACGAGAAGATAACAAGAGAGGGCGTCGAAGAATTCCTGAAATCAAAGGGCTTTAACGTAATCGCGGTTGCGAACGGAGAAGAAGTCCTTGATCATTTCAGAGATGCTTCTCTGGTGCTTCTTGATATTATGATGCCGAGGCTTAACGGAATTGAAACGCTAAGAAATATCAGACAGGTCAGCAACGTACCGGTTATAATGTTGACCGCTCTTTCGGACGAGGGGACTCAACTCACGACTTTCAACGAACTTGCGGACGATTATATCAGCAAACCTTTTTCTCTGATGATTTTGCTCAAGAGGATAGAGTCGCTTTTGCGCAGAAACAGCGAAAAAGAGACGGTACTGTGGGAGAAAGGATTTGCCGGCGTCGATTTTCAGGGATATAAGGGCTATTACAAGGGGAAAGACGCGAAGTTGACGACAAAGGAAATCAAACTTTTTAAACTGCTGATCGACAATAAAGGCAGGGCGCTGAGCAGAGACTATATTCTCTCGGCACTGTGGACGGACGACGAGGCGCCGTTTGACAGAGTTGTCGATGTCTACGTAAAGAATTTGAGAAAAAAACTCCATCTGGAGTGTTTGACCACGGTAAAGGGAGTCGGTTACAGATATGACGAAGATTAAGCTTTTCCCGAAGATATTCATGCTCACCACGGCTCTCTTCCTCGCCGTAAGCATAATCATTCATACCTGCATTTTTTTTCTGATCCCTCAGATATATCGCAATCAGAAAGAGAGTGACACATCGAAAAAGATTACTGAACTGACGGGTAAAATTGACGGGAAGAATCTAAAAGAAATTCTAAAAAGAGCCAAGGAGTATTCCGAATCAAAAAACGTAAATGTCAACATAATCTCAGGCAAGAAAGAGTATTTCTTTCAGCAGTTCAAGACTGTCAATATGCAGCCATCCGCCGAGATCACCGGGGATCTGACAATAATCATAGACGACAAGTATGTGGATATGAATTCGATAATACTTAAAGTGAGAAAGGTGAAAGACAGCAGAGGCGGCGTGATTACCGTACAGCTCATGACCGACGTCAGACCCATAGCCGAGGCAAGAGCGGCAACCCTAAAAACATTGCCGTACAGTATTGCCGTGTCACTGATATGCGCGCTGTTGTTTTCGTATTTCTACAGTCGCTTTACGACCAAACCGATTAAAAACATGGTGAAAGTAACCGGCAGTATGAAGAAACTCGACAAAAATGCTCATTATAATGTCATGGGAGATGATGAAATAAACGTATTGGGAAGTCATATAAACGAGTTGTATTCTGATCTCTGGAATACGATAGATTCGCTTGAAAAAGAGAATATACGGATTTCCGGAATGGAGAAAGAGCGGCTGACATTTATGCGAGCGGCATCTCACGAACTTAAAACCCCGCTCACGAGTTTGCGCGTCATGCTGGAAAACATGATGCTGAATATCGGAGAATACAAGGATCATACAAAATACCTGAATGAGTCGATTGCAACTGTTGATAAGATGTATGAGATGATACGCAATATTATGGTTTCGCACGATGAAATCAAGGGCGGCGCATACAACGAAGAGAGCGAAGTCAGGCTGGATGGAATTCTGGAAAACGTCTTTGACGAGTACAGAATCTTCGCCGAGGCAAAAGGCGTTAAGGTTGCGGTTAATACTGAACCGGTCACCGTTTTCAACAATGCTTCTTTAGTTGAAAAGGTGCTGTCCAATATTATTTCCAATGCGATTCATTACACGGAAAAAAACAAAAATGTTGAAATCACTTTGAAACAGAACTATCTTTCGGTAAAGAATCAATGCGTTCCAATCGATGAGGACAAACTTGAGAAGATATTTGAACCATTGTACAGGATAGATGAAAGCAGAAATTCCGAGATGGGCGGCAGCGGAATGGGCTTGTATATAGTCAAGATGCTGCTGGAGAGCAAAGGGATCAATTACAGCTTCCTTCCGTATGAAGAAGGGATGGATTTTAAAATAGAGATTCAAGGGTATAAAAAAGCCTGAGATGAGAGGTTGCACATCCCATGCAAATGATTCCGCGGATACCCGGGAACCTTTTGCCTGACGGCGGGCGCTTCTGAAACGGCGGATGAGAGGTGATTTTATGTGGAATATCGTAATAGAAGAAAAAGCAAAGGAATATCTGAGAAAAAAGAAGTTAAATGACATTTTCATAGAGCCGGTAACGAGGCGCGCATGCTGCAGTACATACGATGACTTTACGGTTTCGACGAAATTAAGGGATAAGAATCTGGAATTTCAGGATGTGCTCAAAGACGGCATAACCGTTCATATATGCGAAGAATTCCGACCTGAAAGCGAGAAAATAACCGTAGGATGCGATAAGTTTATGATGTTTGAACGCTTGTTTCTGAAAAATATCAATTACGAGCTTAACAGAACGGCAAAACCTTGAATTCTTTTCTGTCTTTCATATAGGATTCATATTGAGATGATATTATAGCAGTGTCTTAAGTACGGTATCGGATCCGATCTGTTTGAGCATAAAGAAAAAGATTTGATAATGTCCGGTGCCGATAGTTATACAGTAATAATGTTTAGGAGGATAATTATTAAAATGTATAGAAATGTCGATAAGAGAAATATGAAAAAAATAGTGGCGGCGCTCATTTCGCTGCTGGTAGTGTTTGCGCTGGCAGGCTGTGGAAACAAGGATAAGGAAGCGGCAAAGGATAAAAGCGACAACAAAAGTGGAGGGGGAATTTTTCAGAGTATGAAAACCACCGACCTGGACGGTAAAAGTGTGGATTCTTCCGTATTCAAAAAGAACAGGCTTACGGTCGTTAACGTGTGGAACACAGGTTGTGCGCCATGCGTTGCTGAGATGCCGGAACTCCAGAAAATCAGTGAAAAGTATAAAGGAAAGAAAGTCGGTGTTATGGGGATAATGCACGACACTGCCGACAATAACACTTCAAAGGATGTGTTGAAAAAGGTAAGAGGCGTACTGAAGAAAGCAGGAGCAAAATACAGACAGCTCGTTATTTCGGAGAAGATGAACGAAGCGGAAGAACTCACGTCGATAAGCGCGCTGCCTGCAACATTTTTTGTTGATTCCGAAGGAAAAATCATAGAAAAAGTACTCGGTTCGCACGACTATGCAGACTGGGCGTCGAAGATCGAAGAAGCGCTCAAAAAGGTCAAATAGGACTGAAACAAGGTTATGATGAAAAATAACAGATTCAGGAACGGACGGAGCGGCAGATTTGGCAAAGAACGCATAGCAGGTATGGTTTTGATTGCGCTTGGAATTGTATTTGTGCTTGCGGGTTTGTACAGGGGCGAGATGCGGGCGGTGTTCGCAAAGGCGAGCGTAGTGTGTCTACAGTGTATAGGGATCGGTTAGGCGGTGGCTCCATGAAAATCTGCGGGAAAACAAAGAAAAACAAGATAAGATTTGCGGTGCAGGTGATCTTCACGGCATTGACGAACGGATATATTCTGGGCTACATGAAAGGCACCATATACAAAGGTCCGAGCAAAGGCGTGTGTGTACCGGGACTTAATTGCTATTCATGCCCCGGCGCAGTCGGAGCCTGTCCCATCGGTGCGTTGCAGACGGTAATCGGCAACAGGGACTTCGTGTTTTCTTTCTACGTAATCGGCACACTTATGATAATAGGAAGCCTGATGGGAAGATTGGTGTGCGGCTGGCTCTGCCCGTTCGGACTGATTCAGGATCTGCTCCATAAGATTCCTTTTGTTAAAAAGGTGAGGGATTTTAAAGGCGACAGGCAGTTGAGATACCTGAAATACATCATTCTGATCGTGTTTGTCATAATACTGCCCGTGTTCCTGCTGAATCCTCTCGGAATCTCCGAACCATGGTTTTGCAAACTGATATGTCCGTCCGGAACGTTGACGGGAGGAATCCCTCTGGTGGCTTTGAATCCGGGGCTGCGGAGTATAATCGGCACGTTGTTCACATGGAAGGTTATGGTGCTTTCGGTCGTCGTTATAGCGTCCGTCATTATATACAGACCTTTTTGCAAATATCTGTGTCCGTTGGGCGCCATCTACGGGATTTTCAATAAGTTTTCGCTGTATCAATATGAAATAGACGGCGAGAAATGTGTAAAGTGCGGTGCATGTCACAGGGCGTGCCAAATGGGTGTCAAGATCTACCGGACGCCGAAAAGCGCGGAGTGTATCAGGTGTGGAAAGTGCATAGACACTTGCCCGCACGGAGCGATTTCCACATCGCTCATCGGCAGGAAAAAGATTGAAAAGCAAAAGCAAGTTGAAAAGAAGCAGTCGTGAAACGCGGCTGTTTTTTTATGGTATGACGGGCATTCCATCCGTATTTTAATTCCCATGCTCATCTGTGTCATTCGTATTTTAATTCCCATGCTCATCTGTGTCATTCGTATTTTAATTCCTATTCTCATCTGCGCCGTTCGTACTTTAATCCCCATGCTCATCTGCGCCGTTCGTACTTTAATTTCCATGCTTATCTGTGTCGTTCATACTTTAATCCCTATTCTCATCTGCGTCGGCCGCTTTTGCCGGATCTTGCGGAAAGATATACGGGTAGCCGCGTCTGTCGGCGGGCAAGTATGTGACTTGATGCCTTAGGAAAAAGACTTGATCGCAGAAAAGTGTTGACGTAAGAAGTTAAAAGATTTAAACTTATATGTATCAGGGGGGACCTGTACAGACAGGTGAATCATTAGCCGCATGTTCTATCGGGGCATGCACAGTCGTTTCCCGATACGATACGGTTAACGATTCGGTAAGTGGTGACTCAACAGGTCAAGAGTTATTGAGTCATGTGCAAGTTGTTGAGCCAAGTGCAAGCATAGGCAGAGGAGGAATATTCATATGAATGTAGAAAAAAAGAAAAGCCGGGTTACGGTCGCCGTTTTGATGGTGTTTATCATGGCATGTGTAGCGCTTACAGTGTCAAGTTCAAACGTATTTGCAAAGTCTCGTCCGTTCTTTTTCAGGGTGTCGTATAATCAGGAAAATGGTCAGGAAGCGGATGGTTGGCGTAGAGGAAATGTTCCTGCATCGAATCGTTGGTCGGTTCTTCTGACTCGCTCAGGAGAAGGTAAGGGTTCTTTGACCGACTTTTGGCTTGAAGCCGAAGATGCTATCAATGTTTCGCCTTATATAAGGGTGAGATGCGGCGGAGGCTGGTATAGCCAGACAGCGTATAAAAGCGCAAAAGGTAGGAAAGTCTATCTGACGGCAGAGGACAACAACGATAAGCCGGCAGGGTACAATGTCAGAGGTCGCTGGAAAGTACGTGAGTAGAGGATTGTGTACTTTGAGAAACAGACAAAACGAGGTTTAATGTATAAAACTCGGCATGATACAATATACGTACACACTATTGGATGGGTCGGTACATATTAAAGTGTCCAAGAGACAATGTATAAGCTGTTAATCAGTGTGTTTTGGTGCTTAAGTACAAAGGAGGAAGCTATGAAAATGCGTTTCAGGAAAGAAGATAGCTTTTATTTACTCATAGGGCTGTTTGCATTTCAAACGATGATACATTTGTACTTGCTGTTCGATCCTGTTGAGTACTTGGACAAGTTTTTGCTTATCTGTGCAGGGCTGACTGTGTTTGTGGCTCTGTATAGCTACAGGTATAACATGAAGAAGGAGAGGGCAGCTTATCATTTCATTTTTGTGATACTTTTGGTTTTGATGAACTCAAAAATACTATTTAAATGATTGCAGAGCGACATTTCTACGTGAGATTATCTCAATAAAGGAAAATTAAGAAGTATAGGCGGAAAATCTTTGACAATGGATTTCGAAGTGTTTTCCGCCATTTTAGTTAATAGGCTAAAACAAAGAACAATATCAAGCATGTACGTATGAACGCAAACCGGAACTTACTTTGCAAATTAACACATTTTTTATTCTGATTGTCTCTGCTGCAAGATACTGTTGACATAAAATACCGCAAGATTTAAACTTATACATATCAAAGAAAAAGCCTGCACGATCAGCTGATCGGTTATCCGTATACCTGTTGAGGTATGCATGCCTGTTTTCCGATACGGTCAGTAATCTTCAGACAGTAACTGACGCAATAACTTCACGTCGGATTTATTGGGTCACGTGCATGCGAGTAGTGTAACAATATATTTTGGGTCGTGTTTGTTTGACACTGTGAGAATTTGAGAGGTCATATTTTAGTGAGGTTCCTGGAGAAGTTGGACAAAAAATATTTCAAGATATCGGTTTATGTGATTTTGACCGTAGGGGTAGCCTATGGTCTTATTCTGATTTTGGGACAGTATAAGGTTATCGGGACGGGATTGTTCAAGGCGGTGGGTTGGATAGGAAATATAATAAAACCGATGCTGATAGGGGCGGTGCTTGCCTACATACTTTATCCGATTTGCAGAGCCATGGAAAAGCGGATAGCCGGGACGGGCTTCGGGAGTAAAGACGCCAGGAGAAATCATATGATCGCCGCGGTGATAACTATCATCATATTCATAGTCATTCTGGTGACGGCAATTTCTATGGTGGCATTTGCGATAACCAAACAGATTACCGGAATCAACGGTGACAGCGTAAATACTTTGGTCAACAGCGTCATAGATCAGGCGAAGGCTTTTGAACACAGTTTCAGGAACTGGCTGAACGATTTAAATATAGAAAAGGGATATCTGCTTAAATTTGAAAAAACGCTTGTCAGTAAGGCTACCGAGATATTGAACCGGACAAGAGGGCTGCCGTCGATGTTTGCGGGCATTGCGGCAGGTGCGAGCACCATGATGTTTTCACTTTTGTTTGCGGTATACTTTTTACTGGACGGTCCGAACCTGAAGAAATACTGGGGCAGTGTGGTGAGAACCATGTGGTCGCAGAAAGCGAACAACAGGATAAGTTATATTTATAGAGATGTTGATGAGGTTTTCAGCGGCTATTTCAGGGGAGAAGTAACAGATGCGCTGGTAATGGCGGTGCTTGTGAGCATAGCTTTCACCGTAATCGGAATGCCTTACGGGGTAATGATAGGAGTCATGGTGGGAATAGGTAACCTCATTCCCTATATGGGTCCCGTAGTTGGATACGGCCTCACCCTTGTGGCGGGGATTGTCACCGGAAACATAGAAACCATGATTATAGGGTTGGTCATTATAGGTATAATTCAGGTTGTTGACGGAGCGGTGATAAATCCGAAACTTCTTTCTAACAGCATAGAAATTCACCCCATGCTCGTCATACTGGCCCTGCTTGCCGGTAACAAAATAGGCGGCTTTGTCGGAATGATCGGAGCCGTTCCTGTTGCGGCCCTGATTAAACTGTGGTTTGAGAGAGCCGTGGAATATAGGAAAAACGAGAAGAAAGCGGCCGAAAAGCAAGAAAACGACGGAAGGAGAAAAGTGAATTCCGGAAACGGAGGCAGCTATGGATTATGATGTTCTGAATGCAATCGAACAACGCAAAAGCGTAAGGAATTATGACGGGAAAAGACTTCCCGATGAGATTGTGAGAAAGCTCAGGTCTTTTTTGAAAGACGCGGATAATCCCTTTGGTGTAAATGTTGATTTAAGGTATCTGGACGCCGGGGAGTTCAATCTTTCCTCACCGTTTGTCACGGGAGAAAAAGCGTACGTTGCCGGAACGGTCCACACCGTACCGTTTGCCGAAATCGCATTCGGATACACAATGGAAAGCTTTGTTCTGTATGCGCAGCGTTTGGGCCTTGGAACGGTATGGCTGGGATATATTACGAAAAGAGAGAGCCTTGAAAAAGCACTGCACAAAGGTGAAAACCAGTTGTTGCCGTGTGTTGTTGCCGTGGGCGGGAAAGCGGATCGCAGATCCGTGCGTGAGATTCTTATAAGGAAAAAGGTCAAGGCTGACAGCAGACTTGATTTTGAAGACATATTTTTCGCAAGCGATTTCTCCTCGCCGCTCAAAGAAAACCGGGCGGGAGATTTTCTGATTCCGCTTAAGATGCTGAGACTGGCACCGTCCGCCGCAAACAGACAGCCGTGGCGTGTTGTCGTAAACGGCGGGTACGCGCATTTTTACGAGAAAAAAGAAAAAAAATTTGACAGAGCCGGCGTCGATCTTCAGAAAATAGATTTGGGGATTGCCATGTGCCATTTTGACCTCGCTGTAAAGGCATGCGGGATGTCCGGAGAATTTATAGTCAAAGTTCCGGGAATTGCACATGAATCGGATACGGAGTATCTGATTTCATATGCTGCGGAGAAACTGAAGGGATAAAAGGATAGTTAATAGGAACGAGTCCGAATTCGGTAAGCGACGTGCGCGGCGCTCCGGCTGTGGACGGTTCGGAGGGAGACCTGTATGGAAATGAAAGATTATGCGAAGAACTTGGCGTCTGAAAACCCCACGATTCGCGATGTGACCGAGAAGAAGGAGACGCTCTGGATAAACGACAGACTCCTGCCGTTTCGGTTGATCGAAGGACTGTGCCGGCTGGTGGTTTCGGACGAGGATATTGCAGATGCGGAGGAAAGGCTTACACGGTTTGCGCCCTACATAGAGAAGTGTTTTCCCGAAACGGCGGAAACACATGGGCTCATAGAATCACCTCTCAAGGAGATCCCCAATATGCAAAAGCGGATGCAGGAGACTGCGTGCGATGGCGCGGTATGGCGGAAAGACCCGGAGCCTGCATATGCATCCGGTGGACAGAGTGAAGATGCGGAGAGTTTGAGTGGCGGCATACCGGGCAAACTTCTTCTAAAGATGGACAGTCATCTTGCGATCGCAGGTTCGGTCAAAGCAAGAGGCGGCATCTATGAGGTTTTAAAACATGCGGAAACTCTTGCAATTGAAGCCGGAAAGTTAAGTTTGAGTGATGATTACTCAAAGGTTGCAGATTTGAAAAATTTTTTTGCGCAATACACCGTTCAGGTCGGTTCCACGGGCAACCTCGGATTGTCGATAGGCATCATGAGCGCATTTTTGGGATTCAAAGTCAAGGTTCACATGTCTTCCGACGCAAAGCAGTGGAAGAAGGACATGCTGCGCGGCAAAGGTGTCGAAGTGATAGAGTACAGGGATGATTATTCCAAGGCGGTGGAAGAAGGACGCAAAAATTCCGACATG
>CP016202.1:630432-642781 GCA_003433295.1 Eubacterium minutum ATCC 700079 | reverse complement strand
TACTTTGTCGATGATGAGTACTCCGTCGATCTGTTCCTTGGATATGCGGTGGCCGCAAAGCGGCTTGACAGACAGTTGAAAGAGATGGATCTACATATTGATGAAGATCGTAATCTGATAGTTTATGTGCCTGCCGGCGTCGGCGGCGCTCCGGGCGGAATCGCGTACGGTCTGAAAAGATTGTACGGTGATAATGTACATGTTTTTTTCGCGGAACCGGTTATGTGTCCTTCGCTACTTGTGGGATTCGCTTCTCAGAGATTTGAAAACGCAAATGTAAAGGACTTTGGATTGAGCGGAGAAACTCATGCGGACGGTCTTGCATGCGCAAGCCCCTCGGGTTTTGTCACGAGAATCGACAACAATCTTGTCTCAGGCGATTTCACCTGTAACGACGGAAGATTGTACGACTACATGCGCATGCTCATGAAAACGGAAGACATAAGGATCGAACCGTCGAGCTGCGCGGCGTTTGCAGGCCCCGCAAACCTTTTGAGCCATGAAAACGGCAGGAAATATGTGGCGAAGAATGGTCTTACAGCGAAGAAACTTGAAAATTCCGTTCAGATATGCTGGGCGACCGGCGGCAAACTCGTGCCTGAAGAAATCTGGCAGGAATATCTGAAGACGAAGTGTAATCCGTAAAAGGCCTTAGCTCACGGTAATTTAATTTAAAATAGCTGCATCAAAGTTGTTTCGAAATATCTTCCGGGGGTATCTATAATGCAACTTTATTTTACAAAATGTATTTGCGCGAATGAAGATGTGACACCGTTTGGATTTGGGAGGAAAAAGAAATGAAAAAACATGTAAAAGGTAATGTCAGTTGGGTCGGATATATCGACTGGGAACTTGAAAAATTTCACGGTGACGAGTATTCGATAAACAACGGATCGAGTCAGAATGCATATCTGATTGAGGAAGAAAAGACTGTTCTTCTCGATACTATATGGACGCCGCACAGGGAAGATTTTATTGAAAACCTGAAAGAAAGTGTGGATCTCAAAAAGATAGACTATATAATAGTGAACCACGGTGAACCGGATCATTCGGGCTCCTTGCCGACGTTGATGCGTGAAATCCCGAACACGCCTATTTACTGTACTGCAGCGGCGGTAAAGAGCATTGAGGGTCAGTACGGAAAACAGGGATGGGATTTGCGTGTGGTCAAGACCGGCGATGAGCTTGAAGTCGGTAACGGAAAGAAACTCATATTCGTGGAAATGAAGATGCTTCACTGGCCTGACTCTATGGCTACGTATCTAACGGGAGACAACATACTGTTCTCCATGGATGCCTTTGGTCAGCACTTTGCTGTGGAGGAACTAACCAACGATTTGGCGGATCAGGATTTGTTGTACAGAGAAGCGATGAAATATTTTGCCAACATACTGAACCCGTTTGCGGCCTTTGTAAATCCTAAAATAAAGGAAATCGAGGGTTTCAATCTGCCTATAGATATAATTGCGCCGGCGCACGGTGTGATCTGGCGGGACAATCCTATGCAGATAGTCGAGGCGTACAAGAAGTGGGCGGATGCGTACAAGGAAAATCAGATTACGATAGTCTACGACACCATGTGGGAAGGAACGAAAAAGCTTGCACATGCCATCGGAGAAGAAATCAACAGACAGAGTCCGGACACAACCGTCAAGGTTTTGAATATTTCAAAGGTCGACAAGAATGATATAATGACCGAGGTATTCAAGTCCAAGGCGATATGCGTGGGGTCGCCTACGTGTGTCAACGACGTTCTGACGAGCGTTGCGGGATGGCTGTCATTCCTGAAAACCCTTAAGTTTAAGGACAAGAAAGCGGCTGCGTTCGGTTGCTACGGCTGGAGTGGGGAATCCGTGAAGATAATCAGGGAAGAACTTGTAAAGGCGGGTTTCGACGTTGTCGATGAGCAGGTGAGAACGAACTGGAATCCCGAAGAAGAGGATTTTGAAAAGATTCCTGAGATGGTAATAGCCCTGCTGAAAGAAAATGATGAGAAAGGCAAGGAAAGCGGGAAAGAGAAAGCCGCGGGAGAAGGTGGCGGAAGATCGTTTGTATGCACGGTTTGCGGATGGGTATATAACGAGGACGAAGGTGCGGAAGACATGGGCATAAAGCCGGGAACCAAGTGGGAAGACCTTCCTGAGGATTTCCGTTGCAAGATCTGCAAGGCGCCGAAATCGAAATTCGTGGAAGAAAATGAATAAATAAGGTCTATTTGTTGCAAGTTTATGCATTATGAATTTAAACATGCAGTGAAAAAAATATTATGGATTTTAATAGGAGGAAAAGAAAATGAAATATCATTGCAAGGTATGCGGAGAAGTTTTTGAAGTTAAAGGCGGCGAGAAACCGGTCTGTCCTGTATGCAAGGCGGAGGGTGACGATCTTGAAATCGTTAAGGAAGAGGTTGCGGCATCTTCGGGAAACCCTTATGCGGGAACACAGACGGAAAAGAATCTTGAGACCGCTTTTGCAGGGGAATCACAGGCGAGAAATAAGTATACGTACTTTGCGTCGGTGGCAAAGAAAGAGGGTTATGAGCAGATCGCGGATCTCTTCCTGAAAACCGCCGAGAACGAGAAAGAGCATGCGAAACTGTGGTTTAAAGAACTGAATGGAATCGGAAGTACCGCCGAGAATTTGGGTGCTGCGGCGGCAGGTGAGAATTACGAGTGGACCGACATGTACGCCGGCTTTGCAAAGACTGCGGAAGAAGAAGGCTTCCCGGAACTTGCTAAGAGGTTCAGGTTGGTCGCTGAGGTCGAGAAACATCATGAGGAACGTTACAGAGCCCTTTTGAAGAACGTTGAAACGGCAAAGGTATTTGAGAAGAGCGAAGTAAAGGTATGGGAGTGCAGAAACTGCGGGCACATCGTGGTTGGAACAAAGGCACCGGAAGTATGTCCGACATGTCTTCACCCTCAGAGTTTCTTCGAGGTTCATGCCGAGAACTATTAAAAGTTCAGTGGATCTATCGGACTTGCCGCCTAGGCTGTCCAAAAAAATGTCCGCACCTCCGAGTGTGAGATTTTTTCTGTAAATTAGTCTTCTATGGCAGTTATTAGAAGAGTCTCGCCGGAAATCGAAAAAGGCGGTGTTCTCTCGCTTCTGTTAAAGGAAGCATGAGGACACCGCTTTTTTCATGACATAACTTTTTGATTCTACATTTAACGGATATCAGTTTTAGCGATAAATTTCAGATTGTGGGGTTTCAAGCTCTGCAAAACCGTCCGAAAGTCTCTTTCGTGCAACTTCAATATAGGGATGAGTAATGGCGTTTGCAGGACAATGATGATAACACTCAGCACATAAAATACAGTGCTTAGGGTCACGAACCATTTGTATTGTGTTGTCAATATATGCGAACATATTGACAGGGCAGACCGCAACACATTGCTCACAGCCAATGCATTTTTCTGCATTGATTGTAACTTTCTTATATTTTCCATGAATTTTTTCCTGGCTGAAAATGCGGAACATAATTCGTTTCATAAACGGCGCATATGCAAGTTTCTTTCCTGCATCGAGCACAGCTATCTTGCCGTTCACAACCTTTTCTGTTATTTCTGCCGCTTCTGCAAGGATTTGATCCTCAATCTTTCCCGGCAGATTTGGATTGATCCGTTTTTTGAAAGTCGCTGTCAAAGTATGCTCCGCAGCAATCTTAACGCCCATAATCGGAATATAGTCTCTGTCGCTAAGCGCTTTACCCATTTCTTCAAGTGCAACACTGCTGTGCACTCCCCCATATGTCACAAGCGGAATCGCCGGAATCTGTTTTTTCTTTTCTCGAGGGAGCGCCCGTATTGTCCTGAGCATATTCTGTTCACAATGTCCCGCATATACCGGCGCACAGGGAATCAACAGATGATGTTCGCCGAGATCATTGAGCAATGTTTTTCTAATTGTGAGGTCCTGAATATATTTATCGTTTTTTGTGATGTTGATCATATGACAGGAAATTCCATTATCCTCAAGCAGTTGCATGAATTTTTGTGCCGCGACGAGTGTATGTCCTGATGGACTAAATACAATAAAAACGACTTTCATTACTTATCACTTTCCTTTCGTTTATCATCAAAATAATAATGACCGCCATTTCCATACTCCCAACTTCCACCCCCTGCTCCTAATTCAAAATGTAATTTAGCAATTCCAAGATCAATCATCGCAGTTTCCGTCGGCGTTGTGATGGAAGCACTTACCTGTCCATCCTTATATTTGAATACAAATGGGCGTAGATTTCTTGCGGTAGGTGCAAGATGAACAGCATCCATACCTTGAAGAAACCACTCCGGCACAGGTCCTTCTGCTTCTTTTAAAGTTTCCTTAGATTTATTCTGTCTGTGCATACCATATTCCATCATTCGTTCTTTAAGTGAATGCTTTTTATCCGAATATCCGATTGCTATCACACAGTCTAATGTGTCGTTTTCCTTACATAATGCCGTCGCTGTCTTTTTGTCATAACTGGTTCCTACCCAGCAGGTGGAGAGTCCCATTGCGGTCGCTTCAAGGATTATTTTTTCGCCGAAACGCCCCACTTTCTCCATACGATTAGGAAGATCTTTGCCGCCAATCATGGCAATGTAATTCCGGACACCCACAAACAGACCGTAACTTTTTCGGAATCCGTTAAAAAGTTCCCCTCCGTTTCCAATGACTAATTTCATATTAAGTCCGGATTCTCTATTGTGCAAAGCAATGTTATCTTCGAGTTCTTTTACACACTTTGAATCAATCGGTCTATCTGTATACTTTCTGCGAGAGCATCTTTTTTTCATGGCATAAAGGTATTTTTCGATTTCCATTTTTTCTCCTCCTTAACACAAAAACTTGAAAGCAGATTTTGCTTAATATGTAATTAAATTAGGTACATCTAATCTGTGTTTTATTCTACTTATTCACGTTTTTAACGTCAATGAAAGAACGTGATGATTAGCTGTTAGCAGAAACTATTTATCGAATGGAGAAAATATGATTTTATGAGCAAGCAATTAGAAAAAACACTTTAAGAATGGTATAATATCGGCAAATGTTTAGAGAGAAAAATTTAGAGTTATAAGAGTTATAGGAGATGAAAATGGAATTATTCAGTTGTGTAGCGGACAAATTGAAAGAGTTAAATATTCAATATCAGCTTGTTGAGCATGAACCGGCGTTAACTACAGAGCAAGCAGATAAATTCATAGAAGGCATCGAAGGTGTCAGAACAAAAACAATGTTTTTAACGAATAAGAAAAAGAAAAAATTTTATTTGGTCATTATGGACGATGCAAAAAGATTAGACATGAATAAATTTAAGAACATTGTTGAAGAAAAGCAAATTAAAATGGCATCAGAAGATACTTTGTTTGAAAAAATGTTGCTACCGCCCGGAGTGGTTTCTCCGTTTGGTCTTTTAAATAATAAAGATAAAGACATTCAGATTTATTTTGATAAAGAAATTATGAATGAAGATAGAATGAGTTTTCATCCGAATACTAATGAAAAAACCATTTTTATCCGTACGGACGATTTGTTTAAATTTATAGAAGCGATAGGATTTTTGCCGAATGTGATAGAGCTTTAATTTTAAACAAATCCCGGTTTATCGATCCGAATCTCTGAAAAACCTTGATTTTCATGCGTTTTCCAAGTGTTCCCGTTGCATGCTGCGTCAGTTCTGCACAGGATGAGGGTAGTGTCAACGGAAAGATCGTGGTAAAGTTATAACTGCAAAGGACGGTGAGGCGATATGATCATCAATACCGGACAGAGAACGGACATCCCGGCCTTCTATGCCGAGTGGTTTGCGAACAGGCTGAAAGAAGGCTTTGTCTGTGTCCGCAATCCCTATAACCCGAATCAGGTCAGCCGCTACCGCCTCGATCCTTCTGTTGTGGACGTGATCGGTTTCTGCACAAAGAATCCTGCACCGATGTTCCCTTATATAGATTTGCTGAAAGATTACGGGCAATACTGGTTCGTCAGCATCACGCCTTACGGGCGGGATATTGAGCCGAATGTGCCGGATAAGCATCGTCTGCTTAACGATTTCAAGAAGTTGTCCGAAAATATCGGCATCAATTCTGTCGGATGGCGTTATGATCCGATCTTTTTTTCGGAGCGATATACCACGGAGTATCATCTCCGAGCCTTTGAGCAAATTGCATCCACATTGGGCGGTTACACGAAAACCGTAGTCATCAGCTTTATCGATCTATATCCGAAGGTCAAACGAAACTTTCCGGAAGCTCGGGAGGTCACAAGGGAACAGCGTTTGACGCTGGGGAAAGCGTTCATCGAGATTGCCTCTACCCACGGTATGACGATCAAGCCATGCGCAGAAGGGGACGAGCTTGCTGCCTATGGTGCCGATTGCAGTGGGTGTATGAGGATCAGCGATTACGAAAAGGCTATCGGCAAGTGCCTTGATGCGCCCAAAAGAAAGGGCGCGAGGGCGGAATGTGCCTGTTATCTCTCCTGCGATATCGGCGCTTACAATACCTGTAAGCATCTGTGCAGGTACTGCTATGCAAATGCGGAGTCTTCAAAGGTTCTGGCGCAGAGCCGCCTGCATGACCCCGCATCTCCTTTCCTGATCGGCAATTACAAGGACGGAGATGTGATCCATGACGTGCCCCAGAAGTCATGGATCGACGAGCAGACAAGCCTCATGATTTGACAGAGGATGAAACGATGAGCCAAACAGAAAAACGGCTGTTTCTGATCCGGTTTCTTTTGGGTGAACAGCCGGGAGATCGAGATATAAAAATCCCATCCGATGAAAGGAAGCAAAGGCAGCTGCTGCGAAGCCTGTTCAACATGCGTATGCCCGCATGGATAAGCGGAGATCGCCCTGCGGAAGGTGAAGGATTATCAAACAAGTACACACAGCAATATTGAGGTGATTTTCAATGTTTTCAAGGAAGTCGATTACGAAATCTACCGGGACTTACTCAAATAATGTTAAATTCTTGAAACAAGCTTTTGCAAACGCAGATGCCGTTGTAATCGGTGCGGGGGCCGGGCTCTCTACCTCGGCGGGCTTCGTTTACAACGGGGAACGATTTGAAAAGTATTTCTCGGATTTTGCGTCGAAATATCGTTTTACGGATATGTATTCCGGCGGCTTCTATCTCTATTCCACACAGGAGGAGTTTTGGGCGTATTGGAGCCGATATATCTGGGTAAACCGATATATGGATGCGCCGAAACCGGTATATGACGAGTTTCTGGACTTGATAAGGGATACGGACTATTTCGTCATTACCACTAACGTAGATCACTGCTTTCAAAAAGCGGGATTCGATAAAAAACGTCTGTTTTACACACAGGGCGATTATGGACTGTTCCAGTGTAGCGAGCCGTGCCATAACAAGACCTATGAGAACGAGGATATGATTCGCGCCATGGTGCTTGCGCAGGGTTGTGAGATTGGGGATGACAACGAGTTGATCGTGCCGAAGGGCGCCACGCTGAAAATGAAAGTTCCTACCGAGATCCTGCCCGTCTGTCCGGTTTGCGGCAAGCCTTTGACCATGAATCTCCGCTCCGATGATAAGTTCGTTGAGGACGAGGGCTGGCATCAAGCGGCTGATCGGTATGAGAACTTCCTTCGTACCCGTGGCGGCAAGGTGTTGTATTTGGAACTCGGCGTAGGATACAATACGCCGGTCATTATCAAGTACCCATTTTGGCAGATGACGGCAAAGAACCCGGAATCCACCTATGCCTGCGTCAATTACAGCGAGGCAATTTGCCCGGATGATATTTTGAATCGTTCTATTTGTGTGGGTGGAGATATAGGCGATGTGATAAAAGCTTTGAAATAAAGTAGGAAATTTGTCATTAGAAAAAGCACTTTAAGAATGGTATAATATTACCGGGTATTTAGGGAGATACATGTGTGCTTAATATAAGGTTATTGAATGGCTAAAATAAAATTAAATGAAAAGCAGAAAAAACTTGATATAGACCTTTGTATTATTGCGATTGTTTCATTCGTAAGTTTGGGGATATTCATGGTATTTCAAAAAGAAATTTATGGAACCGTACAAAACAAAGAAGTGCCTATTTTATCTCGTGTTTTGTTAGTTGCATTATTTCAGTATGGACTTGCAGGATTCGGGATTACAATTGTTTCCATCTTAAGAAAAGAGCATTTTTTTTCCTATGGGTTAAAGACTGAGGGGATGCTTTTTAAAAAACATAAAATGAGTATGACTTAACGACATGTTAAATTTATTTTGAAGGAGAAAAATACTAGTTCTGTTCGTTGAAGAAGTTACTTGCATTGTGTTTTTTGTTTTTATTGTATCAGTATTATATAAATCGACGACCCATGTAGTTACGGCCGGACTATTATATATTTTAGTATCATTATATTTCCTCCTTATTTCAGGAGTGTTTGCAATGCTTATCAGAAATATGATAACAGCTATGGGAATGTGTATAGCATTTTGGATTTCTACTTTAATACTTGTAAATATAGGAGGAGTCTTTAAGAATCTTGCAATATTCGATGCTTCTAATACATTGTACAAGAATGTAGAAAAATATTTTCATGTATTTAATAGTACAATATCTAATATAACATGGCAATATATTTGCGTTAATCTCATAATAACTGTGGTTATTTGTGTTTTAGTCGTTATTGCGCTAAAGAAAAAATGGATGAACAATGGACTTTAATGATATAGCAATTTAGATTCGACAGTACAAATAAATCATATAAGTCATTTCGGTGAAAAGTTGATTCCTGAAGTGACCGTAGCGGACTTATCTACGTGTTATGCGGGAACTTATCAAACTTTCGTGATCGGAGTATAAAAAGATATATAGGTATAGAATTCAAGTGAGTAAAAGACATTCTGCAAACAATCTGCGAAAAGCGGGATCGGGATGTCATTTTTCTTTGCGCAAACACAAAAAAAGTCATTGCATTAGTATGCGATATAATATATAATCATGAACATATAAACCATCTTTATATTTTTATACGGTAAACTGCATGTTTATGCATATGCGCCATGTTGGTTTACGGTAAGGGAATAAGAGAAGTATGCAGGAGAAAATTTTTTAGGAGGTATGAGAAAATGAAATTCAAGAAATTTAAGAAGTTGATTTTGGCAGCATTTGTTGCTGTAATGGCATTCAGCCTTGCGGCGTGCGGCGGCGGAGAAAAGAAGAGTGCGGAAAAAAAGGATAAGGTACAAACCTACACCGCCGGAACGGAACCGACTTTTCCGCCTTTTGATACTACCGATAAAGACGGAAAGATAGTCGGATTTGACATGGATCTGATGGATGCAATAGGTGAAAAAGAAGGATTCAAGGTAAAGTACAAAGCATTTGAATTTGACGCGCTGATCCCTGCGCTTCAGGCAAAGAACTGTGACATGATAACCGCGGGCATGAACGCGGAGGATCCGGCAAGACGGAAAAAAGTGGATTTCTCGGAAACATATTATGATTCAGGGCTTGTGGTAATGGTAAAAAAGGATAACAGCAAAATCAAAGGGTTTGATTCGCTGTCATCGGGCATGAAAGTCGCCAGTCAGATCGGCACCACAGGCGCGGACGAAGTCAAGAAACTTAAAAAGAAAGGAAGGATAGCGAAGGCCGTTATAATAAACGGTTTTGACATATGCGTTCAGCAGCTGAAAACAGGGGCGGTCGATGCGGTTATAATCGATAAGCCCGTTGCCGAAAGTTACATAGCGAAACAGCAGGATGTAGCCAAAATCGTCGGAAAGGTTCTCAATGCCGAATCCTATGGTTTTGCGGTCAATAAAGAGAACAAGAAACTGTTGAAGAAAATCAACAACGGTCTTAAGTCGTGCAGGAAAGACGGAACTTACGATAAACTCTACAAAAAATGGTTTAAGTCCGACAAGAAATAGTTGTGAACCGGATCGTGATTCCGGATTTGATTCCGCGAATCTGTGAGTGGAAGTTCAATGATTAGACGTGAAAAAGATTTTCACGAATACCCGTGACGCCGGCTGAGACTATAGAATGGAGAGAAAATGGATTTGGGGCTTTACTGGAAAGGCTTTCTGATTGCGTGGCAAGGGGCGCCAATAACGCTTGCGGTGACCTTGTGCGCAATAATAATAGGTGTGATTTTGGGATTTCTGTTTGCGCTGATGAAGTTGGCAAAGATGAAGTTTCCGAGAGCCGTTGCGACTGTTTACATAGATGTTATGCGCGGAACGCCGCTGATAGTACAGGCACTTATAGTGGCGTTCGGAATACCGCAACTGCTGAACAAGTACGGAGTGGAATTCAACTGGAGCAATATGGAGATCGTTCCTGCGATAATCGTGTGCGGATTGAACAGTGCCGCATACGTTGCCGAAATAATAAGGAGCGGGCTTCAGGCGGTTGATATCGGACAGACGGAAGCGGCAAGATCGTTGGGTATGAGCAGCGGACTGACCATGAGAATCGTGATAATTCCACAGGCGTTCAGAATAGTTTTGCCGGCACTCGGAAATGAAGTCGTCACTCTCGTAAAAGAAACAGCCGTGCTTTCATTTGTCGGAGTGGTGGAAATTCTGAGGAGAGGCGTACTGTGGAATGCATCAAGTTTTGAAACATTTCCGGCATACATAGGTGTGGCGCTTGTCTATCTGTGCATAACCATGGTGATGTCAAGAGGCGTAACATTTATGGAAAGGAGGCTCGCGGCAAGTGATAGAGGTAAGTAATTTGAGAAAGGGGTTTGGCGAGCTTGAAGTTCTTCGCGGAATTACGGAAAAGATAGATGACGGCGAGGTGGTGTGCATCATAGGACCGTCGGGTTCAGGGAAGAGTACATTCCTGAGATGCCTTAATCGTCTTGAAACTCCGACATCGGGTGAAATCAGACTTGACGGTGAACTTGTCTTGGAAGAGAATATAAACAGCGTGCGGAAGAAGATGGGGATGGTATTCCAGAACTTCAATCTCTTTCCGCACATGACGAGCGTGAAGAACGTCATGATCGCGCCGGTAAAGGTTAACGGTGAAAGCGAAGAAAAAGCGAGAAAACATGCGCTTGAACTTCTTGAAAGGGTGGGGCTTTCCGACAAGGCGGACGTGTACCCCGCATCTCTTTCCGGCGGTCAGAAACAACGCGTGGCGATAGCGAGGGCGCTTGCCATGAAACCTGAGGTGATGTTGTTTGATGAGCCGACATCGGCACTCGATCCCGAGATGGTAGGAGAGGTTCTCGATGTAATGAAGTCGCTTGCTGATGGCGGAATGACGATGGCGATAGTGACTCATGAGATGAATTTCGCCATGAACGTTTCGGACAGGGTCTGGTTGATGAAAGACGGAGAGATAGTGAAAAAGGGTAGCCCTGAGGAGTTTTTCAACAAAAATGATACGGGACTGACGTGGTAAAAAATATCTTCATGCACACATAGAATAACCCAACTTCTTTTCCTCTCACCTCTCCCGCTATGAAATGTCTTCATGCACACATAGAATAACCGGAGTAAAATATAGCCCAAGTAGAATATAATCTGTAAAATATAACTATCAAGAAAAATATAACCCGAGGGTCTTGATATATGAACCCAAGGGTTATATTTACGTTTGCGGGATTTCACGCGGCACCGGGAGTCTTGCGATATCGGGAGTCTTGCGATATCGGGAGACTTCACCCCCCTAATTTTATCTCATCGCACGGAAAAAGCGACATTGGGTCTCCGGTACTACCGGGACTCTTGAGATATCGGGACTCCGGTGCTACCGGGACTCTCGCGATGCTTAATGCGTGCGCCTTTTGTTTTTTACGCTGTTTTTTACCGCTATGGAAATTGCCAGAGCGCAACCTCCCCAAAGACCTACGCAGCCTATTATCATCATTGCTATCGCACCTGTGCTCATTTAAATTACCTCCTCTTCCATATCGTGTTCTCTCTCTTTTTCGGTAGGGATGTGATCGGCATAACCTTTTTTACCTTTCATAACAGTAAAGATGATTGCCGCAATAATCATAACCGCTATCGTGCCCCAGCCGAATACCCCTACGCCGAGCCGGCTGTAGTCGCCGTATCCTTTGGTAAGGAAATTCTTGATATTCATGACGGTCATAAAGCCCAGTACGAGGACGGTGATGATCTTAAGCGACCAGGTCCACCATTTCCCGATGCTGAAATTGGAAAAACTGTTTGCTTCTTTCCTGAGTTTTTCCGGATTGAAGAACCAGCCTATCAGGATTACTTCCAGAACACCGGACACCGCTATTCCTATCTGATTGGTAAAGGCATCGACAATATCCAGTATGTGAAGCCCTGCACCCGTTATGAACAGAAAACTGAGCACAAAAGCCGGAACCAGAACGATCGTTACAGCCTTTTTGTGATGGAGT
>CP016202.1:614814-630407 GCA_003433295.1 Eubacterium minutum ATCC 700079 | reverse complement strand
AAATTTATCCTGCATGCCCGAAATTACGGCTTGTGCGATAGACACCAGCGAAGTGATACCGGCCATCAGGAGTGCGCCGAAGAAACATATGCCGAAAAGCGCATTCAGCGCAGGCAGCGAACTTATAGCGGTAGGGAAGGTCATGAACGCAAGTCCGACACCCTGCTGTGCGACCTTCGCCACGGGAACGCCCTGCTGCAGAGCCATGTACCCCATTATCGAGAACACTCCGATGCCGGCAAAGACCTCAAAGCCGTGGTTTGCCGTTGCGGTGATGAATGCACTGTTTACGACGTCCGTTTTGCGCGGCAGATAGCTGGAGTAAGTTATCATGATCGCAAACGCTATGGATAAACTGTAAAAAATCTGTCCGTAAGCGGCTACCCAGACGCCGGATTGTTTAAGGGCGGACCAGTTCGGTTTGAACATATATTCCAGTCCGTCGGTGGCACCGGGCAGAGTCAATCCCCTTATTACGAGTATGAGTATGAGAAAGAGCAGAACCGGCAGAGCGATCTGACATGCTCTTTCAATACCCTTGCTTATACCCTTGAACATTATGTAAGCGGTCACAGCCCAGATACCGAGGAAAGGCAGTATCAGATTGGTTTTGATTCCGCCCAATGAAAGGGGACTGTCGCTGAGTCCAAGGAATTTTACAAAGAACGATGCGGGATCCTTTCCCCACGCCAAGTTGAAGGAAAACCCAACATAGCTTACGGTCCAGACGATGATCGCAAGATAATACACCATTATCATGAATGACACCATGACCTGAAACCAGCCCAGAAGTTCGAATCTCTTGTTGATTCTCGCAAGGGAAACCGGTGCGCCGCCCTTGTAGGTTTTGCCTATAGTGTATTCCATGATCAGGATAGGTATACCCGCAGTGATGATTGCGAAAAAATACGGAAGCAAAAATGCTCCTCCTCCGTTTGCCGCCGCGATATAGGGAAACCGCCATATATTGCCCAGTCCCACAGCCGAGCCTATTGCGGCAAGCATAAAGCCCAACTTTGAATTCCATTGATCTCTCAAAACATAACCTCCTAAATAACTTTCTTTACTTTGCGTCTTTGGAAAAAGAAATGACGATTTCAAAGACGTGACAATAATATACCATTAAATTTGTACTTTGTAAACAAATAAAATCAAAAAAAGTTATATTTAAAAACAATTTTATTGACGAGACAAAAAATAACGAAATGGTGTATGCTTTTTTAGTCATAAGAACAAATTGCACGGAAAATACACTGCATTTCATCCGGCAAAATATTTTTTTAAAAGAGGACTATCTTTTTGGGTGGATTCATCGTTATTATTAATGGTAACGGTTCAATAGGCCTCTGTCGGATTTGCCGGGTCATGGGTATGATCTGTTCATGTTTTCGGGAGATTGCGTATCCACGACTATAAATCTCCGGCAGGCGCTGTTTGGTGTTGCACTCCGGATTGGTCCGTTTGCAGGTCGGGAGAAGTGCGGGAACTTTATCGGAAAGCAGGAAAAATGTGGACATTGACTACATATTGATCAAAAAAATGTACCGGGGAGATGATGATGCTTTCGATCGTTTCATCGGTAAATATTACGAGGACATATTGCGTTATTGCGTCTATCACTGCAATGGCGATCCGGAAGATGCAAAGGATCTGACGCAGAATACATTTCTTCGCTTTTTTGAGGAATTCCCGACTTATGAACACAGGGGGAAGGCTAAAAATTTTCTTTATACGATCGCAAGGAATCTCTGTATAGATTATAAAAGAAGATTGGGAAGGACTCAAACGGAAGTTTTTGATGAAAGTTTAATGTATGGGAACAGCGTTGTGACTTTTACGGATAGAGAAGCGGAGGAAATCCACGAGTGTTTGTCAAAGGTGGCGGAGGAGTACAGAGAGGTGATGATTCTGTATTATTTTCAGCAACTTAAGCAACGTGAGATTGCAAAGCTTCTCGGGATCGGACTTCCTCTGGTGAAGTACCGTTTGAGGAAAGGAAAGGAAGAGATGAAAAAAGAATGGAGTAAAGGAGGCGCCGATGAATTTTAAAGACAGAATGAAAACAAGTCGTATAGAAGTTGCGATCGAAGAAGCGGAAGTAAAGAAGCTTGCGGCGGAATCAAGAGAAGCTTTTATGAAAAGAGAAAGTACAAGAATGCTTCCATATCACAGTTTTCTTTTCAGTCAGTTACTGATGATAAAAAAATACTGGTGGGGTGTACAGTTTCTGATTCTGTGCGCGGCATGGTACATAATGGCGACCGGAGATGCGGCATCTGTCATAAGGAGAGAAGTCGGGGTTCTGTCTATTCTGTTCGTTGTTTCTATTATCCCGGAACTGTGGAGAAATCTGACAGACAAGTGCATAGAGATTGAAATGGCTTCGTATTTTTCCCTAAAGAACATATATGCCGCAAGGCTTTTGACCTTTGGAATCGTCGATTCTGTGGTGATAAGCATATTTGCGTGCAGCGCATACCTGATGCTGGATATAACGGTTACGGACATAATATTTCAGTTCCTTATTCCGATGACGGTGACCGCGGGGATCTGCTTTTTGGTGCTTTGCGGAAAACGGCGAGGCATGGGTGGATCTGTTGGCATATGCCTTGTAATGTGTATATTCTGGTATAAAATTTGCGGAAGCGATGCTGTTTACAGGACGATTGCCCCTGTCGCATGGATAGGCATCTTTGCGGTGTCATGTATTTTTCTGACATATACCGGGGTTCGTTTGCTGAAAAACTGTAACTACTATTATTCATATGGAGGCTGAAACGCATGGAACTTACGCTGAAAAATCTGACGAAACGCTACGGCTCTTTTACCGCCGTAAGCGGATTGAATTACACGATGCAAAACGGGGTTTACGGACTTCTCGGTGTAAACGGTGCAGGGAAGACTACTCTTATGAGAATGATATGCACATTGATGAAACCGACGCAAGGCTGCATTACCTGCGATGGGAGAGACATTTTCGAGATGGGTGGGGAGTATCGCTGCCTCATAGGTTATCTGCCGCAGGAGTTCGGTTATTACCCGGATTTGAATGTTTTGGATTACCTGTTGTACATAGCCGCAATTAAAGGGATTAGACCCTCGGTTGCAAAAAATAGAATAAATATATTGTTAGAACAGGTGGGTCTAAATAAAGAATTAAAGAAGAAGATGAGAAAACTTTCAGGTGGGATGATACGTAGAGTCGGAATTGCTCAAGCTATGCTCAATGATCCTAAAATTCTAATTTTAGATGAACCAACAGCAGGTCTTGATCCGAAGGAAAGGATTCGTTTTAGAAACTTAATTAGTGATTTATCGGAGAATAGACTTGTTATGTTATCTACACATATAGTATCGGATGTAGAATTTATAGCTAATAAGATTATTATGATGAACAGGGGAAGATTCTTTTTTTCAGGAACGTCTAATGAGATGATTTCATCAATCAAAGATAAGGTTTGGACAGCTTCAATCCCGAATGATCGTTTGGATACTTATCTAAGTGAATATCTGGTAGCAAATATAAAAAGAACATCGCAGGGCGCGGAAGTTCGAATTCTTTCAGAAAAAGAGCCGATAAAAAATTCAGTGAGAAGTTCTCCTACGCTTGAAGATGCATTTTTATATTATTTTGGAGAGAAAGCCGGGATAGACGAATGATTTTAAGATATGAATTTAAAAAGATATTTAATAAAAAAATCAATAAGGTTTTGTTTTGCATAGTGTTGTTGATTACGTTGGTTTTCAGTGTTTTTGCCATATATAGTTTTGAGTTCGTTGACAAAGAAGGAAATACGCATACCGGCGTATTTGCAGCGCGAGAATTAGTGAAGGATAAAAATCAATGGGTCGGGGAATTGACGCCGAAAGTAATCAATAAGGTGGTTACGAAGAAAAAAATATTATTGAAGCATCACAGAGAAAACGAGATCAGCAATCTTATTTACGGTAAAGAGGTACAATCCTATACGGATATTATTGACTTTGCAAATGCAATTATGTTCGGAGAACACGGTGAGAAGGCTACTAATTCTATAACTGATGAAAAAGCATCCCGTATAATGTCGATCTATAAAATTTATCTTAAGAATTTAGAAAGGACAATCAAAGAATATGGAAAGACGGATGCACAACGCAAATTTTTGACGCGTCAATATGGAAGAATTAAAATACCTTTTTACTATGAAGCATATGATTCATGGGATACCATGCTTTTATATGCAACAACTTTAGCCTTGATATTAGTTGTCGTAATTGCTTTTATTACAGCGGGCATTTTTGCAGAAGAATTCAGATATAAAGCCGATTCGATTTATTTTTCATCGCAATATGGAAGGAGTAAAGCGATTCGAAAAAAAATTGTTGCGGCTATTACTGCTGCCACATTGGTTTATTGGAGCGCTATAGGGTTGCTTTCGCTGGTTTATTTCGGAGTTGTCGGAACCAGTGGAGCTTCAGCTTCGTATCAATTAGTTCAACCGTATTCGCTGTATCCTGTTTCACACAGTCAAATGTATGGAATCATAGTAATCAGCGGATACGTTGCAAGTTTGCTTTCCGCATCGGTAGCTATGCTTATTGCAGTTAAGACACGATTGACGACGATCGCAGTCGTTGTACCATTTGTTTTATTCTGTGTTTCTCCGTTTGTTGGAAGAGCGTTACCTTTTAAGAGATTTTTTACTCTTACGCCGGATCAACTTAACAACATTATAAATTGTGCAAAAATCCCGTATATCTATCAGATCGCCGGAGTCGTTTTCCGCCAGATTCCGTTTATATTGCTGACATATTCCGCTATAGCGATACTGCTTGTTCCGGTAGCATACAGGTGCTACAAAAATACTGTTGTGAATGATTGAAGGATGGAAAGATGCGGGTGAGAAGAAAGAAAAAAGGAATTGGATTTTTCAAGGTGCTGTTGCTGATTGTTGTACTGATTGCGGGCGCAGTGATTGCAAGACAGTATTTACCGTGGAAGCACTATGCGGATATGGAACATGGCTGGAAATTGATATTGGTCAATAAAGACAACTATATACCAAAGGACTATAAGGTGAAACTGCTGACTCTGTCCAACGGCAAGAAAGTTGACGCAAGGATATATCCGAAGTTACAGGAAATGTTCGATGCGGCAAGGGCTTCGGGAATCAATCTTCACGTTGCTGAAGGGTACCGAAGTGAGGAAGAGCAGGAAGATATGATGGAAGAAAAAATCGAGAGCTTTATCGAAGAAGGGAAGTCCGAAGGAGAGGCCAAAAAGCTGGCTCGCAAGTGGGTTGCGCTACCCGGCACCAGTGAGCATCAGCTTGGGATTGCGGTGGACATAAACTCACAGATTTCTACGCCGTCGGGTCCTTTATATTCATGGCTTGCGAACAACTCATACAAATACGGATTTATTTTAAGGTATCCACCGAACAAGGTTTCCATAACCGGAGTAAAGTACGAGCCGTGGCACTTTCGATATGTCGGAAAAAGTGCCGCGGCGCAGATACACAGGCAGGGTATCTGTTTGGAAGAATATGTAGAAAATCTGGATTGACGCAAAAGGCTGATATATCCATCTTACCGAGCGCGGCGGCTAAGCCCAAGTGACATTTATGAATGATCGTTTGTTATGTGTATTTTGTCGAGTATGTAGAAGATCAATCCCATTATTATCCCTACGATGGTTGCCAGGCACATTCCTTTCAGCTCCACCGAACCGATCTTTATGTATGCGCCGGAAAGCCCGACGATAAAGATGAGAGACGTCATGGCAAGGTTTCTGGATTTGGAGTAATCGACTTTTTCATCCACCATGAGTCTTATACCTGATGCCGCAATCATTCCGTAAAGCAGGAAACTCACACCTCCCATAACGGGGGCGGGTATGGACTGAATCAGCCCTGAGGCCTTGCCTACGAACGAGAGCAGAATTGAAAAGAGTGCCGCTCCGCCTATAACCCAGACGCTATAAACCTTTGTGATAGCCATAACGCCTATGTTTTCACCGTACGTGGTGGTCGGAACCGAACCGCAGAATCCGGACAGAGATGTCGATATTCCATCCGAAAAAAGTGAGCGATGCAGCCCCGGATCCTCAAGGAGATTACTTCCGACGATTTCAGAAGTAACGACCTGATGTCCTATGTGTTCTGAAATTACGACAAGAGAGGCCGGTATTATAATCAAAATGGCTTCTATATTGAACTTTGGCGTGAGAAAGTTCGGCATGGCGAGCCAAGAAGCCTGATGCACCGTTTCAAAATCGACGATCCCCAGTCCGAGGGCAACCGCGTAACCGGTGATTATTGAAATAAGTATTGCTATTGCCGAAGCGAAACCCCTGAACAGAACCTGCCCGAAGATCGCCACGAGCAGTGTGACGATGAAAGCGATCACAAATTTTGAGTTTATGGATTTATAAGTTTCAGTCAGTATGATGCCGCCGTTCTGCGCCGCATTACCGGCAAGTTCAAGACCGATGAGGGCGACCACAGGTCCCATGGCTGCGGGAGGGAGGACCGTGTCTATCCACTTCACGCCCGCAAATTTAACTATCACGGCGACCGTCATGAAAATAAAGCCGGTGACGACGAACCCGCCGAGTGCATATTGATAACCGAGATTCGGGTTGTTTATTACCAGCAGAGCCGGAGAGATAAAGGCGAAACTCGACCCCAGATAAGCGGGGGACTTTCCTTTTGTGACAAAAATAAAGATAAGTGTGCCGACTCCGTTCATTAGCAGAGCTATGGCAGGACTTATCCCGAGTAGGTAAGGTACCAGCACCGATGCCGAAAACATGGCAAATGTGTGTTGTATACTCAGGGGGATTCCCCGACTGAGAGGGACTCTTTGCTGGACTTGGACTATTTTTGAATTGTTCATACGTTATCTGCCTCCTTATAATATTTACTGCGGTAATATTAACCTCACCGCTTAAGTGCGCCGCATCCGTTCCTTCGACACTCGGGAATTTGCAATCATAAACAGATGTGTCGGCACGATGATAGATGCATGTAGGCTCCGGGCACGGTGATTTTTATCGTGGAGAATTATACTTTAAAACAAGTTTTAGTGCAACATGATTTTTGCTACATGTGCGGGAAGAGATTCCATAAAAGAAACGGGTTTGAAAAGCATATCTGCGTTTTCAAACCCGTCTAACTTATAAGCATTTAACCGTAGAGTACTGCTTTATTGATTTATACTAGGCAATTGCTATTTTACCGCTTTTCCCGCCTGTAAGCGTATAAATTTGCCCACGTCAACACGGGCCATGCGGTAAACGCTCCAATGCGCACTCCCAATTTGACGGGATCAGGAAGATGTATCGACAACATCGTAACTGCTGCGACCACGAACGCGGCAATAATGGAGAAAAGTAAAACTTTTAACATCCCATTATTTTCTTGCCGCCCATCCTTGTCTCTTTTGAATTTGTATATGATTTTCACCCACACAGCAACGGCCCAGAGTAAGAAAAGAGCAGTCAATTTCCAAGTTCAAGCAGGTTCATCCGGTTCCCAAAACGATACCAGGGCGCTCGTCACAATCACCACCATGCCGGCAAGCAGTCCCATGGTTATACCCACTATGCCGGATAAACCGACATGAAATCCTTTTTCTTCATTTTTCACCTACCCTTTGGTGCAGTTCATCAAACTATTTTGTATGTAGTGCCATACAAATAATATCCGCTATTTTCTTAGTCGTCAAGACATATGTTATATTATCTTTTTGACTGAACGGTTACTTACAATTCTTTACGTGAACTTTTGCTCAAAGGGGTTTCGGTTTACAATAAACTGTGTTAGTATAGTGGACAAATACAGATAACTCAAAGCTTCAAAAGCTAACGTTGATTTTATGTGTTTGAAAAAAATACTGAGATGGATAAGGGAGTTACCATGAACATTAAAAAGAGTTTTACGTCACTTGTGTTTATATGTTGCTTAATACTGGCGCTGACGCCGTCCTTTGCAGTGGCTAAAAACAAACATGCCGGAACGCGAGGGAACAGTAAAGCTGTACCGGCGGACAGTAAAAAAACCGTTACGAAGAAAGATAAGAACGCCGTGCTGACCGGGAGTAAGAAAACTTTCTCGGGCAAGAGTAAAAAACCGGCTTTGAGAGGTAAGAAAAAGGTCGTCTTAAAGAAAAGCAGGTATGCTGTTTTAAGCAGGAAAAGACGCGCCTCCCGGGCAAAGAAAATGCGTAAGCGCAGGCTGAGGTATCAGACTGTGAAGAGTTTTTTTGTATCCGGAAGGACTCATGAATCCGTAACGCTGAAGTGGAATAAGGTCAAAAGCGCGAAAGGATATTATCTGTACCGTTCAGATTCCAAGAAAGGCAAGTATAAGAAGATTGCCGGATTCAAAGGCACTAAAAAGAGGACTTACAGTGACAAAAACCTTACGGAAGAAACATACTATTTCTATAAGGTGAGAGTGATGAAATCCAGGAAATACTCGCCGGTACTTTCCGTGCGTACGTACAAGAAACCTTTTGAGGAACAGGTATCCGAACTTAAAATCAGCACTGTCGGATCTCAGACGAGACTCGAATGGAAGCCGATTGAAGATGCCACGGAATACAGGATATACAGGAAATATTACATGTCCGATGAATTCACGAAAATCAAGACTGTCAGCGGAGATGTACTGACGTATGATGACTATGCCGATTCCGGAAAGAACGCTTACTATATGATACGCGCTAAGAATTCGGATGTGGACGAGTTCAGCAAGTACACTGAAGTTTACACATGGAAAACGGTTACCAGAGTTTTTATAGCGTGCGGTCACGGAACAACATTGCTGGGTTCATGGGACACGGGCTGCACATACGGCGGTTACACCGAAGCCGGTCTGATGCTGCCGATCACAAAGTCTATGGTTGAGGCCTTGAGACGCTCCGGTGTGTATGTATATACTGATGCGGATGAGGGGAATAACAGAAACATGGTCGCATGCGTAAGCTGGGCGAACAAGAAGAAGATAAGTGTTTATACGAGTATTCACTGTGACTACGATAAGGCTCCGAAAGGTACCATACCGCTGTATCTGAGCGCAAAAGGCAAGGTACTGGCGGGCAACATGAATGAATCCGTTTTGTATAATATGGGCATGAGCACCAGAGGGCTTCGCAGGCGAACAGATCTTTACGAGCTGAATGCGCCGTCGGCGCCGTCGTGCATATTTGAAACGGGTAATATAAAAAAGGATCTGACATATCTTAAATCTTCGGGACGATACGGCGAAGCTTTGGCCGAAGGGATGTGTAAATATCTCGATGTTCAGTATGTGAAATAAATGTAATACGCCGGTTTGAGAGGTGATCAAATAGTTTGACGATCGGGTTCATCTTAAACGGACACTCCACCCGCGGATCGAGTCATAGTCGCAGAAAACTGTTCCTGCGGAAAGACTGGCGGGTGGAGTGTCCGTTTAAAGTTACTCCTCAAAAAGCGGCGTAGACAAGTATCTTTCGCCCGTGTCCGGGAGCAACACCACTATGTTTTTCCCCTTGGCTTCAGGTCGCTCGGCAATTTCTACCGCGGCCTTGAGCGCGGCGCCGGAAGAAATCCCCGCAAGAAATCCCTCGTTCTTACCTATCATTTTTCCGTATTCAAAGGCGTCGTCGTTCGACACCGTGATAATTTCATCATAGATATCGGTGTCAAGCGTATCCGGGACAAATCCCGCACCGATCCCCTGAATCTTATGGGGACCCGGTTCGCCGCCCGACAGGACCGGGGAATCGGCAGGCTCGACCGCCACAACCTTTACGTCGGGATTTTTTTCCTTTAAGTATTTTCCGGTGCCTGAGATCGTCCCTCCGGTGCCGACCCCGGAGACGAAGTAATCCACCTTTCCGTCGGTGTCTTCAAAGATTTCGGGACCTGTGGTCAGGTAATGCGTCTTCGGATTTGCGGGATTTAGGAATTGCCCCGGGATGAAACTGTTTTCAATGGCTTTGGCGAGGTCTTCCGCCTTTTGGATGGCTCCTTTCATTCCCTTGCTTGCCTCTGTCAGAACGAGTTCCGCGCCATAAGATTTTATGAGATTACGCCGTTCGATTGACATGGTTTCAGGCATAACGATGATGACCCTGTAACCTCTGGCGGTTCCGACTGAGGCGAGTCCGATTCCCGTATTTCCTGAAGTTGCTTCGATTATAACCGAATTCTTATTCAGTTTTCCGCTTTCTTCCGCATCATCAAACATGGCCTTGGCGATGCGATCTTTTACCGAACCCGCAGGGTTGAAATACTCGAGTTTTGCTACGATATGGGCATTCAGACCGAGTTTTTTCTCAGTGCTTGTAAGCTTCAGAAGTGGTGTTTTTCCTATGAGTTGGTCTATTGATTCATAAATGGCCATATTGACTGTCCTTTCTTTCATTTCATGGTTTCAGTAAAAAAGTCGTTAGTATGTTTATACGTCTAAAAAACAAAATGAAACATGGAAAGGCGATAAACCCCGACATCGTCAACGCCGATGGATTGTTTGGACGCTCTCCGGTAATAACTGTTCTTGCGACATTTTTTTGGTGTCTTTGTCCCGTTTATTTTCTAAAACCCAACGATACAAGACCTTTTTGACGTGATATCCCTAAAAACCTCCTCAGTTGTGCCAGTACAATAGAAAATTAATACCAATAATCCCTGTAATAACGGACAGAAAAACGCTTATTTTGCAAAGAAAAACTATTATTTTTTTATGCTTTACTTTTATATTGTTTATTTTTTTAAAAATAATTACTGATATGATCCCTCCAAGCGGAGGAAGTATTGTTGCTATAACAGAAACAATTAAAAGAACAGGAAAATTGTTTTTTGATTTTTTGGCGTTTATATTATTGCCGTGTAATAAATTATCGACACTAACTCCATAAAGTTCGCTTAATAAAATCAAATTATCAATATCCGGATAACTGTTCCCGTTTTCCCATTTAGAAATAGATTGTCGTGAAATCCCCAGTTTGCTTGCGACTTCTTCTTGAGTCAATCTATGTTCTTTCCTTCTTCTTTTTAAATTTTGATGTACGCTCATCTAAATTCCTCCAATTGCGCTCTGTGCATTATTATAAAACAAAAACAACGAGCAACCAATAGTTGCTTATTCTTTTTGCACCGAATAGTTTCTATACTAACTTTAAAAAAGCTTTATAGTTAAATTGAAGCAGTACAATTAAGCACTTGTGTCACAAATCCGAAGGAGGTATTTACAAATGTTTTATTAAAAGAAAAGCGGCGGTTGTTATTTTGATTTTTTTGACGCTGTTTTCAATCGAGGAGTGTTATCATGAAACCATATTTAAAATTGTTTTTTTAATCCTTTTTACCAGCATAATATTTTTCGGAATCCACCTGACTTTACCGGTACATTTTCATAATATATTTATGCTAATTGTTTGCTCAACGATAGTAGCGCTCGTTATAACGTTTATATACGCGCTATACAGGAAATTTTTTACAAAATAATTTAGAAAAACAGGAATCGCAAGTGAGGCGTGCGATTGCCTGCGACGAGGACTTGCCTGATGCCCATGTCCGCATTTTGCAAAGAAATCTGAAATCCGTTCATGTATAACGCCGGAGAAAAACCCCACAAAACTTGACACCGTCCGCACCCCAAACTTGCATTTATGCGTATTTCGATGTAGAATTGGCGTGATAAATATTGCTGGGGGAGCGATGGCTGAGAGTTGCTTCATGGACGTGAAACGGATGTATGTGCGTTTAAATCTTTAAACGCACGGATATTCTGTTTAGAACTGCGGTAAGTAATTAGAACTGCTTACAGGCGCTACGCATGAGGCGAGACCCTTCTACCGGGCAGATAATGCTGCGACGGGAAGCTTAATAGCTGTATAACGGCACCCCCTCCTGATGAATTAGGAGGTTTTTTTATGAATTTACAAGGATTGGTTGAATCAAGAACAGGTCAGATTGTGACAGTGCTTGGCGTTATCGCGCTGCTTGCGCTGATCACAATTGCCGGAAGGAACAGGGAGAATGACAAAAAAGCGGATATCAAAGCGATGACGGTTTCCGCGCTTTTGATTGCGATGGCGATGCTGCTTTCCAATGTCAAGATATTTACCATGCCTCAGGGCGGTTCCGTCACACTTTTGTCACTGCTGCCGGTTACAATAGTGACATATCTTTATGGTACGAAACGCGGAGTTGCGGCGGGAGTTGCACTGGGACTCGTAAACCTCATCTTCGGACCGTATGTCATTCATCCTGTACAACTGCTTCTCGATTATCCGATTGCGTTCGGAGCACTTGGTGTTGGCGGAGCATTGAGAAATGGCAGATACGGTCTTACCAAGGTGTATCTTGTGGGCGTATTTGCAAGATATCTGTGCGCTGTCGCATCAGGCATCATCTTTTTTGGAGCTTATGCACCGAAAGGATTTAATGCGGTGACATGGTCACTGTGGTACAATATCACATATATAGGCGTCGAGACCGCAATAACGATTGTTGTGATCAACATGTCGCCGGTCAGAAATCTGTTTGAAAGGATCAAGAATGGCAAATAATCCGTCGGATCATGCGCTTGCAAAGTACAATAATGTCATACTTGCGTCAAAGTCACCGCGCAGGTCGGAGATACTGTATGAACACGGAGTAAAGGCACTGATCATGCCGGGTGATGTCGATGAATCGCTTCCGCCCGGAATATCTTTTGTGGACGCGGTCAAGATGCTGTCTTACAAAAAAGCGTTGGCTGCCGCCACCCGCCCGGATATTGAGGAAATGAAAGGCCTGTCGCTGATTATCGCTGCGGATACCGTCGTCTATAAGGATGAAATAATGGGAAAGCCGAAAGATGCAGAAGATGCTTTCAGGATGTTGTCTTCGCTCAGAGCATCTAAACACTGCGTGGCGAGCGGCGTAACGCTTATCGAGATAAAGGACGGATCGCCGCGACTTGACGATGTGAAGTCTTTTGTGGAAATAACGGAAATTGTCTGCAGGGATTACTCCGATGAGGAAATAAATGAATATATAGCCACGGGTGAACCTTTTGACAAGGCGGGATCTTACGCTATACAAGGCGGCTTTCGTAAGTATATCTCCGAATTTCGCGGCGACTATGAGAATGTGGTTGGATTGCCGTATAACAGGATGATTGCGGAACTCGTCAAATGACGGGTGTTATATAAACTGTTCCCGTCCTCTGGTATCCGTTTATACCCGGGCGTGGAGCGTATGCAACGACTATTCTATACATGTGCTTACGGAATATGCACGTGCCCACGAATATGCCTGCGCTCACGAATATAACCGTACCCACGAATATGACCGTGTTCACTAATATGACCGTACCCACGAATATGACCGTGTTCGCTAATATGACCGTGTCCACGAATCGACGACCTGCGGTGCCGAGAAACACAAGGGCTACGGAAAGAGAGGGATTTAATTGAAAAAAGCTTTGATTGCGATGAGCGGCGGCGTGGATTCGAGTGTCGCCGCATACATTACAAAAGAAAACGGGTTTGAATGCATCGGCGCAACGATGAGGCTGTTCGACAATGAAGAGGCCGGACTTCACCCGGAGCGTTCCTGTTGCTCCCTCGATGATTCCGAAGATGCCCGTCTGGTGTGCAATAAAATCGGGATAAAGCATTATGTATTGGATTTCAGGGGCAACTTCAGAGAGAATGTGATAGAAAAATTTATTCGCTCCTACGAGGAAGGAGAAACTCCCAATCCGTGCATAGACTGCAACAGATATCTTAAATTTGAAGGACTCTACGAAAAGGGTAAACTTCTCGGGTGTGACTACATCGTTACCGGACACTACGCGATTATCGGGAAAGACGGAAACAGCGGAAGATGGCTGCTCAAGAAAGCCGCCGACAGGAGCAAAGATCAGAGTTATGTACTCTATTCGCTTTCGCAGGAGCAACTTGCGCATACGATGTTTCCGCTCGGAACGATGGAAAAAAGTCGGACGAGGAAGATAGCCGAGGAAAAAGGCTTTATAAATGCGAAGAAACGCGAGAGTCAGGACATATGTTTTGTTCCCGACGGTGACTATGCGGGAGCGATAAAGAGACTTGCGGGCAAAGAATACGAAACCGGATATTTCGTCGATACCTCGGGGAACGTATTGGGCGAGCATAAGGGCATAATAAGGTATACCGTAGGTCAGAGAAAAGGTCTCGGTCTTGCTTTGCCCGAACCCATGTACGTGCTTAAAAAAGATGTCAAAAATAACACGGTGGTGCTGGGTAGAAATTCGGACCTGTTTGCGAGAGAACTTGATGCGGTGGATTTTAACTGGATTGCGTATGAAGCGCCTCCGAAAGAGTTGAGAGTCAAGGCGAAGATCAGGTACAGCCAGCAGGAGCAGCCGGCGACTGTCAGAGCCGCGGGAAAGAGGAGAATCCACCTTGAATTTGATGAGCCGCAGAGAGCCGTAACGCCCGGACAGGCGGTGGTTCTGTACGACGGTGATACTGTCGTCGGAGGAGGCACCATAGAATGAAAGGTAGAAGATCCGGAGGCATGAAATGCCGGACTTGCCGTACGACGGCGGGAGGAAGCGTATGATGAAAAAGATCACTTTGGGAATTCTGGCAAATGTGGACGCAGGAAAGACTACGCTTTCAGAAGCTCTGCTGTATAAAGCGGGAAAGATAAGCACGCCGGGCAGAGTGGACAAGGGAAACTCTTTTCTTGATGCCAATCCTCTGGAGAGAAGCAGAGGAATAACCATATTTTCAAAGCAAACAAATTTCGTATGGAAAGATACGAAAATATATTTGATCGACACTCCGGGACATGCCGAGCTTGCCGCCGAGATGGAGAGAACTCTCCCGGCGCTTGACTGCGCGATTCTTGTGATAAGCGCAAACGAAGGGATTGGCGCCAACACGTATGCTTTGAGGAAACTGCTTGAAAAACATGAGATACCGACGGTCATATTCATAAACAAGATGGATCTATCTTTCAGAAAAAGGGAAGATCTCATGCATATTCTGAGGGAAAACTTCGGTAATGGATGTGTTGATTTTGGCGACGGAAAAAATTTCTTCGACGATCTCAGTTTGGCAAGTGAAAAACTGACGGAAGCAATGCTTGAAAAGGAAGTGATCGAAGATGACGACATTGCCCGGGCGGTAGTCGCAAGAGAGATATTCCCGTGCTATTTCGGCACGGCTCTTGAGACGGAGGGAGTTGAAGAACTTTTAAACGGAATCGGTGTTTACATCGACATGCCGGACCGCAAAGAAGGCTTTGGAGCGCGCATTTTCAAGATCGCAAGGGATGAAAAGGGACAACGTCTGACGTTTATGAAGATTACCGGCGGGCAGCTTAGCGTCAGGGGAAAGATAGGCGATGAAAAGGTAAGCGGCATAAGGATGTATCAAGGCGAAAGATATGTAAACGCGGACGGGGTTTCGGCGGGAGATCTTTGTGCCGTTACGGGGCTTGAAAACAGTTTTGCGGGACAGGGACTCGGGTTTGAAAAAAACGTTGCCGAAAAGAAGTCGGAATCCTACCTGCTTTACGATGTTATACTGCCGGAAGAAGTCGGGATAAATGCGGCGCTGACGGATTTTATGAAAGTGTCGGA
>CP016202.1:514992-614789 GCA_003433295.1 Eubacterium minutum ATCC 700079 | reverse complement strand
CGGAAGAGCATCCGGAACTGAACGTGGAGTGGAATAAAAAAACATCTTCGATAGGACTGAGGATGACAGGTCGTATACAGATGGAAATCCTGAAAACCATCGTGAAGGAGAGGTTCGGATATCAGGTTGAGTTCAGCGAGGGGAAGATTCTTTACAGAGAAACGGTTCCCCGTGACATGGGCGCGGTCGAGGGAATAGGATGCGTGGGATCGCGGAAGAATTTTGCGGAAGTTCATCTGCTCGTGGAACCTGCACCTCGCGGAAACGGTAACTCGTTTTTCAGTGTTTGCGATGAAGCGGAACTCAGCAGAAATCATCAGAACCTGATCCTTTCTTATCTGGAAGAAGATGTGCACCGCGGGGTGCACTACGGATATCCCGTCACCGATGTAAAAGTCACTCTGGTCGCCGCCGCTTCGGGAGGAACGTGTGTGGAGTCGGGAGAACTCAGAGAGGCGACTTTGCAGGCACTGAGGCAGGGACTGGCACAGATTGAAGGAGTTCTTCTGGAACCGTTTTTTGAATTTCATCTGGAAGTACCGCAGGAGCACATGGGCAGGGCGCTGAGCGACATTGCAAAGATGAGCGGTCATGCGGAGGAGCCTGAGACCTCGGAGAAAATGTCGGCAATAAAGGGGAAAGCGCCGGTTGCTGAAATAAAAGATTACATAAACAGGGTCAACTCATATACTTCCGGACGCGGACGTATTACGCTTTTTCCGTCAGGATACGACATTTGTCACAACGAAGATGAGGTGGAGCGCGCGGGAGGTGACGTATCGGAATATTTAATGACGGCCTCCTGTGATAGAGAAAGACTGAATCTAAACTCAAGATATGCGGATGGGGATACAAAGAGAAAAGGTGATGAAAACGTAAGTGAAGAGACGCTGAAAAAGATTTTTGAAAAGACCTACGGCCCTGTGGACAGAAAGAGAGAAGAACGGCGGAATTTGAACAAGAGGAAGCCGCCGCGAAAAACGGGGTTTGAAGAAATTAACTACAGGGTAGAAATAAATAAGTCGACTCAGAGCGATGAAAAATATCTTTTCATAGATGGATACAATCTGATTTACGAGTGGGATGAACTCAGGAAATTGTCGGAATCAGACTTTGAAGCCGCAAGGGAAAGATTGATCGAAATTCTTCGCAATTATGCGGGATACACCGGCGAACACGTAATACTGGTATTTGATGCATACAACGTGAAAGGCGGAACCGGTTCCAAAGAGAGTAGCGACCCGATCGAGGTGGTATATACCGAAGAGGCGGAAACCGCGGATATGTATATAGAAAAAGTGACTCACGGTATGGCGGGAAAGAACCGCGTCAGGGTAGTCACCTCAGACGGAATGGAACAGCTTATGATCATGGGACACGGCGCGCTCAGGATTTCCTCACGCGAATTTGTGGAAGATGTCAGGAATGCCGAAAAGGATATAAGGAGGAATTTGAATAATGCAAAACACAAACACATGGGATAAATATGATGAGAGAAGGCTTCGGTACTGCAACGACTTTTGCAGAGGATATATTGATTTTTTAAGTAACTGCAAGACGGAAAGGGAGTGTGTCAGGCGCATAGTTTCCGATATAGAGGAAGAAGGGTATGTGCCGATCGGGGAGAAGATCGCCGCGGGAAACCGCCTGAAAGCCGGTGACAAGGTATATGCGGTCAACATGAATAAGGCGATCGTTATGTTCAATATAGGCGAAGAGCCTCTTGAAAACGGGATCAACATACTCGGAGCTCACATAGATTCCCCGCGCATGGATGTAAAACAGAATCCGCTTTACGAAGATGGCGGGTTTGCATATCTGGACACACATTACTACGGCGGAATAAAAAAATATCAGTGGGTGGCTCTGCCGCTTGCGTTGCACGGCGTGGTGGCAAAAAAAGACGGAACGTGTGTGGAAATAGCCATAGGTGAAAAAGAGACGGATCCTGTTTTCTTTGTGTCCGATCTTCTGATCCACCTTGCTCAGGAGCAGATGGAAAAGAGAGCCTCCAAGGTTATAGAAGGCGAGGCTCTTGACATAATGGTGGGGAACAGACCTCTCAAATTTGAAACTTGTGAGAAAGACAAGAGCAAAGAAGGCGCGGGCGGGAACGCTACTCGCTCCGCGGGAGACGGCGATGAAGAATGCGACAAAAAAAATCCCGTAAAAGAAGGAGTGCTGAAAATCCTGAAAGAAAGATACGGTATCGGGGAGGAAGATTTTGTGTCCGCCGAACTTGAAGTGGTACCGGCAGGTCCCGCAAGAGAGGCGGGACTTGACAGAAGTATGATACTCTCATACGGACAGGACGACAGAGTCTGCGCCTACACTTCATACAAGGCTATGCTGGAAGTGCCCGATGTGTCGCGCACGGCATGCTGCATACTTGTCGATAAAGAGGAAATCGGTAGCGTGGGCGCCACCGGCATGCAGTCAAGATTCTTTGAGAATGTTCTGGCGGAAATCATCGCCCTTTCCGGTGATTACAGTGACCTGATTTTGAAACGTGCGCTTGCCGCAAGCACTATGCTTTCCTCCGATGTCAGCAGTGCTTACGACCCTACGTACAAGAGCAGTTTTGACAGTAAAAATGTCGCATATCTCGGCAACGGGATGGTGTTCAACAAGTTTACCGGAGCGAGAGGAAAGGCGGGATCAAATGACGCAAATGCCGAATATCTGGCTCACCTCAGAGCGATTCTGGATGAGGACGATGTGAATTTCCAGACCGCGGAACTTGGAAGGGTCGATCTTGGAGGCGGCGGAACGATTGCATATATTCTCGCTCTGTACGGGATGAATGTCATTGACAGCGGAGTTGCCGTGCTGAACATGCATGCTCCGTGGGAAGCCACGAGCAAGGCCGACGTATATGAAACAAAGAGAGGATATGTCACATTTTTGAGGAAAGCGAAGAGAGTGACTTAAAATACAGAACGCTGTAAAATACGTCAAGTAATCGAGGATTATACGTCCGTCATTGAATAAACGGATAACATTGGATTACGTATAAAGTCAGATAACAAGTGATGTATAAAGTCGGATAACAAGTAATGTATAGAGATGTATAAAGTAGGATGTCGAGTAATGTGTAAAACAGGATGACGACAGGAAAGAGGTGAAAAATATGTATGATGTTGTGATTATAGGCTCGGGAACCGCGGGTATGACTGCGGCGATATACGTGCAGAGAGCCGGGAAAAAGACGTTGGTGCTCGATGAAGCGGGCTTCGGAGGGCAGATTGTTTTGACGCCCTGCATTGAGAATTATCCGGGGATAAAGAATGTTTCGGGTCCCGAGTTTGCGGACGGGCTTCACGAACAGGCAGAGGATCTGGGCGCGGAATTTAAGGTGGAAAGAGTGACGGAGGTCAGGAAAAGCGGCGACCGTTTTTCGGTGACCACGGGAGCGGCGACTTATGAAGCGAGATCGGTGATAGTGGCGACAGGTGTAAAGAGCAGAAAACTCGGTATTGACGGAGAAGAAAAGCTTGTTGGCTCAGGAGTGTCATATTGCGCGACTTGTGACGGAAACTTCTTCAAAGGCAAGGATATTGCCATCGTGGGCGGCGGAAACACCGCGCTCGAGGATGCGGAAGTTATGTCGGGAATAGCGAACAAGGTTTATCTGGTACACAGACGCGATGAGTTCCGCGGTGAACGGTTAACGGTGGAGAGGCTGAAAGAAAAAGACAATGTGGAGTTTGTCCTCAACAGCAGGCCGGTTGAAGTTAAGGGGGATTTTGCTGTAGAAGGTCTCAAAGTTCTTAACAATGCCGACGGAAAGGAAAGGACGCTCGACGTAAGCGGAGTATTTGTGGCAGTGGGGCATGTGCCGGACAATAAAGCGTTTGAAAAACTCATAAAGCTCGACCCGCAGGGATTTGTCGAAGCCGGAGAAGACTGCCTGACAAGCGTCGAAGGCGTCTTTGCGGCCGGAGACTGCAGAAAAAAGAAAGTGCGTCAGCTGATTACGGCGGCGGGAGACGCGGCCGTTGCAGCCGTCGCGGCGGTAGAATACTCCAACAGATAAAATTTGATTTTGATCGGCAAATGAGTCCTGTTTTGTGCTATACTGATTCTGACAGAATTTGTTCCGAGAGAAAGAAAGGAATCCGATGGAAGCAAGGTATAAAAGAGTATTACTCAAGATCAGCGGCGAGGCATTGGCGGGAGATACGAAAACCGGTATCAATGAGAAGATGACCGGCAAAGTCGCAAAAGAAATTCGTGAACTTATCGAGTTGGGCGTTGAAGTTGCCGTGGTCGTGGGAGGCGGAAATTTCTGGAGAGGCAGAAGCAGTCAGGACATGAACAGAGAGACCGCGGACTACATAGGTATGCTTGCGACCGTGATGAATTCTCTTGCGCTCCAGGATGCGCTCCTTGCGCAGGGAGTTGCCGCAAGGGTTCAAACTTCCATAGAGATGAGAAAGATCGCCGAACCTTACATCTGGAGAAGAGCGTTGAAAGAACTGAAACGCGGAGAGGTCGTGATCTTCGGCGGAGGAATCGGAGAACCGCATTTCTCGACGGACACGGCTGCGGCTCTGAGAGCCGTGAACATACAGGCGGACATCATTTTGCTGGCGAAGAACATCGATGCGGTCTATTCCGGAGATCCCAAGGAAGATCCCGATGCGAAGAAGTTCGACAGGCTGTCCATGAGGGAAGTTATCGACAGGAATTTGAAAGTCATGGATCTTACCGCTGCGACGATTTGCATGGAAAATAACATGAAGATACAGGTTTTCGGTCTTTCTGAAGAGGAAAGCATGGTTCGCGCGGTATGCGGAGAAAAAATCGGGACTTTGATTGAATAACGGAGGTAGAAAAATGAGTGAGAGCAATATGCAGGAAAGGATTGAAAAGACGAAGTCGATCTTAAAGGAAGAACTGAATACTGTAAGAGCGGGAAGAGCGAATCCGACGCTGCTCGACAAGATAGTGGTCGATTATTACGGGACACCGACGCCGCTCAAAAATCTGTCGAACATAAGCGTGCCCGATCCGAGGTCGCTTCTTGTAACACCTTTCGATCCGAAGTCACTTGTGGATATAGAGCATGCGATCAATGCGGCAAACATAGGGATCGTACCGAACAATGACGGAAAAAACATAAGGATGGAGATTCCGCAGCTGACTGAGGAGAGAAGAAAAGAACTTACAAAGACGACAAAAAAAATGGGAGAGGATGCCAAGATCGCTGTGCGTAATCTCAGAAGAGATGCAAACGATTCTCTCAAGAAACAGCAGAAAGCGGGAGAAATCACGGAGGATGATCTCAAAGACGAACTCGACGATGTTCAGAAGAAAGTCGATAAGGCAGTTAAGGAAATTGATGACATGATTGCCGCAAAAGACAAGGAAATCATGGAAGTGTAGAGCCGAGATGCCGGATTTCAGGACAGTGCCCGAACACGTTGCGATTATTATGGACGGCAACGGCAGATGGGCGAAGAAAAACAATGTCGGCAGACTTGCGGGACACAATGCGGGGATGCGGGCAATGAAGGAAATAGTGAGAAGGGCCTCCGACCTCGGCATAAAACATCTGACGGTCTACGCATTTTCAACGGAAAACTGGAAACGCTCCCGGGAGGAGGTTTCCGGTATTTTTAAGCTGCTTGTCAAGTTTGTAAAACTCGACTTCGATGAACTTAACGAAAAAAATGTGAAAGTTATGGCTCTCGGCGATTACGGGAGCATACCCGAGACCGCAAAAAAGAGTCTCGAAAAAACCATTGCCGGAACAGCGAAAAACACGGGACTTCAGTTTAACATCGCCCTTAATTACGGCAGCAGACGTGAGATACTGAGGGCAGTCAACAGGATAATAGACGATGTGCGGACGGGAAAGCTTGAAAAACCCGTTGATGAAGAACTCCTCGGAAGGTATCTGTATACGGGAGATGAGACCGGGAACATTCCCGATCCGGATTTGATAATAAGGACGAGCGGAGAGGAAAGGCTTTCCAATTTTCTTCTGTGGCAGTGCGCGTACAGCGAATTTGTGTTTACAAAAACCCTGTGGCCGGATTTTACGCCGGAGGAATTTGAAGGTATACTGGAAACGTTTCGGGGCAGGGACAGACGATTCGGAGGCAGGAAATGACCGCGTGAATGAAAGGAAACGACCGTATGAAGACACGAATTATATCAGGTTTATGCATGGTGCCTCTGGTAGGCATAGTTTATTTGGGCGGTTACTGGCTGGCGGCGCTTGCGCTGTTCATAGGGCTTATGGGAATACATGAATTTTTCAACGGATTCAGAGCCATGAAGATGAACCCGTCCGAGCCGATCGCATACGTCGCGATAACGGTGCTGTATATGCTGAACGTCTTGGATTCAACCGGCGCGATGGGTATGGACGGTTTTCCCGCCGCAAATTACGTGTTCGCCATGGCATGGCTTGCAGCTGTCATAATGGCTGGATCCGTATATATGTTTAACGTTACAAAGAGAACTCCCATGGACGCGATGGCAACCATTGTCGGCATCGTATACATCGGTTTTTTTTCGTATCACGTAGTTCTGGTTGACGGGACAGGTGAGTATTCCGTATTGATATGGCTTGTCCTGCTCTCGGCATTCGGTGCGGACATCTTTGCGTATTTCACGGGCGTGTTTCTGGGGAAACACAAGATGGCGCCCAATCTGAGTCCCAAGAAAACCATAGAGGGCGCGCTGGGAGGCATAGCGGGAAGCGGACTGGTATGCGGTCTGTTCGGATACTTTTTCTGTCCTCAGATAGTGATTCACTGTACGTTGATAGGACTTTTGGGAGCGCCGGTTTCCATGTGCGGAGATCTCACGGCGTCCGCTTATAAAAGGAAGATGGGAATTAAAAACTACGGGAAACTCATACCGGGTCACGGCGGGATAATGGACAGGTTCGACAGCGTTCTGTTCACCGCACCGTTCGTATATTACTATATAGTCATAGTGCTGCAAAACTTCAAGGTAAAGTAAGGTAAGGAGTCATATTGCCATGAAAAAAGTTGCCATTTTAGGGAGTACCGGCTCCATCGGCACCCAAAGTACCGATGTTATAGGAAAAAACAGAGAACGCTTTGAGGTGACGGCGATGACGTGCGGCAACAATCTTGCCGTCTTCAGGAAGCAGCTCGCCGAGCATGCTCCGAAACTTGCCGTTTGTCGATCTCAAGATGATGCGCGGACCTTGTCCGCGGAATTTCCTGACATCAGATTCTCATGGGGTGAGCACGGTCTCATCGAGGCAGCTTCATCTGACTGCGATATAGTAATTAATGCTCTTACCGGCATGCTCGGACTTCTGCCCACGTACGCGGCGATTGTCTCAGGTAATGACGTGGCGCTGGCGAATAAGGAAACTCTTGTGGCAGGCGGGAACGTAATAATGCGGGAACTCGAGAAAAGGGAGAGAATCCTTCTTCCGATCGACAGTGAGCACAGTGCTGTTTTTCAGTGCCTTGAGGGTAACGGGGAAAAGAAAATCAGGAGAATTTTACTTACATGCTCCGGGGGACCTTTCAGGGGACTCAAGAGAGAAGCGCTTAATCACATTACCCCTGAAAAGGCTCTGAAACACCCGAACTGGAGCATGGGAAAAAAGATAAGCATCGATTCTGCGACACTGATGAACAAGGGGCTTGAGATGATAGAAGCCAAGTGGATGTTCGATGTCGGGATCGATGACATAGAAGTTCTGGTACATCCGCAGAGCATAATGCATTCCGGAGTGGAATTTGAGGATTCATCGGTGATTGCGCAGCTCGGCGTTCCTGACATGAGAGTTCCGATCGCCGTTGCGCTTGCGTATCCGGAAAGATTGAAACTGCCGGAACTGCAGCTCGATTTTTTCGACAGGGCATCGAATATGACATTCGAGAAACCCGACCTTGATACTTTCAGATGCATACTGCTTGCCGCCGCGGCAGCCCGGCTCGGAGGAACCTACACCACTGTGCTGAATGCGGCAAACGAGGTCCTGGTGCAGGCATTTCTTGAAAGAAAAATCGGATTCCTGCAGATAGAAGACGGGATTGAACGCATGCTTGAAAGACATGATTCCGTGGCCGATCCGGATCTGGAAACCATAGTGGAAGTGGATAAGGTAACGAGAGTGGAAACGGCGAGGTATATCATATGTTGACAGTTATATTGGGCATATTACTATTTTTGTTTTTGATATTCCCTCATGAACTCGGTCATTTTCTAATGGCACGAGCCGTGGGCGTAAAGGTCAATGAGTTCGCATTCGGAATGGGTCCCGCCATATGGAAGAAGCAGGGCAAGGAGACCTTATACTCCGTAAGGCTTTTGCCGGTAGGCGGCTACTGCGCAATGGAGGGAGAGGACAAAGACTCCGACGATGAGAGAGCCTTCAATAAAAAATCACCCGGAGCAAAGATTCTGGTTCTGGCTGCGGGAGCAGCCATGAATGTACTGATTGCCGTTGTGGTGATGTCGGGAATCATGTTCGCAACGGGCGAAGCGACGAACGTAATCAACAAGGTCGTAAAAGATTCTCCCGCCGCCGCTGCGGGAATCGAGCACGGTGACAGGATTGTCGATGCGGGCGGAAAGAAAATCGGTAACTGGTATGACTTTCACGAATCGATGCGCGGTCAGAAGAAGCCTTTTAAGCTTACCGTCGAAAGAAAAGGTGAGAGAAAGACTTTCAGCGTAACTCCAAAAGAAGAAAAAGGCAGATACGTAATCGGCGTCAGCGCAGTCGTGGAAAAAAATCTCTTTAAATCTGTTGCAAGGGGCGCTAAAAGCACATGGATACTGACGGGGCGAATGTATGCGGGGCTTAAAGATCTGGTTACGGGCAAGGTCGCGGTGAAGGAGGTTACCGGTCCGGTAGGCATGATAGGACTTGTTCACCAAACGACATCCCGGGGTCTGACTCCATTTTTCTATCTGCTCGTGTTTATAAGCCTGAACCTTGCAATTTTCAATCTCCTGCCTTTTCCCGCACTTGACGGGGGCAGAATAATTTTCGTCATAATAAGAATGGTCACCGGAAAGGCTATAACGGACAGGCAGGAAAACATGGTTCACGGCGCGGGGATGATACTTCTTCTGACTCTCATGGTCTTTGCGACGTGGAACGATCTGGTCAGACTGTTCAGATGAGGTTTTGTTATGGGCGATTCTAAAAAATATACCGCGCATGATTTTTTGAGATTCACACTCTCTGTTGAGGTGCCCCTATGAGTAAAAAGGTTATGATAAAAGACGTTGCTGTCGGAGCGGGAAGTCCGGTTGCGGTTCAGTCGATGTCGAACGTGGAATCTCACGATGAAAAGGGGATTTTGCGGCAGATTTCCGAACTTGAGGAAGCGGGATGCGAGATAGTCAGACTGGCTGTTCCCGACAAGGACGCGCTCGAAGTGTTTGAGAGGGTGCGCAGGCAGACGGAAATGCCTCTTGTCGCGGACATACATTTTGATTACAGACTTGCCGTGGGAGCAATAAAAGCGGGTGCCGACAAAATCAGAATCAATCCCGGGAACATAGGAAGCCGGGACAGGATGAAAAAAGTCGTCGAGGCTGCGGCAGAGCGGAATATACCGATACGCGTCGGAGTCAATTCGGGTTCGCTTGAAAAAGACATAGTCAAAAAAAACGGCGGAGTTACGGCCGGGGGACTTGCCGAGAGCGCGATCAGAAATGTCGGGATCGTCGAAGATATGGGTTATGACAACATTGTAATTTCAATGAAAGCCTCTGACGTAAAGATGACGTTTGACGCTCACCGGATTGCCGCGGGTATGACTGAACACCCGTTTCACATAGGCATAACGGAAGCCGGAACGATACGCAGGGGTAAAGTCAAATCGGCGGCGGGCATAGGCGCATTGCTGCTTTCCGGCATAGGAGACACGATAAGAGTTTCTTTGACCGCGGATCCCGTGGAAGAGGTTCGTTTTGGCATAGAACTTTTGGAAAGTATCGGAATGAGGGAAAGTCCGTACGACCTCATATCGTGTCCCACCTGCGGAAGAACGGGAATCGACTTGGAAGATCTGGCGGCAAGAGTTGACAGCAGGCTGTCCCGCATGAAAGATTTGCCCCGAGGCATCAGGATAGCCGTCATGGGATGTGTGGTGAACGGTCCCGGAGAATCGGCGGAAGCCGATTTCGGGTGCTGCGGAGGAAACGGAAAGGGAGTCATATTCGCAAAGGGCGAAGTCGTAAAGACGGTAGGAGAAGATGAACTGGCGGACGAGCTGATAAACGTAATCAGAGAGAGAACACATGGAAAATTTGTTTAAAAAATATGTAGATCTGTCGAAGATCGAGGGCATGGATGAGGAAAGAGCCAGGTGCCGGATCAGGGAGGCGTTCATAATAAAAGATGATGCCGTACTGGTTTTGCGTGTGGCTCTTAATTTCGTCATGCCCGTGGAAGTGGAGAGGGAATTCAGGGAAAAACTTGCGGGTGCAATATCGGACAAGATAACGATCAAAATAAATTATGAATACGACACGGACAGTTTTATAATTTCCGGAGAGCAGGCTCTGCGTGCGATTCTTTCAAGGTTTTTTGCGGGAATAGAGTCGTCCGTGATCAAATCGGCAAATCCCGAAAAACTCTCTGTTGAAGATAGGAGCATTAAGGTCCCGACGATCGGACAGACGGCGGCGGAGTATCTCAACGTGAACGAATCGAAACGCCTGTCGCTGAAGATAAATGAAGCTTTCGGTGAAAAGTATGATGTTATATTTGTCAACGACGAAGCGGGATGCGGTCAGGTAAAAAAGGCGATGGAGGAGCATGCTCTTCGCGAAGATGAAAAATGCAGAAACCCCGCGTCGGCGAAGAAAAACGGCAGAGCGCAGACCACGGCGCCGGCAAAGGAAGATAAGACACGTGGAAACGGATTCAAAACGAGGAGAGGAGGCGCAAAGATCCTCGGGACGGTTGCGGGAACGTTGACCCCGCTTTCATCCGTTGCGGCGGATACCGGAAAGGTTACGGTCGGGGGGACAATATTCGACTCCGACACAAGAGCCATAAAAAACGATAAGTCACTAATAACCCTGTTGATTACGGACAAAGTCACGTCACTGATGTTGAAGTTCTTCGTAAAAAACGATTACTGGAGTGAAATTCAGGGCAGGATAAAGGTCGGGGACTACATCGAAGCGGTCGGAGAAACGGAATGGGATCAGTACAGCCACTGCCTGAACCTGATGGTCAAGACGATAGAAGTCAAGGAACTGCCGAAGAGGAAGGACGACTTTGAGGGCATGAAGAGGGTCGAACTGCATGCTCATACAAAGATGAGCGATATGGACGGTTTAAACGAGGTTTCACAACTTGTCGGGATATCGGCAGGCTGGGGGCATACCGCCGTTGCGATCACCGATCACGGTGTGGTGCAGGGATTTCCCGATGCCGCAAAGGAGGGAGAGAAAAACGGAATCAAAGTTCTGTTCGGTATGGAGGGATACGTCTTCGACGACAAAGACAGAATAAAGAAAGACGGAACGATAGATCATAAGGGAACTAAGGCCGATCCCGTGCGGACGAATCACATAATATTTATAGCCGGTACGCAGAAGGGGATACGGAATCTGTACAAGTTAGTGTCCATATCGCATCTAAAGTATTTTTACAGGAAACCGAGACTTCCCAAAAGCGTCATCAGTTCTCTGAGAGAAGGTATTCTGATAGGATCTGCATGTGAAGCGGGAGAAGTTTTCAGAGCGGTCAGAGAGAATCTGCCCGAAGAAAAAATCGAAGAAATCGCATCGTTTTACGATTATCTTGAGATCCAGCCGCTGATCAACGACAGATTTATGATCAATGACGACAGGTATGCGACGGTAAATTCAGAAGAAGATCTGCGAAATATAAACAGGAGAATCGTTGCGCTTGCCGACAAGCTCGGAAAACCTGTAGTTGCAACGACCGATGCGCACTATGATGAGCCGGAATCGGCAATTTACAGGAATATAATCATGAAGGGCAAGGGTTTTAAGGATGCTGAAAACGGCGAAGGTCTTTACCTGAGGACGACGAAGGAAATGCTCGAGGAGTTCAGTTACTTAGGTGAGGAAGATGCCTACCGTGTGGTCGTGGAGAACACGAATAAAATTGCCGCCATGGTTGAAGATGACATACGCCCGGTACCGACGGAAAAATGTCCTCCAAGGATAGACGGCGCCGAGGAAACTCTCAGGAACACCTGCTTTGAGAGGGCATACGAAGTTTACGGAAATCCGTTGCCGGAAGAAATTCAACAGAGGCTGGAGACCGAACTCAACGCAATAATAGACAATGGATATGCGGTCATGTACGTGTCTGCGCAGATGCTCGTGAACAAATCGCTGAGCGACGGGTATCTTGTGGGGTCGAGAGGTTCCGTGGGTTCATCCTTTGCCGCAACCATGGCGGGAATAACTGAAGTGAATCCCCTTGAGCCGCACTACATATGTCCTGAATGCAAGCACCTGGAATGGGGCGATATGGAGAAATATGACTGCGGCATTGATATGCCGGAAATGAAATGCCCCGACTGCGGAACCGTCATGAAAAAAGACGGTTTCACTATACCGTTTGCCACATTTCTCGGATTCAAGGGAAATAAGGAACCTGACATAGATCTGAACTTTGCGGGAGAATACCAGGCCGTGGCGCACAGATACGTCGGCGAGATTTTCGGGGAAGAGAATGTATTCAAGGCGGGAACGGTGGGAACCATAGCGGAAAGAACCGCCATAGGATTTGTTAAAAAGTTTGCCGAGGAGACCGGCAGAGAGGTGGGCAGCGCGGAAATAAAAAGGCTTGCATCGGGCTGCATGGGAGTGAAGAGAACCACGGGACAGCATCCGGGAGGAATCGTAATACTGCCCGATGACAGAGAAATTTATGAGTTTTGCCCTATACAATATCCCGCAAACGATGCAAAAGCGGGCATTGTGACGACGCATTTCGATTATCACAAAATCGATCAGAACCTTTTGAAACTTGATATCCTGGGCCATAATGTGCCTTCGATGATAAGACAGCTGCAGGATCTGACGGGTATCGATCCGCTGACCGTGAACCTTTCCGATGAAAAGGTACTGAGCATATTTAATGGTACGGAAACGCTGGAAATAAAGGATCCTGATTATAAATTTTCTCACGGGAGTTTTGCGATACCTGAGTTCGGTACGAAGTTTGTAAGAGACATGCTTGATGACGTAAAACCCGATAAGATTGCGGATTTGGTTCGCATATCGGGATTTTCGCACGGCGAGAAAATCTGGCTCGGCAATGCCCGCGACTATATAAAAGACGGAACGGCAACTATGCGCGAAGTCATATCCACGCGTGACGACATCATGAACTACCTTATGCTCAAGGGGATAGAAAATGAAATGTCGTTTAAAATCATGGAGGATGTCAGGAAAAACAGACCGCTCAAGGAAGAACAGCTTAAGGTGATGAAAGAACACGGCGTTCCGGACTGGTACATAGATTCCTGCATAAAGATCCAGTACATGTTCCCGAGGGCTCATGCGGTCGCTTACGTGATGATGTCGCTGCGAATGGCATGGTACAAGGTTCACTATCCCGTCGAATTCTACGCAACTGTATTTTCGGCTTCAATACAGGATTTTAATGCCGACATAATACTTGCGGGAAGTGATAAGGTCTTTGAGCGGATAGAAGAGATAAACATGATGGGTAAAAATGTCACCGCCAAAGAAAAGGGTGAACTGACGGTGCTTGAAGTTGCGTATGAGATGTATGCGAGGGGATTTGGATTTGCGGATGCGGATGTCGAAAAATCAAAAGCCCTTAAGTTCAGCGTCGAAGACGGCAAGGTCCTGCTTCCTTTCGCCGCGTTTAACGGCGTGGGAGAAACCGCCGCAAGAGCTCTGGAAGAGGAATATGAAAAGAAACCTTTCGAAACGATAGAGGATGCCATGCTCAGGGCGAAAATCGGTCGTTCGGTCATCGACGTGCTGAAAGAACACGGCGTATTCGGGGATTTGCCGGAAACCAACCAAATAGGATGGTCGTTCTGAGAAGACCTGCGGTCGTGATATAGCTACGGCGTTTTGCGCCGCACGGGAGACCGCCCGCGTGTCTCGCGCCGGAGGGTCTATTGATGCTCAATGTAGCGCTTCACCTTGCCGGTCGTGGTCTTCGCCATCTCAACATCGCTGATTTCAAAACGGTGGATATTCTTATATGATGGCAGGTCATCGTTTATCCTGTCTATATCGTCATCTATGATTCTCTTTATATTAACCACATCGCATGTTCCGAACCTGCTCTTGAAATACTCCTTGTCATAGACAATCTTTGCGCAGATAAGCAGATCTTTGCTGTCGCCGTCTTTGGATTTTCTCCGTCCGAAAACGATATTTTCTTTGACGTAAGGCAGCGCGGAGATTAGGGTTTCGATTTCTTCGGGGTAGACGTTCTTTCCGTTTTTAAGAACGATTACGTTTTTCATACGCCCCTTCAGGAACAGAAATCCGTCATCGTCAAGTTCCGCAAGGTCGCCGGTGCGCAGCCAGCCGCCTGTGAGTGTTTCGTTTGTGGCTGCCGGATCCTCGTAATATCCTGACATTATGTTTCCGCCTCTTGCGATCAGTTCTCCGACACCGTCGCGGTCGGGATCGAGTATCTTGAGTTCGACGCCCGGCATTGCTTTTCCTATTGAACCGGGTCTCCTCGTGACCGGATTTTCGGATGCCAGCACCGGAGAAGCTTCCGTCATGCCGTATCCCTGCACAACCTTGATACCGAATGACTCAAAGCCTCTCGCAACCTCGGGATCAAGAGGTGAGGCGCCGCTTATCATGAAGCGGAGAGCGCCGCCGAATTCCCTGATCAGTTTGGAGAATATGGATCTGCGCCTGTCTATGCGAAGTTTGAGCAGAAGTTTCGAAATCCTGAGACCGCGTTCAAGCGTTTTCTCTTTTCCCTGCTTTCGCACTCCCGCAATGAGTTTTTTGTACATGGATTCAATCAGGAGAGGAACGCAGATGAAGATAGAAACCTTATATTCCTGCATGTTTTTTTGTACGTATTTTAAACCGTCGCAGAAAGTTGTTGTCACACCTCTGGCAAGCATGAGCGTCTGCCCGGTAGAACCGAACGTATGGTGGAACGGCAGAAACGCCATGTTCACATCACCGTGACGGATGTCCTCTACAAGTTCCATGCTGTATATATTTTCAAGCACGTTAAATTGTGACAGCATCACTGCCTTGGCGCTGCTTGTGGTTCCGGATGTAAAGAGCAGGATATTTATCGCTTTTGGATCGATCGGCAGGCGAATGTAATCGGTATCACCGTTGTTCAGCGCGACCTCTCCCTTATTCAAAATCCATGAAAAAGGCTCATAGCCGGGCATGTCGTCCATGCAGATGAAATCTGAAACCGATGTGGAGTTCCGCTCTTTTAAAGTTTTGATCTCTTTCTCATGTTCGCGGTCAAATATCAGCACCTGAGCCCGGCTCTTTATCAGCGAAGATTCAAGTTCGGCATACGGAAGCCCTTTGTCGAGCGGCACGCATGCGCCGAGACCTCCAAGTACGGCATAGTATGCAAGTAGCCATTTATAGCTGTTTTTTCCTATAATCGCAAATCGTTTGTTCACGAGTTTTGATTTCAGAAGTCCTGTTCCGAATGCACGGACGTCCGCTTTGAAATCTCTGTACGTAATGTATTTATATTCGGCGGGCATGTCGCCCTTTGCACGTTTGGTCTTGATTATAAAGGCGTTGTCCGTCCCATATGCGTCAGCCGCATAGTCGATCAGGTCACGAAAAGTTTCATGGCGCTTCGCCCGGTAGATGGGTTCCAGCTGCGGTATAGATATTGCTTTGTATTCCATAGTCACTCCGGATGTTGTTTTTGATTTAGTGTTTGTTCAATAAGTTTCCGATTAACAGGCTCGGAACTGTACTGATATTTTACACCATCGAAATTCACACAGCAAATATAGAATTGTCATAGTTATTATGGTAAAATTACACGTATGAGTAACGGAAATCAACAAGGAGTTTTAAACGGCGCGCCTGTGCCGCGGAGCGATACCGGGTCGAATATCGATCGTGGTATGACTGCCGGAAAAAGAGAAAAGAAGGTTTTAATCACCGGAGGCTCAAGGGGGATCGGTGCGGCGACGGTCATGAGGTTTGTGTCCGAAGGGTACAGAACCGTATTTTTATACAAAGAAGACAAGGAAAGCGCTGACAGGCTTTTAAAAAAACTCGGCTGCGTAAACTGCGAAACCGGTGATACAGCCGGCGATAAAAGCGGTGCACGGCTGTCAGGCAATCATGACTGCATGGCATACAGGTGTGATGTTTCCGACTTACGTCAGGTGATCAAATTTAAAGAAGAATTGAGGAATGCGGGAACCCGGCTCGCCGCAGATGCCGCGGATGAAGATGCCGGCGCAGGCGGCGAAAACGATACGGACGGCGGCGATGAAGAAGACGATATTACGTTTGATACCATAGTATGCAATGCGGGAATCGGTCTGTCGGGGCTTTTTACCGACATGACGGGCGATGACTGGAACCGGCTCAGAGGCGTCAACCTCGACGGAACCATGAATGTGCTTCGCGAGTTCCTGCCGCAGCTTGTGAGCCGCAAGCGGGGAAGCGTAGTTCTGGTTTCTTCGATGTGGGGGCGTGTCGGCGCATCGTGCGAAGCCGGATATTCCGCGACCAAAGCAGCCGTTATAGGCCTTGCAAAGAGTTTGGCAAAAGAACTGGGGCCTTCGGGGATCAGAGTCAACTGCGTGGCGCCGGGACTCATAGATACCGACATGAATTCGGGTCTGGAAGATCGCGACATCGAAACTCTTGTTGAGGAAACTCCGCTTGGCAGAATGGGGAAACCGCAGGAGGTTGCCGAACTGATAGCCTTTCTTGCATCGGATAAGGCGGATTTCATCACGGGACAGGTTATAGGCATAGACGGCGGGTTTGTTATATAGAACCTGACTATATTCAATTGAGGAGAAAGGTGCGGGGATACGGAAGTATGTACGGTGAAGTTATATGGAGACTGTAAAGAATATATTTGGAGGACTGGTGGATTTCTTTGCATCGATACCTGCGTCCTTGTTGAACACATTCAGGTCGGCAAACGGTTTTGGCGACATATATACGGCATTTGCAAGGTGGATTTTCATTCTGCTTGCTTTGTTTATTCTGCTAAAGTCGATTATGTCACTGCTGAAGAGTAAAAATCCGTCGGAGGTCTGGGCATATCTGAATATAGGGCCGTATATCAACGTGCCGCTGAAGCATTGGGAAAACATACTCGGACGGGCGAGAAGCTGCGACGTTCAGATAGACGATATGAGCGTATCCAGGGCTCACGGAACGCTGACAAGAGACAACGACGGAGTATGGAGATATATGGATCTCGGTTCGAAAAACGGAGCCTCTTTGAACGGTCACAGAATCGCGTCAAACAGCGAGGTGGAGCTTAAAGCGGGTGACAGTCTTATGCTCGGCAAGGTGGAATGCACGCTGTACCCGATAAGCATCGAGGAGAGAAGAAACAATATAAGACATCGCGCCCACGACACGGTACTGGTGTCGCCGTGGCCGTCTCTCGTCGCGCTCACGATATTTCAGGCTATGACCGTGATCCAGCTCATGGTAGGTCTCGGAAAAGCGTACAATCAGCAGATAACCATATCCTTCGCGGGAATCTGCATACTTATGTGGAGCTATGTTATAGTCCTGAGGGGTATGAGGCGAAAGGGGTTTGAGATGGAAATAATCGCTTTTTTCCTTTCCACCCTGTCGCTTGCAGTGACGGCTTCAAGTCTTCCGAATCAGGTGTTTAAGCAGTTCATTACGGTGGCGATGGGAGTGGGACTGTTCTTTTTCATGTGCACATGGCTCAGGGAACTGCCTCGAACCATAAGGATAAAGAACGTGGTGTACGCGCTTGCCGTCGTATTGTTTTTACTCAATGTGGTTTTCGGACATTCTCAAAACGGCGCGACCAACTGGATAAAGATCGGCGGACTTACAATACAGCCGTCTGATCTTGTCAAACTCGCCTTTATATGGGTGGGAGCGGCATCGCTCGATGAACTTTTTGAAAAGAAGAATACATTGATTTTCACTGTCTTCTCGGTGTTCTCTTTCGGCTGTCTGGCGCTTATGAGGGATTTGGGAACCGCCACGATATTTTTTGTGACATTCCTTATAATCTCATTTCTGCGAAGCGGTGATCTGACCAAGATAATTGTAATTGCGGGAGTTGCGGCAGTCGCCGGCATCGTGGCGCTCAGGTTTAAAAAATATGCGATGGCCAGAATAGAGGTATGGGGCCATGTCTGGGATCCTGAATTTATAAACGCCACAGGATTTCAGATGACCAGATCCATGACGGCATCCGCAAGCGGAGGCTTTGTCGGACTTGGCGCGGGTGAAGGGTGGTTAAGGAAACAGTTCGCTTCGGAGACGGACCTTGTGTTTGCGCTGGTGACTGAAGAGTGGGGACTCATAATAGCTATTTTGATGGTATTCGCCATTCTCACGCTGTCGGTGTTTGCTTATCGGTCCATTTTAAGCGGCAGATCCACTTATTACACTATTGCCGCATGCTCCGCGATGTCGATCTTCCTGTTTCAGACAATGCTCAACGTGTTCGGTACGCTCGATATATTTCCTCTGACGGGAGTTACCTTCCCGTTTGTATCGGCGGGCGGAACATCCATGATAGCGTCGTGGGGGCTTCTTGCGTTCCTGAAGTCGGCGGATACGCGGCAGAATGCGAGCTTTGCCGTCAGCCTGAAAGACAGGGGGATTGGAGAAAGCCCCGAACTTTGACGGGAATAAAGGGGATCGGAGAAAACAGGTAGGGAGGAACAGGTGAAAAATCTTGAAAAAAGAGGGATAATATGTCTTCTACTTGCGGCTTGTCTGTTTGCGGGAATATGCGTGTACGTTTACAGATTTCTTACTCAAGGCGGAGACTGGGCTACTTACCCTTACAACACTCATATTTACAACAACGGAAGAATGGCATCGGGCAATATATACGATGCTTCCGGAAAAAGACTTATAGGAACCAAAAACGGAAAAATTAAATGGAACAAAAGCGAGACCGTGAGGCGTGCGACCGCGCATGCCGTCGGCGACCTTCAGGGAAACGTGGTCACGGGAGCGGAGACGGCGTTTCGCGACAAACTTTTGGGATTCAACATATTGACCGGCACTTACAGTCTGAACGGCGAAGGTAGAAAAATCACGCTTTCCATAGACTCTGAGATCTCGGAGACCGCCTACAACGCGATGGCGGGCAGAAATGGAACTGTCGGTGTATACAATTACGAGACGGGAGAGATCGTCTGCATGGTAAGCACGCCGAGTTTCGATCCGAAAAACATGCCGAAAGGCAAAGATGTACCGTCGGGAACATTTGTGAATAAATTCCTGAGCGGAACCATGACGCCCGGATCCATCTTCAAACTCGTCACATCGGCGGCGGCGATAGAAAACTACAACGGACTCGACGACTGGTCATACCGCTGCGCCGGAACGCGAATTATAAACGGTGGAAAGATAATATGCACACACGCGCACGGTCAGGTGGACTTTGAAAAAGCTTTGGCGAACTCCTGTAACTGCGGTTTTTCCGATCTGACACAGAAGGTGGGCGCGAGCAAGATGAAAGAATATACTAAGAAAGTGGGACTTACCACAGTTTACGATATAGACGGAATCAATAATGCCAAGGGCAGTTTTAAATTTCCGGGATATGCGCCGCTCAGCCTTGCATGGGCGGGGATAGGTCAATGGAAGGATCGGCTGAACCCCTGCTCTATGCTTGTATATATGAGCGCGATTGCAACCGACGGCAGAGGAACCGTTCCGCACGTGCTGCATACGGCTGCGGGCGGCGGTGAAAAAACAGACAGGATGATAGAGAAAGAGACTGCGGGAAAATTGAGAAGCATGATGCGAAACAATGTGACCTCAGAATACGGCCAACAGAGATTTCCGGGGCTTGAGATCTACGCAAAATCAGGAACCGCGGAAGTGGGAAATGCAAATTCGAACGCATGGTTTACGGGATTTATAAAGAACAGAAATTATCCTTATGCTTTCATAGTCTGCGTGGAGAAAGGCGGGTACGGAAGTTCGGTCGCAGGACCGATTGCAAATCAGGTGATGCAGAAAGTCGTCAGCACACCTACCGCCGCAACGAATTAGCTTGTAAGCTCCCACGGAGCGGAGTGCGGTTCTACGTTGCGGGACATCTGCGCTTACGGCGCGGAATTAAAAGACGCGGTCATGCGGAAAGCTTTGTCGCATGGAGTCAGACCCGACAGTATCGAAAGGAGCGAGAAATGATGGGAAACGAAGGAAAATACAGTTTAAAAGGGTTATATGCAGTGTTCGCCGGATTGTTGCTTGCACTGGCAGGCGCGATTATCGGAGCCTTGGTAAACGGCATGATTCTGGTGAATTTTGGTGAAAATGAAGTGGGACTTTACATAAGAATGGGGACTTCGGCTGTTTTGGCGTTGAGCTATATTTTGGTCATAGCGGGAACCAATTCTGTGAAAACCCATTCAGAAAAATTCGCAAAAGCTTGCAAATACTGTGTTTTGGAGTTCGTCTCGGAAATATTTCTGGCAGGGATACTTTTGGGAACATTTGTGTACAACATAGGCGGAAGCGCGCGGGATATCACAAACCCGGATTCCTCAAAAACTCTGGCGATTTTGGGATTTGCGGCTGTGTTCGTGTTTATGCTGTGGATATTCCGAATGCTTTCGATAAAAAACCTCATGGGTGGTTGCGCCGACGTGGCGGCGGAACACGACGATAGGAAATACTCCCGCAAATGCACGCTGACATGGGTGATATACATTCTTCTGAATATCATTATCATGATAGGAATAATCAGTCTGACAGCTTTTGGCTATAAGCTTGCTAAAGGCAGGTGGGATCAATTCGGCGAAAGCATCAATACTTTGCCGAAACTTTTAGGTTTGGAAATAAATGAAATCTATGCGATCGTCACACTCATAGGGGTGTTTACGCTGTTGAACTTTATAATTGTGGTGACGGTCACATTCAGGGTAAGAGGAACGTATTCGAGGTTTCACGGTATTCCCGTGGCTGCAAAGTATGATGGAAATGCGGGAAAGATCGGCGGAGAAAACGGCGAAAACTCGAATATAAGCGACATAAAGCCGAAGACGCTGTCGACTTTGAATCCTTTCTCGGGAGAAAGGGCGAGCGGCGATACTTCCCCGCTCGATAACATTCAGAAGAGCAATGAGAAGCCTAAACTGTCGGATACGATAGTGATGGCGCCCAAGAAGGGAAAAAACAGACTTGCGGAACCAAAAGAGAGAGATAAAGAAAGCGCCCCGGTCGTAACCGGAAGCGAAAAGGACGGTAAGAGCGTTAAATCCAAGGCTGAGGGAAGCGCTGCGACGCGCGGATCCGGAGACTTAAAGAGCAATCTGCCCGGAAAGCCGGAAATCCCTGAGATTGCCGTGACGGGGAGCGGAAAGGAGTTGAATTCGGCCGCAATAGACAAACTCTTTGAGGAAGCGCTTAACAACGAAAGCAAATCGGATTTTGAGCAGAGCAACCCCGAAACCGGTGAAGGCGGAATCACTCGCGGACAGAGCAACTCCGAAACCGATGAAAGCGGAATCACTCGCGGACAGAGCAACCCCGAAACCGGTGAAAGCGGAATCACTCGCGGACAGAGCAACTCCGAAACCGATTAAGACGAAATCAACTCATGAGCGGAGGATATCCGGAAGCGATTGAGATGATAATTTATGAGGTTGGCGAGTATAGGATAAAGCGGAAAGGAAGTATATGAACATTTTGGTCTGCGATGATGACAGAGAAATTGCAAAAGCTGTGGGGATATATTTGGAGAAAGAGGGTTATAACGTGATAATGGCGCACGACGGGCAGGAAGCGCTCAAGGCGTGCAGAAAAAATGATATACATCTCATACTCATGGATATAATGATGCCTAAACTCGACGGTATCAAAGCGACGATGAAAATCAGAGAGGAAAAGAATATCCCGATCATAATGTTGTCCGCCAAATCAGAGGACTACGACAAAATTATGGGACTCAATGTCGGTGCCGACGACTATGTGACGAAACCGTTCAATCCGCTGGAACTGGTCGCACGGGTGAAGTCGCAGCTCAGGCGATATGTTCACCTCGGAACGCTGCGGCAGGAAAAGACCGAAGGAAGAAAGATATATAAAAACGGCGGAATTATAATTTACGACGATGAGAAAAAAATCATTGCCAACGGAGAAGAAATATCACTTACGCCCATAGAATACGGGATATTGAGATTGCTTCTGACCGAGCCGGGAAAGGTATTTTCGATGGAAGAAATCTATGAGAGCGTTTGGGGAGAAAAACTGTTCAATTCCGAAAACACGATCGCTGTTCACATAAGGCGGATAAGGGAAAAAATCGAGATTGACCCCAAAGAACCGAGATACCTTAAGGTGGTGTGGGGAATAGGATATAAGATTGAGAAATTTTGAACCGGAGTTGAAAACGGTCGGGAAGTTTTTGAACACGGCGGCACGGAGAGGGAAACCTTTGCCTTACAGTGGCACAGAGCGTAAACTCTTTAAACCGTAACGGCGCCAGGCATAAACCCTTTAAGCCGCAATGGCGCCGAGCGTAAATCCTTTAAGCCGCAGTGGCGCCGAGCGTAAACTCTTTAAACCGTAACGGCGCCGGGCATAGACTCTTTAAGACGCAATGACGCGGGGTCAGTTGTGAATCTTAATAATTTCGTAATAAATACTTAAGCTTTCCTTAATTGTAATCCCTGAATATATGTCTTATCATGAAGGAGGTATCGGGTAAGGCGTTCATTTTTCCGTCGCTTGAAAGGGTGCGGCGGAGAGATGGATGCCGAAGTCGTTGAACTGCATGATCTAAGTTCGGAACTTTTTAAGTCAGGGGGGAGTTGTAAATTGAAAGACGGCATCATAAAAGACATTCTAAAAAGGAAAAACATACACAGGGTATCGTGTGTACTTGCGATTATTACTTTTGTACTTGCGGTTTACAGGGGTATCATGCTGGTTGTTTTTTTCTCGGCGGCAGGTTCCGGCCAGTTTGATAGAACATCGGCTTCCCGGCACGCGACGGTTATGTCATGGTTCGTAATTTGCTTCGTCGTATTGTTTATGGTATCTATGGCGGGTGTCGTGATTACGGCGGGAGAAAAACAGGAAAAAGGTGTAAAACTTCTGAGGATCGACAAGCTGTTTTCAGATATAGAAGTAATGATCGGTCTGCTTGCGGGGATACTGTCTATACCGGGAATGATTTGCATGGTTACGGGGATAGCGAGGGACCCGTTTTTTTTCCGGATGATAGCCAGATATTTGTCTTCGTATGAAATGGAGAGATTTGAAGACTTTGTATTTGAAGGAATATGGCGTCCCGGAAACATGTTCCTGATCCCGAGTCATTTAGAGCCCCGCATTGCAACATTTTTCGGGATGCTTATAATAACGCTGGCCGCAATCCTGGAACTTGTAATAATCTGCTCCATCACGAGAAAGGTGAAGAACGGTGTTTTCCTGAAAAATATAGCGTTGTGCGTATTTGTGAGATATATGCTTGACAGCGTTGCCGGTTCCGTGCCGTTGCTGGCGCTGGCGCTCGGGATTCCGATAGGGCTGGTGATTTTGGGATTCAGCTGGCTGACCACCGTACTTGCCATCGCCGGAATAGTCTACTTTGTACCGAAGTGGGTGAAGAAATACAGACTTATCAGAGAGGGCCTGAACGAGGTGCGGAACGGGAATTTCGACAAAAAGATAGTTTTGGAGGGCAATCATATAGGAGAGTTTGAGCGTGTCGCCGAGGATATAAATTCGATTTCGGAAGCACAGGCTCTGGCGATTCAGAGAGAGATCAAAAATCAGCGTCTGAAAACAGAATTGATCTCCAATGTTTCCCATGATTTACGGACCCCGTTGACTTCCATGGTAAGTTATGTGGATCTCCTGCGGGAAGAAGGTCTGGACTCGGAAAATGCAGACGAGTATTTGGACATAATACAAAAAAAGACGGAGAGGCTGCAAAAGCTGACCGAAGATCTGTTCGAGGCTGCAAAGGCGTCCAGCGGTGATTTGCCTACCGACATTCAGTCTGTTCAGGTTCAGTCCATAGTGGAGCAGGCTCTGGTCGAAACTTCGGAGGGAATCGAAGAGAGAGAAGTTGATGTTATCTGTAACTACAAGATTGAAAATCCCAAGGTCATGGCAGACGGAAAACTTCTGTGGAGAGTCATGGAAAATCTGCTCGGGAATATAAGCAAATATGCCTTGGAACGCAGCAGGGCGTATATAGATGTGGATGAAACCGATGAGATGATAAGGATAGAAATAAAGAATATCTCAAAGGAACCGCTGAACATCTCCGCGGATGAACTCGTGGAGAGATTCAAACGGGGCGATGAGTCCAGAAATACGGAAGGAAGCGGATTGGGTCTTGCGATTGCAAGAGATCTGACTACCCTCATGGGAGGGGAATTCGGCGTGACGATAGATGGGGACCTCTTCAAAATCACGCTGTATCTGAAAAAAGCGATCGGAAGATGATACTTCTTCACTGTTTCCAATGAAAAAACGTACAAACGGCGCGAACCCGAATGTTTCCCTTGCGGGATTCATGATTCCGGTTCGTCTGCGGACAGCGCGCCGGGCGTACGTTTTTTTCGGTTCAAAATCCGTCTCGAACATCAGTTTTTTGCCTCACTGATTTTCTTTATGGTATAATATTGTTCGGGAAAAAGTCGATTAAAAATGGAACTTGGAGAAAAAAGTGAAACAGATATTTGTTGAAGAACTGAAGCAGAACGCGAATATAATAGATTTTTTTATGGTTAAGATGATAGGTCTTAAAACGGGGGGCAACAATAAAATCTATCTTGATCTTAAGCTCGGAGACAAGACCGGAGAGGTCAACTCGAAGAAATGGGATGTTGCGGACGATGAAAAGGATATGCTCGAAGAGATCAAAGAAGGTGACCTGGTAAAGGTAAAGGCTTCCGTAACCGACTGGCAGAACCAGAAGCAGCTCAGAGTCACGAGGATAAGAAAGGCGGTTGATTCCGACGGACTTAAATTGGAAGATTTTGTTAAAGCCGCTCCCGAGAACCCCGTACATATGTATGAGTATATTCTGGACGTCGCAAAGTCCATGGAAGATGAAGATCTTAGACGTGTGACGGTAAGGGTTTTGGAGGATAACAGGGAGAAACTCATGTATTATCCCGCGGCCATGAGAAATCATCATGCGGAATTTGCCGGACTTCTCTGGCACATGAAAAGAATGGTCATGGCGGGACTTAAACTATGTGATGTCTATACCGACCTCGACAAGGATCTGCTGGCGGCGGGTGTAATCGTCCACGACATAGAGAAGATTCATGAGATACATTCGGACCTTAACGGAGTATCACCGGGATATTCATTTGAAGGTCAGATGCTCGGTCACATAGTCATGGGTATAAAGTATCTGGAAAAACTGGGCGATGAACTCGGGATTTCAAGAGAAAAACTTATAATGCTCGAACATATGATCCTGTCGCATCATTATGAACCGGAGTTCGGAAGCCCGAAGAAACCGTTGTTTCCCGAGGCGGAGATGCTTCACTATCTTGACATCATGGATGCGAGGATGTTTGATATGTCGGAGGCACTGTCGACTGCGAAGCCGGGAGACTTTTCCGACAGGGTGTGGACTCTTGACAACAGAAGATTGTACAAACCTCAAGTTGATATGCCAGAGATGAACGATGGAAATTAAAACGGGTATTTTTACGGACATATTTTTTCATAACAGGGAAAACGGGTACACTATTGCCGAGCTGGAGACGGAGGATGAGCTGCTGACCGTGGTGGGGAGTCTCTCCAATCCCGCAAAAGGTATGAGATTTGAACTTAAAGGAGAATTCAAGATCCACCCGAGATACGGAGAGCAGTTCTCATTTACCGAAGCCGTGGAACAGCTTCCCGTTACCGTCGATGGGATCGAGGCTTTTCTTGCGACCGGAACAATAAAAGGTGTGGGTCCCAAGATGGCCGCCGCCATAACGAACGTCTTTGGCGATAAAACGCTTGAAGTAATCGAAAAAAGCCCGGAAAAACTGCGCGAGGTTCCGGGAATCGGAAAAAAGAAAGCGGATGCCATAGCCGAATCGTTTATACTGCATAAGGAGTTTGCGGATGTTTCCATGAATTTTCAGAAGTTCGGAATCTCATCCTCGCAGGCGCTCAAACTTTACAAGGCTTATGGAGGTGACGCGATCGGTGTGATCGCGGAAAATCCTTACAGGCTCGCCGACGAACTCTACGGTTTCGGATTTCGCAGGGCGGATCAGGTCGCTTTTAAGATGGGTATAAAGCCGGATTCGCCGTTCAGAATAGAAAGCGGAATAAGGTACGGCCTGTGGGAATACGTGAACGACGGAAGCACTTATGTTCCCATGGAAACCTTGTGTGAGAAAGTTGCGGAGATCCTCGAACTGACGAGGGAACAGGTGTCGGAATCCGTTTTCAACATGGTGATAAGCGGAGATGTGCAGCTTGACACGATGGACGGAGTACAGGTAGTTTACCTGTATCCTTATTACCGTGCCGAGCAAAAGGTTTGCAGGAATCTTGCGGCGATTTCGGGATCCGCGCTCAAGACACTTTCCGCGGATGTGGAAAAAAGCATAGAAATGACTGAAAAAAGTACGGGGATCTTTCTGTCGGACAGGCAGAAAGAAGCGGTCAGAAAATCCGTGATAAGCGGAGTGTCGGTGATTACGGGAGGTCCCGGTACCGGTAAGACCACGATAATAAATGCTATAATAAATGTATTTAAAGAAAATGATTTCGATGTTGCGATTGCGGCGCCGACGGGACGTGCGGCAAAACGTATAACGGAAACATCGGGACATCCTGCATCCACGATCCACAGACTTTTGGAGTACTATTACGCTGAAGACACCGAGGATATGAAGTTCGGCAAGACGGAGGAAGATCCTCTGAAGCACGACGTAGTGGTGGTCGACGAGGCGTCGATGATAGATCTGATGCTGATGAAAGGACTGACCGACGCGATAAAACCGGGAACAAGACTGATCATGGTAGGGGACAGCGATCAGCTTCCGTCGGTGGGGGCGGGTAATGTCCTGAGGGATATGATAGAGAGCGGTTTCATTGCGGTCTCCAAACTCAATGAAATATATCGGCAGGCGCAGGAGAGCATGATAGTTGTGAATGCCCACAGAATAAATCACGGTGAGTATCCCGAGCTGAACGGCAGAGACGGCGATTTTTTTCACATGGAGAGGAACAATGAACTGCAGATGCAGTCGCTTATAGTGGAACTTGTTACGAACAGACTCCCGGGATATTACAAAGGGATAGATGCCGTGAAAGATATACAGGTTCTCTCGCCCGTCAAGAAAGGAAATGTCGGTACGCTTCAGCTGAACAAGATTCTGCAGGCCGCATTCAATCCACCTGATGAGGGATTGGCGGAGAAGGTGTTCGTGGACAGAACATTCCGGGTCGGAGATAAGGTCATGCAGACAAAGAATAACTACCAGGCGGAGTGGAAGATGCCGTCACGTGGACAGTCCGGGCAGGGCATCTTTAACGGTGATGTCGGTTTCATAAAGTCGATCGACACCGAGTACGGCACAATGAGCGTTATATTTGATGATGAGAAGTACGTGGAGTATGAATTTTCACAGCTTGAAGAGCTGGAACTCGCCTATGCCGTTACGGTACACAAGAGCCAGGGCAGCGAGTTTCCGATAATGGTCATGCCGGTGTCATGGTTTCCGCCGATGCTTGCGACACGGAACCTGCTGTATACGGCGGTGACAAGAGGTAAACGTGTTGTGGTTCTGGTCGGTTCGGAAAACAGGCTTAGAGCCATGGTGGACAATGAGCGTATCAAACTCAGGTATTCGGGACTCAGGGCGCGTCTCGGCAACATGGTGGAGTTCAGCACGATTTAAGAAAGAAGAATGAAAAATACAGAGAAACTTTCAAAGAGCATTTTGGATTACGTATTTCCGCCGTCGCTTTATTGTCTTTGTTGCGGAAATATAATCGACCGGACCAGAACCTACAGTCTCTGCGATCACTGCATCAGGCATATACGCTGGGATTATGAACCTGTTTCAGGCAAATGGGGGATGGAAGTGGTCAGATGTGCCGAATACGGACTCTATGAGAGAACACTGATTTTTTCCTTAAAATACAAGAACAAAAAATACATTGCGAGAACTATCGCTGAAATAATGGCGGACAGGTTGAAATTGGCGAAGGCGGAATATGACATAATCGTCCCCGTTCCTATAAGCGCGGAGAAATTGAAACAGCGAGGGTTTAATCAGTCCGCGCTCATGGGTAAGTACCTGAGCGGTTTGAGCGGAAGTGAGATGCTCGAGCATGCTCTCGAAAGGGTCGGCAATACAGTTCCGATGAGAGGACTTTCCCCGACGGAGAGGGAGATGAATATAAGGGGTAAGATCAAATTAAATGAACGGGAAGCGAAACTGATAAAGAATAAAAAGGTGTTGCTTCTGGATGATATATCTACGACAGGCAGTACGGCGAGAGAATGCGCGGAAATCTTAAGAAGTGCGGAACCCGGAAAAATCATATTTTTGGCGTTTGCCGGCAGATGGTAGAAATATGATTTTCCGGTGCCCATTACGCTCGAAGCTTGTCTATTTACAGAAGATCTTATAGAACCGCAGCTCCTCGCCTATTTGCAGAAGATCTTATAGAAACCGTAGCCCCTTGCGTCCATCTCATCATAAGGGATGAATCTAAGGGACGCTCCGTTTATGCAATACCTCAGGCCGCCCTTTTCTGTGGGACCGTCATCAAATACATGACCCAGATGAGAGTCCGAACCTTTAGTGCGGACTTCGGTACGGTTCATACCGTAGCTTGTATCGCTCTTTTCAACCACTTTGCCGGAAAGGATGGGTTTGGAGAAGCTGGGCCAGCCACATCCACTTTTGAATTTATCGCTGGAAGAAAATAAAGGCTCGCCGGTTATCTTATCCACATAAATTCCCTTTCTGTATTCATCATTCAGAGGGCTGGAGAATGCCCGCTCCGTATCATTTTTCTTCATTACATCATATGCCTTTGAGTCCAACTTACTTTTCAACTTATCCTTATTCGGAAGCGGATAATGCTCGTCGGTCAGAGCTTTGTCCGCCAGCTTTAGATTGATGTGGCAGTACCCCCTCGGATTTTTATCCAAGTAATCCTGATGGTAATCTTCAGCTTTTACGAAATTATTCAGCTTACCGGATTCCACGGCAAGTTTTCCGTGCTTCTTCGATTCGTATTCCAAAAGATTCTTAATCGAGTTTTTTGTATCCGTCACATTTGTCGCAGACAGTTTGTCGGAATCCCCAAAGGTCTTATTACCTTTTTCACTGTCTAAAGTCGGGTAATAGATTCCCGTACGATACTGACGCCCCTCGTCATTTCCCTGCTTATTAACAGATTTCGGATCTATTATCCTAAAAAAATGGAGCAAAAGTTCTTCAAGAGAAATTTTAGACATATCATACTCTATTTTAACCGTTTCAGCGTGGTCTGATTTCTTTAGTCCGTCGTAATCCGTATCAGAGGATTTACCGTTGGCATAGCCTGTTTCCGTATTATAAACACCGTGCAGCTTTTTGAAATATCCTTCAACCCCCCAAAAGCAGCCTCCGGCAAGGTAAATTGCCCTGCGATTTGATTTCATCACATCTTCTTTGTGTAGCATTTTGCCATCTCCTTTCGAATTATTTTTACCGTTGAAAGCACAGGCGGAAAGCCCTACAATAAGTGCCGTGATCAATATAAAAATTGTTATTTGCCTAGTCATATTCACCCCCTATGTAATTCTTGATACCTCATTTTACATACGGTGTATCAAGATAGTGTAAAATAATTGTGAAGCTTTATCATCGGGATGATTTTAGACGGAACTCTGAAATGCGTTCACGTGTAATGCCTGAGAAAAACTCCGCAAAAACTTGACACCGTCCTGCCGAGATGGAATAATTGACATTGAACCGGTGCCTGTGTTAGACTGAACCCATAGAAAACAAGAAAATTAAATACTGGGCGCGACTAACGGAAGGGAGTGGGATTCTCCCGCTGTTTCTCAGCAACCGTGATGGCTTCGGATTACAATCGGCGAGTCGGTACACACTTTGCGGTGCAACGGCAGAGATGCTCAATTACGGCAACCGGTGAAACTTCGGGGCATAAGCCGGGAGACGAGTTGTGGCTCGGAAGAAAGCAATCTGGGGCGGAGTTTTTTTCACGGCGAGAGTATTCGGGACGATAAACCCCTCATTTTCTCTCACCAAATGAATTTTATGGACTGACCCCTCGGGCGGTCGTTTTTTTATTAATGCAAAAGAGTAGGGATCGGATGAACGAAAAGATATGGCAGATAAAAGAACAGGTTAAGAAAGCGATATCGGGGAAAGATGATGTCGTGGATAAGGTGATGATGGTAATCCTTGCGGGAGGACACATACTTCTTGAAGATGTGCCCGGAGTGGGAAAGACGACACTTGCGCTTGCATTCAGCAAAGCGATGGGACTTGCGTTCAGCAGAGTGCAGTTCACTCCCGATGTGGTCCCGTCCGATATCACGGGCTTTACCATGTACGATAAAAACTCGGGAAAATTTTATTACAAACCGGGTTCCGCAATGTGCAACTTCTTCCTTGCCGACGAGATTAACAGAACTTCGAGTAAGACACAGTCGGCGCTTCTTGAGGTCATGCAGGAAGGGAAGATGACCGTGGACGGTGAGGTACATCATGTTCCTCAACCTTTTATTGTAATTGCGACGCAGAATCCGCTCGGAACGGCGGGGACGCAGAAACTGCCGGAAGCGCAGCTTGACCGCTTCATGGTGCAGCTTGAGATGGGCTATCCCGATACGGAAGCCCAGCTCCGTATGCTCGCAAACAGAGAAAAAACGGATCCGCTCAATGAAATAGAGCCGGTTATAAATGCGGAAGGGCTCGTCGCGATGAAAAAGGAAGCGGCATCCGTATATACGGACGTGAAGATATACAGGTATATAACGGAACTCACGGAGATGACGAGGAACAATGAATATTTCAGACTCGGGCTTAGTCCGAGGGCTGCTCTTGCGATTTCTTCGCTGGCGAGAGCGGACGCATACACAAAGGGCAGGGATTACGTGATCCCTCAGGATGTCAGGGAAGTGTTCACCGATTCCGCGCGTCACAGAGTACTGCCCGGAGCCAAGGCGCAGGTAGAGAACAGAAGTGTTTCGGACTTGTTGGGCGCCGTATTGAAATCTGTTCCCGAACCTATGGCGGGGAGTTAGCGTATGTGCGGTAAAAAACAAGCGATAGCGTTGGCTGTGACGATCGTTATATCCGCGATACTGTTTGTTATGACGGACTCGGAAGCAGGTCAGATCGTCTTTGCGATGCTTGTACTGTCAACTGTTTCTGCGGTCACCGTAATTCACATTACGGGAAGAAACTTTGAGGTATCCGTCAAAAGCACGAACTATGGATACAGAGAGGAAGACTTTTCATTTTCGATTACGGTCATCAACAGGAGCATGCTCCCCATACCAAATCTTAAACTCAATTATACGATAAAGAATCTTTTGAACGGCGAAGAGGAAAAACGCTCTGAGCACGTGAGCGTTTCATCAAGGAGGAGCAGTGGGGAGCACATAATGATTGGGGCGGAACACTGCGGTTGTGTCAGGCTGACGCTCGACGGAGCGGAAAACGGGGAGCCGTTCGGCTTTTTTCACAGGAAGATGGACATTAAAGCCTCGGATGAACATTTTGTGCTTCCGAGGGGGAGCAGTGTAAAGATGTCTGAAGACCGGATATACGCATACGATATGGAGAGTTATAAGTATTCGCAGGAGAAGCCGGGAAATGATACGAGTGAAACTTTCGATATAAGGGAATATAATACGGGGGACAGTATCAAGAGCATACACTGGAAACTCACCGCAAAGGCGGGAGAAGCGATGGTGAAGGAACCCGGGTTCCCGGTAGAGAACAACATAATGATAATATACGATAACTGTAGCGGGGGAACTCCGGAGAACATCGATAAGTTTGAGGATCTCAAGGTCGGAATATCCAAAGAACTTTTGGAGAGAAAGATTCCTCACTCCATAGGCTGGTACGACAGAGAGCATGGATTCAGAACGAGGTTTGTGGGTGAAGAATCGGATTTCTGGTCGGCGCTCATGGAATCTGAAAAAAGTGAAGTTTTGCTTGACGACAGATCTTCCATATATCATTTTATCGCATCCGAAGTCGAGAAAAACCATTCCAACTATATATATGTTTCCAACGATGACAGGGATATTGAGAGATTGAGGGAATATGGCGAAGTTACCGAACAAAAGACGAGAATTTCTCAATAGAATAGCGAAAGAACTTTTGATTCTGCTCGGTTCTTCCACATTGGCGGCGGGACTTTTCATGACCGCGATCACGATGTTTTCCATACCGTACGGAATAAATACATGGAACAAGGGCGGAGTTTCTGACGGTGCGGCAAATGTTTGGAACACGATTGCGGACACACTCGGGAAAAGCAACTATATCTTGATCCGCAAGTACGACACCGCGGGAGGAGACTGCGGAACTTTCCTGACACTTGTTCTTATCGGTCTGATGATTGTATGTTACCTTATTTTCAAGAGCAGAAATCTCCTGCTTGTATTGATTCCGGCAGTGCCGCTGCTCGTTTTTTCGATAGGATTCGGTATCTATCCGTCCGCCGTTTCGGTGACGATACTTGTGACAGGTCTCGCAACGCAGGTTATTCACGGGAATATGGGTGAAAGGTTCGGACTGACCGGCGTCATCATGGTGATATGTTCCGTCGCGTTCATATTGCCGTTTGCGGCAACGGGAACGGGCCTGAGTCTTATCGAAAAACCGTATGCTTTAAAAAAGATAGCAGACAGTGCGTATGAGAAAACCGGCCTTTTGCGTTACGGGAGGGATACTCTCGGAAACGGCGATATGATAACCGATAAACGAAGCGGCAAAACGAAGGCTTTGTCGGTCAAGATGGAAAAACCTCATCCGATGTATCTTCGGGGATTTGTCGGAGAGAATTTCGACGGGAGAAGGTGGATTCCGCTCGACAAAGAACTGCACTATGAGTCGCTTCCTGTTTTTAAAGGTCTTGGAAAAGCAAACTTCAATGCGCGGGGGCAACTGGCGGATGCCGCCCGGATCGCGGGAATGAAAGAAAACGGCGGGAAGGTTGAGATAGAAACTATAGGGGCATCGCGTCTGTACGCCTACACGCCCTATGAGATTACAGGTAAAAAACCCGCCGGAACAAAGGACTGGAGCGGCGCATTCCTTACGGGCGACGGACTCAGAGGCGTCAACTCATACAGTTATACCGCAGGTGAGAATCTCACGTCCGTGTGGACCGACGTCGCGGGAAAGCTTTATTCTTCGGAGGAGAGCGAGCGTATAAAGAAGTACAGCGCGGCAGAGAGCCATTACAACGTATTTGCATACAAGAATTATACATTTTTGACTGACGCTCAAGTTGAGACACTTGCTGACGAGATCGGCACGCGCGGCAACCAGGAGAAAGGTCACATAGCTTATAAAACAGCCATAAGCAAGGTCAAAAGTTATTTTGACAATAACGTTATCTACGCGGATCTGGATAAATCAAAGACCGATTCCTTAAGTCCGGTGGAAAAGTTTTTTAAAAGCCATAAGGGGCGCGATGTCGACTATGCCGCCGCGGCGGTGCTGATGTTCAGATATTACGGGATCCCCGCAAGATATGTTGAGGGCTATCTTATTACCACCGACGCCGCGAAGAAAATGCAGCCCGGAAAGAAACGGACGATACGTTCCGATGAGCAGCATGCATGGCCGGAAATCTACATCGACGGTGTGGGCTGGGTACCTGTTGAGGTCTGTGCCGAGTATTACAACAAGATGCCTCAGGCGGACATGAACAGAGGTCTTTCGAGCGCAAGTTCCTCAAATCCTTTTAATCAGTCCGAACGCGTGACGAGCAGAAAACCTGTCAAAGAACCGAAACGGCAGACTGAAAAAAATATTCCGTGGAAAGAGATCCTTATCATTGTGGGAATCGTTATCTTGAGCATCCTTATAGTGTTTGGCGTCATAGGATCGGCACTTATCTTAAGGAAGGTATACAGACGAAGGAAACTTTTCGCTCAGCGGAACGTAAGCAAGGCGATATGCGCGATGATGGATTATGCAAGGATCAAGGAACTTGTATTGTCGGTGCATGTTATCTCCATAGGAAATGAAGCGGCGTACAGCAGTCATGTATTGGATGAAGATAAAAGAAGTCGTGTGCTGGATGATATAAAAAGGGCAAAGGAAGAAAAGCGGAGCCGGAAAAATCCGATAAAAGGTGAGAATCAAAGCCTGAGAGGTTTGAAACATGAAAAACAGGAGACTTCCAAAATTTAAGAAGGAAACGCTTTACCTTTTTGCGGCAGGCATCGCCTGTGTACTTTTGCTTGCCGGAACGTTGCTTCTGTTAAATTCTCATTTAAAGAGCAGCGCGACCACGGATGTTTCGAAAATCGATCCCTCACGTTCGCAGGTCATGGTAACAGGGGAAGGGTACCATGCAAAGCGCGGAAAAAAGTCGGAACAGGAAGAAAAGCGAGAGAGCAGGACCCGCTCCGACAAGAGCAAGGCGTGGAAAAAGGCGGCGCCGAATTCCCAAAATAGAAAACGCTCGGAAAGCAGAACGGGGAAAATAATAAGAAGTGATGCGGGTGGAGAAAAAGGCAAAGGCGGCAGGACACCCGGAAAAATTTCGCCAAAGAAACCGTCCGGTACGCCTGACGATAGCGCTAAAACTCCCTCAGACGATGCAAATACGGAAACGAAGAAGAAAAAGAGAGAGAAAAACAAGGGAAAGAACAATAGAGATAAAGACAATCCTACGACTGAAGACCCGAAAGCCCCTATAATTTCTCTCAACTTTAAAAACGTCGAAAAGGTGCAGAACAATATCACATACATCAAGGGCACGTTTTTGAGTTTCAGTTTAAGCGCGACGACATATAAGGGAGAAAAGGTTGAACGTTCCGAAAAATTTGTTGTGACGCTTAACGGCGACAAGATGTACAGCAGCGGCGACCGGTACGTTGGACTATACTCCGCCAAGATAGATTCAGGTGGCGGTTCAAAACTGAAAACAGGTTTAAATCGTATAGTGGCGAGTGTCACAGATACTGAGGGCAATAAAACGACGGAAACTCACAGGATTGTGATGGATGCATCTCAAGAGGGGGAAAAAGAGGGTGTCGCCACGGTGTCGTTCGACTTGAAGCAACTTGGAATCGAGAAGAGTCCCATAGGCACATCCAAAGTTACGATTAATGACGGTGAAAAAGTGGCACATGTAGTCAAAAGATATTTTGAAATAAATGGAGTTAAAATTCAAGGAACAGAGAGTGAGGATTACGGTTTTTATTTAAAACGAGTATACAAGAAGAATATTACAAAGGGCATACCCAAGAAGATAAGGGAAAAGTATTTTCCTCCTCCCGACTATGAGCCGTTTGAGAAGGATTCATTGGGAGCGAAAGATTTCGGGCAGGAATCGGGTTGGAAGTACAACCTCAACGGCGAGACTCCAAACGTCGGGATGTCGTCAAAGGAGGCGCACGATGGCGATGAAATAATTATCTGGTATACCCTGAAACTTTAGCTTAGAAAATACGTAAGAAATTTATCGTACCGGGATGATATTAATTGATTTTAGGATTTTATGAAATAAAAAGGAGTCTGTGATGAAGAATGTCAAACTGAAAAGAATACTGCCGCTTTTGGCGGCGCTGATTGTGCTGATGGCATTTGGTGCCTCGGCAGTATACGGAGACGACAATGATGACACCATTGTCAATAAAGATGAATACGGTTATGACAGGGAATGGTGGAATTTCAGAAACCGTGAAGACAACAACGGTGTGACGGGAAGACCGGCGCTGAAGGATAAGGAATATGCCGCCCTCAAGTGGGCGACCAGACATGGAACGGGCTGGGCGGCAAGCCCCACCCCTCCGATTATCATAGACGGTAAGATTTATATAGGAGTAGGGAACAAAATTTGCAGACTGAACAAGGACACCGGAAAAGTGGAAGCCGAGTCCGAGGCGATGCCGGGAAAGGTCGGATATGCCATGAATCCTTTTCTTTATGCCGAGGGCAAGATCTTTGCGCAGATAGAGCAGGGGCAGGTATGCGCCGTCAACATAGAGAATCTTAAAATTGCATGGATTACGGAAAAAATAGGCGGTCAGACGGTCAGTCCGATTTCATATAAGAAGATTGACGGCAAAGGATACATTTATACGGGAACGTGGTACGCCGAAAATCAGGACGGATGCTATATATGTGCGACCACGGGCGATCAAAATGTAGTTACGACGCAGGAATATGACGATGACGATAAACCGATAAATGTCAGGAGAAAAAAACTGGAATGGAAGTTTACTCCATCCAAAAACGATGCGAAATTAGCCTCATCCCAACAATACAGTGAATATAAGAAAAGGGGCTTTTACTGGGCGGGATCTTACGTAGCGCAGAATTATGTCGCGGTAGGAACCGATGACGGGGCAGGCGAAGGCAGTGAGAAGGGAAACGCGATTTTTTATACCTTGGATCCGAAAACCGGTGCTGTCATAGACCGTATTGACGGCGTAAAGGGTGATATCAGATCCACCGTCGTATACCATGAGGGAAAGTTGTTTTTTTCCACGAAAGGCGGGCAACTGCACAGAGTTTCCGTGACTGAGACCGGGAAGTTGAGCGAACACGAGCAGATGGATCTGGGCGGCATGGCGACGGCGTCTGCGTTAATACACAAGGATAGACTTTATATAGGTGTAGCGGGGAAAGGGGGACAGTTTGACCCTGACGGCGGACACCGTTTTTCCGTGATAGATGTCAAGGGGAAACTGTCCGATTCCTCATTGATCTATAACATACCTGTAAAAGGATATCCGCAGGCGGCGGCTCTGATGTCGACATCAGAAGAAAAGAAAGACTACGACAACGACGGAAAACCTGACGGAAGGGTATACGTCTACTTTACCTATAATGCGCCTCCGGGAGGGGTTTACTATTTCTATGACGAACCGGGGAGAAAGGAACCGCCTTCAGAGCAGGGAGAGATATACATACCTTCCAAAGATAAGCAGCAGTATTGTATAAGCACAATGTGCATGGACAGAGCAGGAAACCTTTATTACAAGAACGACAGCGGCTATCTGATGGCGATCGAAAAAAATGAGGCATACATTAAGGATGCCAAAATACAGGCAGATGCGGGCAACCTCAAATGGGATTCCGATTTCAAATATCATAAGACGGAGTATGAAATAAAAGCGGATTCAGAAACCCGGAGCATCAACTTCAAGTTGGAGCTTGCGGCGGGGATCACCGCAAGGATAAACGGTGAGGAATATAACACTCAGGCGGGAAGCGATATTGCTCTGAACAATGAAGAGACGGAGGTGAAAGTTGAGGTCGTCAAGGAAGAGTATAAGCGTACCTATACTTTCAAAATCGTCAAGGAGAGTGCAAATGCGAACCTTGTCAATATGAACCTCAGCGGTTCAAACACTGCGGGAAAGAACCTCTTCAAATTCACCAGAACCTTTGATTCCGGAGTTTATGATTATGAAACCGAGTATACCGGAGAAGACATACCGAATGGGTTTTTCAGGCTGTGGCCGGAAGCGGAGAACAAGTCCGCAAACATCAGTGTGTATGCCGTAAGCAATATAAGACGCGGTAAGTTCAATAAAACAACGAAAGAAATTTCAAAACCTGCGGATCGCTCTTATTACGGCATATATCTTGAAGATGACGGAAAGGATGCGAAGATAAGAGTAAAAGTCACGTCGGAGAACGGCAAGCAGAGCAGAGAATATAATCTGACGATAGTCCGCAGAATTCGTCTGGTGAGCATCGGGCTTGATGCCGAAAAAATGCTTACTGTGGGTGAAAGTACACAACTGAAGGTGATGTTTACACCGGAGAATGCCGCAGACAGAATACTCGGTTGGAAAAGCGGCAATGAAGATATCGTGAGCGTAGACGATACGGGAAAAATCGAAGCGAAGAAAGAAGGCGAAACTTCGATAACCGCACAAAATAAGGAAACGGGTCTGAGCGCAACCTGCAGGGTAAAAGTCGTTTCCATCGGGAAGATAAGGGAATATTTCAAAGAAAAAATTAAAACCTATAAGAATAAGAACGACTATCGGAAAACTGAACAGGATAAGTTGCAGGCGATAATAGACAAAGCGGTTGAAGAGATTGACAAGGCGGATACCGGTGTAAAGATCGAGGAAATCGCAGAAAAGGCCAAGCTTGAAATCGACAGGCTTAAGACGGATCAGATGTATAAGTCCGAGCTGGAGCGCGCCCGGAAAGAAGGCAAAAGGAAACTCGACAATTACAAGAAGGAGAGTGATTATCGCGAAGCCGAATGGGAAAAGATCAAAAAGATAATTACCGATGCCAAGACAGAAGTCGATGCCGCGGATTCACCGGAGCAGGTGGACGAAATAGTAAAGACCGCAAAAGGGAAGATGGATGTCGTTAAAGACAAACTTTTCTATGAAAAGGTGGAAGAAGCCAAGAACGAGGTCAAGGAATACAAGAACACATCCGATTATCGCGAAGCGGAAAAGGCTCTACTGAAAAAAATTGTTGAAGATGCGGTGGCCGCAATAGAAAAAGCGGATAACGAAACTGAGATCAGAGAAGCGGTAAACGATGCCAAAAAGAAGATGGATGAACTTAAGACAAATGCGGCATACAATTCCGAAGCACAGGCTGCGCTCGACAAGTCGAAAGCGGAAGCGAAAGAGCGCCTGCGCAGGCATAAAGGCGATGAAGCATTCTGGAGTAAGAGTTACAGGGATGCTGAGAGAAAAAAGCGTCTGGAGATATTAAAGGCTGCGGAAAAGGCCGTGGACAATGCTACGACGAACGATGAAATAGCCGGAAAGGAAACTGACGCGAAGAAAAAACTCGATGAGTTGAAATCCGATGCGGATTATGTTAAAGCGGCAAAAGACGCCGCAATCAGGGAGATCGAGAAGTATAAGGACGAGGCGCAGTACAGGCCGGCGCAGAAGCAGGAATTCAAGGATATAGTGGCGGAAGCGAAAGAGCGTATAGAGAAGGCGGAAGATGAGGAAACGGTAAAGAAAATAAAAAAAGAAACCAAAGCTTTGCTTGACGAGTTAAAGACCGATCTGGATTTCTGTAAGGAAGAAAAAAAGGGCGAGATCGTTAAATACGTCGAAGAACTTAAAGCGAAGAATTCATACTATCCGGCTGAACAGGCGAAAATAGATGTGATAGTATCGAAAACCGAAAGCAGGATTTTGGATGCCGATACCAAAGACGAACTTGATGAGGTGGTGGACTCGGCGAAAGGCGAACTTGCCGAAGTCAAGACTAAAGAAACCGTATTAAAAGAAACTAAAGAGTCGGTGATCGGCGCTCTTAAGGTCTATAAAAAGAAATCGGATTATCGCCCGCAGGAGCAGAAGAAAATCGATGAGATCATAGAAGAAGCCATTAGAAATATAAACGCTGCGACGACAATGGGGCAGATAATAGAATACGAAATCATGGCTTATGACAAACTTGATGAAGTCAAGACCAAAGATGAGATCGGCGATGAAGATGAAGAAACCCCGGATGAGGAGGTGCGCCCTACCGAAAAAAAAGCTTATCCGTCAACCGTTCAAGACGCGGTCGAAAATGCTGTGCGTAAGATAGTCAAAAAGGTCCAAAAGTCTGCTCAAAAGAGTATAGGCAAAGTCAAGAAGATAAAGCTGAAAAGAGGCAAGGCAAAAGTTACGGTCGTATTCAAAAAGGTCAGTAGGGCAAAAGGCTATCAAATCTCCGTGAAAAAAGTCCGCAAGAAGGGGAAATGGAAGACATATGCAACCGGCAGGACGAAGTTTGTAATTAAAAAGTTAAACGCCAAAGTCAAGTATTCTATCCGCGTCAGAGCGTACGGTAAAAACGGCAGAAAACGTATCTACGGAGCATGGTCGAAACCGGTATCGATCCGGCTAAAATAAATTGTATTCTGAAAATGCTGTGGTATAATATCAATAAACAAGAGGTTCGCCGTTGCGAACCGGAAAGGAAGGCATGCATATGAAAGTGAATATTATTGCCAAGAATTTCAAGACTTACCCTAAACTGCAGGATAAAGTTGAGATGAAATTCGAGAAACTGAGCAAGTACTTCGCGGACGAAATCGTTGCAAACGTGGTTCTCTCGCATGAGCGCGGAAAAGACAAACTGGAGGCGACGATAAATGCAAAAGGTGCAGTTTTCAGAGCCGAGGAGGTTGCCGATGACATCTATGAGAGTTTAGATCTTGCGATTTCAAAACTGTCCAAACAGATGTCGAAGTTCAAGGGCAAATTACAGAAGAGATATATGGACAACAAGGCGTTGAAATTTGAATTTTTGCCTGAACCCGACGAACCGGAAGAAGAGGCTTCCGTTGTGAGGAAGAAGAAGCTTGAGCTTCGTCCGATGAACACGGAAGAGGCCATCTTGGAGATGGAGATGCTCCAGCACGATTTTTTCCTGTTCCTGAATATGGAAAGCGACAGCATTTCTCTGATTTACAAACGTAAAGACGGTAATTACGGTATGCTGGATACGGAATATTAAGATATGTCGATTGTAAAAGGCCGGAACATGGCGGATAAGTAAAATATCACGGATACTTAATATCAAAATAACATAAAACCGGGAGAGTTTGCCGGCGAGTGAGTGATTCACCGGTCGGCAAACTCTCCCGGTTTTTTGAGGCGACAATGAATATATTAATTATGTTTGTGGTTGTTTGTGTTTGTGGAATGTCGCCTCGTTGCACAATCGCGATTTACGACTGTATGCACATTACGCGATATAAAATCGGTAATGACCGGATCGTGAAATCGTGTTGATCGCGCACATTGTTTTATCTCAGGCTGACCTGGTCTTTGCCCCCACATTTGCCTTTGTCGGGATTTACCCGAGGACTTACCTCCTAGAGTGCGCCATGATAGTCGCAAGCTTATGCCTGCGGTTTACGTGGATCCTTTCGTCCGCACCTGACATGGATTTTCAACCACAGACCCTGAGATACCGTACAGTATAACATCAAAACGGGATTTTGTAACTACTTGGTGCGTAGTTTGACAAAATTTTACTAATCTGTCCGCTTCAATGTTTTCAGGTACGATTTTTGGTCGGTGCTTATTCTGTAGCTTTCACGAGCCTTTTGTATTGTTTTGTTATGCGTCCACACATCCAAAAGGTTGTCCTGAATGTAGGCGATTGATGACTCCCATTGCTTTGCAAGCGCCGTGGCGAAGAACCATGCGATCATCATGTTCACATAGTATTCTTCGGAACGGATCCGGGCGGGGATCTCCAGATACTCTTCTTTGAAATCATCGTCGAGGAAATGTGTCATGAGCATTTCCAAGCCGAAACGACAGGTATAAGTGGATGGCGACGATGACCATTTCCGTATCATAGGGAGTAAACTGTCTTTGTGACGTTTGAATACCTTTGGGGAAAGCGTATCGCATACTGCCCAGTTATCTATGTACGGTAAAAAAATGCCCAAAGCGTTGATGCACTCGTCAAAATCCTTCATCTCGGAAATCAATAGCCCGTGAAGCATGTTTTCGTCATAGTACTTATGTGGAATATCCGCCATGAATGCAGTGTGGCAGCCGGTTTTTATGCATTCTTTGGCGAATTTACGAAGCAAAGGAATGCGGACTCCGATGATACTGTCGGGCGGCAGGTTCGGAACCAGTTTACTTTGAAATTCCGCATAGCCCGTATCCCGCAATTCAAATAATCCTTTTCTTATATCCATCTCGCAATCAGTCCTTTCTTCCTTTTGTAGTTATAGGAATTTCTTTACTTTCTGCTACGTTAGACATTATAATGTATGTACCGGGGCAAAGCAATGAAAGACCGGCGGTGAACAGAAACCGGACTATATCTTTGATACCGATGGGTTCTTCATGGAATAGCATTTGTTTTGTTGGAGGTTATATTTATGGCAGAAAGTCAAAACATCGAATATAAGGAATCCTGGCGGGATGAATACCTGAAGTGGGTGTGCGGCTTTGCCAATGCCCAGGGTGGCACCATTTATATAGGTATTGATGATACCGGTAATGTTGTCGGCATGAAAAATATCAAAAAGTTGCTGGAAGATATCCCGAACAAGATCCGGCAAGGACTTGGCATCGTTGCGGATGTGAATAAGCTGACCAAGGATGGGAAAGTCTATTTGGAGATTAAAGTTAAACCGAGCACTTTCCCCATCAGTTATCGCGGAGAGTTTCATTATCGGAGTGGGGCTATAAAGCAACAGCTGACCGGGATTGCACTGACCGAGTTCATAATGCAGAAGACCGGAGTCCGTTGGGAGGATGTCACTGTAGAAAATATTACGGTTGATGATCTGGATGAGGAAAGCTTCAAAATCTTTCGTAGAGAAGCGCTCAGAAACAGACGAATGACGGAGAGGGAACTTGATATACCGAATGATGAGCTTTTGAGTAAACTTGGGCTGATGAAAGATGGAAAGCTGAAACGATCTGCGGTTCTGTTGTTTTACCATGATCCCGGAATCGTACAGGTTGGAAGCTATATTAAGATCGGGAGATTTGGTGAGGGAGCCGACTTACTATATCATGATGATCTTGAAGGATCTCTGATCAAAAATGCTGACCGGGTCATCGATCTTATCTATCTGAAGTATCTTAAGGCAAAGGTTGATTATATACATGACAGACGGGTTGAAACATATCCATTTGCGAGAGAGGCTATCCGGGAAGCTGTTTATAACGCCATAGCGCATACGTGCTATATGTATGGTGTTCCGATACAGATACGTATTGAGGATGGACAGCTCATAATCAGTAATCAATGTATTTTCCCTGAAAGCTGGACTGTGGAAACACTAATGGAGCCACATGATTCAGTTCCCTATAATCCGGACATTGCAAATGTTTTTTACCGAGCGGGGTATATTGAACATTGGGGTCGCGGAATTGAAAAAATAATTGATGAATGTAAAGCATTAGGTGCAGAACCGCCACGTTATGAGCTTCTTGGCCATGGACTTCGTGTCTTTTTCAAGGCGCTTGAAAGTGCGCTTATAGATCAGCTCGAAGAGCCAAAGAGCCAAAGTGCCAAAGCAGATGGCGCTTTGGATGACACTTTGGCACTTAGGATAATTGAATTAATTCGCAATAAGCCGGATATCACACTGGATCAATTATCAGCAGCGACTGGAATTGCCAGAAGAACACTGGTTAGACATATAAGTGATCTTAAGGAATCCGGGCGAATAGAGCGGGTTGGCGGAAAGCGATATGGGCACTGGGAAATAAAAGAATAATGAGGTATGTTTAATGCTCTACGTGGTATGGAAGTAAATGAAAACGATATAGTGAGAGATTTTCTGTACGAGGCGATATTTATACCGGAGGGTATGGATCCGCCCGACAGATCGATCATAGAGCAGCCGGAGCTCAAAATATATAATGTATGTACCGGGGCAAAGCAATGAAAGAGCGGCGATGAACAACTTAAATGTAGAAACCGGAGGAGGTAAAAAGTATGAGTGAAATGACCAATATTTGTGGAAAACTTAATGTACTTATACCGTTTTGGCAGGGGGGCGGCAGGGATTTACGGACATACCGCGGCGCATATAATCTGAAGAACAACTATGCGAATGATGTAGATATGGAAATAGTCGATGTCAGCACGGCGGATATAGCGCCGACAGAGAATGATGTGCTTGGATACAGTGATATTTTGAACGGCCTGGATGATGTGAACCATGTTTTAAGAGAGAAATCTCCCGAAAACATTTTTTTGATAGGTGGCAGCTGTGAATCCAGCATATCTTGTATCGCATGGCTTAATAAAAGGTATGCAGGGAATATGGCTATCGTATACATAGATGCGCACGGAGATTTGAATACACCGCAGGCTTCCGGCAGCAAACTTTTTTACGGCATGGGACTTCGTGCTCTGACCGGTGAAAGCGACCCTAAAATATTGGATAAATTGTTTTCCACAGTGGACCCGAAACAGATTATAATGTGCGGTAATCGAAACTTGGATGAGGAAGAAAGCAGGTTTAAGGAAGAACATAATGTATCTGATTTTACTGCGGGCGAACTCAATTCCGATCCGACCGTGGTTGCAAAAGAAATCATTAAAAAAGGTATGGATAACGTTTTTATCCATATCGATCTTGACTGTCTTGACCCTTTGGAATTCTCGGAATCGCAAGTTCCGGAACCGGATGGATTGACATGTGACGCGTTGATTTCCATACTCGAAAAAATAGGGGAAAGCTCAAATGTCGTGGGCTTGGGAATATTGGAATATATCGGTGATGAAAACGATAGAGATAATGAATTGCTTAAAAAATTGGTCAGGTACGGTAAGGAACAGGTGTGATGGACATGGAAAAGAAACGCGCAAATATACAGCTTCTCGATTATCTTGTGGAGAAATTCAGGGAAGACTCAAGCGAATACCGAAACATTGAAATTCCGACGGATGTCGAAGGTAAAAGACGCATTCTGAGATCGCTTATGAATGTGCGTATGCCGGGAAAACTGCCGCAGGATGTATTGAAAGCTCAAGATGAGTACCTGACTGAACGGGCGGAAGAGAGGGGAGTTGTGGGACTTTCCGACATTCCGGTGACCGTTGATTGCCTTTCCGTCTGGCAGGGAGACATAACACGACTTGCCGTTGATGCCATAGTGAATGCCGCAAACTCCCGGATGTTGGGCTGCTTTATTCCGATGCATGCATGTATCGACAACTGTATTCATACCTTTGCCGGAGTTCAACTCAGAGAGGAGTGCGACAGGCAGATGAACATGCTGCGCGCCAAGCATGGACGCGCTTACGAACAGCCGGTCTCGGTTCCGATGTTGACGGACGCCTACAATCTTCCGGCGAAAAAGGTGATCCATGTAGTCGGACCGATCGTTGAATCGACCCTTAATAAAAAACTTGAAAAGGCTTTGTCCGACTGCTACCGTAATACGCTCGACATGTGTAAGGAGAACGGATTGAAGAGCGTGGCGTTCTGCTGTATATCCACCGGGGTTTTCCATTTTCCGAACAAGAGGGCGGCGGAGATAGCAGTTTCCACCGTGCGTGATTGGCTTTCCAATCACAAGGGCGCGATGGAAAGGGTAATATTCAACGTCTGGAAGGACATTGACAGAGAAATCTATGAGAGGCTGCTCACCATGGAGTGAACAGAAAGGGATAAACGGTATGCAGGTATCGGATAAACTGATAAAGCCGGTGATGGAGGTTAAGTATCTGAATGCGGACAATGCGGACAGATATCGGTGCATCATGCGCATATTCTTTGAGAATTACGAGAAACTGAAATACAGGTTGTATCAGGAAGACGTGTACGAAGAGATGCTCAAAGATTCTTTCTTTGCGGATTATAGACCGGAGCAGTGCCTGCAGGATCTTACGATGCTTACAGAATGGGGAAATCTGAACCCGATACAGGATACCAGGAAAGTGGCGTCCATAGCGGAATTCAAAAACCGGAAATACCGTTATCAGATGTCGGAGTACAGCGTGGAGATAGAGCGCCTGATCATACGCCTTGAAAACCTCTATATTTATTCCTCAACGCCCGCGGGCAAACAGCCTGACGAAATCTTTCGGCTCGTGAAATGCGGCGCCAATGAGGAACTGTCAAATTGGAAAAGGACGTTGTGGCTTGCTGCGGAAATATATAACAACTTGCCCTGCCGCAACGGAAAGAGAATGTATCTCGCGGTTTTTGCGGCTATGCTGATCGGAAACCCCCATGCCTTTGACCGTGGAACAAAAGAGGGAGAACTTCTTTATAGGGTGATCTTGAAAGATCTTGAACTCAGAGAAATAGAAGTGGGGACGTCCGGTATGTTTCCGGCATATAAACGCCAGAGGAGTTATCTGGCTGCGGGAATAATGCTCGACGATATCTCGAATTACGCGATGCTTTACAATGTGCGTGCGATCAAAAATGATGGAATGCCGCATAAAGGCATGGAAGGGTTTTCTGCGGAAAGTGACATAGTGCAGGTGCCGCTGAACGTTGTGGCGGAGTGGAAAGAGATACTATGCCCGAACGGAAAGATTCACATAGTGGAAAATCCGTCCGTCTTTGCCGTGCTGTGCGAAAATAATGACATGTCGCACGAGGACGGTACGGGCGTTTCTTATGTCCCACATGGTGACCGTGTGGGAGCGGATGATACCGTGCATTACGAAGGCGCGAGAACAAATGATGTCGGCAAAGCGTACATGTGCATGAACGGACAGCCAAGACTTGCGGGGTTGATGGTACTTGATCTTCTTGCAAAATCCGGAACTGAAGTGTACTATTCGGGGGATCTGGATCCTGAAGGTATTCTGATTGCACAAAAATTATCGCAATACTATGAGGGGAAATTCGATTTCAAGCACATGGGGGAAGAGGATTACGAAAAATGCAAATCTGAAAAACGTATTTCTCCCAAACGCCTGAAAATGTTGGGAAAAATAACGGACGAAAGGCTGCGGCCTGTGGCGGAGCGGATAGCAAAATGCGAAATGGCGGGGTATCAAGAGAAGCTTATTGAGATGTGAGTGTTTAAAATCACAATGCCTTGCACGAAAAGAGGAGAAAATGATCGCTCAAATGGTTGAAAAGACAGTGTTGGAACTCAAAAAAACAATAGACAGCAATGGACCGAATTATCTTGCGGATAAGCCATATCAAGTTTATCGGAAATTGCTGAAATCTAACGTTACAGATAAAGAAACCGCCGGTGCAATATTGTATTTTATTGTGAATGACATGTTGAGCTATATCAGTCGTGGCTACGATTTTGAAGAGCTTTCAAGGATGATACAAATGAAATGCCACTTGAAAAAGGATATGGCGGAACGGCTTACCACGATATTCCTATCTTTGTATTCACGTGAGAATGAATCTGAATGGGGCAGTAAATTTATGGATGGGTTGACTCAGTTCTTAAATGAAAGTTTTACTTGCTCATGGAAAGGCTTTGCCGTATGGCGCGAAAGCAACGGTGGAGTCAATTGCCACTATGAAGCGGAAATAGTTTTGTATCCTACAGAGATGGCCGATAAAGATGAAGAACTCTTAAATTTACTCGACAAAAACCCGTTCATGAAAAAAGAAACTATAAAGAAGTATTTTGAAGAAAGTCTCTGTAAATATCTTGACTATGAGTTTAGTGAATATTGCACATGTGAGCCTTACTATCAGCCCACGGCGGAGGATTTTGATATCTATGACCGTACAAATGAGTGGTGTCGAAAAAACGGTTTTAAATTGATATCATGTGAAGGGGATGGATACGATGATGGGTATGAACCGAACTGGGGGTGAAAAGTAATGAGAAGCATGCATAGATTACGGAGAGGCATTTTGCCCCGATGAAATTAAGGACGGAAGCATCTGCATTGACGCCGATATCGGAGAAGTGATTTTAAATTACCTGTAACCGGTGATCGCCCGATTGGAAGCACAGCCGTTCAGGACTTGCGAACACGAATTGACAAGTGGCTGCCCAATAGGTCCCCGTCGGACTTATTGAATCACGGGCAGGGCATGCCCGTGATTTCGGAGGTTCATGGTTGTGGGCAAATGAACCTCCGGCAGCCACTCTAAGGTGTTTTTACTGAATAACCCGCACGTTTGCGTATTCGCAGAGCGCAGGGGATATTACCGGAAAACCCGGCAGCATCGTATTATTTAGGGTCTTTGAAAGCCTTTGTCGCAATTGCTATTATACCGCCTAAAACTATTATAACGGCGCCTATCAATCCCACGTAATAACCCGCTCCATAGCTGAATGTCACATTGACGCCCTTGAACTTATCTTTGAATGTAGATGTAAGTAAAGCCCAAAGACCGCACTGGAGCAGTCCGAATATTATAACGGGAATCCTTTTTTTAAGTAAAACGAAGATGGTCGCTAAAATCGGTGCTGCCAGAAAAAGCATGTTCAATCCTGTTTTTCCCTGCTTGTTGTATGCATTAAAAATAGAATCACTGACATTCTGACCTAAAAAAGTGGCTTTGTACAATGTGAGAAACAAAGCAATGACCGTTAATACCAATCCTGCCAAAACAATTATCTGTACCTTCTTATTCTTATCCATTTTCTTCCTCCTGATGTTTTTTAAAATAAACCAAGAATCTGTATTTTCCTATATTACCTTGGTTTTTAAATGTTTTGCCTTATTAATATAACATAGTTTATTTCATCTTGCAATTGCCGGCCGAGAATAGTGTAAAATACCTTCGGGCATGCGGACGTCTGAACTTGTTTGCCGATGACTGTACTGTTACGTCATATTTCTTTCGTCATCTTTGAACTTGTCGCCTACTTGTATCATATCTTCTTGCCGCTTTTGCATTATTGTCATGTTTTACGGCATATTCAACAACTTAACACCGTCTTGTCCAAGAAATGTTATTGACAGTCTTTACATACTGCTGTACTATACAGTTACAAAGATTTTTGCAATTAAATATTCTCTTCGGTTAACGGAAAGAGGTGCAAATCCTCTACGGGAAACCGCTGTAAGGATGACGAAGCAGAAGAACCATTGGTGAAAGGTTATGCCGCAAAACGAAAATGTTGCAAAACCGGAAATTGAGAAGGTCTGTGGAGGTTGAATCCGAGTCAGAAGACGAACGGAAGAGTGTCAGGTGAGAATGTATGCCACGTACTGTCGGGCGTTTTTCCCATAGAGCTCTCTTCGTTTGTGAAGGGAGTTTTAATTTGCTCTCCATGCTTCATGTTCGGGTTTATGAGTCCGCACAAGAGTAGTAAGTTATTGCGCAAGGTTGATGTTGCTTATGGAGGAGAGAGTTATGAGAAAAATTTACTTTGATAAAGCGAGAAAATTATCACATACCGCGGCGATCTTAATGATCATGATCGCGGTGGTCATGGTCATTGCGGGTGTAACAGTTTATGCCGAGGGAGAGACCGGTATAAGGCTGGACAAGAAAACCCTGAATTTGGAAACGGGAGAGACCGTAAAATTGGAGGCGACGATCACGCCGGAGGGTGGCAATCTCGACGATGTCAAATGGTCATCGTCGTCGGAAAAAGTGGCCACTGTGGAAAAGGGAGAAATCACGGCGCTCAAGGCGGGAATCACGCTGATTACCGCAAGTTACAAAGGCGTGGAAGCACATTGTTATGTTTACGTGGAAAAGGTGGAAGCGCCTGAAAAAATCAGCATTGAAGTAGCGGAAGGCAATGTGAATGAAACACAGGGAGGATATACGTTTACAGTAGGGTGCAAGGATAAAACCTTCAGACTGAAAGCGGTTGCAGAACCTGATGGAACCAGTGACAAGGTTAAGTGGAAGTCCGATACCGAGAAGGTCAAAATTGATGAAAACGGAGTGGTTACACCTCCAAAAGAATTGAAAAGGACGGGATTTGCAGTCTTCACGGCGACATCTATCCATAATAATGCCAAATCGACTTTCATGGTTTACTTTTTGCCTAAAATGCAATGGAAAGTAACTCAAGAGACGGTGAAAATTCCGGAGAACGGCATTATGGCAAATGGTTTTCCGCAATTGAAAGCTTCACCGCAGGAATACGATAATTGGAAGATGTTGGAGTATTCAACGGAGCAAAACGATATAGTCGGGCTTGATTTTGAAAATGTATCCGGTTGTGCTATACACCCCAAAGTACAGGGGAAAGCAACCGTGGTGGCACAAGATAAGTTTAATGATGAAAACAGAATATCAACTGAAGTGACGGTAAAAGGATTCTACATAACCGATCCACAGGGTACGGTCAATGAAAGTATTGTAGAGCAGGGTAAAACGTTGCAGCTTACGGGCAAAGGCGTAAATGCGGATGAGATTACATGGAAGACAGACGATACAGAAGTCGCAAAGGTCGGAGAAAAAACCGGCCTTGTGGAAGGTCTTAAAACCGGGAAAGCCGTTATAAAAGCCGAATGGGATTCAGACAAGGATGGAACAGTTGATTATACGGCGGTTTATGAAGTTAATGTAATTAAGCCGAACGGGATTCACCCCATAAAATTATATGCACCGGCAGTTCAATATATTTACGAAGATGAAGAATATAAGAAACCTTTGAGCAATACTGTGAAGTGTATAAATAAAGATGGCAAAATAAGAAACATAACGGCACATTTCTTTCCTATAAGTGATGAAAGCGAAAAAATTTACTATGTGGAAAATTGGAATACTAACGTAAAGCTGTGTTCGATATTTGATGATCAGAAAGTCAAAATGGAATTGAAGCACGGGACTGATACGGTCAACATGGAATCCGGAAAAGCCTTGGAAACCAAGCTGGAAGTGGGAGAGAATAAAATAGTCGTCAAAGCATTTTCCGGCGATGGAAAAGGTGAAGAAAGTACGTATAATTTTACGATTGTAAGAGGATATCCCAATTCTGATATGCTGTCTATGATAGATGTGACTCCTTTGGATAGGGAAATATCTTCCGCGAAATACAATAATATTGCGGAATGCGGTTTGTCGCCGCAGTTTTACTCATCTCAAACAGATTATAAGGTGTTTGTATTCAATGATATAACAAAGGTGAAGGTAAAAGCGAAGGCAAAGGATAAAGATTCAGTGCACATTAGTTACTCTGTGGATGGAGGTAACACATGGAATGAGAGGGTAGGAAATATAACAACGGGAGAAATCAATATTCCTCAGGTGAATTCCGTGGAAGTGTTGATGCGCTGTGTTTCAGATGCTGCTTACAGAAAAATTAAAAAAGAAAACCCGGATGCGGATCCGTTTGAGAATGCAAGTAAGACTTATAAGGTGACTATCAATAGAATAGATGTAGAACCTAAAACTGTAGGACTTGCCAATATCAAGAAAATTGATTTGGGAGAAGGTCTCACATGGTGTTCCCCGGAGTGGGCGCCGGGCTATCCTCAGTCTGCGGTGATTGTAGGGCATGATACAGAAAAATCTAAGGTCACGTACCATGTAAAAGGAGATGTCAAGTTTTATAAAACTCAAGTCAAAGAAGAAAATCTTCTTACACCGTCGGGAAAGGATGAAGAAGGTAATGACATATATACGCTGGATTATGATACACCGCTACAGGAACAGGGTAGCATAACGACGCGGAATATTATACTCGTCACCCGACAAGGTGATGATACTGTTACCGGAGAGTTCAGGTTGAACTTCTATAAGGTTGGGACAACCAAAGGAACGTTGAAAGGTGTGCACGATTCCATTGTTGAATATATGTGCCCGGGAAGCCAGTACACTTCAGGAGGGAACCAAGGTTGGGGAACGTACGGAATATTCCCCGAAAAGGTAAATATGGGTACAGGAAACTGGTACAGCTGTATCTCACTCGGAAACTTCGGCGGATATATGACTTTGAAATACGATAAAGCCATCACCGACGATCCGAAACACCCTTACGGTATAGACTTTACCATATTTGGAAACAGCAACGGCGGTGCAGGGTTTTCAGAACCCGGAAATGTTCTGGTGTCCGAAGACGGAGAAAAGTGGTACTCACTTGCCGGTTCCGATCACTATGACAGCACCACCATGTGGGATTACTCCGTAACATATAAAAAGAATCCGGACAGTAAGGTCGCCGACTATGAGGATAATCTCGGAAATAAAGATACCTTGGGAGTGGGATTCGGCGGAACTTTCTACAGCATGCCGGATAAGAAATGGTATCCTCTCTATGACTGGAAGGAAGGAGAAGATAAAGCCATAACGTTTACCGGAACGAGAGTTTTCGGTTCATCGGTAACTGAGGATAAAGGTCTTGAGAATGGAGGCATGGGATTGTTACCCGCATTCGGGTATGTCGATACACACAGTAACGGTAAAACTGTCGCGGGAACGGGAGAAGATGTGAATCTATACGATGTTCCTGTTGGGAATCCGTATGTGGAAAAATATGACGGATACGGCGACGGTTTCGACCTCAAATGGGCTGTGGACAAGGACGGAAACCCTGTGGACTCGAGCAAACTTAAGATTCACTATGTAAAGGTTCAGACAGCTTCTTTCATAAACGGCGGAGCGATCGGTGAAAAATCCACGGAGATATCGTGCATAAGCAGAACATCCGAGGAGGAGAATTTCGGAAAAACCGAAGATCCGCAGATCACCGTTGCGGGTAAAAAGGTAAACATAAGCGAAGACAAAGATGTCTACAACGTTGTCATTGACTCCGACGAATCTTACGATGTCAACGTGGATGCGGATTCGGATGCTAATGTATACATAAACAACCGGAGAGGAAAAGAACGTCACTATGAAGGGCTTCCGGACAAAAAGATGCTGAGAATCATAACGCAAGAAGGTAAAGCCGCACCATCCATCAAGTACATACATCTGACGACGAAGGGCTCCGGCGACATGGTGGAACAACAGGCACAGGCGGAAGAAGTTGAGGGTATGTTCAACGCATTGCCGGAAGAAGTCACGAGAGAAAACTACAGTGACATCGTAAAGGCGAGGGCGACATATGAAGAACTGTCCAAAACCGCAAAAGCTTATGTGAGAAACATCGAGAAACTCACGCAGGCGGAAGACCGAGGAAAGGGATTTGCTCTGGCGGAAGAAATTGATAAACTGAGTTCCAAGGATGAAGTCAAGGCAGGAGACGTAGAAGCGCTCAGAAAAGCATATAATGCCCTGAACGATAAGCAGAAGAAAGACGTATACACTTACAATAATCTGCTGATAATGGAAAAACTCATAAAGCTACAGGCGGAAGTGGATAAGATCGGAGCGGGCAAGGATAAAACCATTGTGAATCCTCTTGGCAGACCTGTCGACAAATTGAAAGAAGGCATAAAAGCGCCTGCCACGGGTAATGCAACAGGCGGCGCCAAAGTTGAAAAGAAAGCGGTTTTGAAGATAACCGGATTCAAGGTCAAGAGAGCGAAAAGGGCATTTGTTCTCAGCTGGAAAAAGGTTAAGGATGGCAAAACCTATGAGATCGTCTACAGACAGAGGGGCAATAAGAACTTCAAGAAACTGAAGAAAGTAAAAACCTGTCGTGTAAAAACGAAGAAACTTAGAAAGAATAAATACTATTATTTCAAGGTTCGTGCCGTTGGAGAAGCGAATGGAATAACGTATTACGGCAACTGGTCAGGCACTAAAAAAGGTAAGTGCACATAAGATGATGGAATTTCTGCACGAGAGAGTTGTAGCAGGAGATTCAAAACCGCCTGCCATGACCATATGGTGGACATGGAAGCGGTAGGATAGATGTTTATTATCAGTAAGGAGAAAACGATGAGAAAGAATTGTTTTGGCAAGGAAACAGCATTCCGTACCGCGATAGTTTTGGCAATCATGATTGCGGCTATGATAACTATGGCGGCTATCACAGTCTATGCCGAGGGAGAGGCCGGCATAAAGTTGGACAAGAAAACTCTCAATTTGGAAACGGGAGAGACCGCAAAATTGGAAGCGACTATTACGCCGGAGGGCGGTAATCTCGACGATGTCAAGTGGTCATCGTCGTCGGAAAACGTGGCTACTGTGGAAAAGGGAAAAGTCAAGGCTCTCAACGCCGGAATCACGGAGATTACCGCAAGTTATAAAGGCGCGGAGGCACATTGCTATGTCTACGTGGAAAAGGTAAAACCGCTCAAGAAACTTAGTGTTCAAGTTGCGAAGGGCAATGTAAATCAATCCGTCTTTGGTGCAGAAATATTTACAGTGGGCTTCGAGGATAAAACCATAAAATTGAGAGCGGTTGCAGACCCTGAAGGTGCCAGCACCAAGGTGAAATGGGAATCGGACAACGAGAATTTCAAAATAGACAAGGACGGTGTTATTACTCTTCCCGATCGGATAGAAACAGCGGAAGATGTGACTTTTACCGCAACGTCCGTTCATAAGGATGAGGAGGATGGCGATGCGGTAAGCGGATCCACCGAAATCTATTTTCTTCCGAAAATAAGTGGTTGGGAGAAACCGAAGAACCTGCTGGAAGTACCGAGGAACGGGGTTTTTGGAAAAGATTCATTGCAACTCAGGGTGTTGCCTTTGGATTACAATAATTGGAGAATTATGAAATATTCAGCGAAGCCCAGAGCTGTACTGGATGTCAAGACTGCCACAGACGCCGAAAACAGGGAATTTTGCGAGCTCCATCCCCAAAAACCGGGCAAAGTTACTGTAACGGCCAAAGATAAGTTTAATCCTGAGAATAAGATAACCACGGAGATAGAAGTCAAAGGTTTTTATATAACGGATCCTGCCGGCACGTTGAACGAGAGCAGCGTTGAAGAGGGAGAAACGTTGCAATTGACTGCAAAAGGGATGGAAAAGGATGAAATTACGTGGAAATCCGATGACAAGGAAATCATAGAGCTCGACGAGAAAACGGGGATCGTGAAAGGCTTGAAATCCGGCGTAGCGAAAGTGGAGGCTGAATGGGATTCCGATAAAGACGGGAAGAGTGAATATACCGCGGAATATGAGATAAATGTACTCAAAAAAAATAAGGCGTATCCCGCGAAACTGTATATCCCGGATCCGGCAGAGTACTATTCTAATAATCATATATATAAAGATCCTGAATATAAAGAGATAGCCGATGACGTTGAGAAGTATACGGAGAAAGGATTTAAAACCAAGAAAGGTGCATTTACTTCAATTGCAGATGGCAGCAATAAGGTTTACTATCTGGAATACACCAATAACGATAAGCTTCCGTTTGTAGCTCTGTTCAATGACAAGAAAGTAAAGGCGGAGCTGAAGTGCGGAGATAAAACTGAAAGCATGTACTCCGGGGAAAGAACATATGCGGAACTGAGGACAGGGAATAACGAGGTGATCGTAAAAGTTGCGCCTATAGATGGAAAAGGCGAGAAAACTACGTATCATTATACGATTATCAGAGGATATTCGAAGAATGACGGAATGGGGAATATTGAGGTTTTGCCACAGGACAGAGACACTTCACTGACTTTGTATAATAATAAAAAGGAGGGCAGTATTTCACCGGGATTTTCGGCGTATTCACCTCAAACCGACTATACTTCGTTTGTGTTTAAAGATGTAACGAGGGTGAAGGTTAAGCTGATACCTCAGGATAATTACACCGGACATGTCGGATACTCGTCGGACGGTGGTAACACGTGGAAGGAAGTCCAGGGAATCGCTGAAACGGAAGATATTGAAATACCTGCAACCAATTCCGCGGAGGTATTATTCCGCTGTGTATCGGATGCTTACTACAGGAAGATCAAAAAAGAGGATCCGAATGCGGATCCGTTTGAAAAGGCAAAAAAGACATATAGCCTTACGATCAACAGACTTGATGTAAGTTCCGAAGATTTGGGGCTGGGAAATGTCAAAAAAATTGATTTGGGAGAAGGACTTACGTGGTGCTCGCCTAAGTGGTCGCCGGGATATACTCAGTCCGCGGCGGTCGTGGGTCATACCACTGATGTGGCGAAGATCACATATCACGTGAAGCCGGGAACTAAATTGTATAATGAACGGGTCGATGATCAGCACCTTGTACATTCTTCCGGTAAGGATGAAGAAGGAAATGACCTGTGCACGGCGGAAACGGAGACTCCGTTGCAGGATCAAGGCAGCGTAAGAGCTCAAAATATCATACTTGTAACCGGAGAAGGTGAAAAGACCGCTACGAGCAGATTTAGCATTAACCTCTATAAGGTCGGTACAACCAAAGGCACGTTGAAAGGCGTTCACGATTCCATCGTTGAATACATGTGTCCGGGCAGTCAGTACACCTCGGGAGGAAATCAGGGCTGGGGCACATACGGAATATTCCCTGAAAAGGTAAATATGGGAACGGGAAATTGGTACAGTTGCATTTCCCTCGGTCAATTCGGCGGATATATGACTTTGAAATACGATAAGGCGATCACCGACGATCCGAAACATCCGTATGGTATTGATTTTACCGTATTCGGAAACAGCAACGGCGGCGAGGGATTTTCAGAACCCGGAAACGTGTTGGTATCCGAGGACGGAAAGGAATGGTATTCACTTGCGGGATCCGATCACTATGACAGCACCACCATGTGGGATTATTCCGTAACATATAAGAGGAACCCGAAAAGTAAGATCGCCGACTATGAGGATAACCTTGGAAACGCGGGTTCATTGGGTGTGGGATTTGCCGGAACTTTCTACAGCATGCCTGATAAAAAATGGTATCCGCTCTATAATTGGAAAGAAGGAGAAGATAAGGCCATTACCTTTACCGGAACGAGAGTCTTCGGTATGGGCGTACCTGAAAACAAGGGTCTTGAAAACAGTTCGGCATTGATGCCCGCATTCGGATATGTGGACACGCATGTGAACGGTAAAACTGTTGCGGGAACCGGAGAATCCGTGAATCTGTATGATGTTCCCGTGGGGAATCCGTATATGGAAGGTTACGACGGATATGGAGACGGCTTCGATCTCAAGTGGGCTGTGGACAAGGACGGAAATCCGGTGGATTCAAGCAAACTCAAGATCCATTATGTGAAAGTCCAGACCGCATCGTTTATAGGAGCGGGTGCGATCGGTGAAAAATCCACGGAGATATCGTGCATAAGCAGAACAAGCGAGGAGAAAGAGGACTTTGGAAAAACCGAAGATCCGAAAATTACCGTCGGAGGGAAAAAGGTCAATATAAGCGAAGATAAAGACGTTTACAATGTCGCCTTGGACTCCGATAAATCTTACGATGTGAACGTGGATGCAGCTGCGGATGCGAACGTATATATAAACAATCAGAGAAGCAGGACTCGTCACTATGAAGGTCTGCCCGACAAAAAGATTTTAAGAGTAATAACACAGAAAGGGAAATCATCCCCGTCCATCAAGTATATACACCTGACTGTAAAGGGATCGGGCGATGCGGTGGAAGACCGTGCACGGGCGGAAGAAGTTGAAGGTATGTTCGATACGTTGCCGGAAGAAGTCACGAGAGAAAACTATAGTGACATCGTAAAGGCAAGGGCGGCATATGAAGAACTGTCCAATAGCGTAAAAGCCTATGTAAAAAGTGTGGAAAAACTCGTTCAGGCGGAAGAAAGAGGAAAAGGCTTTGCGTTAGCGGAGAAAATCGACAAACTGAGTTCTGAAGATAATATCAAGGTTGAGGATGTGAAAGCTCTCAGAAAAGCCTATGATGCGTTGAACGATAAGCAGAAGAAAGATGTATACACCTATAACAACCTGTTGATAATGGAGAACTTCATAAAGCTGCGGGATGAAATGGACAAACTCAAAGCCGACAGGAACAGGGCAATCACAAATCCGTTGGCGAAGCCGACGGACAAGACCAATCCGATCGTAAAGTCATCTGCGGGCGATAAGTCGGGGAATACAAACGACAACGAGAAAGCGAGCGCAAAAAAATCCTTGAAAGTAACGGGACTTAAGATAAAGCGAGTAAAGAGAGCCTTTGTTCTTACCTGGAAAAAGAACGGAAATGCCGGGAAGTACGAGATAGCGTACAAGAAGAAGGGCGGCAAGAGCTACAAACGACTTAAGACCGTTAAAACGGCAAGACTGAAGACCGGAAAACTGAAAAAGAACAAATACTATTACTTCAAGGTTCGTGCCGTCGGAAAAGTGAACGGAACGACGTATTATGGCAACTGGACAAAAGCCAAAAAAGGTAAGTGCATGTAAATGACAAGATATCCGCGTCGGAATTTTGCAAGTGCTGCAGAGTGAGTATTCAAACCTGCCGTCATGTCTGAGCACCGGACATGACGGCGGTGGAATAAATTTTATTATTAAGTAAGGAGAAAAAGATGAGAAAAAGTTATTTTGGCAAGGGAACAATGTCCCGTGTCGCGGTAGTTTTGGCGATCATGCTCGCGGCGGCGATGATTATGATGGTCAATTCGACCTATGCCGAGGGAGAGGCCGGCATAAAGTTGGACAAGAAAATTCTCAATCTGGAAACGGGAGAGACCGTAAAGCTGGAAGCGACGATTACGCCCGAGGGCGGCAACCTCGACGATGTCAAGTGGTCATCATCGCCTAAAAAAGTGGCGACCGTAGAAAAGGGAGAGGTAAAAGCACTCAAGGCCGGAATCGCGGAGATTACCGCAAATTATAAGGGGGCGGAAGCCAGCTGCTATGTCTATGTGGAAAAAGCGGCACCGCCCGAAAAGCTCACAGTTGAGGTTGCGGACGGCAATGTGAACAAGAGCAAAAGCGGGGTAAATTTCTTTACCGCGGGATGCAAAGAAAAGACTTTCAGGCTGAAAGCCGTGCCGGAGCCTGCAGGCAGCAGTGCCAAGGTGAAATGGACATCCAACAAGGCAGGCTTTGCCATAGACGAAGACGGAGTGGTTACTCCGCCCGAAGATCTGAAAAATGCGGAATATGTCACCTTTACCGCAAGCTCGGTTCACAACAAGAACACGGGGAAGATTGAAGTCTATGTGCTTCCGAAAATGGGATGGGGGAAAAATCCTACAACCGTGCAGATCCCGGAAAACGGAATAATCGGGACTATCCCACCTTATCTTCAGGTGTCCCCGGGTCAGTACAATGACTATAAGATAGTGGACTACTCGACGGAGCAAAAAGATATAATAGATCTTGATTTTGAAGATAAAAGTTATTGCGGTCTGTATCCGAAAGCGCCGGGAAAGGTCACGATAACGGCAAAGGACAGATTCAACGATGAAAATAAAGTAACGACGGAATTAACGGTAAAAGGGTTCTATGTGACGGATCCGCAGGGTACGGTCAATGAAAGTATTGTAGAGCAGGGTAAAACGTTGCAGCTTACCGGCAAAGGCGTCAAGGCTGATGAGATAACATGGAAGACCGACGATACAGAGGTCGTAAAGGTCGGTGAAAACACCGGACTTGTGGAAGGTGTTAAAACCGGAAAAGCTGTCATAAAGGCTGAATGGGATACCGACAAGGACGGAAATGCCGATTATACGGCGGTTTATGAAGTTCACGTGGTCAAGCCGGATAAAGCTTATCCCACAAAATTCTACACCTCGATAGGCATGCAGGTCTATGAGGATGAAGGATACAAAAAACCGCTGAAACTCACTGAAAAATATCTCGACAAAGAGATGAAAGCCGTAAAGGCGCATTTCTTTTCGATTGCCGATGAGAGCGAGAAGACCTATTATGTCAACAGTAATACATATCAGATGAGACTGGGGGCGGTTTTTGATGACAAGAAAGTCAAGATGGAACTGAAGAATGGCGACAATACCGTGAATATGGAGTCCGGAAAGGAAATCGGAACGACCCTGGAGCCGGGTGAAAATAAAATAGTCGTGAAGGCGTCTTCAACGGACGGAAAGGGCGAGGACAGCACTTACACGTTTAAAATCGTTAAAGGTTACCAGACCCAGGAAGGTATAAGGAGCATCGGTGTTACCACAGTTGACAGAGAGCCGTCTCAGACAGAATATAACGGACAGACAGAAGGAGCACTGTCGCCGAGATTTTCGAGCTGGTCGCCGGTTACAGATTATAAAGTGTTTGTATTCAGCGATATAACAAAGGTAAAGGTGACGGCAACACCGCAGGATTATACAACCGGACATATAGGATATTCAACGGATGGCGGAAACACATGGAAAGAGAATGTGGGCAACACGACCACGGATGAAGTGAGCATTCCTGAAAGCAATTCCTCGGAAGTGCTGATACGCTGCGTATCGGATGCATCGTACAAGAAGAGCAAAAAAGAAAATCCGGATGCGGATCCGTTTGCAAATGCGTCCAAGACGTATAAGGTTACGATCAACAGAGTTGACGCTAATCCGGAGTCTTTGGGATTGGCAAATATCAAGAAAGTCGATCTGGGAGAAGGTCTTACATGGTGCTCGCCTAAATGGGCGCCCGGATATACGGAGTCCGCTGCAGTTGTGGCGCATAATACGGAGAACGCTGTAATCACGTATCACGTTAAAAAAGGAGCGAAACTGTATAAAGGAAGTGTGGACGATGCGAACCTGCTTAAGCCGTCGGGCGAAGATGAAGACGGAAATGATCTGTACACGGTTGAAACAAAAACTCCGCTGAAAGATCAGGGAAGTACCGAAGCACACACAATAGCGGTAAGCACGGGAGAAGGAGAAAAAGTGGCTACCGGTAAATTCAAGTTCAAATTTTATAAGGTCGGTACGACAAAAGGTACATTGAAAGGTGTACATGATTCCGTTGTCGGATACATGTGCCCGGGAAGCCAGTACACATCGGGCGGAAATCAGGGCTGGGGAACGTTCGGGATCTTCCCTGAAAAGATAAATATGGGAACCGGAAACTGGTACACCTGCATTTCGCTCGGAAATTTCGGAGGGTTCATGACCCTGAAATACGATAAAGCGATTACCGATGATCCGAAACACCCGTATGGGATCGATTTTACAGTATTCGGAAACAGCAACGGCGGCGAAGGTTTTTCAGAACCCGGAAATGTGCTGGTATCCGAGGACGGAAAGAAATGGTATTCTCTTGCAGGATCCGATCATTATGACAGCACCACCATGTGGGATTACTCTGTTACGTATAAGAAGAACCCTAACAGCAAAGTTGCCGATTATGAGGACAATCTCGGGAACAAGGATACGCTGGGCGTGGGATTTGCCGGAACTTCCTACAGCATGCCGGATAAAAAATGGTATCCGCTCTACGACTGGAAGGAGGGCGAGGATAAAGCCATAACGTTTACCGGAACGAGAGTTTTCGGCTCATCGGTACCTGAAAACAAAGGTCTTGAAAACGGTTCCGCACGTCTGCCTGCGTTCGGGTACGTGGATACTCACAGAAATTCAAGCACCGTAGCGGGCACCGGAGAAGATGTTAACCTCTATGAAGTTCCCGTGGGGAATCCGTATGTAAGCGGATATGACGGATACGGAGACGGATTCGACCTTAAGTGGGCCGTAGACAAGGACGGGAATCCGGTAGACTCGAGCAAACTTAAGATTCACTACGTAAAAGTTCAAACTGCATCGTTTATCGGAGCGGGAGCAATCGGCGAAAAATCGACCGAGATCTCATGCATAAGCAGAACTTCCGAAGAGAAAGAAGACTTTGGAAAGACTGCGGATCCTAAGATTACGATTGCCGGCAAAGAACTCAATGTCAGCGAGGACAGGGATGTTTACAACGTAGTCTTGGATTCAGACAAATCTTATGACGTGAACGTCGAAGCGGGAGCTGATGCTAACGTATACATTAACAATCAGAGAGCCAAAACCCGTAACTATGAAGGTCTGCCTGACAAGAAGATGCTCAGGATCATAACACAGGAAGGCAAGGCTGCGCCGTCCATAAAGTATATACACCTGACTGTAAAGGGCTCGGGTGATGCGGTGGAAGAGCGGGCACAGGCAGAGGAAGTTGAAAATCTGTTCAATGCATTGCCTGAAGAAGTCACAAGAGAAAATTACAGCGACGTCGTAAAGGCGAGAGCGAGTTATGAAGAACTTTCCAAGAACGCAAAAACGTATGTTACAAATGTGGAAAAACTTGTACAGGCTGAAGAAAACGGGAAAGGCTTCAACTTGGCGGAGAAAATCGACAAACTGAGTTCTGAAGATGAAGTTAAGGTCAAGGATGTCGAAGCCCTTAGAAAAGCCTATGACGCGCTGAACGATAAGCAGAAGAAAGATGTATACACCTATAACAATCTGCTGATCATGGAAAAACTCATAAAACTGCAGGGTGAAGTGGATAAAATCAAAGCCGACAAAAACACGGCAATCACAAATCCGTTGGCAAAACCGACGGACAAAGCAAATCCGATTGTAAAGACACCTGCCGGCGATAAGACGGGGAATACAACCGAGAACGAGAAAGCGAACAGAAAAAAATCTTTGAAAATAGCGGGACTTAAGATAAAGCGAGTAAAAAGAGCCTTTGTTCTTACTTGGAAAAAGAACGGAAATGCCGTGATGTACGAGATAGCGTACAAGAAGAAAGGCAGCAAGAGCTACAAACGACTTAAGACTGTTAAAGCGACGAGAGTGAAGACCGGAAAACTGAAAAAGAACAAATACTATTACTTCAAGGTTCGTGCCGTCGGAAAAGTGAACGGTTCGACTGAATACGGCGGCTGGACGACAGCTAAAAAAGTTAAGTGCAGATAAACGGCGCCTGAAAAAAATAAATTCAACGTCGGACTTATTACATCATGTGTACCGACATGCCCGCTCATGAATCCGGAGGTTCATTTACACGTAACCATGAACCTCCGGAGCCTGCCGGACATGCATCGGACAGTGCGAACATTTCGGAAATTAATGAGAGGAGACAGTGGCGATGTTTAGATTAAAAAAAATAAAAATACTGCTTTTGGCGATCGTAATGTTGTTCATCGTTGGAGTTTCGGCCACTGTGTCGGTTTCGGCGGAAGATGGCGAATCGGTCACCGTATATATAAGCATAAGTGATGACGGAGATTTTGTGAAAAGTCCGGTGAACGGAACGCCTATAGCGTACCTGCCTGTCAAAATAGATTATTTTGATCTCAAAGATTACGGACTTGAAAAGTTTTACAGACTTCACAACAAGCCGTTTGAAGAGGGCGGGGAATATATAAAAGATTCGGAGCTGATCAAGCGACCTACATTGCTGCATTTATACATAAGGATGCTTGAGCAGTATTACAAAGGTTCCAAACTGACAAAGGAGGATGTTCATTCCGAAATCATAGATGTCACCCAGACAGCATGCCACATGTACATGAAACACTTCTGGGGTCACGATGAAAACCTTATGTACTTCGTCAATCATAAATATCCGCTGATGGCTAAGGGGATAGGATCGACCGCCGATTATATACTCCTTGAGGACGGTGATGAGATAGATCTGGCAATGTTCAGCGACTGGGAATTCTATCATCACGGAGCGTTTCTCAACTTTGACAAGACGACACATACGACATATGTAGGGGAGGACTTCCGCCTCAAATTAAGCAAGATAGGAACTCAGGAAAATATTAACGGCGGACAGAATGAGGCTCTGCCGGTCGTGGGAGAAAAAGTAAGAATAAGCAACGATCAAGGCAGGAGTTGGAAACCTCAAAATATAAAAACGGATGAAAACGGATATGTGACATTGTATTTCAGTGAACCCGGGACTTATTACGTGTCGGCGGGTCCGGGATTTCCGACATTTCTGAATCAGGCAAACAATAATCCGTTTGTTGCTGCGCCTCCTATTTCCGTAATTACTGTCAAAGATACTTTTAAACCTGAGGAGGGCAGACTTAAAGCGGCAAAAAAAGATGCAAAACGCGAACTGTCCGGGTATGTTGATTTTAGTATGTATACGGACGAAAATAAGGACAAAATAAATGATATCCTGGCCGGTGCATATGCAAAGATAGACTCGGCGGGTAATGTCGGAACTGTGCGTAATCTTGTGGAGGAAGCGAAGCGGGAGATAGATGAGGTGGAGAAGGTGGAGAAACCGCCGGAAGATCAGAAACTTCTCGATGAAGCCAAGAAAAAAGCGCTGGAGGCGTTGGCTGCATATGATCCCGACAAATATTCAGGACAAAAGAAAGAAAAACTGAAAACAGCGATAGAAAAGTGGAAAACAGCTATAAATGGATGTGAAACGCTTGAAAATGTGCGAAAGGTAAAGGGCGCGGCGATAAAAGAACTGGAGGAGATAATCAAGAAAAACGAAGAACCCCCGGTGGTTGAACCGGAAGATCCACCGGCACCACCCCCTATCGGCGAACCGGACAATCCTTTGATCCCGCCTAAGAGCGACACGAATCCACCGTCGGGGAATTCGAATCAAGGCTTCCCGGGAAACCGACCTTCTGGCGATTATAAAAAAAGCGAAAGAGAAACACCGGATACTCTCAAAAAATTTAAGATAGACAAGGTCAAGGGGATCCGAACGAATAGAAAAAACGGCAGGCTTTACATCAAATGGAGAAAAACAGACAATGCCGACGGATACGTACTTGCATTCAAAGAAAAAAGAAAAAAGAAATGGAAGTACAAAACATGTCGCAAGACATACGTTTCCATAAAAAAATTAAAACTCAAGAGAAGGACCGGATACCGCATAAGAGTGCGAGCGTATAAACGCGTTTCCGGAAAGAAAAAGTACGGAGCATGGTCGGGCATGATCCGCTGCCGCGCGTATTGACTACGGCGAGGGTTAACTAAAAAATGTCAATTTAGAGGATTATTATTGATGTTTTAGCGCATTAAACTTATAATTGAGTTATAGGAGAACTATCAGTGAGTTTTAAAAGTAAACTTATATCGTATATTCAGGCGTTGTTGCTAGCGGTACTTTTTTTCGTAAAACTTTTTTACATTGAGAAACCGGTAAGTTATTGTGCCTTGATATCGGTAGTCATTCTTATGCTTATATCAATTGCTATATCGAGTAATCGACTTTATAGGAACAGTGGCGCTTGCGATAAGAGTAGCCGACCATTACTCATTTTTTCAATATGTACAATAAATTTGTCGTATGCGGCTATTATTATGTATATGGCTTAAGCTGTGCCTATCAGGAAACGGGCGTGCTTCCCCTTGTTTTTTCGCAAGACTTCTTCCAAGATTTTTAATAAACTTGGACTCGAAATAGTAGGGGGGAATACTATAAATCACAATCACTAAGAAAACCGGCAGATCCATTCATTGGAACATCTAGCCGGTTTTTAAGTTAAAACAACTGTCAAAGATAAGGTTTAGAATTAACGTCCCCGTCGCAAGATAGTGCAAGATAATTGTGGAGTTTTATCATCGGGATAATTTTTATGTATTCATTACTGATGTTCATGTAAAATGCGGGCATGGGCATTATGCTTTTCCACAGGAGCAGTATACAATCACCGCCGGAAGCGCGCTTGGAAATTGAAATATGGCAGGCGTGCTGTCTGAGGGCAGTTGCAATGGATTAAGTTGCTGTTGCCCGAGTTCACGCCGCCATTCAATTTCCGCGAATGAGCCGATTGATTCTCTGCGATGAGGACTTGACAGATGCCGCAGCACGGGCGGGTTTTTAATTTGAGAGTTCAATCAGCTTGGAGAAGTTCAAGTTTTCGTCCGCCACTCTTGATATTTTAGCACTTTTTTAGTAAAATTATTTACGTATTAAATGGGAGACGGGCGAATGAAATCTTTTATTGTTAACACAATTTCAACGTTGGGAATCAGTGACATTCTCGACATCCTGATCACTACCTTCGTTTTATATAAAATACTGGAATTTATAAAGGATACACGGGCGCAGCAACTCCTGAAAGGTTTAATATTTCTGATTGCTGCATATTTTATTTCGGATTACATGAACCTGCATGTAGTGCATTGGCTGCTGCGTACCGGATTTACGGTAGGTATTTTTGCGCTTATTGTGCTGTTCCAGCCCGAACTCAGGAGAGGCCTTGAGTACATGGGCCGCAGCAGGATGGGGATGAATAGATTCGTCAAGTTGGACAAGGATAAGGCAAAGTATATAACAAACGAGATTGCGGATGCGATTGCCGGCTTTTCGGACAACAAGATCGGTGCGCTCATCGTTTTTGAAAGAGATGTCACATTGGAAGATATCGCGGAATCGGGTACACTGATCAATGCCGACATATCCGAAGAACTTCTCGGAAATTTGTTTTATGAAGGTTCACCGTTGCACGACGGTGCAATCATAATAAGGCAGGATAAGATATATGCGGCGGGGTGTGTTCTACCGCTCACGGACAAGATCAGCATCAACAAGAGCCTCGGCACCAGACACAGAGCGGGCATAGGGATTACGGAAAATTCCGATGCCGTGACTTTGATTGTAAGTGAAGAAACCGGGATAGTCTCGATGGCAAAAGATGGTAAGATAACAAGATTTCTAGATAAACGGAGCGTGGAAAATATGCTGCTCGGTTTATTTACGGAGGACGATGAAAAACTCTCCAGATTGAGCAGTTTGGGCAGGAAGATAGGAAGGGGAATGCATGTTACAAAGTAAAAAAGCAAATTTGATATTGGCTCTTGTACTTGCGATTGCATTCTGGCTTTATGTGATAGGTGAGATAGATCCTGAAACGAGCAAGGTGTACAGAGGAGTACCTATCACGATAAAAAACGAGCATGCTCTTAAGGAGCATGGACTGTCTGTGGCGGGACTCGACAGACAAGCGATTGCCGTGACGGTATCAGGCAACAGAAGCAGTGTTTACAAACTCAGGAAGGACAGACTCAGAGTCAGCGTCAACGTCGCCAATGCACGCGAGGGCGGAAACAGTATCGGAATCGATGTACGGGTTCCGAGAAAAATAGAACTGCAGGAGCAGAGCGCGGGCAAGGTGAACGTGGCGGTAGAGAAGCGTGTGAACGAGAAAGGTAATGTTGAAATCGCATACACGGAAAAAGTGAAAGAGGGATACGAGCCTGAAATAAACAATATAAGACCTAAAGTCGTCGGAATAGCCGGTGGCAAGTCGCAGATTTCTAAAGTAAAAAAACTGCAGGCAAAGATTTCACCGAAGGATATAAAAGAGCGTGAAACGAGCATAGACGCGAAGATTGTCCCCGTGGACAGCAAAGGAGAGGAAGTTGCCGGAATTGAGCCCGCCGTGGATAAGGTGGAGGTTCGGGCGATATTGCTGAAGACAAAAACCGTGCCTTTAGAGCTTAAAATAAAAGGAAAAAACGCAGGAAAATACGAGCGTGAATGTGCCGCTCCCGAGTCGGTAACGATAAAGGGGACCGCGACGGCATTGAAATCGATCGTTTCCGTCAGGGGCGGCGACATCGATGTGTCGGAGATAAAAAAGGACTCGCAGGTCAAGATCGTCCCCATCCTGCAAGATGGAATAAAGCTCTCGGGCGCCGTCGAAAATTTGCTTTTGAAGGTAAAGGTCACGAAAAAAGCCGACAGGAAGAATTGAGAAAAGAGGTTTAAAATAATGGGAATCTTATTTGGAACGGATGGTGTCAGAGGCATCGCCAATAAGGAACTTACCCCGGATATTGCGTACAAGTTGGGAAAAGCGGGAACCGAAGTTCTCGGAAGCATACACAGCAACCCTACGTTTGTTATCGGCAAGGACACAAGGCGGTCGGGGTACATGCTTGAGAACTCAATCGCCGCCGGCATATTGTCCATGGGAGGAAACGTTATAAAGGCGGGCGTGATTCCGACTCCCGCGGTAGCTCGTCTGGTACAGGTGTACAGAGCTCAGGCGGGTGTTGTTATCTCCGCTTCACATAACCCTTTTCAGGACAACGGGATAAAGTTTTTTAACGGTGAAGGGTATAAACTGAGCGATGAGATGGAAACAAAGATAGAAGACTTTGTTTTGGGAAGGGAAAGCTTTGAGAGGAAACTGCTCACAGGCGCCATGGTCGGCAAAGAAACCGATCTGGAAAACGAAGCGAGGGCTTTGTACATAGAATATCTTTTGTCTACCGTGGACTATATATTGGAGGACTATAAGATTGTTTTGGATTGTGCAAACGGTGCTTCGTATCAGGTGGCGCCAAAGGTTTATGAGAGGTTGGGAGCCGAGGTCATAACCATAGGGACAGGTCCCAACGGACTCAACATAAATGAAAACATCGGTTCTACACACCCTGAACTCCTTCAGGAAACGGTTGTGCGCGAGAAAGCCGACATCGGACTTGCGTTTGACGGTGATGCGGACAGACTTATCGTGGTGGACGAAAAAGGACAGGTGATAGACGGAGACAGAACCATATGCATCTGTGCAAGAATGCTTAAGGAAGCCGGAAAACTCAAGGATAACAGAGTGACCGCAACCGTGATGAGCAATATAGGCTTCCATAGATATATAGAAGCCATGGGCGGAAGCGTGGACGTCACGGATGTCGGTGACAGGTATGTGCTTGAATCCATGAGAAAGACCGGTTCTGTGATCGGCGGGGAGCAGTCGGGACATATTATCTTTTCGGATTATTCGACCACGGGCGATGGAATATTGTCGTCGATGCAGTTTATAAGGGCATTGGTCGAATCGAAGAAGAAAGCGTCCGAACTTGCGGAGACGGTGGTGCTGTACCCTCAGGTTCTGGTAAATGCCAGGGTCAGCCGGGAAGGAAAGACCGAGTACAGAAACAACGGGGAAATTCTTTCCGCCATAGAGAAAATAGAGAAAAGTCTTGAAGGGGAAGGAAGAGTTCTGATAAGACCGTCCGGTACGGAATCTCTGGTGAGAGTCATGATCGAAGGCAAAGATGAATCGGAGATAGCGGACATGGCGAAAGAACTTGCCGAACTGATCGGCTCAAAATACGGAGGATAGACGACAGGCATTCATGTGAGCGAAATACGTGGGATAGACGACGGGCATTCCCGTGAGCGGATGCGAAGATGTGTTTGACGGCGTGCAGGGAGATATTGGAATATCCGGGGCAGAGTGACGAGCAAAATCGGAAAGGGGTTAAATATGTGCGGTATAGTTGGGTATACAGGAAACGAGCAGGCAAAAGATATAATAATAAACGGATTGAAAAAGCTGGAGTACAGGGGGTATGACTCGGCGGGAATAGCGATAAGGAACGAAGACGGCATAGTCATTCGCAAAAAGAAGGGCAAAATCGCCGTACTGGAGGATTTCATAAAAAATGAAAGTTTCTCCGGGACTTTGGGAATAGGGCATACGCGATGGGCGACACACGGGGCGCCGTCCGATCTCAATGCTCATCCTCATACGAGCGCCGACGGAAAAATTGCGGTCGTTCACAACGGGATCGTTGAAAATTATGTTGAACTCCGCGGGAAACTTACATCTGAATACGGGACGAAATTTGAGACGGAAACCGATACCGAAGTAATTGCAGCGCTCATAGGCGCAATATACGAAAGAAACGGAAATAATCTTGAGGATGCGGTATATGATGCGGTGAAAGAAATGTCAGGGGCTTATGCTATAGGCGTCATCGCCGCGGAGAGTCCCGACAAGATAGTCGCATACAGAAAAGATGCCCCGCTGATTGCGGGCGTCGGCAAGGGATGCAAATTCATAGCCTCGGATATTCCCGCCATTTTGAAGTATGTGAACGATATTTATCTGATAGAAAACGATGAAATGGTCGTCTGCACCCCGGATGATGTCAAGATTTATGATTCCGGCAGGAAACTTGTCAGAAGAGAAATAATGAAGGTAAACTGGAACATAGAAGATGCAGAAAAGGGCGGTTACGAGCACTTCATGCTCAAGGAAATATACGAGCAGCCGAAGGCGCTGGAAGATACGATACTGAGACGTATAGATGAGAACGGCAGGATAAAACTTGACGGGATATCGCTTACAGAGGAGGATGTAAAAAATATTTCCAAAATCTATATAGTCGCATGCGGAACGGCTTACCACGCCGGACTTGTCGGGAAATACGCGATTGAGAACATGGCAAGGATACCTGTTGAGATAGATGTGGCGTCAGAGTTCAGGTACAGAAATCCCGTTATCGACGAAAACACCCTGTTCATTGCCATAAGTCAGTCGGGAGAGACACTTGATACCCTTGCAGCGCTGAGAGAGGCAAAGAGCCACGGAGCGAGGATCATGTCTGTCTGCAATGTGGTAGGCAGTTCGGTTGCAAGGGAGTCCGACGATGTGTTTTACACGTGGGCGGGACCTGAAATTGCGGTCGCATCGACCAAGGCGTACACCACGCAGCTCGTGTGCATGTATCTGATAGCGCTCTATCTGGGGGATTTGACCCGTAACATATCGGAAGAGTACTACGATTCCATACTTAAAGAACTGCTTGCCATGCCGAAGAAAGTTTCGGAAGTCCTTGAGAAGAGCGATTTCATAAGAAAACTTGCCGAGAGACTTTACAACAGAACACAGGTATTTTTCATAGGGAGAGGTATGGACTCTGCCGTTGCGCTTGAAGGTTCGCTGAAACTGAAAGAAATCTCCTACATAAATTCTTTCGCCATAGCCGCGGGAGAACTTAAGCACGGCACTATCGCTTTGATGGAACCGGAAACGATAGTCATTGCGCTCGCAACACAGAATGCGCTATTTGACAAGATGTATTCCAATATCGTTGAGATCAAGGCGAGAATGGCGCATGTGGTATCGATTGCAAAAGAAGGTTCGGACAAGATAGAGGCTGAAAGCACCGAGGTGATATACATACCTGAGTGCGCGGATGAGGTGACCCCTATATTGTCGATAATACCGTTGCAGCTTTTTGCGTACTATGTCGCAAAAATAAAAGGCGAGGATATAGATAAACCGAGGAATCTCGCGAAATCTGTAACCGTTGAGTGATCCGGAACATTTCTAAAAGTGGAAGTGAGGTGAATTATGCCGGAATATGAGATAAGAGATATAGCACTTGCGCCATCGGGACATACAAAGATCCGGTGGGTAAAAAACAACATGCCGCTTCTTGCGGGTTTAGAAGAAAAGTTTCTCAAGGAAAAGCCGTTTGAGGGAGTAAAGATTTCTCTTTCCGTTCATCTGGAGGCGAAGACCGCGTATCTGTGCATGGTGCTCGCAGCCGGCGGTGCACAGATGTACGTTACGGGCAGCAACGTTCTCTCGACTCAGGATGATGTTGCGGCGGCGCTTGCGGATTCAGGGCTTTCAGTGTTTGCATATCACGGGGCGACACAGGAGGAATACGACAGGCATATAGAGATGTGTCTGTCATGCAGACCGAACATAATAATCGATGACGGCGGTGACCTTGTAAGTTTTCTGCATACCAAACGCCCAGATCTTGCGGAAGAAGTGCGGGGCGGCTGTGAAGAAACCACCACCGGCGTAATAAGGCTGAAAGCTATGGAAAAAGAGGGGATTTTGAAGTTCCCCATGGTTGCGGTGAACGACGCCGACTGCAAGCACCTGTTTGACAACAGATACGGAACGGGACAGTCGGTATGGGACAGCATAATGAGAAACACCAATCTCATAGTTGCCTCAAAGACGGTGGTGGTGGCAGGCTATGGCTGGTGCTCGCGCGGCATTGCGATGCGAGCGGCCGCTCTCGGCGCCAAGGTTATAGTTACGGAGATCGATCCGGTAAAGGCCATAGAAGCAAAGATGGACGGTTATGATGTCATGACTATGGAAAAAGCAGCTCCTTCCGGTGATATATTTGTGAGTGCCACGGGTTGCTGTAAGACGATAACGATGGAGCATATGCTCAGCATGAAAGACGGAGCCATTCTGACAAATGCGGGACATTTTAACTGTGAGATCGACATGGACTCTCTTGAAAGGCGCGCTCTTGAAAAGAACGAGGCGAGAAACAACGTTATGGAATACAGGCTTACTAACGGAAAACGGGTCAACGTCATCGCCGAAGGCAGGCTGGTAAATATAGCGGCGGCGGACGGGCACCCCGCGGAAATCATGGATATGAGTTTTGCGGTACAGGCGATCTCCGCACTCTTTGTGATGAGCAATCATAAAGAACTTGGAAAAAAAGTTGTCGATGTCAGCAAAGAAATAGATTCCATAGTTGCGGAATTGAAGCTCGCTTCATGGGGGATTAAGATAGATCATCTCACGCGTGAACAGGAGGAATACCTGAGCAGTTGGAATATCTGAGTAGCAGGAATACCTGAGCAGTTGCAACATCTTAGCAGGAGGAATACCTGAATAGTAGAATATTTGAATAGGAGGATTTTGAAAATGACTTATGATGAAATAAGACTTCAGGCTGAGAAAGCGTGCGGCGAATTGTTGGAAACCGCCAAATTGAAAGAAGGAGAGATTTTTGTCGTGGGGTGCTCCTCCAGTGAAATCAAGGGAACACATATAGGAAAAGGTTCAGACATTAACGTGGCAAAAGCCGTGTATGACGGGATTTATCCCCTTCTTAAAGCGAAGGGAGTTTATCTTACCGCTCAATGCTGTGAGCACTTGAACCGCGCAATCATAGTGGAAAGAAAAGCTTTGCTTCCGGGGACGGAGATCTGCAATGTCGTTCCGCAGCTTCATGCGGGAGGTTCATTTGCGGTAACCATGTTTGAGAACGCCGAAGACCCTGTGGCGGTGGAACACATAAAGGCTGCCGCCGGAATGGATATAGGCGATACTCTTATAGGAATGCACCTTAGAGACGTGGCGGTTCCGGTAAGAACAGAGGTCAAAAAAATAGGTGAGGCGAACGTGGTTTGCGCAAGAACCAGACCGAAATTTATAGGCGGCGCCCGTGCGGTATATGACGATGCTCTTTCAGGCGGCGAAGTCCGCAGATGAGCACAGACAACTGTATAAGGAGAAAATTGATGGATCATATGGATCATAATGCGCTTGCGGAATTGTTGTTTCCGCATATTGAGAAAACCCCCGATGACTATGAAAAAATTTACCCGATGAGGGAACTGCCCACAGGCGCGAAAGTCACGAGGCTCGGGCCAAGTCCCACGGGATTCATACATCTGGGTAATCTATACGGTGCTTTCGTTGATGAAAGACTGGCACACCAGTCCGACGGAGTATTCTATCTTCGCATAGAGGACACCGATGACAAAAGACTGGTGGACGGTGCCGTGAAGACCGTCACGGATTCTCTGCGTTTTTTTGATATAAGATTCGATGAGGGCGCTTTTCAGGACGGTGACATCGGTGCCTACGGCGACTACACACAGAGCCACAGAGGAGCTATATACGGATGCTTTGCGAAAAAACTCGTGCGCGAGGGCAAAGCATACCCTTGCTTTCTGACCGTAGATGAAATAAATGAGATAAGGCAGGAGCAGGAGAGGGAAAAACTTACTCCGGGAATATACGGAAAGTACGCGAAGTGCAGGGATTGGTCGCTGAACGAGGTAAAGAAGGCGCTTGAAGAAGGCAAGTCCTACGTTATAAGACTCAAATCGGGTGGCAGCAGTTTCGGCGGAACATCATGCGGGAGCATGTCAGGCGGCGGTAATGCCGATAGCGCATCGTGTGAGTGCCCGCGGCACGACGGAGCGAACGCCGCCGGCGCCGCGGAGAACGGAAGCGGCAGAATCGAGGTGGAGGATGCCGTCAGGGGTACCCTGGACATGCCCGCCAATTTCATGGATATAGTTATTTTGAAAGCGACGGGAATACCGACGTACCATTTCGCGCATGTGGTGGATGACCATCTGATGAGGACAACTCACGTTGTCAGAGGCGAGGAATGGCTTTCGTCGCTGCCCGCGCATATTGAACTCTTTGAAAAACTCGGCTGGACAGCGCCCGTATATTGTCATACCGCACAGTTGATGAAACTCGATGAATCGGGCAACAGGAGAAAGCTTTCAAAACGCAAGGATCCGGAACTTTCCCTTACGTATTACAGGAGCATGGGTTATCATCCCGAGGCGGTTAGAGAATATCTGCTCACCATTCTTAACTCTGACTTTGAAGAGTGGAGAGGTGAAAATCCGAACTCACCTTTGGAAGATTTTCAATTCAGTACGGATAAGATGAGCGGATCGGGTGCGCTGTTCGATCTGAACAAGTTGAACGATATAAGCAAGGATGTTCTCTTGCGGATCCCGCCGGAGGAACTTTATGAATTTCTGGAATCGTGGTCTGAGGAGTTTGCGCCTGAATTCGAAGATATATTTGAGAACAAGGAATATATGGTCAAGATACTGAGTTTGGGGCGAAGCGGAAAAAAGCCGCGCAAGGATTTTGTATGCGGGAAGCAGATTGCGGAGTTTGTTTCCTATTTCTTTAAAAAGCATTTCAAAATCGAGGATGAGTTACCGGCGGAGGTTTCCGAAGAAGACGGGGAACGGATTCTTAGCGAGTATATAAATACCTATAATCACAGTGACGATCAGAGCGCATGGTTCGATAAAATCCGTGAGATCGCGGTTACCATGGGATATGCGGCAAAACCGAAAGATTATAAAAAGAATCCGGAAGATTATAAAGGACACGTTGGTCATGTCAGTACAGTTATAAGGATCGCCCTGACCGGAAGAAGTCAATCACCGGATATATGGGAAATACAGCAGATTATGGGTGAAGACGAGGTGCGTGCAAGGTGTCTGAAGGCGAGGTGCGTGCAAGGTGTCTGAAGGCGGTGTAATACCATTCAAAGACAAGCATACGAAGAGTGCCGAGGCGCCGCTCAAATAAGAAAAGCATAAAGGGGTTTTGGCATTTTTTCAGCGGCAAGATGACAGTTCACGCATGATGGCTGTGCATGAACTGCAGCCCAGCCTGTCGGCGCCTGCGTCTATCATTTTAAGAGCCGTTTCAAGGTTGCGTATGCCGCCCGAAGCTTTGATTTTCATGGTATCGCCCACGGTTTGTTTCATGAGTCCGACTGCATGCACGGTAGCTCCGGCTGTGGAAAAACCGGTGGAAGTTTTGACGAAAGCGGCACCTGAATCTCGAGAGAGTATGCATGCTTTTACCGTCTCCTCGTCCGAGAGCAGACAGGTTTCCAGAATTACTTTTACTATTGCATCGTAGTTTGAGGCTACTTCAACGACAGCGGAGATATCGCGAGATACCTCCGCATATTTTTTGTCCTTCAAAAGCCCTAAGTTGATCACCATATCGATCTCATTGGCTCCGTTTTTCAGAGCCTCATCGCTTTCAGAAACCTTGACTTTAGTGGTCGCGGCACCGAGTGGAAACCCTGTGACCGTTGCAATTTTCACGTTTGAAGCGCCTTTATATTTAGAAAGAGCGGCTTTCGCGGTTTGGACATAGAAGGGGTTGACGCAGACCGCAAAGAAATCATCGGTTATTGCTTCACGGCATAGATTTTCTATTTGTCGTTCAGTCGCCTCGGGCTTAAGCAGGGTGCTGTCAAAATACCTGTTCAGGTTATCCGGTATCGCTTTACCGGGTGTGGAACCATGCTCTTTCATAGTCTTAAAACTCCTCTTTCGGCATTTTCAATATGCTTTCCCCGTCCTGATTTCTCCTGATACTTGCGAAGATTGAACCGGAGATGTTGTGCCAAACGCTGAATATGGCTCCGGGCAGTGTCGCAAGCGGATTAAGAGCAAAGTTTACCGTTGCGAGTGAAACGGCCAGTCCGCTGTTTTGCATGCCTATCTCAATCGCAATGGCGGTGGATTGATCCTTCCTCAATTTAAGGAGTCTTGCCACGCCGAGACCGGATAACAGCCCGATGATATTATGGAGTGCAACTACGATGAGCACGAGCAGCCCCGATGTCAAAATTTTTCCGGCGTTCGCCGCAACGATTCCCGAGATTATGAGAACGATGGAAGCTGACGAAACAGTAGGCAAAAATACGGAAATTTTTTCTATCCGGTCGGAAAGAAGTTTTCGCAGAGTTATACCCATAAGAACAGGTATCAGGATGACCGTAACCACCGATTTAAACATGGCGAGGAACGATACATCCACCCATCTTCCCGCAAGTAAAAATACTAAAAGCGGCGTCATGAGCGGGGAAATGAGAGTCGAGCTTATCGTCATTCCCACGGACAGCGGCACGTCGCCACCTGCGATATGCGTGATCACATTGCTCGCCGTACCGCCCGGACAACATCCCACTAGGATCATGCCGAGAGCAAGATCTGCGTTCAGGTTAAACACCATGGAGATCAGCCATGCGGCGATAGGCATGACCGTGTACTGGGTAACACATCCGGCGATGATTTCCCGGGGATGGAGGAAGATGTTCCTGAAATCGGAAGAATTTATGGTGGTGCCCATACCGAACATGGCAACTCCGAGGAAAATGGCGGTGTACCCGGTCATCCACGCGAATGAAGCCGGTTTGAAAAAAGCCGCAATCGAGAAACATATTATTACGACACCTATGTACTTGACTAATATTGAATTGAACTTCTTGAAAATTTTCATTGCATTACCTCCCGACGTAGTCAAATGTTTTTTCGTGCATTTTTTATTTTAACGTTTTTAAAATACGTTTTTACCTTTTTAGGTTTTCGGTCTTCCGTTATTCAATAGGTTTTGGTCTTTCGTTATTCAATAGGTTTCGGTTTTCCGTTATTCAATAGGTTTTCGGTCTTCCGTTATTCAACCGGAGCGAAGAAAAAGTTGTCGATCAGCCGTGTCCTGCCGATGTAAACGGCCATTGCAATCAGAGCGGGTCTGTCTACAACATCTAAAGGTTGGAGCTCGTCCGAATCCACAACGGAAAGATAATCGATCTCAGCCAAGGGCTCCGCGTCTATGGCAGCTCGCATTGCTTTCAGCAATGCGGAAACCGGCATACCCGGTTTAATCAGATCACGCCCGGTTTCCACTGCCTTGGAAAGGCAGAGAGCTGCCCTGCGTTCTTCGTCGGACAAGTACGTGTTGCGTGATGACATCGCAAGTCCGTCGGCTTCGCGAACTATCGGACATCCTACTATTTCAATATCGAAATTCAGGTCGCGAACCATCCTTCTGATTATCGCCAGTTGCTGAGCATCTTTCTCGCCGAAGTACGCCCGGTCGGGCTTAACTATATTGAACAGTTTGGAAACTACCGTACATACACCGCGAAAATGTCCGGGACGTTTGCTACCGCACAGGCCGTCGGACAGAACGGTTATATCGACGGTTGTATGCGGGTTTTCATACATTTCGCCCGGTTCAGGGTGAAAGATTATATCGGCGCCCAGACTTTCGCACAATCTGCGATCGGCATCGAAATCTCTCGGATAACTTTCCAGATCCTCGTTCGGACCGAACTGAGTCGGATTGACAAAGTCGGAAACTACCGTACAGTCATTTTCTTCAACGGATTTTTTGATGAGACTGGCATGTCCCTGATGCAGAAAACCCATGGTCGGAACAAGCCCCACGGTCTTGCCCGCAGTTTTCATATCTTTGATATAATTTCTTGTTTCTTCTACTTTGTAAGCGACATTCATTTTATTACCTCCTTGAGCAACCCGTGTTTTTCGTAACCGCTTATCCGCAAAATCCTGTTATTGTCATCGACAAACACGACTTTAGGCTTGTGCGAAGAAACTTCCGTCGAATCACAACTGCAGTATGCCATTATTATTATCTTGTCGCCCACGCATACGCATCTTGCGGCGGCACCGTTGAGGCAGATGATACCGCTTTTCGATTCCCCGCAGATGACGTAGGTTTCAAATCTGCTGCCATTGTCTATATCGACGATTTGGACCTTTTGATATTCTCTAAGCCCGCAGGCGTCCATTATTTCTTCGTCTATCGTTATACTGCCGACGTAGTTCAAATCGGCCTGAGTTACGGTTGCTCTGTGAATTTTTCCGTAAAGCATTTCTATATTCATAGTTACCTGAGCCTCCTTAAAAGAACAGTGGATAAATGGAATTCAGGTGAGTTCGGCTCTGCAAGGCGTGGACATGGTATGCGCAACAACAAAAAAGAGCCAACTATCACCGTGCATGGATTGAACTTATATATAGCCGAAATAAGTTGGCGGCCGCGGCTGCGGCAGAAGTTTTTACCCACGACAAGGGATATGACTCCGGTCATTGTCAATTTCATTTTCTGAGTCTCATTTGGTTACAATATAAGCTCATTCTGTTTTTAAAGTACATCATGCAGAGTATGGCTTTGCGTTCAAATGCCATCTCCAATGAGTAGTGTAACACAGATTCCTCATAATGCAAGGGTATAATTGAACTTGACCATCCACTGTCTGACAGTACTTGACAGTAACCCCGCAAAAAGATACACTTGTATACATGTATGACACGATTCCGGCGGGCGGTTTTACCGTGAAAAACAGGTCGGATTTTCTTACCTGACCGCCGTACTTACCCGGATTTACCGGGAGAAAGGAGAAACATAAGCCTTAAGAAGAAGGTCTATGGATTGTATTGAATTATGTTTGAGATTTCAAAGAAAACCAATTTGCTTGAACAGGCAAGTTACAAATATTCATTGCAGGACGTAAAAGAAGCCAATTTACTGCGTGAAATCTATGGTTATGAAGAAGCGCCGAAGATTGCATTTAACCACAGGAGAGTACCGATAGCTATGCCGGAGGATATATGGATTACGGACACATCGTTTCGCGACGGACAGCAGGCGATGCCGCCGTACTCGGTCGAACAGATTGTGGAACTGTATAAATTGTTGGCAAAACTGGGCGGCCCGTACGGGATAATAAGGCAGTCGGAATTTTTTATTTACACGGAAAAGGACAGGGAAGCGGTTCACAGGTGCATGGATCTGGGATATAAATTTCCGGAAATAACGACGTGGATACGCGCGAACAGAGAAGACTTCAAACTCGTGACGGATATGGGCATAAAGGAAACAGGGATACTCGTTTCATGCAGTGATTACCATATCTTCAAGAAAATGAACATGAGCAGGAAGCAGGCGGTTGAACATTACCTTGATACCATCAAGTCCGCGTTTGAAGCGGGAGTGGTTCCGAGATGCCACCTTGAAGACCTGACAAGGGCGGACTTTTACGGTTTTGTGGTGCCTTTCGTAAACGAGATAATGAAGCTGTCGGAAGAGGTTTCGATTCCGGTGAAGATAAGGGCATGCGACACTATGGGTTACGGTGTTCCTTACAGCGGCGTCGCTCTGCCGAGGAGTGTGTCGGGGATTATATACGGCCTTCAGCACTATGCGGGAGTTCCGAGTGAAATGCTCGAGTGGCACGGACACAACGATTTTTATCACGCCGTTTCAAATGCGACCACGGCATGGCTTTACGGATGCAGCTCCGTAAACTGTTCTCTTCTCGGAATCGGCGAACGAACGGGAAATATACCGCTGGAAGCAATGGTGTTTGAATATGCGGGACTCAGAGGCTCGCTCGACGGTATGGACACGACGGCAATAACCGAGATTGCGAACTACTTTGAAGATGAGATAGGATATGTGATTCCGCCGAGAACACCGTTTGTCGGAGAAGATTTTAATATGACCAAGGCGGGAATACACGCGGACGGTCTTTTGAAGGATCAGGAGATCTATACCATATTCAACACGCAGAAACTGCTGAATAAGAAACCGGGCGTAACGATCGGAAAGACGAGCGGACTTGCGGGGATAGCGTACTGGATAAACGAGCACTTCGATCTGCCGGAGGAAAGGCAGGTCACCAAGCAGGACAAAATTGTGATTGAGCTGAAAAAATGGATAGACGACTTGTATGAAAGCGGCAGAACCACCAATATTTCAAACCGTGAGATGCGTCAGCAAATCATTGAATTTAAGAAAAATATGAAGGACGCACAGGCCATAAAAGTCACTGAACCGCCCCATGAGCGATCGAAAAGGAGTATCGAAAAGGAGTTCGGAAAATGATTGAATACAAGAGTGTGTCGCTCGCGAATCAGGTTTTTGAGAAAATCGAATATAATATATTGAGCGGAAACTATAAGATAGGTGAAAGAATAAGCGAGAAAAGACTCGCATCGGAACTGGGAGTCAGCAGGACACCCGTAAGGGAGGCGCTCAGTCGTTTGAACGATGAGGGGCTTGTCGGTGAATCCAACACAGGAACCGTGGTCCTTGGGATAACCGATGAAGATGTCGATGATTTTTTCGAGATAAAAAGGCGAATTGAAGTGCTTGCGGCGGTGAGGGCGTGCAGACTGATAGATGATGCCGGTCTCGAAGAGATAGACGATGCGATTGAACATCAGGAGTTCTATGCCGCAAGGAAAGATATAGAAAAGATAAGAGATTACGACACGAAATTTCATGACCTGCTGTATACGCATTGCAGAAGCAGAGTTCTTAAAAAGGTCCTTTCACCGTTGCACAGGAAGATAATTAAATACAGGAGCGCTTCGCTTGAAAACAATGAAAAGAGGCAGTTGGAGTCCATAAGAGAGCACAGGGATATTTACGAGGCTCTTAAAGCGAGAAATGCCGATGAAGTGAAAAGACTTATGAAGGTTCACATAGAAAATGCATATAAGAGCATATGCGTCAACAGAGGCGGCGAACAAAAAACGGATAAGTGAAATACAGAGTGCGAGATAGCGAAACAGCGAGACAGAATGTATGACGGGAGAAAATAGATGGGATATACTATTGCACAGAAAATAATCAAGGAGCATATGGTGGGCGGCAGTATGGATGCGGGCAGTGAAGTGGCGCTTAAGATAGACCAGACGCTTACGCAGGACGCGACGGGAACGATGGCGTATTTAGAATTTGAGACTATGGGTATACCGAGGGTCAGGACGGAATTGTCCGTAGCGTACATAGATCACAATACGATACAGTCAGGTTTTGAAAACGCGGACGACCACAGGTTCATACAGTCCATGGCGAAGAAATACGGCCTGAAGTTTTCAAGGCCGGGAAACGGTATTTGCCATCAGGTGCATCTTGAGCGATTCGGAAAACCGGGCAGAACATTGATCGGATCGGACAGCCATACTCCGACGGGCGGGGGCATCGGAATGCTGGCAATGGGTGCAGGGGGACTTGACGTTGCGGTCGCAATGGGCGGAGGCGCCTACCACATAACCATGCCGAAGATGTATAAAGTCAATCTGACCGGAAAACTCAGGCCTTTTGTCACCGCAAAGGACATAAGCCTTGAAATACTTAGAATTTTAACGGTAAAAGGAGGCGTCGGAGCCGTGATAGAGTGGGGCGGTCCCGGAATAAGTGAGCTTTCCGTGCCGGAAAGGGCAACCATAACCAATATGGGGACTGAACTCGGCGCCACCACATCTATTTTTCCGTCGGACGAAATTACGAAGAAATTTCTTGCCGCTGAGGGACGTGAAGAAGATTTTGTCCCTCTTGAAAGCGATGATGACGCGGTTTACGATAGGATTATAGATATAGATTTATCACGTTTGAACGCGAAAATTGCATGTCCTCACAGCCCCGATGCGGTTGTTGATGTGGCGGAGCTGAAGGGAACGAAGGTCGATCAGGTCTGTATAGGCTCATGCACCAATTCCTCTCTGTTTGACATGCTGAAAGTTGCGGCGCTGCTAAAGGGTAAAACCGTAAATCCCGCGGTGAGCATGTCGATCTCACCGGGTTCAAAACAAGTGCTTTCCATGCTCGCCGATTCCGGGGCGCTGACCGATATACTCGCAAGTGGCGCAAGACTTCTGGAATGCGCATGCGGGCCGTGTATAGGCATGGGATTTTCTCCGAACTCGGGTGGGATTTCACTGCGCACTTTTAACAGAAATTTTGAAGGTCGCTCGGGGACAAAAGACGGCAGGGTATATCTGGTTTCACCGGAGTCTGCCGTGGCGGCGGCCATATACGGTGAGATCACGGATCCGACTTTGCTTGGGGAGATGCCCGAGGTGGTTTTGCCGGAAAAATTCAAGATAGACGACAGTGCCATAATCGACCCGGCCGACGAGTCTGAAGCTGTCGATATAGAGATATTGCGAGGACCGAATATTAAAGAATTCCCTAAAGGAGAGCCTCTTGCGGATGAATTGTCCGCGCCTCTGATATTGAAAGTGGGAGATAATATAACGACCGATCACATAATGCCCGCGGGAGCCAAGATCTTGCCGTATCGTTCGAACATACCGTATCTTTCCAAATTCTGTTTTGAAGTGTGCGACGAAACTTTCGCCGACAGGGCAAAAAAAGCAGGCGTCGGCATAGTCGTCGGAGGTGAGAACTACGGGCAGGGTTCATCGAGAGAACATGCCGCGCTTGTTCCGCTTTACCTTGGAGTCAGAGTTGTGATAGCGAAGAGTTTTGCAAGGATACATGCCGCAAACCTGATCAATGCGGGGATACTGCCGCTGATATTTGAAACCCCGGGTGATTACGACTTGCTCGGAAGAGATGACAACCTGAGGATAGAAAATATTCATGACGGACTTACAGGCGGAAGAATGAAGCTCAAAAACGAAACGACGGGTAAGGACTGTGTTCTTGTATGCGATTTTACGGAAAGACAGAAAGACATTCTGCTTGCGGGGGGACTTCTCAATTATGTTGCGGGCAGCGTGAAATAAAGTTGCGAAGACCTTGCGCATTTGCGGAGTTTTGAAGACGGAGGGAAAAATTGTGTTTGAGAGAAAACGGCTGAATTTGAAAAATGCGGTCAGGAATCGCAGGAAGAATATCAGGAGAACCAATCGAAAAGAGAAGTTGAGAAACAGAAAAAAGGAATCTTTTGTTTCGGAGTTGATAGATTTGAGCATCAGGGAGATGAACGAGATGTCGGAAGTCGCCGACGCTACCGGACAGTTCAGAAACCTGCTGTTGCAGCAACTTGGGAGAATGCATGACGTTAAGGAAAAATCGAGAGAACCGAAAGATTTTTTGAAACTTGAAAAAATCACGATAGGAATTTGTCCGGGTGACGGAATAGGTCCGATAATAATGAGAGAGGCCGAAAGACTTATGAGAATTCTTTTGCGTGACGAGATCGATTCCGGAAAAGTTGTCGTAAAAAAAATCGACGGACTCACAATAGAGAACCGCATGGACAAGCTTGAAGCCGTCCCGACGGATGTGCTTGAGGAGATTAAGCGGTGCGACGTGCTTCTGAAGGGACCTACGACAACGCCCAAAGGCGGAAATCTCGAAAGTGCCAATGTAAAACTCAGACGCGAACTCGATTTATATGCCAACGTAAGACCTGTAAGCGTTCCCGAGGAAAATATAGATTGGATTTTTTTCAGGGAAAACACAGAAGGGGAGTACGCTCTCGGAAGCGAGGGGATCGAACTTCCGGGCAGACTGGCCATCGACTTTAAGGTAACCACGGAATTCGGGACGAGGAGAATAGCGAGGAAAGCTTTCGAATACGCATACCATAACGGGATGAAGAAGGTTGCGGTGGTCACCAAGGCCAACATAATGAAAAAGACTGACGGTAATTTTTCGCGGATATGCCATGAAATAGGCAGACACTATCCCGATATCGAGATAGAAGACTGGTATGTAGACATAATGGCGGCGAATCTTGTGAACAGGGAAATAAGAAACCGTTTTCAGGTGTTTGTCCTGCCGAATCTGTACGGTGACATAATAACGGATGAAGCTGCGGAGATACAGGGTGGTGTAGGCACGGCGGGAAGCGCCAATATAGGTGACAATTACGCGATGTTTGAGGCGGTGCACGGAAGTGCTCCGAGAATGATAGAAGAGGGGTTGGGGGAATACGCAAATCCCGCCAGCATCTTCAAGGCTCTGGTGATGCTCTTGAGGCATATCGGATTTACCGCGAGAGCGGCCGCGCTGGAAGACGTGCTTACGGAGTGCACCGCGACCGATAAAAAATACATTGTTACGGGAACGGCGGAAGGCGCTACATGCAAAGATTTTGCCGAACACGTTATAGAAAAACTGGCGGCTACCCAATAAGTCCGCATCGAGTCCGCGCCGGACTTATTGCGCCGGGGGCGCGGCCCGCCCCCGGCGCGGAGGTTCGTCGATGCACGGTCACGAACCTCCGGCAGCCGCCGTGTCTGCGCCTGCACACTACGGGCGGTCGCCAAGCCCCATGACATCGTCTATTATCATCTGGAGATCTTCTCTGCAGCCGCCGCATTTATTTCCTATGTTCATTTGCTTGCACAGAACCGTCAGGTCGGTTATGCGATGCGCTTTTATGAAATCTTCGACCTCGCCTCTGCTCGTCCGGTAGCACAGACAGACCTCGTAATCCCTTGATTTTTTATCCATAACATCATTCCGACTGTTCAACTTTGAAAAGTCGTTTTTTCCTTTCTACCGTATTCAGGATTGTTCCGGTGTATGCCGAGTACGACACATCACCACTTACGAGATATATTTACAACAAACGGCATGATATTAAACATAGAGTATAAATTTCCTGTAGTGCCGGTTCAGTTGATTCCTCAATTTATTGATTTTTGCATTTCAAATTTTATTTGAAGTCAATCGGCTCATGATCGGTCAGATTCGCAAGAAACCCTTTTTCGTCAAGACTTTCGAGTATAAGATCCAGAATTCCGTCGCTATCGGCTTCTATCGTGTGGTAGTGGTAGCCGGAAGTTGCTCTTGAAAGCAGTTTGGATTTTCCGGAATTCAGGTTTTCCATATATTTCTGTACATCGAGGCGGGAAGAGAGATTGAGAGGGACTTCAATCCTGCCGTATATTTTATGGTAAATAAAAATATCGATTACCTTGGCGCCGCAGTCGACGAACAGATTAAGTTCTTCTTCAGTTTCTTCGTGGCTGTGCCGTACCTTAAAGACACGCCTCGGGCGTTCCTCGGACTTCATGAGGATGTAGCCGCGATTTGCGGATAAAATTTTATTACCCGCGGCGCGTAGAAGGGCTATATCTTGAACTATGATCTGTCTGCTCACGTTCAAATCTCCGGCAAGGCTTGAGCCGGACAACGGCGCTGTCGTTTCATTCAATTTTTTTAAAATCTCATTTCTTCTATCGTCTCCATTCATAGGTCATTCTCCTGTGGGGTGCAAATTTTTGAGAGAGAAGTCCAGAACGGGTGCCGAATATGTAATGGCGCCCATAGAAACGTAATCCGGCTCAAGTTTGAGCAGATCGGGCAGCGTTGTCTTGTCCACATTGCCTGAAATCTCGGTTTTCGCCCCGGTTCCTATTATTTTCATGGCTTTTTCCATAGTTTCAAAGTCCATGTTGTCGAGCATTATTATGTTGGCTCCGGCATTCACGGCCTCCTCGACCATTTCAAGTGTTTCCGTTTCCACTTCGATTTTATGCACAAACGGAGCGTAATCCCGTGCCATTGCGATGGCTTGAGTTATTCCGCCCGCAGCGCCTATGTGGTTGTCTTTCAGCATTATGCCGCCGGACAGGTTGTATCTGTGATTGTTCCCGCCACCGGTTTTTACCGCATATTTTTCAAATATCCGATTGTTCGGGGTGGTTTTTCTCGTGTCCAAAAGCTCGGTTTTCGAGCCTTTGAGAATCTGCGTGATTTCGTGCGTGCGTGAAGCGATTCCGCTCATTCTCTGCAGGTAATTGAGAGCCGTCCTTTCGGCGGAAAGAATCGTCCCCATATCACCTTTTACGTATGCGATAAGGTCGCCGCTCTTTATTTCATCACCGTCTCTGAAATTGAAAGTAAATTCAATCGAGTCGTCGAGCAGGGTAAAGACCCGAGCGAAAACTTCTATCCCGCAGAGAATACCGTTACTCTTGCAGATGAGCGAAGCTATGCCGTTTTTAGGTGCGGGCAGCACGGACTTTGCGGAGATGTCTCCGCAGTTTATATCTTCACGCAGTGCGTCGATCAGCAACGGCTCTATATTAAGTTTCATGGTAGCTCTGTCAATCATGTTTTTTACCTTTCGGGTTCGTTAATTAAGATTTCGACTTCAGATTTCATCAATCACATTTCCGCACTCCGTGTTCACAGGTCGGAGTTTCGTGTTTCGGATTCACCGGTTGAGATCTGCTTGTTTCAAAGTTTTTGTAAGGCACTCCGGAAATATTGCCGCCTCCGCTTGCCCGCGCGATTTCATCCTGTATATCGTTGGCATATTTTGCCGCAAGAAGAGTATAATCCGTATAATTTTCAAAATCAATATCGTCAAACAAACTGTCGCTATGTGATGTGGTCGTTCTGTTATCTGTGACGCTGCGGGCCGCCCTGCCGGAGAAAACAAGAGCCTCGAGCAGAGAATTACTGGCAAGGCGGTTCTTACCGTGGACGCCGTTGCAGGCCGTTTCTCCGATGGCATACAGGTGATCCATTGAAGTCAGTCCGTCGTAGTCGGTTTTGATGCCGCCCATCATGTAATGCTGTGCGGGAACTACGGGTATGCATTCTTCGGCGGGGTCGTACCCCCGGCTTTTGCAGTGCTCCACGATGTTGGGGAATCGACTTTTAAGTTCATTTTTTCCTATATTGCGGAGATCTTCCCAAACAAAGTCGGTCTGCTCGACCGCCATCTTATTTCTGATGTCGGCGGTCAGGAGATCTCGCGGGAGAAGTTCGTCGGTAAAACGTTTCATGTCTTTGCCGTAGAGTTTTGCTCCCTCACCTCTTGCGGACTCTGAAATCAGAAAACTCCTACCGCAATCGTCTCCCGAAAAAAAAGTTGTAGGGTGAACCTGGACGTAATTCATGTCCCGCAAAGCGATGCCGTGATTGATGGCAATGGCAATGCCGTCCCCCGTGAGATGGGGGAAGTTGGTTGAATGCCTGTAAAGTCCGCCGATTCCGCCCGTGGCAAGAACGGTGTTCGCCGCTTTTATCAGGGCGAGTCTACCGTCGTCGTCTTTAACTATACCGCCGAAACAAGTATTGTCTTCGGAAATTATGTCAAGCAGTGCGGTATGTTCGTACATCTTTACATTCTTCAGTTCCTTTACGGCATTCAGGAGAGTTTCCGTTATCTCCCTGCCGGTCATGTCCTTGTGGTAAAGAATTCTGCTGTTTGAATGACAACCTTCTCTGGTAAAAGCGAGTTTTCCGCGCTCGTCGCACTGGAATCTGACCCCGTATCCGATCAGATCCGCTATAACGTCCGAAGAAGAACGAATCATGATTTCAACGGATTTTCTGTCGTTCTCGTAATGCCCGGCCCTGAGGGTATCGTCAAAAAAAGCCTCAAAATCCTCATCGTCCTTAAGCATACAGATTCCGCCCTGCGCAAGATAAGAATCACTGCTTTCAAAGTCGGATTTGGTTATCAAAGTCGCATTTACATGCCGTGGCAGCTTAAGAGCAAAATAAAGCGCGGAGCAGCCGCTGCCTACTATCAGTACATCCGTTTCTTGCGATTTAAGGTCAAACATTGGACACCTGCTTTCTCGAGTTTGGATTTTCGGAGAAACTTATAGCGGAAGTATAACATGTCAACCGCCGGCTGACAAGACATATGTAAAGCATTTTATGACATATATATTGACAAAGCGTTTTCTTTTACTTACACTTGCAAATGTCAAGGCGGGCACGCCGTTTGATTCTTTTATCAATTCAAGCATCGGAAAGAGGAGATCCATAATATGAAAATTACCGAACTGCAACAGAAAATAGTCGAACTGAAGAAAAAAAACGACATCTGCATCATGGCGCACGCCTATCAGAGTCACGACATCAGAGAAATTGCCGATTACGTTGGAGATTCATTCGGCCTCAGCCTGCAGGCAAGAAAAGCCGGGCAACGGAACATCCTCATGTGCGGGGTGAGATTCATGGCGGAAACCGTAAAAATTCTTTCACCGGAAAAACGCGTCATCCTGGCAAATCCGGAAAGCACATGTCCGATGGCCGAACAGTACGGCAAACGGCAGGCGCTGGAACTCAAGAAGAAATATTCGGGATACACGGTCGTGTCATATATAAATACGACCGCGGAGCTGAAAACCGTTACCGACGTTGTCGTAACATCTTCATCCGCCGTCAAGATACTGGACAACATGCCGGAAAACGACATAATATTTCTGCCGGATCCCAATCTGGGGGGCTGGCTGGCGGGACAGCTCCCGCAGAAGAACATAGAACTGTTTGACGGCGGGTGCCCGATTCACATGGAAATAACGGAAGATGACGTGAAAAACGCAAGAGAGACCCATCCCGATGCGCTTATACTGATTCATCCTGAATGTGTCGGGAAGGTTTCGGATTACGCCGACTACATAGGCAGTACGACGGGAATAATGGATTTTGCGAAAAACAGTAAGGCAAAAGAATTTATTATAGGCACGGAAAACAGTATCGTCAGCTATCTCCGCTTCGAGTGTCCCGAAAAGAAATTCTATCCGCTTTCAAAGAAAACCATATGTGCAGACATGTATATGACAAGTCTTGTGGACGTGTATGAAGCGGTGGCGGAAAAAGGCGGCGAAGAAATTAAACTTGAAGATCATATCATTACGCAGGCAAGAAAGCCGATAGACAGAATGATTGAACTGGGAGGTTAAGCTGTGAAAAGGATACCGGCAGAACCCTCATTTAGATGATAGTGCAAAATAATTGTGGAGTTTTACCATCGGGATAATTTTTATGTGTTCATTGCTATGTTCCTGTAAACTGAGGACATGGGCATTAGGCTTTTCCGCAGAAGCAGTATGCAATCACCGCCGGAAACGCGCAAGGAAATTGAAGTGTGACGGGCGTGTTGTCTGAGGGCATGTTGAAGTGGTGATGCCCGAGTTCACGCCGCCACTCAATTTTTGCAAGTGAGGCGCGCGATTGCCTGCGACGAGGACTTGCCGGATGCCCATGTCCTCAGTTTACGGGAAGTCTGAAATCCGTTCACGTGTAATGTCCGGGAAAACTCCACAAAAACTTGACGCCGTCCATTTAGATAAAAGGTCAAGCATTTTTTAAAGGTATATGCTATAATGTTGTTTGACATGAAAAATGAATGGGGGAAGAAGATGCTTAATCTTAAAGAGTTCAGAAACATTCATTGTATAGGTATAGGAGGGATAGGGCTTTCGGCCATAGCTGAAATCCTTCTTTCGCGTGGGTACAATGTATCGGGTTCCGACATGAGCGAATCGGAGATAACGGAGCATCTGAAAGAAGCGGGTGCGACAATATATAAAAGCCACAGAAAAGAAAACGTGGAGAATGCGGATCTTGTCGTGTATTCGGCGGCAGTCGCGGAAGAAAATCCCGAGATAGTCAGAGCGAGGGAGAGGAATATTCCCATAGCTTCGCGCGCCGAAGTCCTCGGCATATTGATGGATGAATACTCCGCAGGTATCGCGATAAGCGGAACGCATGGAAAAACGACGACCACGTCTATGGCTGCGCTGGTATTGAACGAGGCGAAATTGGATCCTACGATACTGGTGGGCGGCAGACTTGAGGAAATAGGCGGAAACGTAAGAGTGGGCAAAGGGGATTTTTTCATTACCGAAGCCTGCGAGTACAGGGACAGCTTTCTTGAACTGCGCCCCGACATTGAGGTTATTCTCAACATAGATTCCGATCATCTGGATTATTTCAAGGATATAGACCACATAGTAAACTCGTTTGAGCAATTTGCAAAAAACGTTCCCAAAAGCGGGAAAATCATAGCTTACGATTCCAATCCTTTTGTAAGTGAGGTGATCAGGGACAGAGAGAACGTCATTACATACGGTTATAATGAAAAATCCGATTTTGTCATAGAGGGCGTCAGATTTGATGAGGAAGGCATGCCGTCGTTTAACATAAGATTTAACGGCGAAGAGGCGGAAATTCATTTGAGTGTTCCCGGAGAACACAATATTTTGAATGCCGTCGCCGCGTTCGCATGCTGTGTCACGCTGGGAGTTGACGCAAAACTGACCGCAGAAACATTGGGAAAATACAGAGGTACACAGAGAAGATTTGACATAGTGGGTGTCACTGACAACGGCGTAAAGGTTGTAGATGATTATGCGCACCATCCGACTGAAATCAAAGCTACGATTTCGGCGGCACACAACATACCGCATGAGAAGTTGTGGATACTCTTTCAGCCTCATACATATACGAGAACGCTTGCGCTGTTTGATCAGTTTGCGGATGCTTTCGGTCAGGCGGACGTTTTGATTCTGGCAGATATATATGCGGCAAGGGAAAGGGATATATATAACGTATCCTCAGAGAAACTGGCGCGGGAGATAAAGGGACATCACAACGAAAAGGAAGTGCACTACATGGAAAGTTTCGATAAGATAAAAGACTTTGTCATGGAAAATGCCGGTAAGGGCGACTTGGTTATTACCATGGGCGCAGGCGATATATATAAAGTTGGAAATATGATTGTGAACGGGAATGTATAAATGACTTTTGAAGAGTATAAAAAGAGAGAAGAGAAGAAAATCGAAACGGCTAAAAAATTCATGGAAGCCGGAGTTGAGTTTGAAGATATAAGAACTGTCTATATCGCGGATGATGTGAAAATAGGAAAAGGCACTTACATAGGTCCTTGCGTGACGCTGGAAGCGGGGACGGAAATAGGTGAAAACTGCAGGATATATCAGAACACAAGAGTTCAGGGCTCGGTTTTGGGAAACGATGTACAGGTTCAGTCAAGCACCGTACTCGATGCGAAAATAGGCGACGGAACTTCTGTCGGTCCGTTCGCCTACATAAGACCGGGTACGGAGGTCGGCAGAAACTGCAAGATAGGAGACTTTGTGGAAGTCAAGAACTCCACTTTCGGAGACGGCTCAAAGGCCGCGCATCTTACGTATGTGGGGGACGCGGATATAGGAAAGAACGCAAACCTCGGCTGCGGTGTTGTGTTTGTGAACTACGACGGTTCGAACAAGTACCGCTCAAACGTGGGGAACGGAGTATTTATAGGGTGTAACGCCAATATCGTCTCGCCGGTAAAAATAGAGGACGGTGCGTATGTGGGAGCGGGAACCACCGTGACCATGGACGTTCCCGAAGATGCGCTGTGCGTTGCGCGCGCGAAGCAGAGGAACATCGACGGCTGGGCGGCACGGCGCGGGCTTTACAACAAGAAATAGCATGCAGCTTTTTATGTAAGAATGTGGAGGAAAAACGAAATGAACAGCAGCATATTTTCGGACTACAAGGTATTTACGGGCAATGCGCATACCGAACTTGCGGAAGAAATCACATCGATCATGGGCAAAACGCTCGGGAAAGCCACCGTTACCAAATTCAGTGACGGGGAGATTTCAGTAAACCTCTGGGAAACGGTCAGAGGTGTTGATGTCTATATCATTCAGCCTACCTGCGATCCCGTAAATGACAATCTCATGGAATTACTGATAATGATAGATTCAGTAAAGCGTGCGTCGGCGGGGAGAATCAACGCGGTGATCCCTTATTACGGATACGCCCGGCAGGACAGAAAAGCCAAGGCGAGAGACCCGATTACGGCAAAGCTTGTCGCGAACCTGCTTGTAGCTGCCGGTGCCGACAGGGTTCTGACGATGGATCTTCATGCAAACCAGATTCAGGGTTACTTTGACATTCCGGTGGATCATTTGGTCGGAATGCCGATAATTGCAAAGTATTTCAAAGAGAAGAATCTGGACGATGTCTGCATAGTTTCCCCGGATCACGGAAGTGTGACCAGAGCCAGAAATATGGCGGAGTTTTTCAACTGCCCGATAGCGATTGTGGATAAAAGACGTCCGGAGCCGAACAAGAGTGAGATAATGAACATCATAGGCGACATAGAAGGTAAAAACTGCATTATTCTCGACGATATGATAGACACGGCGGGGACCATAACCAATGCTGCCAACGTGATCAAGGAAATGGGCGCAAAAAATGTCTATGCGGGGGCGACACACGGCATTCTGTCGGGTCCCGCGATAGAGAGGATACAGTCGTCGCAGATATGTGAACTTGCGCTTTTGAACACGGTACCGGTAAAAGATGAAAAGCTGATAGACAAGATGACGATGCTTTCAGTGGCGCCTCTGTTTGCGGAAGCGATGACGAGAGTGTTTACAAACGGATCGATAAGCAAACTGTTTGATTGAGCGTCCGGATCGGTACGGGATAAAATTTATGAGTAACGAAACATTTATAATAGCGGGTCTGGGGAATCCGGGAAGAAAGTATGAAAACACCAGACATAATCTCGGGTTCATCACGGTAGACAAGATCGCGGAGGACAACGACATTTCCGTAAAGAAAATAAAGTTCAAATCGCTTGTCGGAGAAGGTGTTATCGGAAGCGACAAAGTGATTCTGATGAAACCTCAGACCTTTATGAACAACAGTGGCGAGGCCCTGAGGGAAATAGTGAATTTCTATAAAGTACCGCCGGAAAATCTTATAGTGATATACGACGATTTTGATATTCCGATCGGTTCAATCCGCGTGCGGAAATTCGGCAGTGCCGGTACACACAACGGAATGCGTTCCGTAATAAGACTGCTTGGATTCGATAACTTTCCGAGGATCAGAATAGGCATAGATTCCGCCATAAAGAACGAACTTATCAACTTTGTTACCGGCGGCTTCAGAAAAGAAGAAGTACCTCTTCTGGAGGAGGCTGTCACAAACGGCGCCGCAGCCGCCGAAACCATAGTGACAAAGGGGATCGATCTTGCGATGAACCGGTATAACACCAAAAAAACGAGGGAAAAAGATGAATAGAAGAGGTGTCCGTGCGGTTTCCGGAGTTTCCGAGTCCGGATCCGCTTTTGTAATTGCGGATTCAATCAAGAAAAGTAAGGGAAAAAACCTGATCATTGTGCCTACTGAGCCTAAAGCCAGGCGTTTGGCGGATGATCTTTCTTTTTTGACGGGAGAAAACGTGATTGTCATGCCGGAAGAAGAACAACTTTTTCTTCACTTTGAGGCGAAGAATCACGACATGTCTCTCCAACGAATCAATGCAATGAAAGCACTTGCCGGGGATGAAGACTGCACGGTAGTCGCTCCGGTGACCGCGGCGATCAAAAGAACGGCGCCTCACAAACTTTTTGCCGCCAAGAATCTCGTCATTAAAAGAGGGCAGCAACGCTTTCTTATCGACATAAGGGAAGAACTCGTCAGGCTTGGTTATGAGAAACTCGGAATGGTGGAAAGTCCGGGCGAGTTCAGCATAAGGGGAGGGATTTTGGATGTGTTCACTCCCGACTCATCAAGACCATACAGAATAGAGTTCTTCGACACGGAAGTGGACTCAATACGCAGTTTTGATGTGGCGACGCAGCGTTCTGTGGAAAACCTGAAGTACATAGAAATAAATCCGGCGCAGGAAATCATACTGGATAAAGACATATTTGCGAAAGCGGCGGAGAAGTTGCGTAAGGTGTACGACGCCCACGTGAACAAGCTGATGAAGCGAGGTGATGAGTACGCGGAAATCGCCGAGAACCTGAAAAGGCGTAGAGATGAGCTTTGCGAATACATACATGCGCAGAACAATGTCCAGCTACTGGAGAACTATCTGCATTATTTTTATGATAAAACAGAATATCTTTGGGATTACATGGAGGATGGCAGCCTCTTCATAGACGATCCCGACAGGATATGTGAACTTCTGGATTTCAGGGAAAAAGAGATGCGGGCGGATTTTGAACTGATGCTGGAGCGCGGGGAAATAGTCCCCGAAGATTTTGAACTCGTTACGGGTACCGGTGACTTTGTCGGGAACTACACGTGTCGGCCCGTAACGTTTTTGTTGCCTTTCCCGAAGCAGATAAAAGAAATCGAGGAATACGACAGCCTGGAAAATATGCAATGTTCACCGATGATGAACTTCAGCGGGCACATGGAACTGCTGGAGTCCGAGTTGAAATCATTCATAAAGAAGAAGTACGACATATATATTACCGCCTCTACGGAGGAAAGAAGAAAAAATCTCATCGAGTATTGCGACAGGATAGGCGTACTGAGCTTTGTCAATTTTAGGAGGGGGCACCTGTCTTCGGGATTTGACTTTTCGCAGATGAAGTTGTGTTACATAAGCGACAATGACATTTTCGGAGAGCGCCGACAGATGAGGAAGCGAACGCGTAAAACGCCGGGCGGAGGACGAATCGAGAATTTCTCCGATCTCAACACCGGAGATCTCGTGGTTCACGAAGCCCACGGAGTCGGAAGGTTTCTGGGGATTGAACAGCTGGAAATACAGAGGGAAAAGAAAGACTACCTCAAGATCAAATATGCGGGAAACGATCTGCTTTACGTGCCGGTCGAACAATTCAATATCGTTCAAAAGTACATCGGTTCGGACTCGGTGCCGCCAAAACTGAACAAACTCTCCGGTACTGAGTGGAAAGTTACGAAAGCGAAGGCAAGGAAAGTAATAGCCGAGATGACGGAAGAACTCGTCAGGTTATATGCCGAGAGGGAACTTCAGGAAGGATACGCGTTCAGCGGTGACACGGGCTGGCAAAAGGAATTTGAAGACAGCTTCCCGTATGCGGAGACCGAAGATCAGCTGCGCTGCGCGGAAGAAATCAAATCGGACATGGAGAAAACGAAGCCGATGGACAGGCTTCTCTGCGGAGATGTGGGTTTCGGAAAGACGGAGGTTGCGGCAAGAGCTATTTTCAAGTGCGTATCGGACGGCAAGCAGGCCGTTGTGCTCGTTCCGACCACGGTTCTTGCTAATCAGCATTTCTATACTCTTAAGGAAAGATTTGAGAAATTTCCCGTAAAAGTTGAAATGCTTTCCCGTTTCCGAACACAGGCACAGCAGCGTAAGATAATTGAAGACCTGAGGAAAGGCAGCATAGATTTGATAATAGGTACTCACAGACTCCTGTCGAAGGATGTCGAGTACAACGATCTGGGTCTGCTCGTGGTTGATGAAGAACACAGATTCGGTGTGAGGCACAAAGAGGTAATAAAAAAGATAAAGAAAAACGTAGATGTCCTGACTTTGTCCGCAACGCCGATTCCGAGAACTTTAAATATGTCCCTTTCGGGTATAAAGGATATGAGTCTCATCGAAACTCCGCCCGAAGAGAGATACCCTGTCCAGACATATGTAATGGAGCAGGACGAGATGACGATACGCGACGTAATCAGAAGAGAACTGGACAGAGACGGACAGGTTTTCATAATATACAACAGAGTGAACGGAATAAGGCAACTCGCTCATAAGATAGAGACGATGGTTCCGGATGCGCAGATCGCCATAGGTCACGGACGCATGAATGAAGTCACGCTGGAGAACGTCATGCTCGGTTTTGTGAACCACGACACGAATATCCTGATTTCCACGACCATCGTGGAATCCGGTATAGATATACCCAATGCCAATACGATGATAATCATGGATGCGGACAGATACGGGCTTGCCCAGCTCTATCAGCTCAGAGGGAGAGTGGGGAGAGCCAACAGAATCGCATACGCATACCTCATGTACAGGAAAAATAAAGTGATCAATGAGGTGGCGAGAAAGAGATTGCGGGCGATCAGAGAATTTACCGAATTCGGTTCCGGGTTCAGGGTGGCGATGCGAGATCTTGAAATCAGAGGTGCGGGAAACTTTTTAGGAAGCAGGCAGTCGGGCCAGATGATAAACGTAGGATACGAACTCTACTGCAAGATGATAGATGAACAGGTCAGGAAGCTCAAGGGTGAGTATGTGAAGGAAGAAACGGAGGAAATATCGGTGGAACTTTCCGTTCCCGCCAATATCCCGGATCGATACATAGAAAACGACGAACTGAAACTTTCGATTTATAAAAAGATAGCGGGGGTCGATTCGGAGGAGTCGCAGTCGGAAATGATAGACGAGATGATCGACAGATTCGGCGACATGCCGCGGGAAACCATGAATCTGATATATGTGTCGAGGATCAGAAGCCTGTGCGAGGAAGTTTCCGTGTTGCGGATTTATGAAAAAGATAAAAAAGTCTATTTCGTGTTCGGTGAAAAGAACTGCCTGACCCCCTATGCGATTCTGGAAATAAACGATAAGTTTGAGAAAAAAGCCTTTGTTCATCTTGGAAAAGAACCGTATATAAGCATACCTTCGGTGAAGGGACTGCTTCTGAAAGATTGCATAGAACTGCTCACGATTATCTTGGAAAACAGAAAAAAGGTGAACTGAAAATGCATGTCCTTGTTTTGAGGAGAAGATCCCCGGATAGACGCGGTAAACGGAAGTGATCGCTTAAAAATGGAAGCACAGGATAAAGAACGGAAACGTATATGGAAGAAGAAATATTGGAAGAAGAAATATATGGAGAGTAGGGATGCTGTTTAAAAACATAACTGTCATAGACGAGGATATGAATGTGAAACACAACCGGTACGTCGGCATAAAGGGAGAAAAGATTGACTACGTCGGAGATTCTTTTCCTGAAAATGCAAGTGGCTACGGGCGTACGTACGACGGCAGCAACAGGCTTCTGATGTCGGGGTTCTACAATGCTCATGCGCATTCGCCGATGGCGCTCATGAGAGGTTACGGAGAAAATATGGTGCTTCGGGATTGGCTTGAAAAAAAGATATTCCCCTTTGAGGCGAAACTGACGGGTGACGATGTATACCGCGGAACGATGCTTTGCATGGCGGAATCGTTGAAATTCGGAATAGTATCGACGTCGGACATGTATTACTTTACATCGGACATGGTTCGCGCGGTGGCCGAGAGCGGAACAAAAAACAATATCAGCCGATCGATTGTAAACTTTGACGGCAGTGAATTTGCAAAACTCGAAGCCGTAAAGGAACTGGTGGACGCGTATGACAGGTACGACGGCATGGAGTCAGGACGCATAAAGATAGAGGCGAGTCTGCATGCCGAATATACTTCCGACGAAAACACCGTGAAGTCTCTCGCCGAACTTGCGAAAGAAAAAAATATGGGGATGCAGGTTCACGTTTCGGAAACGGAAACGGAGCATGAGGAATGCAAGATGAGACACGGGGGAAGAACGCCGGTACGATACCTGGCGGACTGCGGATTGTTCGATGTGCGAACCGTGGCGGCTCATTGCGTTCACATAGAGGAAGATGACTTTGAGATACTTTCGGAAAAAGGCGTTACGGTGGCTGCAAATCCCGTGAGCAACATGAAACTTGCTAGCGGAATTGCGGACACGGCAAAGATGCTTGAGAGAAACATAAATCTTGCCATAGGAACGGACAGCGTCGCCTCAAACAACAGCCTTAATTTCATCGAGGAAATCAAGGTGCTCGCTTTGGCGGGGAAAATCAGAGCTGAGGACCCGACCGCGATAACCCCAGAAGAAGCGGTGTATGCCGCCACAAGAGGCGGGGCTCTGGCGCAGGGCAGGGAAAACTGCGGTCTTGTAAAGGAAGGGATGAAAGCCGATCTTATCGTATTGGACATCTCGGGCGCGCAATGGCATCCCGTACACAATCTCCTTACAAATCTCGTCTACTCCGCCTCCGGAGACGATGTTGTTCTGACGATGGTTGACGGTAAAGTCCTTTACAAGGATGGAGAATATGTTAAAATCGACAAGGAAAAAATCCTCTTTGAGGCCGGACAGGCCGCCGGTAGGATACTGAAACAACTGTGAAAATTACCGACTTAATAGATTTGGAGAGCTTATGCCGGATAATAACGATAGAAAATTTTTGAAGGGAGCCGCGGTTCTGGCGGGCGCCGGAATCCTTATGAAGCTTCTCGGCGCCGTGTTCCGCATCCCGCTTACAAACTGGATCGGTGACGGAATGGCATATTACAGCGTCGCATATGCGATATACGGAACACTGGTAGTGATAGGAACGGCGGGGGTACCTATTGCGATATCCAAACTCGTGTCCGAGAATATAGTTCAGGGCAAGTACAGAAATGCACACAAAGTTTTTCATGTGGCGACGCTGCTTATGCTCGCTATCGGAACCACAGGATTTCTGATATGCTTTTTCGGCGCCGACCTTATAGCCGGCCTGATTAAAAGTCCCAAGTCCGCACCGGCAATCAGGGCGATGTCGCCGGCGCTGTTTTTCGTGCCGCTCTTCTCATCTTTCAGAGGATTCTTTAACGGAAGACAAAACATGAACCCCACCGCGGTCTCGGAAATCACCGAGCAACTTGTAAGATGCGGCGTCGGGTTGAGTCTTGCATATATGATGAGTCACCCCGTCCTCAATGAGGTCAATGCGGCGGCGGGAGCATCACTCGGTGCGTCCGTCGGAGCGATTGCGGGTCTTTTGATCATATTTCTGATTTTCGTTTTAAACAAAAAGCCGTTTACCCACAAGATAGAACACGGAATCCCGGATGTCGATGATGGAAAGACTCTTGCCAAGAGGATCGCATGGATAGCCGTTCCAATTATAATCGGTTCTGAAATAATGCCGATAATGACGGTAATAGATACGGGCATAGTGATGAACGTCCTGCAGGCGAACGGGTGGAGTCGTGCCGTGACCGAACATCTATACGGCCTTTACGGCGGATATTGCAATTCCATAATAGCTTTTCCGCAGATATTCACACAGGCTGTTGCCGTGAGTCTGGTGCCCGCGATTTCGGCCCACTTTGCAAAGAAGGATTCCGGACGGGTCAACGATACCACCAATCTCGGCTACCGGACCACCATGATAATGGGCTTTCCCTGTGCGCTCGGACTTTTTGTCATAGCTGAACCGATATTGAAACTGATGTACTTTCGGCAACCGAAGTCATGCGAAGAAGCTGCTCCTATAATGATGATAATGGCAATAAGCGTAATATTTCTCGCACACATGCAGACGTCGGTAAGCGTTCTTCAGGCGGTCGGAAAGCAGCTCCTGCCCGTAAGAAATCTAGCATTTGCCTGTATCGGAAAGGTTGTCGTGACCTACCTGACGGTGAGCATCCATGCAATAAACGTTAAAGGAGCCGCCATAGGGACGATGTTCGCGTACATAGTAACTCTTTTGCTGAACGAGTACAGCGTGAAAAAGTATACCGGACTGAAGCATCAGATTTCGCTTACGTACGTAAGACCCGGCGCAGCGGCTCTCGGTATGGCGGCCGTTACATACGGAGTGTACCGGTTGGTTACGTATATTCTTGCGGGACACGGCGCCAACGTGGTAAATGCGGCAGGCGTTCTGGCGGCGATATTATGCGCGGCGGCGGTATACGTAATTCTTCTGTTCGCTTTCAAGGCGATAAAAATGGAAGAACTGGACAACTTCCCGGGTGGGAAACGGCTCGCGAAGATACTCCAAAAGTTCCTTCCGAAGGTACTTTTAAGGTAAAAACTTCAGATTCACGTTGATTTATGCAAAAAACAATGCTAAAGTATATAAATAATCCACTAAAACCTATTGACAAAACATTTTAAAAATGGGAGAATGTGAGGGAATGCAAGGTGAAAGCGTAATGATCCCATGCATATAGGTAAACTTGAAAGATGATATTATATGTATTAAAATAGTGTCATCATATAAAATTAAATTCTAAGGAGGATTTTACAATGAATAAAGCTGAACTGGTTTCTGCTGTTGCAGAGAAGACTGATTTCACAAAGAAAGATGCGGAGGTAGCAATCAATGCGTTGCTCGCAACTGTCGAAGAAGCTTTGGTAAAAGGCGACAAGGTACAGTTGATCGGATTCGGTACTTTTGAAACGAGAGAGAGAAAAGCTCGTCAGGGCAGAAACCCTCGTAAGCCTGATGAAATTATAAAGATCGCAGCTTCAAAGGCACCTGTGTTCAAAGCAGGCAAAGCTCTTAAGGATGCGGTTAACAAATAACGTTTATCGGTATGATTTGGGACAGCTCTGCTGTTCCTTTTTTTATGAGCGGCAAATCAAACACGGAAGATAAGAATATTAAAAAGGCATGAGAATAGACAAGTATTTAAAAAACTCAAGGCTGATAAAGAGGCGCACGGTGGCAAAGGAAGCGTGCGAACAGGATAGAGTCACCGTGAACGGCAAAATCGCGAAAGCCGGTACTGATGTTTGCCCCGGAGATATAATAGGTATACGCTTCGGGAACAAGAGCATTACGGTAAAGGTTGTCGCCGTTCCGGAGAATGTCAGAAAAGAGGATTCGGCCGGCATCTATGAGATCATCGATTGAGAACCTTCTGCAATGAGAACCCGGGAAAGGCCTGTGTGCATACCGTGTTTTACAACATTTTACAAATCAAAAAAAGCCGAAAAAAAGTGTTGACAATGAAAAAAGCGGATGGTAAGATACTAACTGTTCGCAAGAAGCGGACGGGCGTCTTGAGAAAGAGGCCGAGAACATTGAAAACTTCATAGACAGGAAAGAAAAGTCAAACAAGACATAAGAAAAAGCAAGGTAAAAAACCTAAGGGTCAAGAGAAAGACCCCGAAATTTCCTAAAACAGTAATACGGTAGAAGAAGATGCTAAGCGTCTGACCGGATCACAAGTTAAATTAGGTATTAACTCGAAAGA
>CP016202.1:512685-514798 GCA_003433295.1 Eubacterium minutum ATCC 700079 | reverse complement strand
AAAGTGTTGACAATGAAAAAAGCGGATGGTAAGATACTAACTGTTCGCAAGAAGCGGACGGGCGTCTTGAGAAAGAGGCCGAGAACATTGAAAACTTCATAGACAGGAAAGAAAAGTCAAACAAGACATAAGAAAAAGCAAGGTAAAAAACCTAAGGGTCAAGAGAAAGACCCCGAAATTTCCTAAAACAGTAATACGGTAGAAGAAGATGCTAAGCGTCTGACCGGATCACAAGTTAAATTAGGTATTAACTCGAAAGAGTTAAAATACAATATATAACAAGAGTTTGATCCTGGCTCAGGATGAACGCTGGCGGCGTGCCTAACACATGCAAGTCGAGCGAGAAGCTATAAAAGGACACTTCGGTAGAATTATATGGCGGAAAGCGGCGGACGGGTGAGTAACGCGTGGGAAACCTGCCTTTCACAGAGGGATAGCCGAAGGAAACTACGATTAATACCTCATAAAGCAAAAGCTTCGCATGGAGCGATTGCCAAAGAATAATCGGTGAAAGATGGTCCCGCGTCTGATTAGTTAGTTGGTAAGGTAGCGGCTTACCAAGGCGACGATCAGTAGCCGGCCTGAGAGGGTGAACGGCCACATTGGAACTGAGACACGGTCCAGACTCCTACGGGAGGCAGCAGTGGGGGATATTGCACAATGGGCGAAAGCCTGATGCAGCAACGCCGCGTGAAGGAAGAAGGCTTTCGAGTCGTAAACTTCTGTCCAAAGGGAAGAAAAGATGACGGTACCTTTGAAGAAAGCCCCGGCTAACTACGTGCCAGCAGCCGCGGTAATACGTAGGGGGCGAGCGTTATCCGGAATTACTGGGCGTAAAGAGTATGTAGGTAGTTTAGCAAGCGTAGGGTTTAAGGCGACAGCCCAACTGTCGTATGCCCCGCGAACTGTTAAACTTGAGTACAGGAGGGGAAGGCGGAATTCCTAGTGTAGCGGTGAAATGCGTAGATATTAGGAGGAACACCGGTGGCGAAGGCGGCCTTCTGGACTGTAACTGACACTGAGATACGAAAGCGTGGGTAGCAAACAGGATTAGATACCCTGGTAGTCCACGCCGTAAACGATGAGCACTAGGTGTCGGGCTCGAATGAGTTCGGTGCCGCAGCAAACGCAATAAGTGCTCCGCCTGGGGAGTACGCACGCAAGTGTGAAACTCAAAGGAATTGACGGGGACCCGCACAAGCAGCGGAGCATGTGGTTTAATTCGAAGCAACGCGAAGAACCTTACCAGGGCTTGACATCCCACTGAAGTAACGGGTAATGCCGTTATGATCTTCGGAACAGTGGAGACAGGTGGTGCATGGTTGTCGTCAGCTCGTGTCGTGAGATGTTGGGTTAAGTCCCGCAACGAGCGCAACCCTTGCCGTTAGTTGCCATCATTAAGTTGGGCACTCTAATGGGACTGCCGGGGAGAACCCGGAGGAAGGCGGGGATGACGTCAAATCATCATGCCCCTTATGTCCTGGGCTACACACGTGCTACAATGGCCGTCACAGAGGGAAGCGAAAGAGCGATCTTAAGCCAAACCAAAAAGGCGGTCCCAGTTCGGACTGCAGGCTGCAACTCGCCTGCACGAAGCCGGAGTTGCTAGTAATCGCGAATCAGAATGTCGCGGTGAATGCGTTCCCGGGTCTTGTACACACCGCCCGTCACACCATGGAAGTTGGGGGTGCCCGAAGTCGGTCAATAAAGGTCGCCTAAGGCAAAACCAATGACTGGGGTGAAGTCGTAACAAGGTAGCCGTATCGGAAGGTGCGGCTGGATCACCTCCTTTCTAGGGAGACTGCTTTTCTGTCTATGGGTTTTATGGGGAATTAGCTCAGCTGGGAGAGCACCTGCTTTGCACGCAGGGGGTCAAGGGTTCAAATCCCTTATTCTCCACCAACCTTTTTAATAAAGGTTGAGTACCGCAGGCGTAAGCCTGTTTTGTACCTTGAAAACTGAACAACGAAGCAAACAATGCATCACAGAAAAGAGATCGAGATTAAATATCAGAAGTTATTAAAGAAATAGCGAGGTAGAGGATCTACGATTTCCACAAACAAGATGTTGTGAAACAAGTAAAAACTTGTTTACCGAGAAGCCAAGAAAGAAA
>CP016202.1:509419-512660 GCA_003433295.1 Eubacterium minutum ATCC 700079 | reverse complement strand
TTCGAGTCCTCCCAAGCCCACCAAAATCCTTAATTGATTTTGTTTCCGTGTTATGCGGCGCAGCGTTGCGGCATAATGCGGAGATGTACCTTGAAAACTGAACAACGAAGCAAACAATGCATCACAGAAAAGAGATCGAGATTAAATATCAGAAGTTATTAAAGAAATAGCGAGGTAGAAGATCTACGATTTCCACAAACAAGATGTTGTGAAACAAGTAAAAACTTGTTTACCGAGAAGCCAAGAAAGAAAGCGAAGTAAAGAGTATTTTCAAAGATTTCTTGACAAAGACCACATATGAGCGCCATATGTGGCAGGAGAACCCGGTATAGAGATATACCGAGAAGGCCAAGCAAAGAAGGGCACAAGGTGAATGCCTTGGCACTGGGAGCCGAAGAAGGACGTGACAAGCTGCGAAAAGCTGCGGTGAGGAGCAAATATCCATAGACCCGCAGATATCCGAATGGGGGAACCCACTCAGGGTAATGCCTGAGTATAGCTATATGAGTAAAGTAGTATAGTCAAAGGGAACGCGGGGAACTGAAACATCTAAGTACCCGCAGGAAGAGAAAGCAACCGCGATTTCCCAAGTAGCGGCGAGCGAAAGGGAAAGAGGCCAAACCAAGTGTTTACACTTGGGGTAGAGGACCATCAAAAGGACATGTAAACTTAGCAGAAGAAGACTGGAAAGTCTCAGCGAAGAGGGTAAAACTCCCGTAAGCGAAAAGGGAGCATGCATGATGGAATCCGGAGTAGGTCAGGGCACGTGAAACCCGGACTGAAGCAGGGGGGACCACCCTCCAAGCCTAAATACTACCCAGTGACCGATAGAGAAGAAGTACCGTGAGGGAAAGGTGAAAAGGACCCCGGGAGGGGAGTGAAAGAGAACCTGAAACCGTGTGCCTACAATCGGAGGGAGCGAAAGTGACCTCGTACTTTTTGTAGAACGGGCCAACGAGTTATGGTGTGCGGCGAGGTTAAGGTGTAAAGCACCGGAGCCGAAGTGAAAGCGAGTCTTAACAGGGCGAAAGTCGTATGCTGTAGACCCGAAACCGGGTGACCTATCCATGTGCAGGTTGAAGTGTCCGTAAAAGGACATGGAGGACCGAACCCGTATCTGTTGAAAAAGGTTGGGATGACGTGTGGATAGAGGTGAAATTCCAATCGAACCCGGAGATAGCTGGTTCTCCCCGAAATAGCTTTAGGGCTAGCCTCGTGTAAAGATGCCTGGGGGTAGAGCACTGAATGTTCTAGGGGCCTTCACCGGTTACCGAAAACTATCAAACTCCGAATACCAGAGCATCATATACGGGAGTCAGACTATGTGTGATAAGATTCATAGTCGAAAGGGAAACAGCCCAGACCGCCGGCTAAGGTCCCAAAATTCAGGTTAAGTGGAAAAGGATGTGGGGTCGCACAGACAGCTAGGATGTTGGCTTAGAAGCAGCCATACATTCAAAGAGTGCGTAATAGCTCACTAGTCGAGTGACCCTGCGCCGAAGATGAACGGGGCTAAAACCTGATACCGAAGCTGCGGATACTGAAACAGTATGGTAGGGGAGCATTGTGTAGAGGCAGAAGTCGAGTCGAAAGGCCAGATGGACACTACACAAGAGAGAATGTTGGCATGAGTAGCGCAAGGCAGGTGAGAATCCTGTCCACCGAAAATCCAAGGATTCCTGAGGAAGGTTCGTCCACTCAGGGTAAGTCGGGGCCTAAGGTGAGGGCGAAAGCCATAGCCGATGGACAACAGGTAGAGATTCCTGTACCACCGATAACCGATAGAGCAAGGCGGGGACACGGAAGGATAGACTGAGCGCACCGCTGGTAGAGTGCGTCCAAGCGACAAGCGAGCGTGTGTAGGAAAGTACGCACATGTGGAAGCGAGTCGTTACGGGGTGGCAAAAGAGCCGGAAGCAGTCGATTTCACGCCGTCAAGAAAAGCCGCTAGTGAGGTTAAAGGTGCCCGTACCGCAAACCGACACAGGTAGATGAGGAGAGAATCCTAAGGTGAGCGAGAGAACCATTGTCAAGGAACTCGGCAAAATGACCCCGTAACTTAGGGAGAAGGGGTGCCTCTGAAAGGAGGCCGCAGTGAAAAGGCCCAGGCAACTGTTTACCAAAAACACAGGTCTCTGCGAAAGCGAAAGCTGAAGTATAGGGGCTGACGCCTGCCCGGTGCTGGAAGGTTAAGGGAAAGTGTAAGAGCAATCGAAGCATAGAACTGAAGCCCCAGTAAACGGCGGCCGTAACTATAACGGTCCTAAGGTAGCGAAATTCCTTGTCGGGTAAGTTCCGACCCGCACGAAAGGCGTAATGATCTGGGCGCTGTCTCGACAATGGACTCGGTGAAATTGTAGTGCCGGTAAAGATGCCGGCTACCCGCAGCAGGACGGAAAGACCCCATGGAGCTTTACTGCAGCCTGATATTGAGCTTCGGCGTTACATGTACAGGATAGGTGGGAGACTGAGAAGGAAGCACGCCAGTGTTACCGGAGTCACCGTTGGGATACCACCCTTGTAGCGTTGGGGTTCTAACCGCGTATCGTGAACCGGTACCGGGACAGTGGCAGGTGGGCAGTTTGACTGGGGCGGTCGCCTCCAAAAGAGTAACGGAGGCGCCCAAAGGTTCCCTCAGCGCGGACGGAAATCGCGCAAAGAGTGCAAAGGCAGAAGGGAGCTTGACTGCGAGACAAACAAGTCGAGCAGGGACGAAAGTCGGGCTTAGTGATCCGGTGGTTCCGAGTGGAAGGGCCATCGCTCAACGGATAAAAGCTACCCTGGGGATAACAGGCTGATACCCCCCAAGAGTTCACATCGACGGGGGTGTTTGGCACCTCGATGTCGGCTCGTCTCATCCTGGGGCTGGAGTAGGTCCCAAGGGTTGGGCTGTTCGCCCATTAAAGAGGTACGCGAGCTGGGTTCAGAACGTCGTGAGACAGTTCGGTCCCTATCCGCTGTGGGCGTTGGAAATTTGAGTGGAGCTGTCCTTAGTACGAGAGGACCGGGACGGACTTACCTCTGGTGCACCGGTTGTTCTGCCAAGAGCATAGCCGGGTAGCTAAGTAGGGAAGGGATAAGCGCTGAAAGCATCTAAGTGCGAAGCCCCCCACAAGAATAGATTTCCCCCGTAAGGTAAGGTTCGTGAGAGACTATCACGTAGATAGGTCGGAGGTGGAAGTGCAGTAATGTATGTAGCTGACCGATACTAATAGACCGAGAGCTTGGCCGGAATGGAAGG
>CP016202.1:487236-508983 GCA_003433295.1 Eubacterium minutum ATCC 700079 | reverse complement strand
TGGAAATTTGAGTGGAGCTGTCCTTAGTACGAGAGGACCGGGACGGACTTACCTCTGGTGCACCGGTTGTTCTGCCAAGAGCATAGCCGGGTAGCTAAGTAGGGAAGGGATAAGCGCTGAAAGCATCTAAGTGCGAAGCCCCCCACAAGAATAGATTTCCCCCGTAAGGTAAGGTTCGTGAGAGACTATCACGTAGATAGGTCGGAGGTGGAAGTGCAGTAATGTATGTAGCTGACCGATACTAATAGACCGAGAGCTTGGCCGGAATGGAAGGTATTCCGGAAAAGGTGATGGGAAGCTTTGTTGTTCAGATTTGAGGGTACAACCTCAGAGAAGATATGCCGCGTGCGTATCTCATCATACTGAATCCGGTGGCTATAGCAAAAGGGTCACACCTGTTCCCATCCCGAACACAGTAGTTAAGTCTTTTAGCGCCGATGATACTTGGTGGGCGACTGCCCGGGAAAGTAGGTCGCTGCCGGTTCAGTTTTTTTATACGGCCCCATGGTCAAGCGGTTAAGACACCGCCCTTTCACGGCGGTAACTCGAGTTCGATTCTCGATGGGGTCACCAAAAAAAGCATCGCTCACAAAGCGGTGCTTTTATCATGCTGTATTAATGTAAAATGCATGGTGCGCGATGAGGGACTTGAACCCCCACGGTCTCCCGCTAGAACCTAAATCTAGTGCGTCTGCCAATTCCGCCAATCGCGCCCGTCAACGTGCCTGAAAGCAACCTGACAGGGAACAATATATCAAAACGGCGTGGCTTTGTCAATGAAAAAATCCGCACTTTCGGCAGTTCAGTCCCTATTTTGAGAACCTGAGCACCGTGGTATAGCTACCCTTGAACCATGTGATCGGGGCTATGCTTATTTCTTTTCCGGACGGATCGCCTGATATTCCGTCGTAGTCATCGTGTGCGCCTACGTTGAGATATTCTCCGAGTTTGTTCTGTTTTCCGGTGAATATTTCAACATGGGATGCCGGATTGATCATTATGTCCCCGCGCTGCATAGCCTCGGGCTTTATTTTTCCTATATCTTTCCAACCCTTTTTTATTAAAATGTTATACAGACTCGAGCAACCGCCTGTCTTTTTACAGAGGTTTCCGAAGCCGACATTGCCGTGTGTGATTGCTGCGGCGACGAAGGATGCACAGTCGTAATCCTTTGAATTTGTCTTGTCGCAAAAGTAGCAGTGGCGGTTCAGGTTTGAACTTTTCCAAGTTGAATATTTTGTCAGGTTCATGCTGTAACCGAATTCGTTGTTGAGCGCAATCTTTTCCGCCCACAGAACCATTCCTTCAACTTCGGGCTGCACCGTGATGCCGATGGTGGAAGTCGGAAGTGAATGCTTGTTTTTCCCCGGAGCCGTCACTGTTATGGTCGTGGTTCCGGGTTTGATTGCGGTTAGCAGTCCGGTATTTTTGTCTATGCTTGCAACCGATTTTTTGGACGATTTCCATGTGAGACCTGTATATTTGGCTTTGTCCGTTGATGCCTGCATGGTAAGTACATTCCCTTTATTGAGCTTGCTGCTTGACGGGTTTACTATGGAAACGGATTTCGGGTATAGAGGATACACCGTTATTTTAGTCCTCGCACGCGCAAACTTCTTCTTGTAATACGGACCGCGGGCCGCTGCCTTAATTGTCACGGTTCCTGCTTTAAGCGCCGTGATTTTGCCCTTCGAGTTTATTTTTGCGACCGATTTTGAAGAAGTCGACCATTTGAGCGACTTGTTCAGCGCATCGCTTATTACAGGATTAAGGGTAGCGCTTTCGCTCTCGTAGAGCTCCGTCGGAACTGATCCGTCAAAGCTGATGCTGTCCGGATATTTGGAGATGACCGTTATACGCAGTTTTTTTGTTACCCCGCTGTGCGCACGAGCCGTAAGTTCAACACTTCCGCTTTTCACCCCGATAAGTTTTCCTCTGCGGATTCTGGCTATCCTGCTGTCGGAAACTCTCCATTTTATGGATGAGGAAACGTTACCGTTTTGCTTGGCTCTTATTTTGAGTGAGTGACCGGTAAGCAGGGTACGCTTGATTCCGGTTACTTTTACCTTACGGGCGTTCCTGCGTTTTGTCATCAGGTATATGGAATTCATGCAGCTTCCTTCCTGAGTCTGATAATACGGAACGACTCTTATGCGGCAGGAGTTTACGGAAACCTTTATCTTCGCATGCTCAACGCTTACGTCCTTGACTTTGGCGTATCCGCCCTTTTTCGAACTTCTAAGGTATATGCCGTAATGAGTGGGCTGGAGCGATCCTGTCTTTTCCCAGAAAAGCTTTACGACATGCTTCTTTTTATGCAATCCGGTTTTGCCGGAAACGAGTTTTGCTTTTGAAACATAACCTCTGAGGTTGACAGTCTGTATATCGACCGCAGAGGTGTCGGAAGCAGGCGATGCATCGACTTTCGCATAAGCGCCGTCGTGTAGGCAAAATGTCATTACGAGTACCATAAACAGCAATACCGACATAATTCTGCCGATGCTCTTATGCGATGAAATAAAGCGAAACGGAAGTACGAAAACTGTACTCATATTTTTGCGCGGCGAATCCGAAACGGTTGCGGATACATTTTTGATATTGTAATATACGTGCATATGTCAAATCTCCTTTCCCGGATAACTCTCTTTTTCTTAAAGGATTTACGGCATCAAACAGTGCCGGTTTATCAAATCATTTCGCCGTTAAAGCAAATCGGCGAACCTCAAACAACTCTGTTTTTACTGCCTCCGGATAAAAAGGCGTCTAAGTTGTCCCTACATATTTCAACGACCTTTTTCCTTGCTTCTATCGGCATCCACGCTATGTGAGGTGTAAGCAGGCAGTGAGGTGACTCTACAAGCGGGTGCGGCTTTACCGGCGGCTCCTGCAACAGAACGTCGATGGCGGCAGCCGAGAGCTTACCGCGATCCAGCGCCTCCGCGACGGCGAGATCGTCTATCAGCCCGCCGCGAGCGGTGTTTATCAGTATCGCTCCGTCTTTCATGCCGGAAATGAATTTCGCATCTATGAATCCCGCATTTTCCGGAGTAAGGGGGCAGTGAAGTGTAAGTATGTCGGATTTGACCGTCTTTTCGGGCGCGCGGCTGTAGACATTTATCGTCATCCCGAAAGCACTGCCGATTTCCGCAACCTTTTTGCCTATATTCCCGTAGCCGACAATGCCGAGCGAACGCCCCGACAGAAGGGCAAGAGGGCTGCGTATGTAGCAGAAGTCCTTGCTTTGATACCAGTCGCCGCTATGTACGGAACGGTTGTAATCTCCGACGTGGTTGAAAAGTTCCAGTATGAGCGCAAAGGTATGCTGAGCCACGGCCTCCGTCGAATAATCGGGCGTGTTGAACACCGCGATCCCCCTCGCTTTTGCGGCATCCAGGTCGACGTTGTCATATCCGGTTGCGGTAACACCTATGAAACGCAGAGATGCGCATGAGTCAATCAGTTTCTTGTCGATGCGACATTTACTTACAAAGATCGCGTCGGATTTGTGTACTCGGTCATATATCTCGTCATCGGCCGTCCTGTCGTAACATGTGAGACTGCCGAATTTCTTCAGCGGTGACCACGATATGTCTCCCGGATTGATCGAGTACCCGTCCAAAATAGTTATATTCAAATCATCCTCCGAAAATTGGTTTACATAATAGTGAGTAAACATTATTATATCATAGGGTGGTCGATTATGATATAATATTTTCCATGTATGCGGCAATGTGAAATCAGAATGGAAAAATTTGTTTATGGGTTCTGCCGATATAATTTTGCCCGGTGTTGCTCCGTCAGTGGATGCGATGGCTGTAAGCATTGCAAATCGTACGGTCTACGGTGAAATGAAATTTTGCCGGTACGCTGTATTTCCCGTTCTTTTGTGAAGACTTTCAGGCTCTTATGCGTATTCGGGATTCAAAGCCGGAAATTTCTTCTATGGTTTTGTTACAAAATACAGTGGTACGGTCATCTTTGTTATCCCAAGTATCGTGGTTTATTTCCATGCAGGCGTGCATGCTTAAAACTTCTCGTCGGGAAAAACCACGCCTAAAGGCGAAAACGTTTATTTCGATGCGGGCGTGCATACTTAAAACAGTTTGCCTGATTGGCGAAATTACTGTTATAATAACTACAGAAAAAATTGCCGGGAAGGAATCTGGAAGATATGAAGAAGATAATTGCGGCCTCCAAAAATCATCATAAAATACGGGAAATAGGTGAAATAACGTCAAAGTACGGCCTTGAAACGGTGTCGAGAGATGATGCGGGAGTTCCCGATATTGAAATAGAGGAGGACGGCAGCAGTTTTGAAGAAAATTCATTCAAGAAGGCAAATGAGATAATGAAGATTACCGGAGAAATAGCCATTGCAGATGATTCGGGTCTTGAAGTGGAATATCTGGGAGGGGCTCCGGGCATCTACTCTGCGAGATTTGCGGGCGAAGACGCAAACGATGCAAAGAATAACGAAAAACTGCTTGGGCTGCTGGAAAACCTGCCTTACAAAGAAAGAAAAGCCAAGTTTGTTTCCGTTATCACAATGGTGTATCCGGACGGAAAAAAGCTGGTCGCAAGAGGAGAGTGTCACGGTCATATCCTTCCGGAGCCTGCAGGGGACAGCGGGTTTGGATACGATCCCATATTCGTCCCCGACGGGTATCAGAGAACGTTCGCACAGCTTGGCAGAGAAGAGAAGAATAAAATCAGCCACAGGGCGAAGGCGCTTGAAAAACTTGCCGAAATGCTGAATGGCGAAAGGAAGAATTATGAACCCGGGTCATGGGAAGGATAGATTGCGTCAGATTGTGCTGATGGGTATAAAGCAGTTCGGAGATCCGTATTACCAAGGTTTCGCCGCACAGATCGCTTTTTATATCATGCTTTCCGTAGTTCCGACCATTGTCGTAATGACACAGCTTCTCGGCATGCTGAACATAAGAACCATGGACTTCGTAAACGATTGGATCAACCAGTACATAACACCGGAGATGGCAAGGATAATAAAGGGCCTTCTGAGAAACAGTTCGTCTCCGGGTAATAATATAACTCTTATTCTGCTCGCCGTGTGGGCTGCGTCCAGAGCGCAGTTTTCGCTCATGAGGATTGCAAACTACACATATTCCAACAGCAGATCGACCGGAAATTTTCTGAAGGAGAGACTTAGGTCCCTGAAAACTATGGTCATGACGATTCTGACCATAGCTTTTGTGCTGGTTGTACTGATATACGGAAAGAAGATTTTATATGCTTTCGTCGGAGGGATGGTTGAGGAGTACACTATCACGCTCGTGTGGACATATTTCAGGTGGCCGCTTGCAACGATACTGTATTTTCTTGTGGTCTTGTACAACTATTTTGTGATGCCCGCCTATAAACTGAATGTCAGAACACTGATACCCGGGGCTGTATTTGGCGCTGCCGGGCTTGTGGTAGTGACATTTTTCTATTCGGTCTATACTGAGCACATGGTCAAATACAATATCATATACGGGTCACTGTCATCGATTGTCGCTCTGCTTTTCTGGTTTTATTTCCTCGCGTGGGTTCTGGTGCTCGGAATCATAATAAATCAGGCATTCAGAGATACGAAAGTCCGATGATCCGAATAAGACGTGTGGGATGGTATTTAAGAAAGATGGAACGGAAATGGATTGGCGTAGATACGTCGGCGGAATGAACTGAATGGGTACACGGGATTGCACGGTTTAGGGAAATATGATAATAAAGCGAAAGACAGAAAATAAGTACAGGGTTTTGTCGAGATTTTACACGCTCATGATTGCGGTGGTCATAATCATTTTCAGCATTATTTTCAAAAGAACGGTGTTTACGGATATTGATTTAAATGCGAAAGGTAATCATGGCTGTGATTTTTTTACCGGGAATCAGATAATGCTGTATGCCAAGGGTTACATAAATACTCCGGGTTTGCGATATGACGATCGGTATTTTGCGGGTGGTTATCCACCCAAAAAAGTCGGGGTTTGCACGGATGTTGTGTGGAATGCGCTCCGTGCGGTAGACGTGGACTTGAAGGTGCTCGTTGACAGAGATATTGCTCAGCACCCGGAAGCATACAGAAGCGTGATTTCAAAACCCGATCCGTCTATAAACTACAGGACGGTGCCGGTTCTGAATATATTTTTGAGACGAAATTGTGTTCGTGTCTCTAAAGACATCACCAATCCTCTCGTGTGGCAGCCGGGAGATTTTATAGTTTTTCAAGGCAAGCATATAGCCGTTGCATCCGCGATGAGAAACGTGACAGGTTATCCGTATATTATACAGCACGGAAAGGATCCCGCGGGAGATGAAGACAGACTCCTGAACGATGACGGGCTGAAGATGACAGGTCATTTCAGATGGCCCGAGACCATAAAGATAGGGGGAATTTATGAATAAAGCGTTGATAATACTGAATCCGTGCGCAGGTACGCGTCAGGCGAACCGCAAGTTTGTCGGTATAATTGATGTATTTTGCAAAGGAGGATATTCCACGACCGTTGCAACTACAGCAAAAAGAGGGGACGGAACCGCTATCGCGAAAGAACGCTCCAAAGATTACGACATCGTGGTCTGTATAGGCGGCGACGGGACATTCAATGAGGTCGTTGCGGGAATACTCCAGTCCGGAGTGGACGTACCTATCGGATACATACCTGCGGGAAGCACCAATGACTTTGCTGCCGGACTCGGACTTTCAACTGATATAATAAGAGGGGCAAAGGACATCGTTACGGGTTCGCCTATCAACCTCGACATAGGGAAATTCAATGACAGATATTTTTCTTATGTGGCGTCGTTCGGAGCATTTACACAGACAGCGTATAAGGTGCCTCAGGATATGAAAAACCTGCTTGGACATATAGCCTACATCCTCGGGGGAATCAAGGATATACCATCTATAAGACCTAAGAAAGTAAGGTTGAGAAATGAAGTCGGCGTGTACGGGGGCGACTATATATTCGGAGCAATTTGCAATTCGACATCCATGGGCGGGGTGATAACTTTAAAAAAAGATCACGTGGATATGAACGACGGGTTGTTTGAAGTGCTGCTCATCAAATCACCGAAGAACATAGTGGAACTTACACAGATAACATGGGCGATAACCCAGAACAGATATAAGCAAAGTCCCCATATCTCCTTTTTCAGCTCATCCGAGCTTGAAATAGAGACGGACGGAAAGATGCCGTGGACTCTCGACGGTGAGTACCAGAAGGGAGTTGAGAAAATAAAGATAGAGAACGTGAAAAGCGCCATCAAGATAATAGTTTCTCCGCGTCATCCGAGCCTTCAAAAGATAGATTTAGTCAAGTAAAGGTTGAAAATGAAAAAGTGAAAAGTGTGTGAAAAAAGAAGCGGAATCGTTGACTTTAATCCATGTATCAAATAATATGGGTACGTCGGAATGCGAACGGATGTGAGTCGTGTTCCGTATTGAATACGGATAAAATGGAAGCAGGCAGAGACGGACATGAAAGCGGGCATTTCCAAAATATCGTTACAAATTAAAAAGAAAAGATTTATTTTCTACACTCTCGCAGTGCTGGAAATCGTGTTTTTGGTTTTAACATGGGTTGTTTCAACGGGTGTTTTTGCGTCTAAAGATTATTGGCAGATCGACGCCGGAGGCAAAACGATTTTAACCGTCAGGACTGAAAGTGAAGTCAGGGAAGCGATGTCTTTGCTGAAAAACACATATGTGGAAGAGAAAGCGCGGGATGTTCGCATATCTCTGAATCCCGTGATTTCGGTGAAACACCGTTATTACGGCTATATGGACAGGAAACCGGAGGTTGCCGATGTCGAGGATACAAGGAATATAGCGATTGATTCGATCAGGCGCAATTTGATAAGCGTAAAGACGTCACAGACTGTGGACAAAAAGAAAAGAATTAAATTCTCCGTGGTAAAGAAAAAAGACCGCACTATTCACCGCAATACGAGCCTGGTTAAAAAAGCGGGCGATGAGGGCACCGAAATTGTGACGGTCGAAAAAACCACGATAAACGGTGATCTTCAAAAAGAAGAAGTGATAAAGACCGAGGTTACGGAGAAGAGTAAAGACAGAATTATAATTTCCGGAACAGGAACAAGTGTTGCAAAACGAGGAAAAGCAAGCAGCGAAGAGGGTGATAAATACAGCCTTGCTTCGGGAAAAGCAGTTGTCGAATTCGCAAAGAAATTCCGGGGTAACCCGTATGTGTACGGAGGCTCAAGCCTTACAAAGGGAGCGGATTGTTCCGGCTTTGTAATGGCTGTCTACAAGCATTTCGGCGTGACCCTGCCTCATGATGCCGGGGCTGACAGGTCTTTAGGCAAAGCCGTAAAAAGTTCCGAAATGCAACCGGGAGATCTCGTATGCTACTACGGGCACATCGGAATATATGCGGGCGACGGCAAAATCGTACATGCGATGGATGAAGCAAACGGGATAACCGTTTCCAGAATAGGGTATAACGGCAAACGTATTCTGACGGTCAGACGTATTTTCGGATAAAGCACATACTCCCGCATCGGAGATTTTGCAAAATGCAGGCGCCGGACACGCATTGCCGGATTCGCATTTTGCGGTTATGTGGTTTTGCGGTTATGTGTAAGAGCGGCTATTGCAGCAATATAAAAGCGGGCAGGTGCATTCGCACCTGCCCGCCGTTCTTTTCGTTAAAGAATTCTTGTTTTGATAACTCCTTCAATCTTCGGAACTTCGGTTATCGGGTCGGTAGTGCTTACAAGCGCATAACCATAGTCGCCTTTTGTTCCGCCTGAAACGCCGGTAACCGTGATACCGAGGTTCTTGACCGCAAGATCCACGGGGTTTTCAACTCCTTTGGTCATTAAGGCGATTCGTTTTTCCCCGGATTTCACCGGAAGCGCGGTGTTGGGAAAATTTACGGAATTTCTTATGTTTCCGTTTTCGATGTAGTCCATGATTTCATCTGCCGCTATGCTTGCGCAGTTGTCTTCCGCCTCCGCCGTCGATGCCCCGAGATGTGGGACTATGACAACTCCCTTTTTCCCGAGCAGTCCGTCGGTTCCAAAGTCTGTGATGTATTCGGAAATCTTTCCTGACTCCAATGCCGCAACGAGATCGTCTTCTTTTACCAGTTTATCGCGTGCAAAGTTCAGCAAAACGGCGCCGTCTTTCATCTTTTCGATAAATTCCGCATTGACCATGCCCTCGGTGCTTGGATTTGCGGGAGCGTTGAGAGATATATAATCGGACTTTTCAAGCAGCATATCGGGCTCTGTAACCAGAGGTATGCCGGCATCTGTCTGATGAGCTATGTCGATCGTAAGAAAAGGAGTGTATCCGATGACGTTCATGCCCAGACTCTTTGCCGCGTTTGCTATGAGGACGCCTATGGCTCCTATTCCGACGATGCCGAGGGTTTTTCCTTTCAGTTCGCTCCCGGCGAACTGTTTTTTCCCTTTCTCGACAGCGCTGCTTACATCCGATGTCAAAGTTTTTACCCAGTCGAGTGCAGCCGGAATATTTCTCGCCGACATGAGCATCGCGGCAAGGACGAGTTCTTTGACCGCGTTGGCATTTGCGCCCGGTGTGTTGAAGACCACAATACCTCTGTCCGCGCACTTTTCAAGAGGAATGTTGTTTACACCCGCGCCCGCCCTTGCGATGGCGAGAAGCTTTTCGGGAAAACGTATGTCGTGCATGTTCTGGCTCCTTACGAGAACGCCGTTTGCGTCGGCAATGTCGTCAATAACCTTATACTGATCGGTCAGACGAGCCAGCCCCACAGGTGAAATCTTGTTCAGTGTTGCAATATTGTACATATTGGTTACCTCCATGATGATTTTTAAATACCGGTTTTCAATTTCAGTTTGTAGAAAGTATATCACCTGTCAACTTTACTTTCAATATTCCAAGTGATATAATCACATTGGGATTTCCTGCGTTCCGGGGCGTGCCTAAACGGCGTCGGAAGGGCGTGCGGGCAAAGGCGTTGAGCCTTAGGGAAGTATGGAAATCGAGGTAAATTATGACAGATGTTTAATGATATTGAGTGCTCGGGTACAGAAAGCAATTCGCGGAGAACGGAGAAAGAAATTCGCTGAAAAAGGATGAGAGGAAAACCGGGAAAAGGATAAGAAAAATAACAGAAAACCGAGAAAACGGATGGGAGAAAGGAATTGAAAAATGAGCAAATATGACAGGGTCTATAATTTCTCGGCAGGTCCGTCGATGCTGCCGGTAGACGTGTTGGAAAACGTGCGCGACGATCTGCTTAACTACAAGGGAACGGGTGAATCCGTCATGGAGATGAGCCACCGATCGAAAGAATATCAAAAGATAGTGGACGATGCGGAGACCGATCTGAGAAAACTGATGAACATACCGGACAACTACAAAGTCCTGTTCCTGCAGGGAGGAGGGACCCTTCAGTTTTCAATGATTCCGTTGAACCTGCTCAGGAAATCGAAGAAAGCGGACTATATAGTTACGGGTCAGTGGGCGAAGAAAGCATATAAGGAAGCTCTGAAGTTCGGCGATATAAAATGTGTTGCGAGTTCGGAGGATTCGACCTACTCATACATTCCAAAGCTTTCCGCAGGTGATTTCAGAAGTGACGCGGACTATGTATATATCTGCTATAACAACACGATTTACGGAACGAAATATTCATACATACCGGATACGGGGAACGTGCCGCTTGTAGCCGACATGTCATCGTGTATTCTCAGCGAGGAAATCGATGTTTCCAGATTCGGCGTGATATGGGCGGGAGCTCAGAAGAACGTTGCGCCTGCCGGAGTCACGATTGTAATCATAAGAGAGGATTTGATAGGTCACGCTCCTGAAAACGTTCCGGTATATCTGGATTACAAAATTCATGAAGAAAAAGGCTCCATGTATAACACGCCGCCTTGCTTTTCCATTTACGTGGCAGGTGAGGTCTTCAAGTATCTGCTTGAAAACGGCGGGGTCGCCGCTATGCATGAGAAGGATCTGAGAAAAGCCGAAAAACTCTACAGGGCGATCGACGAAAGTTCGGTGTTCAGGGGAACCGTGGACAAAGAGGACCGTTCGCTCATGAATGTGACCTTTGTGACCGGCGATTCCGACATGGATGCCGAGTTCATAGAGCTCGCCGGGCAAAACGGAATGATAAATCTGAAAGGGCATCGTTCGGTTGGGGGCCTGCGTGCAAGTATTTATAATGCGGTGCCGGAAGAGGGCGTCGATGCGCTGATTGCGCTCATGAAAAAATACGAGGATTCGAAGAAATAAGATGTATCGCCGCCGCGGTCCGGTCGGAGCGTTACAGGAGAGCGGCGCGCGGGGATGCATAGAGGTGTAAGGTCGTTGTTTGTCAGGAGATCAGGAAGTGAGTCAAAGGCTGCGAACTTTGAGCAATTTAATAGTTTTGTGTTTCCTTGTCACAGGCATGTCGTTTGTGAATGCGGATTCCGACGCTGCCAAAAACGAAATCACGGTTTCTTCGGGTGGGGCCATGGTATATTGTGAGAATACCGGCGCAACCGTTTATGCCAAAAACGCCAATGTCAGGTATGCTCCGGGCGGTCTGACGAAGATGGTGACCGCGCTTGTTGCGGCGCAGACATTGTCGATGGACAAGGAGATCAAAATATCCAAAAATGCCGCAAGTCGGGGCGGGACTCTTTTGGAACTGCGGGAAAATGAGGTGGTCACCGCCAAAGACCTGATCTGCGCAACATTGATATTCGGAAGCGATGCCGCCGCATATGCTCTGGCTGAAAACACATTCGGAAGCGTTGATGAGTTCATCGGGAAAATGAATAAGACGGTGAGGAACATCGATTGCAGAAGGACAAAGTTCAAAAATGTGACGGGAGATAACGCGCGCGGTCAGTACACCACCGCAAAGGACTATATGCAGATTTTGAGGGTTGCTCTATCAAACAGGACGATCCGGGAAATCAGTCAAAAAAACACTCATAGATTTGCGATGACGAACAAGCACAAAGCGAGAACCTTAAGCCGAAAGGGAATTACGGCAGGCGGCGATGAGAAACTTTCCGGATATGCGGGGACTGAGGCCGCGCAGGACAGGCAGTCTGCCGTACAGAGCGGCGATAACGGTATGCAGTTGTTCATTGTATTGCTTGAAGCCTCTCAACAGCAGCGGCAGGACGATCTCCTGAAACTGGCGAAATATGCCGGGAGCAGGGTTGACGGTTACAGAGTCGTAAAAAAGGGGAAGCGGCTCGGTAAGGTAAGAGTAAAACATGGAGAAAAGACGGAGATCGGAGCATACAGCGCAAGCGACGGGTATGCCTATCTTCCCAAAGAAGGCTCCAAAAAACTGATAAAGACCGGTTCTATCATGTATGGCAACGTCAAGGCTCCCGTAAAAAAAGGACAGGTCGTCGGGCACTGCAACATATACGTGGGCGATGAAGTCACCCATAAGGTTCCGCTTCTGGCGGAGGAGAGCGTCGGCGAAGGCTGGTTCCCGTCGTATTTCGGAATTTCGAATTTCGCCACGATCGTAATCCTGATTGCAACAATTATTTTGGCGTCATTTTTAATGGCGGTCGTAATACTCAGAGCAAAGGCGAAGAGACAGCGGGAAAGGCGCAGAAAAAGACGTATCAGAAGAATTCTTGAGCAGCAGCTGCGGGAGGAAGAAGGACGCAGACGAAGAAACCGCGGATATTGACGAGAAACCGCGATACCAAGAGCGCAAGTCGATGCGAAGAATGTAAGGGAAAAGGCAGATACCGGCAGGGATGCCGCAGAAATGAAAAATGTTTGATATAAAAGATAATCTCAATAAACTCCCGGATTCGCCGGGAGTTTATATACATAAAGACAGACTCGGACAGGTCATATACGTCGGAAAGGCTGTTTCGTTGAAAAGCAGAGTCAGACAGTATTTTCAAAAGTCATATCAGAACAGCAATCCGAAAGTTAAAGCACTTGCCTCAAATATAGCCGAGTTTGAGTATATAAATTGCTCAAGCGAGATGGAAGCGCTGATTCTGGAGTGCAATTTAATAAAAAAGTATATGCCGAAGTACAACGTTTTGCTGAGAGACGATAAGACATATCCGTACATAATGGTAACCGTGAGCGAGAAGTTCCCGCGTATCGTCAAGACAAGAGTTTTAAAAAAAGACGGAAATAAATACTTCGGTCCGTACAGCGACGTCGGAGCGGTCAATCAGATCGTAGAACTGTTTTCGGAAATATATAAGCTGAAGAGTTGCACGACCGTGAAATTCCCGAAAGATTTCAGACCGTGTCTGAACTATTTCATAGGCAGATGCGATGCGCCGTGCATCAACGAGGTGGATGAAGAAAAATATCGTCGGGATATAACTGAGATCCTGAATTTTCTTTCCGGCAGGACAGGACCTGTTTTGAAGCGTCTGGAGGGCAGGATGAAGGGTGCGTCTGAAAACATGGAATACGAAGAAGCTGCAAAGTGGAGAGATGCCGTATCCGCGGTAAAGGCGCTTTCGGAAACCCAGAGAGTGACGATGATCGGAGAACATGACTTGGATGTATGCCTTGCAGTAAAGGAAGGAAGCAGGACTTTCGTTGTAGTTTTTCCCGTGAGAGGCGGGAAATTGAGCGGTAGAGAAACGTTCCCCATACAGGCGGATCCGCAGGACAGCAAGGCGGATATTATATATGAATTCATAAAGCAATATTATTCACAGTGGGCTACGGTTCCGCATGAGATCTTGACCGACGAGGAACTTGAGGAGAGAGAGCTTCTGGAAAAGTTCTTGGGCGGTGACGGACACAAAGTGAGGATAAGCGTGCCGAAAAAGGGGAATAAGAAGAAACTGCTCGACCTTACCGGTCAGGACATGCTGGAGATGAAAAAGACTCTTTCCGTAAGAGAGGAAAGCAGAAATGAAAGAGAGGAAGCTGTCAGAGCCGAAATGTACGATTTGCTGAAGCGCGCGGGTCATCCTGCCGGCACGGAGAAACTTTCGTCAAAAAGGAAAGACATTAGGGTGGAATCATACGACATTTCCAATACCAACGGAATCGACTCCGTCGGGGCTATGGTAGTGTTTCAGGGTCTTATGAAGGTGAAAAAGGATTACAGAAGATTCAAGGTCAAAACCATAGAGGGCGCCGACGACTACGGAAGTCTGCAGGAAGTAATCTACAGGCGCTTTAAACGGGCAAAGGAGGGGACGCCGGGGTTTATAAAACTGCCTGACATTATAATGATGGACGGAGGACTCGGACAGGTGCATGCGGCACAAAAGGTCCTCGATGCGATGAAAATTCCGATACCCGTGGTAGGAATGGCGAAAGATGACAGTCACAGGACAAGAGCCATAGTGTTTGACGACGGAAGTGAGATCCCGCTGAAGGAAAGACCTACCCTCTTCAGATACTGCGGAACCATACAGGAGGAAGTTCACCGCTTTGCGATAGAATACCACCATAATCTGCATAATAAGAAAGCCGTACGCTCGGCGCTCGACAACATCCCGGGCGTAGGTGAGAAGAGGCGGAACCGTCTTCTCTATGAATTCAAATCCATAGATGCCATAAAGAACGCGAGTGTGGAGGAACTTTGTGGTGTTCCGACAGTAACGGAGAAAGTGGCGAAAAGTATTGTAGACTATTTTCGAGGAAACTGAAGGCCTTCGGGGTGAATCGGAACCTTGCGGATAGCTGTGACCGCTGAAGGGAGCCGCTGCTGAATTATTGAGTGATTTGTTCGTATTTCTTGCACAAAAGACGCATTGATGTTATAGTGTTTGTTAAGTAATTTTGAGATGGGATCGGAGGATATGATGATGGCTGAAGATAAGAATAAGAATGTTGGACAGGAAGAAGTCGATGTGATTACGCTGGAGTTTGAGGAAGGCGAACCTGTCGATTGCGAAATCATGGGTGTTTTTGACGTTGACGGCAAGGATTATATTGCGCTTATTCCCGACGACGATTCGGATGACGTCTGGATATACGGGTATAAGGAAGTAGACGATGAGGGATCGTTTGAACTTGAGGATATTGAAGATGAAGAACTGTTTGAAAAAGTTGCGAACGAGTTCGATTCAATAATGGAAGATGCATCGGAGCAATAGCGCGGGACGAAAAAGTAATTTGTTTTTAGAAATAGTTCGGGGGAAGAATATTTTGAGAAAAGGTGTTTTGTTTAAGAAAATCGTATTGTTAGGTACGGTATCTCTGATTCTGATTCTGCTTGCTTTGTACGGAACCGGCGCCGCCGCAGATGTGTACGGTGCGTCGGCAAAGATCAGGATTAAGAACATCAGTAAGGAAACGGTGCTGAAAAAAGGTGAAAAGAAAAAGATCAAGTACCGTGTCAAGGGTGCAAAGAAAAAATACGGAAAGTTGCTTTTCAGGACATCAAACAAAAAAATAGCTACCGTTTCAAAAAAAGGAAAGATAAAGGCGAAGAAAAAGGGTAAAGTTACCATCACCGCTTATTTTCGCAACAGGAAAAGAATCAAGAAGAGCGTCAGAATAACCGTAGGCAAAAAAGTTTCCGAGATAAAGTTGACGAAGATAGACAACAGCAGAATATTTGAACCTAATGAGAGCAGTAAAATTTCAGCGAAAGTTTATCCGAGCGATGCCGGGAACAAGAGGCTTAAATGGGTTTCCAGCAATAATGCCATAGCAAAGGTGGACTCAAAGGGCAGGGTCAGTTTTCTGGATACCGGTAATGTGACGATCTCCGTTATTTCAAAGCAGGACAACAGGAAATACAGGACGGTGTCGTTTGTCGTGGGTAGCAGAATCAAGACCTTGAAAGTAAAGGGCGAAACGGATATGTTGATAGGAACCAAGGAACGCCTGACCACTGAAATCACACCGTTGAAAGCCACCAAACAGACCTTCACATGGAAATCGTCAAACTCCAAGATACTCAAGGTGAACTCAAAGGGTGAAGTCAAAGCGGTGGGTCTTGGAGTTGCAACGATTACGGCAAGTACTGTCGATGGCTCCAAGAGAAAAGAAAAGGTGAAGATGGAAGTTGTGAATCTGAAGAAGAGCCTTGTGAAATTCATAGCCCACAGAGGACTTCACGATTCTCAGAAGGAAAATACCAAGGGAGCCTTTATCGAAGCCGGAAAGGCGGGCTTCTGGGGCGTGGAATGTGACGTATGGGAAACCGCCGAACGCGACGCCTCCGGATCAGAACCGAAAGAAGAGCGTGACATAGTCATATCGCATGACAGGACTTTCGATAGGGTTTTCGACGCCGGGAGCGACATCGTGTACGATATGACGAAGAGTGAAATACAGTCCAAAGTTCCGGAGGCCTGTTTCATAGATGAATATCTGACTGTTTGTCGGCAATATGGAATGGTGCCCATCATAGAGATAAAGTATGACTTTATAGACAATGAGGGAATGTCCGATGAGGGGATCAAGCTTTTGGTGGATAAAGTTAATGCGCACGGATTGCTGAAAACAGCCAGATTCATAAGTTTTGATTTAAATTCGATCAAGAGGACGAAGGCATATATAACCAAAAGTACGGGAAGTTCCGCGGACATCTACACCTCGTATATACTCAGCAGAGATTCGCTGAAAAGAATTCAGAAGACAGAAAACGTGGATTTTATAAAAGCTGTGAGAGACGCGAAAAACAACGGCATAACTTCGGTAAGCATAAACAGAAATCATGTTACCGATGAAATCGTAAATGAGGTAAAGCAGAATGCGTTTAATCTTGACCTGTGGACATATAATAAATCTCTCAAGTCGAAGATTTTCAATGATGTAAAGGCGTATAGACCGGATACGATCACGACGGACGAAGTGTGCTGGGACGAATAAACGGCAGAGAGAGCATGTGTCGTTAGAAATTTATTTTTAGGCTTGCATTTGCCGACAACTTGTGTGATAATGATACGGTCGGCACAAGTTTGCGGTCTTGGCGGAACTGGCAGACGCGCACGGTTCAGGTCCGTGTGGGAAACCATGGGGGTTCGAATCCCTTAGACCGCACCATAACCCTCTGTAACTTGAAATGTTACAGAGGATTTTTTATGAATTTTAACATTAAATTGTTGGTGCGTGGGACGTTTCGTGGTATTCTATTGTGAGAAACCGGTTAAACGTTGAATGGCTGATTACAGGAAAGGACTTTAAGATGGAAACAAAGGATTGTATTTTGACGAGAAGAAGCATCCGCAAGTATACGGATGAAAAGATTTCAAAGAAGCAGCTTGAAGAGATTGTTGCACTTGCAGCGTACGCACCGTCGTGGAAGAACACTCAGGTGACGAAATATTGTGGAGTGCTTGATTCTGACATCAAAGCAAAGATCGCCGACGAGTGTGTTCTCGGTTTTGAATTTAACCAAAAGATTATAAACAGAGCTGCGGCGCTGGTGGCGGTAATATATAAGCATGGAATTTCCGGCTATGATCAAAACGGCGAACCTTCAACGTCAAAAGGTGACAAGTGGGAGGTTTTCGATGCCGGGATAGCCACGCAGACCTTTGTTCTCGGAGCTCACGATCTGGGGTATGGAACGGTGATTCTCGGTGTTTTCGATGACAGGAAAGTAGCTGAAGTTCTTGAACTGCCGGAGGATGAGGTTGTTGCGGCGTTGGTTGCCATCGGATTTGCGGAAAAGACTCCGGGCGCTCCGCCTCGAAAAGAGGTAAACGAGTTGCTTACCGTAAGATAGCAAGATATTTGTTTCAGATGGATAAATGGCCGGACGTGGCGGTTTTCCCGGGGTGACGGCTAAAACCGTTGCGTCGGGCTACCTGTCAAGGCGGTTGATTGGGATGTGATCAAGTGCGTTGTTTAAGGCTGTTGTCGACGGTTACCTGCTCCCCTTTGACAGCAGGTAATAAATCAGCAATCCCGCAGCGAACAATGCGCCTATGATTATAAGTGGCATTCCGGTACCCCCCTGTGTAGAGACTTCGTTACTCATAAGCCTGATTTTATAATATCACAGAAAGGCGAAAAGTAAACGCTAAAGAGCCGGCGTAATGCAGAAAGGTTTTAGATGAGAAAATATATAGCTGAATTTATAGGAACTTTTGTACTTGTTGCTTTCGGATGTGGTTCTGCGGTCGCGGCAAACAGTATTTTTATAAGCATGGGTTCGCCTCTTCCGATAGCATTCACTTCACTTCCGATAGCATTTGCTTTCGGGCTCGCATTTATTGCAATGGCATATTCCATGGGAAAGATTTCAGGCTCGCATCTCAATCCGGCTGTATCTCTTGCCATGCTGATTGCGAGACGGCTTAGCCTCAAAGATTTTTTCGGGTATGTCATCGGGCAGTTTGCGGGATCGACGGCTGCGGCACTGTTCCTGTGGACGTGCTTCAGCGCAAAAGATGCGCTGGGACAGAACGGCTACGGGACGTCAAGCCCGCTCGGAATCAATGTCGGGATTGCTGCGCTGGTAGAAACGGTGCTGTCTGCCGTGTTTATTCTGGTTTTTCTGTCCGCAACGTCGAAAAAAGAATGCAAAGCCTTGTCGGGACTCGTTATCGGACTGACCCTTACCGTTACACACATATTCGGGATACCTTTTACGGGTGCATCGGTCAACCCTGCAAGAAGTTTTGCGCCGGCGGTGTTTGTCGGAGGAGATGCCCTGAATCAGCTTCCCGTATTTATCATAGCTCCTTTTGCCGGCGGGATTGTGGCGGCGCTACTTTATATATTGTTGTTCAATATAGGTAGACGTGACGTTATGGATGCGGATATTGAGGACGACAGTGTTGTTCAGAACGCCGAAGCGGAAAGTGCGGATGCCGGCATTGAGGACGGGATCATCGTTCAGGTCGTTGAAACAGAGAACACGGAGACCGACATTGAGGAAGATAAGAAGTCTGAACGCGCTTCCGAGGATGAACCGGATTCCCGAAACGAGGAACGGCAAGGCGATAGAGAAGCCGAAGAAAATGATGAACCGGATCAGGAAGATGACGGTGAGGTCAAAGATGATGACGGCAACATGGATAGTGTCGTTTCCGAAAAAGAGAAGGGGAATAAAGACGAAAAAGAGGCTACCGACAAGAAAGCTAAAGAAGCAAAAGAGGCAGCCGATGTAAATGACGAGTTCGGGGTCGATGAGGCTGATGAGGAATCCGAAAACTATGAACCCGAAAAGGCAAATGAAGCCGATGAGGAATCCGAAAACCATGAACCTGAAAAGGCAAATGAAGCCGATGAGGAATCCGAAAACCATGAATCCGAAAAGGCAAATGAAGCTGATGAGGAATCCGAAACCGATGAATCCGAAAAGGCCGATGAATCCGATGAGGAATCCGAAACCGATAAACCTGAAAAAGCAGATTGAAGAACAAGGGATTCCGAGGTCATGACTTTGAGGATAGTGACGAGACGGATGAGATACCGAAAGTGTGAGCATGATGATAAAAGTTTTCGAAAAAAAGTTGATGAAAAAATTGTTGCCGATACTGTTGTGCATCATTTCAGTTTCCGCGCTTACTGCCGTTCGCAGTTACGCCGTAACGTCTAAAAAAGTAAATAGCTCCGATGACGGAGGAATCAAGATACTTCGCAACATACGTATACATAAGGTTCCCGCTCAAAGAAGTAAAAAGACCGGAACAAGGAGCAAACTGCATGATGCCTTGCCGAGTGCTTACGATTCCAGAAAGCAGGCATGGTGGCGGGATGACAAAATAAAGATCAAAGATCAACATTCGTCCCAAATCTGCTGGGCGTTTGCAACGATGACCGCGGCCGAAATATCATACCTGAAAGAAACAGGGGATGTGAAAACCTTATCTCCCACTCATTTTGCGTATTTCTTTTTCAACAGGGAAAACGATCCTCTCGGAAATACGGAAAATGATAAAAATCTGACAGATGCATATAATCCGGAGCCATGGTACAACAGCGGCGGCAATATATACTCATCTTCCCAGGCGCTTGCCAACTGGATGGGGGCGGTCACTGAAGAGAAAGCACCGTTCAATACGGAATTTAAGGCTTATGATGCAAAACTCGCATACGATAATTACATAACCGGGCAGAATTCGATAATTGTGGATGCGACAGATAAATCTGCGGTGAAGCGTGCCGTAAGTAAATACGGCGCTGTTGTCACATCATGTGTTTCCGGCTATAACCACAAGCACAGTGATGGAACTTACAACCAATATTATAACGGTGGAGCCGATTCGAATCATGCCGTGGTAGTGATAGGCTGGGACGACAATTATCCGAAAGAAAAATTTGCCGCCAAAGGCGGAAAATACAGCATCCCTAAAAAAGATGGCGCATGGATCGTTCAAAACAGCTGGGGAGAAGAATATAAGGAATACCGTATCTCCTATGAGGATACTTCGTTTGCTTATGTCGGAACCGATGATGACGGTAATGACGTTAAGTCAGTAAATGCGCTGGACATGCAGCCGGCGGAGAGTTACAGATACAATTATCAGTACGACGGAACGGCAGGTTTGGATAATGTTTCCCTTGGAAAAGATAGCAGGATTGCCAATGTGTTTTGCGTGGGTGACGGCGATAAAATCCTTGAGGCTGCGGGCTTTACAACTTTTAACGACGGAGACACTTCATATTCGGTGGAAGTGTACACGGATTTGAAAGATAACGCAAATCCCGAAAGCGGGGAAAAAGTGTGCAACTTTGACGTGGAGACAAGAAACACCGGAAGCTACACCTTTAAGCTTGGAGATTACGGTTTGAAACCGGTCAAACTCAGAAAAAACAGCAATTACTCAATAGTTATCACGACCAAAACTCAAACATATTTCGGTGTTGAAGACAATGCGGACTACGGAAGTCTGAAATGCGAGGCACAGATAGAAAAGAATCAGAGCTTCATAAAAATGAATACCGGCGATGAGTGGACGGATATGCATGACAACGCGGATAAGATGTGCGCGAGGATTAAGGGCTTTGCAAACGACGATCCGGATCCCGAGCCGCCCGGCGGAGAAGATGCAGAAGAGCCGGGAAATGATCCGCAGGAGGAGAAGGATAAGAACAGTCCGGAACCGATCACGCCGACAGACAGTAATGGGACAGACAGGGATAAAGTTACCGCAAAGCCCTATAATTCAGTCACAGCTTCGGGCACAAAAACCGGAAGCGGTGCCCGTCCGAAAGAAGCGGTTGGAACGAGTATAGGAAAAATCAAGGCAAAGAAGAAAAAATGCATACTTATATGGAAGAAACGGGCAAACGGTATAGACGGATATCAAATACAGTACTCAAGAAGTAAAAAATTCAAAAGTCCGAAGACAAGGAAGACAGGGCGGAAAAACAATCGGGTAGCGCTAAAAAGACTCAAATCAAATACGAAGTACTATATTCGCATTCGGACATACACTAAATTTAATGGACGTTACAGCTATAGCCGCTGGAGCGGAGTCAGAACTGTTCGTATAAGATGAAAAGCCCGGATCAGGTAATAGTATAATATTTCTCAAAGACGGCAATGAACAACTTCCCCCTAATATGATTATAAGATCAGGTAGTAGTATAGTATTTCTCAAAGACGCCTACAATTCCCGCGAGCGCCTACTTCTGCCACGATCAGGTGGCAGCGGAGTATTTCTCAAAGCGTTCAAAGTGTGACATATGTCTTGACAACTAAGAGTCACATATGTTTGACAATCCTATAGCCGCGTTGCGCAGGGCAAAATTATTTTCTTGACACGGGTATTGATTGCCATTATAATGAACTGAATTTAATATACGGACGACGACGGAACCAGTAGTCCCGGGTAAGAACCTTACAGAGAGGATGGAAG
>CP016202.1:468578-487211 GCA_003433295.1 Eubacterium minutum ATCC 700079 | reverse complement strand
CGGAACCAGTAGTCCCGGGTAAGAACCTTACAGAGAGGATGGAAGGGCTGAGAACCATCCGGTGAACCGGTGCATGAATATCACTCCCGAGTCCGACATCTTATTAAGTGGCGACCTTGAACACGAGGTCTGCAACTAGGGTGGTACCGCGGTTTGTAATGATCGTCCCTAACATATATTACAGGTTAGGGGCTTTTTATTTAGCAAATATCCGGTTTCGGATTATGCATGTTCCACGCCGATTGGAAGATATTGTTCGGAATTTAAAATGAATAGGGAAGGAAATTGATTTATGTTCAAAAAATTATCGGAAAAACCTGTTGCCGAAGTGCAGAAAGATCAGGTAAAACAATGGATAGAAGAAGATCTTCTGAAAAAATGCGTCGATGCAAGAGAGGGGAAACCGCAGTTTGTATTCTACGAGGGACCTCCGACGGCAAACGGAAAACCGGGAATCCATCACGTGATGGCGCGTACGCTGAAAGATTCAATCAACAGATACAAGACCATGCAGGGATTCCAGGTCAACAGGAAGGCAGGCTGGGACACACATGGGTTGCCTGTCGAGATAGAAGTGGAAAAGCAGCTCGGAATCGACGGAAAACAGGCGATTGAAGAGTACGGCATACGTGAATTCAATAAAAAATGCAGAGAGTCCGTGTTTACATATACCAATCTGTGGCGCGATATGAGTGAGCGCATGGGATACATGGCGGACATGGACGATCCGTACGTAACATTGGAGAACGATTACATAGAGACCGAGTGGTGGATCATCAAACAGTTTTTCGGAAAGGATATGATATACGAGGGGCATAAGATTTTGCCGTACTGCCCGAGGTGCGGGACGGGTCTTGCCTCACATGAGGTTGCTCAGGGGTACAAAGATGTAAAAGTAAACACGCTCATCGTGAAGTTCAAAAAGACCGGCACGGAAAATGAATACTTTCTCGCATGGACCACGACGGCATGGACTCTGGCATCCAACACCGTTCTCACCGTGGGACCCGACTTTGATTACGTAAAGGCGGAAATGCTGACAGGTGATGAAAAGGGCAACATATTCTACGTTGCGAAGGACCTTGCCGATAAGGTACTGGGAGAGGGCAGCTATAAGGTTCTGGAAGAGATGAAAGGTTCTGCACTTGAGTATGTGGAGTATGAACAGCTCATGCCGTTTGTCAAGGCCGATAAGAAGGCATTCTTTGTTACATGTATGGACTATGTTTCGATTGATGACGGTACGGGAATCGTCCATTCGGCGCCGGCTTTCGGTGAGGACGACTACCAGTGCGGACGCAAGTACGATCTGCCTATGCTGCAGCCTGTCAATGAAAAGGGTGAATTTACAGAAACCCCTTGGAAAGGACACTTCGTTATGGAAGAAGGGCTGGACATTGAAATCCTGAAGTATCTGGCAAAGGAAGACAAGGTGTTCGCAAAGGAAAAGATATCCCATAACTATCCTCATTGCTGGAGATGCGGCACGCCTCTTGTCTATTATGCAAAGCCGAGCTGGTACATCAAGATGAGCTCTCTGAAAGACCAGCTTGTGAAAAACAATGACAGTGTCAACTGGTATCCGCCGTTTGTCGGTGAAAAGAGGTTTGGAAACTGGCTTTCCGAAGTCAAAGACTGGGCTATATCAAGGAGCCGTTACTGGGGAATGCCTATCCCGATCTGGCGTTGTGAATGTGGACATCTGGAGTGCATCGGCAGCAGAAAAGAACTGATTGAGAAATCCGTGGAAGACATAGATGAAAGCATAGAACTGCATAGACCTTATGTCGATGACGTACATGTAAAATGCCCGCAATGCGGCAAGACGATGGATAGAATCCCTGATGTGATAGACTGCTGGTTCGACTCGGGAGCGATGCCTTTTTCCCAGTGGCATTATCCGTTTGAACATAAGGAGGATTTCGACAAACTTTTCCCGGCCGATTTTATATGCGAGGGCATAGATCAGACGAGGGGATGGTTCTATTCTCTAATGGCGATCTCAACGTTTATAATGGGAAGGTCGCCATATAAAAACGTCTTGGTGAACGACCTGCTTTTGGACAAAAACGGCAAGAAGATGTCAAAGCATGTGGGCAACACGGTTGATCCGTTCGACATGCTCAACAAGTACGGAGCCGATGCGACACGCTGGTATCTTCTGCACGTGTCACCTGCGTGGTCACCGACAAAGTTTGATGAAAACGGACTTCAGGAAATCGTGAGCAAATTCTTCGGAACATTGAGGAACGTATATAATTTCTTTGCTCTGTACGGCAATCTTGACGAGATAGACGTCAAGAAACTGTCGGTGCCTTATGATAAGCGCCCTGAACTCGATCACTGGATCTTGTCGAAATACAACAAACTCGTGGCTGAGGTGACCGATCACATGGATCACTATGATCATATGAAGACGGTAAGAGCAATAACCGACTTCGTAAATGAAGATCTTTCAAACTGGTACATCAGAAGAGCGCGCAGGCGTTTTTACAGCCCGGGCATGTCGGCGGACAAGGAAAGTGTTTTTGCGACGACGTTTGAGGTGCTGGAGGGAGTTTCAAGGCTCATTGCACCGATAGCGCCTTTTATATCCGACGAGATGTACAGTAAACTGACCGGTGAAGAAACCGTGCATATAGCGTATTACCCGAAGACGAACGAAAAACTGATCGACGAAAGAGTGGAAGAACGAATGGATCTCGTGAGGTCGATTTGCAACCTCGGAAGAGGCATCCGTGAAAAGAACGGACTTAAGGTTCGCCAGCCGCTTTCCGAAATCCTGGTGGACGGGAAGTACAAGGAACTGATTTCCGATATGGTTCCTCTTATCATGGACGAGCTGAATGTCAAAAATGTGGTATTTGCGGAAGAACTCGGCAAGTATATGAACTTTGAACTTAAGCCGAACTTCAAGGTCGCGGGGCCTGTCTTAGGCAAGAAAATCAAGGGTTTTGCGGGCGCGCTTGCAAAAGAGAATCCTGAAAACTTTATGGATGAACTGGAAGAAAAGGGTTTTGCGACATGTGAAATAGACGGTGAAGAATTCAAGGTCGAGAAGGAGTTTGTCGACATAAGGATAAATGCCAAGCAGGGTTTCGCGGTGGCGATGGAAAACAACGTGTTTGTCATAATCGATACCAACCTGACTCAGGAACTGATCGATGAGGGTCTTGCGCGGGAAGTAATCTCGAAGATTCAGCAGATGCGTAAGCAGAATGATTACGAGATGATGGATAACATAAACATTTATGTATCCGCGGATGCCGAGGTTATGGGCGCGGTAAGCAAGCACGAAGAATACATCAAGAGCGAAACGCTTGCAAAGACACTTGAAGAGGCGTCAAATCTGCCTGAAGCGGATATAAACGGGCATAAGACCGGACTTGGAATAGAAAAAGTGTAGACAGATTGTAGTATGCATGATTTAAGAAATTTCACATTGCGGCAGCTTGAAGAACTTGTTGCGGAAAAGGGTGAACCCAAATTCCGCGCCAAGCAACTGTATGGCTGGATATACAAAGGAATCAGTGATTTCCGGGAGATGAAAAATCTTCCGGAGATCTTTCTGCGCAATCTGCGCGGAGACTGCGTTGTCGGGGATATAAGGATGGAGAAAAGGCGGATCTCCTCACTCGACGGAACGGAAAAATTCCTGTTTGCACTGAATGACGGCAACAGTATTGAAAGCGTCTTCATGAAGTACAGGTACGGCAACAGCGTATGTATTTCCTCGCAGGCGGGTTGCAGGATGGGATGCGCTTTCTGCGCTTCCGGAATAAACGGTCTTGCACGCGACCTGACGGCCGGTGAGATGGTTTCGCAGGTCCTGGAAGTAGAGAGGTATACGGGAGAACCCATATCCAGAATCGTGGTGATGGGAACGGGAGAACCGTTTGACAACTATGAAAATCTTGCAAGGTTCATAGAAATAATGAACGATCCCGGAGGCAGGAAAACGGGAATGCGTAACCTGACAGTTTCAACGTGCGGAATCATTCCCGCTATATTGAAATTTGCAAAGGATTTTCCGCAGGTCAACCTGGCGATTTCTCTTCATGCGCCGATTGACGAACTTCGCAGCGGAATGATGCCTGTGAACAGGAGTTATCCGGTGGGGGATCTGATGGCTGCTGCCGCTGAATACACGGAGATGACACACAGAAGAATAACCTTTGAATACGCACTTGTCAGTGGAGTAAATGATGACCGAAAATCCTTAAGCGCTCTGGTCGAGAAACTGTCGGGAATGCTGTGCCATGTGAACCTGATACCGATAAACCCCGTCATCGAAAAAGATTTTAAGAGTCCGGGGCGCAGGCGGGCAGGAGAAATCGCCGCTTACCTCAACAAAAACGGCATCCCCGCCACCGTGAGAAGACAGCTCGGCGCGGATATTCAGGGGGCGTGCGGCCAGTTGCGTCTGAAAACATAATGTGTAAAAGGGTCGGCAAGTTTTAGTACGAATCCTCATATTCGGATTTGAGTTTTACAGTTTACAATTGAGCAAATGAGAGAAAACGGAATATAAAATGATTGAATAGTGTGGGGCAGTGGTGTATAATTAACCCCAGTAAAGAATTTAGGAGGCAGTTACATGGTTAAGCTACTGATTGGACATAAAGGAACCGGAAAGACGAAAAGGATGATTGAACTTGCGAACGACCAGATTGAAAACAGCAAGGGCAGCGTGATTTTTATCAATAAAAATTCCAGGCTCATGTATGATCTTAAATACAGAATCCGCGTTATATGTATGGAAGACTTTGAGCATGTTACCAACAGCGATGAATACATAGGATTCTTGTACGGTATCATAAGCTCGGATCACGATATTGAAACGGTTTACATAGACAGTATTCTGAAGCATGCGGATTTCTCACTCGGGGATCTTCCGGAATTTCTGGACAGGCTGAGCAGAATTTCAAGGAATTACGGTATGGACTTTGTCGTAAGCTTGTCTGCGGAAAAAGAAGAGATGATAGGTGTTGACTTTAAGAACTATGAGCTGCTCAATTAGTTGAATCACTGAATATCAGGGGGCTTACCGATGCCCCTGTTTTTATTATGTGATAAAAGAACATGGCAGTAGGAAGATAAGGTAGAAAGAATGTTTGACGTCGAGCGTATGAGAAAATATTTTCAGGGGAGAACGCCGGGATACATGGGCTGTCACAGGCTTTACAGTGTACTGATCCCAATAGTTCAAAAAGGAAATGAACTTTACTTTATGTATGAGGTCAGATCAGATAATCTGAGCAGCGACCCGGGTGAGGTATGTTTTCCGGGAGGACATGTGGAAAAGGGCGAAAGTTTCAAGGAGGCGGCATTCAGGGAAACCTTTGAGGAGACCGGAATACCTGAAGAAAAGATAGAATATCTCGGTGAAGGTGATATTCTGCAGGGGTACGCCGATTACACGTTTCATACTTTTGTCGGACTCATACGGTACGAAGACTATCTGAAAGCCGATATAAGGAAAGAAGAAGTAAAGGAACTCTTTCTCGTATCCCTGTCGGATATAAAGCTTGAGGAAATAGATCACATAATAGAAAAGGTTGTAGGTAAGAGTGAAGAACCGTTTCCGTACGAGGAGGTAGGGATAGACGAGAATTACAGGTGGAGATACGGAACATGGATAATTCCGATAATAAAAGTTGACGGCAGGACCATATGGGGATTGACCGCCAGGGTCACGGAGCATACATTGAAAGGACTTTCGGCGCTGTGACAGAAGATGCCGAAACAGAGTGCTATGAATATCAAAGACTACGCCGATGTGATGGAATGCGCAAGGATACTTGCGGAAGATACCGCCGCCGCTGAGTTTGTCCGGGCAGGGTGTTTTTCCGGTGTGACTGTGAATCCCGGATACGCAGTCGGAAACTCTTGTGACGGCGGTGAGTCATATGCAGGGAAAAAGAGCGGAAAAACTAATCGGGACATGGTTTACGATAAAGTGTTTTATGCAGACAATCTTCGCCTCCTCAGGAATATGACCCACATGGAAGAATATAGAGCAAAATTCAACCTCATATATATCGATCCGCCTTTTTTCACAAGACAGGATCATAATGCGGTTAGCCGTGTCGGAGCCGGAAATGTCAAACATTTGGCATATAACGACCACAGAGGATCCGGCAAAAAAGATTATCTCACCGGACTTGCGGCAAGGTTGATCCTTATGAAGGATCTGCTTGCGGATGATGGACTTATATGGCTTCACCTCGACTGGCACATTGTGCATTACGTCAAGATACTGATGGATGAGATCTTCGGAGAAAAGAATTTCATAAACGAGGTGATATGGACGTATAAGTCCGGCGGGAGCGGCAAACGACGCTTCTCCAGAAAGCACGACAACCTGTTGCTCTACGCGAGGAGTTCAAAGTACAAGTTGAACATCCCCAAAGAAAAGTCATACAACAGAATGTACAAGCCGTACAGATTCAAGGGGATAGAAGAGTATAAGGATGAACAGGGCTGGTACACTCTCGTGAATATGAAAGATGTATGGCAGATAGATATGGTGGGGCGGTCTTCGAAGGAGAGAACCGGTTACGCCACGCAAAAGCCTGAACGTCTGCTTAAAAGGATAATCGAGGCCTCAACGGATGAGGGGGATCTATGCGGAGATTTTTTCTCGGGAAGCGGAACCTTAGCTGCGGTGTCGGCGGAATGTAAAAGGAGATTCGTGATCTGCGATCGAAGTGCCACGGCAGTGGGGGGCAGCGTGGAAAGACTCACAAAAGCGGGCTGTGATTTCCTCGTATTTGAAGACCCTTCATTGCGTGCGGAAACCCGCCTGCAAGACTGTGAGTCGATAGGGATTGAAGTCATTGATTCCTGCGGAAAGAACCGGTCGCTGAAGTCGCGGGAGTGTGAGCGAAGCGGCTTTTGCGAGGTTTCCTTGATTGAATCCGAAACCGGGGATCCGGTCACGGACGGGAGAACTTTGTCCGATAAACCTGACGGTTTTCATGCTTTGGATACGATAAAATACTGGGCCGTCGACACTGATTACGACGGAAAAATATTCAGACCGGAAGCGGTATTTCTTCGCGAAAAAGGAAAACTTTGCACTTCGTGTACGATAAAAAAAGAAAAACTCTTCAGGAAAAGAGTTTTAATAAAGGTCATCGATATTTTCGGCAATATTTTCTATGAACTTCTATGAGTGGAAAGTCATGATTCCGGAACGGGAATTATGCCGCCGCGACGGAATACCTATAAATCGCGACGGTGAGAAAGTCCCAATCCGAAATTTTCCTTGACGCGTCTCATCACACGCTCTGCGATTTCGTTTGCGCGTTCAGAACCGTTTTTCAGGTGTTTGATAAGCTCGTCCGAGTATCTTATCTCCTCGTACCTGCTTTGAATGGGCGCAAGTGACTCCTGAACAACTCCGACAAGGGCTTTCTTAAAATCCCCGTAACCTTTGCCTTTGAAGGATGTTTCTATTTCATCGAACGATTCACCCGACAGGACGTTGTAGATGCTCATCAGATTGCTTATGCCCTGCTTGTTTTCCGGGTCGAATCTGACGCTTCCCTCTGAATCCGTGGTGGCTTTCATTATGGATTTTTTGATTTTGTCCGGCTCGTCGAGCAAGGATATCGTGCTGTGTATGTTTGTCGCCGATTTACTCATCTTTTTGGAAGGATCATCGAGCGCCATTATCCTTGCCCCCGACTTCATGAATCTGCCCTCGGGGATCGTGAAAGTCTTTCCCCTGGTGTTGTTTACCCGCTTTGCGATGTCGCGACACAGCTCAACGTGTTGTTTCTGGTCGTTTCCCACGGGTACGATGTCGGTATCGTAAAGAAGTATGTCGGCCGCCATCAGAACAGGGTAGCAAAAGAGGCCTGCCGGAGCGGATTCCTGCATGTTGCTCTTTGCCTTGAATTGAGTCATTCTCGAAAGCTCGCCGGTGTAGGAACTGCATGTCAGAATCCAATTAAGCTCCGCATGTCCGGGAACGTCGGACTGTACGAAGAGTATAGACTTCTCCGGGTCGAGACCGACCGCTATGTAAAGTGCGGAAAGATCCAGTATATGCTCACGCAATGCTTTCGGATCCTGAGGAACCGTGATGGCATGCATGTCCACAACGCAGTATATGCACTCGTTATCGTTCTGAAGTTCGATAAACTGCTTTATTGCACCCAGGTAATTGCCGAGGTGAAGGTTGCCGGATGGCTGAATCCCCGAAAAAACGCGGGGCTTTTTCTTAAATGTCGTGGTGTTTGACGTACGCTCCGCTTTATCGTTTGTCTTATCGTTCATTTTTTAATTCCTTTGCAATATTTTCTTCAAGTAGTATAGCATTCGCCAATTGCGCGGTCAAGAATGCTCCGATTATGAGAGTAACCCTTTGCGTGGTCAGGCTTTCGCCTTGTCGGGGTTCCAGAAAGATCTGCAGAACAGTACGATGACGGGGTACAGCTCAAGTCGCCCGGCGAGCATCAGAAGACTCAATCCCAGCTTCGCACCGGAGGAAAAGATTGAAAAATCGGCATTTGAAAGAAGACCAAAAGCCGCGCCGTTGGTGCTTATAGACGCAATGACCGCGCTGAAAGTGGTTTCCATGTCCATGTTGTCAAGAGCTATCAGAATACTTCCAAGCATAAAGACTCCGAAGTAGAGAATGACAAATGAGGTTATTGTGGAAGCTATATCCGCCGGAAGAGGCTTTTTTTCAAACATTACAGGTTTGATGGCCTTAGGATGAATGCGCTTGTAGACTCCTCTTATGATCAGTTTATATACGACGACAAATCGTATTACTTTGATGCCGCCGCTTGCGCTGAATGTGCACCCGCCGGTGATTGCAAGCACGATCAGCATCGTCTTGCAGAATGTGGGCCATCCGCTCAGATCCGACATCCTGAAACCCGTTGTGGTGCCGAAGGATATGACCTGCATAAAAGCGTGACCGGTTGCATCCGCGCTGCTTGAGAAAACTCCGCTTTTTATCAGAGAAATCGACACAAGCGCGCCACCTGTCAGGAAGAATAAAATATACAGCCGGGCCTCATAATTTTTGATGGCGGTCTTGTACCTTTTCTTGAAAATCAGGAAAAATACGAAATAGTTCATCGCGCCGGTAAATGCGGCCAGCATTAAAACGGCCTGAGTATAATTTGTCAAAATGAGGTTGCCCTGAGCCGCGTTTAGGCTGATTACCCCCGATGTCGATATGGTTGACAATGTATGAATCAGAGAATAGTATATCGTCATTCTCGAAGGCAGCAGAAGTAGGAAGAATACCACTGTAAGCAGTATATAAATGCCCCCCGTGATCTTGGCGATATCTCCGAACTTTGGGGCCATTTTTTCCAAATCGGGACCGGGTATTTCGGTGATTGCGAGCTTTTGAGCACCTATACCCAGATACGGAAGCAGGGCTGTGGTGAATATAATAACTATCATTCCGCCAAGCCAGCCCGTAACGGTCTTCCAAAGCAGCAGAGATTGTGTAAGCGGGGTCTTGATGACGGTACTGCCGGTAGTCGTCCATCCCGATGCGGATTCGAATATGCAATCCACAAACGAGTAACCGTGATTTGACATAAAGTACGGCATCGCGCCGATAAAAATCATAAAGAGCCAGCAGAAAATAACGATGAGGAACCCTTCGCCGGGTCTGTAGCGTTTGGCCGCATACTTGATTTTGCGCATACCGAACCCCACACATGCGCAGAAAATCGCCATGATGCAAAAGGCGGTCGCGCATCGCTGCTCATTATTGTAAAAGGCGACCCCGGCGGAAGGAATCATCGCAAGCCCTTCCAGTACGAGTATTATGGAAATCACTTTTAGTATAACGTTATTACTTAATTGCATCGCTTACCTCAACATCAGTTTATATGCACCGGATCATCCGGTCGAATCACACTGTTTATACCCTGTCCGCATTCCAATAGTGAGGGGAAAAGAGCATCAGGAGCGTAAACAGTTCAAGCCTGCCGGCGATCATCAGTACAGACAAAACGGACTTGGAAAACCCGGAGAAATCCGCAAAGTTGCCCGCCGGTCCGATAAGATTGAAGCCGATCCCTATATTATTGAGACACGCTATGACTCCGCTGAATGTAGTGACCAAATCAAAACCGTTTATCGAAAGAAGAATACACCCGGAAAACAGCATGAAAAAGTACAGGAACATGAAGTTTGCTATATTTGTAACCACCTCTTGAGGGAGTTCACGTCTGTCGAGGGATATTATGAACACCCTGTTCGGGTGAAGCCGCTTTGATATGCCGCGCCGAATCAACTTCAAAGAGACGAGGATCCGCATAAACTTGGGACCTCCGGCAAGTGAGGACGTGCAGCCTCCTATGAGCATGACGGAAAGCAGCAGCATCTTTGAAAAGGTAGGCCATTTATTGATGTCGCTTATATGCTGTCCCGTGGTCGACGCCATCGAAGAAACCTGAAAAAAGGCGGACATGGCGGCATCGTGGAGATGGCGGAAGATGCCCGCCGCATATGTGTTTGCCGCAATGAGCACGCTTACGGCGATTATTGCGAGGATGTAGAATTTGAATTCCTTGTTTCCGTAGAACACTTTCATTCCATATTTCTTTGCTCTTATCCACAGGTTCAGATTGGAGCCCACTATTATCATGAATGCTATGGTTATAAGATTTATGAAAGGAGTGCCCGTTTTCTCCATGCCGGTATTAAAACTTGAAAAACCGCCGGTGCCTATTATGCTCAGACCGTGTATGAGAGCATCGAAGAAACGCATCTTTCCAAGGTAGAGGAGAAAAACGAGCGAAGCACTGAGAAAAAGGTAGAACCTGAAGAGTTTCAGAACCGTTCCGTGCAGGCGAATGGAGAGCTTTCCGACGCGCTGCAGCGACATCTCCTGTCTTGCACTTTTCTGTCCTTCTATTTTAGAGAAAGGCAGAACAAAAGCGGTAAAGAGTATTATTCCCGCTCCGCCGAGCCATACCGCCGTTGAACGCCACAGGAGAATGGATTTCGGAAGGGCTTCGGGCGTTGATATTACAGACGCTCCCGTGGTGGTGAACCCGGAACATGTTTCAAAGAATGAGTCCACGTAAGACGGAACAGTGCCGCTTGCAAATGCCGGGACGGCTCCTATCAGAGAAGCGAGAATCCAGCACAGCGACACTATAAAGAACCCGTCGCGGACTTTGGCTTTTTCTTCGGAGATGGGAAAAGTCAGCAATATAAAAAAACCCGAAACGATCGTCGAAACTATGGTTGCAGAGAACGACAAGGTCTGCTTCGGCTCTTTGCAGACAATGCTCGTGAACAAAGAAGGAAGCATGCTCATTCCGATTACAATGAGCATGAACCCGATTATTCTGTATGAGTTTTTTCTCTTAAGTACCGACATCGCCAGCTCCTAATGACTTTTGGTTTTCATAAGCTTTTCAACCTTGCCAAGACCGCTCAACAAGGTGAAAACAGTGAGCTTATCGTTTAATTCTATCGTGGTGTCCCCATTTGGAATTATCACCTTGTCGCCTCTGCGGATCGCGGCAAAAAGAATTTCTTTCGGAAGTTCAAGATCCTTTAAAGGAACTCCAATCAGAGTCATCTTTGAATTCGCGACGACTTCCATGATCTGCGCCTGCCCCTGTATGAGGAAAGAGGCGAGTATCTTCTTTGAACCCTGTATATATCGCAGAATATTGCTCGCGCTTATATCCAGAGGATTGAGGACCATATCGACACCCATTTTTTCAACAAGTCCCATATAATTCTCATGACTCACCTTGGCTATAACGTCATCTATTCCGTGCTGCTTTGCGCTCAATGAGAGGAGGAGATTCTCTTCATCATAACCGGTTGCAGTCACAAAAGCATCCATCTCGTCCAGATTCTCTTCTTCGAGGAAATCTATGTCGGTTCCGTCGGAGTGGAGAACCATGACGTTCTCAAGGCGTGTGGAAAGATACCTGCATCTGTCGATGTTTTTTTCCACGAGTTTTACGGTGGCGCCGAAGTCGGAAAGCTTCTGCGCAAGATAGTATCCTGTTTTCCCCCCGCCTATTATCATGATCTTATGTATGTTCGTGTACTTTCCGTCTTCGCGCGTCTGCTCGTGAAGCGACTGAATCTGCTCGCGTTCGCCTATCGTGTATATGAAATCGCCGTCACGGACGACATCGTCTCCATGAGGAACTATGATTTTCCCGTTTCGCGACAGAGCGGCAACAAGAACATCGGGGAGTATTTCGTTTACCTCCGGCATGCTCAAACCTACAAGAGATGGGAAACGCCTTGTCGGAAATTCCGTCATGGCGATTCCGCCGCTTGTGAATATGCCGTTGCTCAACGTGTACTTTTCAGCAAGATACTTATATATTTCAACGGTTATCGCCATATCGGGATTGACTATGTGGTCTATGTCCATGGCATTTTTAATAAAAGCAAACTGATTCATGTGTTCAGGCTCTCTGACCCTTGCAATAACATGACTGCAACCGAGCTTCTTGGCAAAAGAAGCGATCACTATATTGCTTTCGTCGCTGTCCGTGCAAGCCAGAAGGTAGTCCACCTTGGATATGTCTATGCTGTCAAGGACGGATATCTTCCGGGCGTCCTCATTGATCGTCATAAGATCGAGATGCTGCGACAATTTACGCAGCACCTTATCGTTCCTGTCGACCACCGTTATGGAGTAATCCCCCACGACCAGAGACTCGGCGACCTTGCAACCCAATTTTCCCGCGCCAACAATCACTATGTTCATTATCATCCCCCTAAATTCAACTGTTCAGGCAAACTGCAAAAGAAAAGTATGATTGAAAAACCAACGTTTCGAAGCCTGCCGGGAAAGCATAGAGTAATTCTATCTCCGAATCTTCATTTTTGCAAGGGCTTTTGATATAATGGACGGTATCAAAAGGCGGCAGAGCCGGATTGATTTCGACAGAATACGCAATACGTCAAAAAACGGGAAGACGAATTTAAGAAACGAATTTGAGATATGAGCAAAGATATAAAACTGATAGCCTTGGATCTGGACGGAACCACGCTGGACAGCGGAAGTAAGATTACCGATGAAAATTTGAGAACTCTGGAAGCGGCCTCGGAAAAAGGCATTCATGTTGTAGTCTGCACAGGCAGGGTCTGGAACAGTCTGCCCGACGAAATATTTAAGATGAAAAACCTTGAGTACGTGGTCACCTCGAACGGAGCCACCGTCACGGAACTTTCCACCGGGAAACGGATATATGAAAGCAATATCGACCCGCAAGCCGTGGAAGAAATCATAGAGGTCATAAGAAATGAAGACATTTCCGTTGACATATCGGTAAGAGGGCAGGCGTACATCGATTCCGCGGAATACTTTTTTGTAAAGGAGAACGGTTGTGGATACAGAAGCGCCGAATATCTCCTCAGGACTCGCGAACCGGTCGACGGCTTGTACGACTTCGCGATGAGAAATATAGAGCATGTGGAAAATGTAAACATGATATTCAAAAGTTCGCAGGTGCAGAGAAAGATGGAAAAGGTGCTGATGAAAAGTGACCGCATAACCGTAACGTCCTCGATGAGAAATAATCTGGAAATAGGCGGCGAAAATACGAGCAAGGCCGATGCGCTGCTGTTTCTGCTCGATAAACTCGGGCTTACGAGAAAGAATCTGCTGGCTTGCGGAGACAGTCCGAACGATCTTGAAATGCTGCAACTCGCCGAGATTGGCGTGGTTATGGGCAATGCCGATGAACATATGAAAAACCAGGGAGATTATATTACCCTGAGCAACGATGAAAGCGGCGTCGCTCATGCCGTCAAGAGATTCGTGATGCGGGACAATGATGAGATGACTAAAGAATGATAAAACGGCTCAAGAATAATAAAACGGCTCAAGAATGAAAAGAAAGCATGCCGCGAGCCGAATTTTAACAAACTCTCCGGAGCCAATACCCGGAGAGTTTTATAGTGGAAACCGGAGCCAATACCCGGAGAGTTTTATCGTGGAAACCGGAGTCAATACCCGGAGAGTTTTATCGTGAAAACCGGATTTCATTGACTGTTTACGTTTTTGTAACGGAATTTACCGGGAATGAGAATGGTCTTGTAAAAAAACATAGAAACTATTGACATTATATGGTAAAAATAGTATATTATGTTCGAATACAAAAGAGTTGCCTGAAACAGCTTTGTTGATTTTTCAATGTGAAAGCCTGAAGAAGGAGAGTGTAATGAAAGATAAAAAGTTGCTCGGATACTATGGAGAAGAACTGGCCGCCGGCATGTTGTACGCTCAGGGTTATGACATTCTGGAGAGAAATTACAGGTGCAGATTCGGGGAGGCGGACATAATATGCAGGAATAATGAAGAACTGTTTGTGGTTGAGGTCAAGACAAGAACCTCTCTTTTATACGGCAGACCGGCTTGTGCCGTGGACGGCGTCAAACAGAAAAGACTGAGACAGATAGGGAAAATGTATCTGCTTGCAAAGAAGCTTACAAACCTTTCCGTAAAATTTCAGGTTGTTGAGATTCTTGTAAGACAGAATTATTTTGGTGTCTGATGTTATCGCGTATCAACACGGCGGCCGTGTACGGACTCGATGCGCTGGCCGTGTCGGTCGAAACCGATATAACAAGAGGATTGCCGGGATTCTATATAGTCGGTCTTGCCGATGTTACGGTCAAAGAGGCAAGAGAAAGGATCAGATCGGCGGTATTAAACAGCAAATGCGAATTTCCCATGGAGAGGATAGTCATAAATATAGCACCTGCGGACATAAGGAAGAAGGGGAGCTGTCTCGATTTGCCCATGGCGATCGGCATACTTGCGGGCACGCATCAAATAATGACCGATGAACTGAAAGACTGGTGCTTTATGGGAGAACTTTCGCTGGACGGAAAGATCCGGAGAGTAAGCGGACTGTTGCCCATGCTTACGGTGCTGGAGGAGCGGGGGATCAGGAGAGCGGTGGTCCCGTATGACAACAGGAAGGAAGCCGCGCTGCTTTCAAAAATTGAAATTTACCCCGCACGCAACCTGAAAGATGTCGTTGAAGCTTTTAACATGCGTAAACCCTTAAAAAGACAGATGCACAGTAAAAACATAGAGGGTGTTGAAAGTAAGCCGGGATTTGATTTCTCCGAAGTAAAGGGTCGGGAGAATGCAAAGAGGGCGATAATGATAGCCGTTGCCGGAGGTCACGGTCTCTTGATGACGGGTACTCCGTCTACCGGAAAGACAATGCTTGCCGAGCGCATACCGACGATAATGCCGCCGATGTCGTTTGAAGAAATTATGGAAGTAACCAAGATATATTCTTCCGCCGGACTGCTGGATGAGAAGCGACAGTTTATAACAGAGCGGCCTTACAGGAATCCTCACCACAATATTACCGGAGTGAGTTTGACGGGCGGAGGCATAATTCCGAAGCCCGGAGAGATAACTTTGGCTCATAAGGGAGTACTTTTCCTTGATGAACTTGCGGAATTCAGGCGGGATACGATAGATCTTCTGCGTCAGCCGCTTGAGGAAAAAAAGATTGCAATTTCAAGACTTGAACATAAGTATGTCTATCCTGCCGATTTTCTGCTTATTGCCGCAAGCAATCCGTGCAAGTGCGGTTATTACGGAGATGAAGAGAAAGAATGTACATGCACCGCTTCTGAGATCCAAAAGTACAGAGGGAAAATTTCAGGTCCGGTGATGGACAGGATAGATCTGCATATCAGACTCCACAATATAAAGTATGATGAACTGAAAGACAGACGTGGTATGTCGTCGGAACGGATGCGAAAAACAATCGTGGCGGCGAGAGATTTGCAGCGTGAGAGATTTGCAAAGCTGTTCCGGTCGGAAAAATTTTCTTTGAACGGAAATCTCGGAATAAGACAGGTTGACAAAGTGATAATTCTCGGCAGGAAAGAAGAGAGTTTTTTGCAGGCCGCGTATGAGAGATACATGCTGAACCCAAGGGTGTTGTTTAAAATAAAGAAAGTGGCGAGAACCATAGCCGATATTGCGGGAAGGGAGGATGTAAGAACGGAAGATCTTTCCGAAGCCATTCAATACAGAGAGGAGGCCTCGAGATGATAAAAAAAATCGCGCCGGGGCAAAGTGACTATCCCCGTCTCTTGTCGGAGATAAACGATCCGCCGCAGATTTTGCGCTATGACGGAGATTTGAGCATTTTAGCAGAACCGTGCATTGCGGTAGTGGGTAGCAGAAAATGTACAAAATACGGCGAAGCGGTTGCGAAAAGAATAGCAAAGAGAGCGGCGGAATCAGGGATAACGATTGTTAGCGGGATGGCTCTCGGAGTTGATTCGGCCGCACACGTCGGCTGTCTTGAGGCCGGCGGCAAGACCGTTGCGGTCATGGGCTGCGGACTGGATATATGCTATCCGGCATCAAACAAAAGACTGATGGAGTCCATAAGAAAGGAAGGACTTCTGCTGAGCGAATATGATAATGAAGCACTTCCCAAGCCCTATAATTTCCCGAGAAGAAACAGGATCATAAGCGGGCTTTGTGCGAGCACGGTAGTCGTGGAAGCCGCAAGGGAGTCGGGTTCGTTGATAACCGCCGAACTTGCGGCAAGTCAGGGGAGAAGTGTGTATGCCGTACCCGGTGACATAACCTCACGCCACAGTTTTGGTGCGAATATGCTCATACATGACGGTGCAATACCGCTCATGATAATAGATGATATTATTAGAGATATGGGTATTTCTCCGGGTGGCGACCATGATGCGCCCGCGAAGCTGGGAGAAGATGAGAGCAAAATCTACGATCTTCTCTCCGACAGCGGGGAGATGACCGTAGATGAAATATGTGAGAAAATCATGCTTTCACCGGAGAAAGTAAACAGCGTATTAACCGTTTTGGAAATAAAGGGTTTGACGGCAAGTTCTCTGGGTAAAATATTCGCTGTCTGAAGCTTACGGCTAAGCGTCGGAACGTACTTTGCAAATCAAAAATGTGAAGATTGTGTGAAACATCAGCGATTGACTTGCAAGTGCTTTCTTCATATGTTAGAATCACTTTACAAACAGCAAGTAAATATTTGAGGTTAGAATCCAGAGGAAAGCACATGATGAGAGCAAGGAGGATAGGGTCTTCTTGCGAGTGCGCTGGCTGCGGCCAACTGTATTGCGGAGTGTGGTTTGATATGCCATTGTCGGGACATGAGTTCCGGTGAGAAGGTGAGTCACACGAGGAAGCATAGTCAGGAGACTTATTCAAAGAACCTACGTATTCGCGTATGGTATGACGCATGGTCATGACCGGTCATATGCACATGGCAGTGCCGAATGTTGTATCGCATGCGGTGGCATCTAAGATTGACGCTCGCATCACTTTTCTCCGGTGAGGAAGAGCGTTTTTGTGTGCTCGCAATCGCAGGTATTTACATCTATTATCTAAAGAAAAGGAGAAAAAAACATGAAATTAGGTAAAAAAATTGTTACACTTATGCTGTCGCTGGGTATTGCGGCAAGTATGGGAACGGCCGCCTTTGCGGCGGATGACGCTGCGGTCAACCTGCTCCCTTACCCGGATAAGGGGGAATTCAATAAGGTTGTTACATACAAGCCGAACGGTAACCCGAATCCTGTTGATCTCATGGTGCAGGGAGCGAATGCCAACTACTGGCCCGAACCGTTTTCCGCCACAAAAGCGGCAAGCGTTAAGTTTAATGCTTTTGACGGCGTAAGCGTAGGAAGCACATCCGCAGTTGACATCAGTAACAACGGAAGCAACTATGCGGCAAAAGCAACCGTGACAGTGCCGAAGCATCTGTCGTATGGACCAAAGATGGTGAACGCCAGCATTCCGGGGTCTACAGGATGGAACGGAAAGCTTGATCTTGGAGTCATACTGAATTCCACACAGAATCTTAGTGCAAGGAATGTAAGGATTTCCTTCTACAATGGAAGGCCGGGTGAGCCGGGCACGGTGCAGCTTAAGAGTGAGACTGTGAGGAGGGTATCGCCGGGCACGGTGGAGAGCGTACTCAAATATGCGTCCGCGCTTGACGCGGCAAAAGAAAGTGCGACCGAACTTGCTACCACGGGTAGCGGAATAAACCAGTACGCCAAGAGGATCACGGTCGGAGGAGTGACGCTTGAGGAGGATCCGGTAAATCATCTAGGCTGGAGCTACAGAATATATGACAATTCCGGCAATGTGCAGAACAATTCCGACAAGGTTGGAGCGGAAGTTGCTCCTGTATCAGGAAGTCTCCGTGTGGTTTGGGCATACGGACCATGGGATGTACTTAACTAAATAAGAGTGCTTCTTCTTTAACGGAGATGACGAAGAGCACCATGAAAGGATGAAATAAGATGAGTGGAAAGAATGCATTGAGAATGATATTCTTCGCTCTTGCTCTCATGGTCATAATCGGCGGTGGATACACCGCCGATTGTGTTTTTGCGGAGAGCGGAGAACATGAAGTGACGCTTGATATATCAGGGGTCACATCAGAAAACCTCAAAATATTTGATAAAAACGGAAAAGAGGTGGAAAAGGTATTTTCAGAGAAACTCCCCAAAAAGAAAATCGAAGGCGGAGTAGCCGGTAAGTTTGCTTATGTGACAGAAGTAAGGCAGTGGAAACTGAAACTGACTCCGGGAGAATCTACCTTTAAAGTGTAAGATCGATATTATAAC
>CP016202.1:466305-468553 GCA_003433295.1 Eubacterium minutum ATCC 700079 | reverse complement strand
CAGGACTGCGAAGGGCGCGAAGTCTACCGGAACCGTCAGGTACATCGACCGCAAGGCCGGAAAAGGCAAAACGAAGGTCAAGGGCAGGAAATATTACTACAAGGTGAGAGCCTTCAAGAAGGTGAACGGAAAGAGAGTTTACGGCGCGTACTCCAAGGTGGCAAAGTAATATTAGAAATACATAAATAGGCTATGTTGTTATGAAAGGAGAGAAAGATGAGTGGAAAGAATGCATTGAGAATGATATTCTTCGCTCTTGTTCTCATGGTCATAATCGGCGGTGCGTACACCGCCGATTGTGTTTTTGCGGAGAGCGGAGAACATGAAGTGACGCTTGATATATCAGGGGTCACATCAGAAAACCTCAAAATATTTGATAAAAACGGAAAAGAGGTGGAAAAGGTATTTTCAGAGAAACTCCCCAAAAAGAAAATCGAAGGCGGAGTAGCCGGTAAGTTTGCTTATGTGACAGAAGTAAGGCAGTGGAAACTGAAACTGACTCCGGGAGAATATACCTTTAAAGTGTATGATCGATATTATAACAGCAATGGGACGTTGAAAAGTGAGGTGCTGAACAGTGAGACGGACTTTAAGGTCACGGAAAACGGCGACAATAACCACCACTTTGTGGTATACAATATCGCTATATACGATAAAAACAATCCCAATGCAGACATCAAATGCAGTGCAAAGGTGACGGATGCGGATGATCGTGAAATAAAGGTCACAGACTATAAATTTGAAGATGAATTTGAAGAAGATGGGAAAAAGGTAAGAGCAACGTACATAGAGAAAAACTTCATCCTCAAGTACGAGAAGGGATGCAGGTACGATATATCCGTTAAACATGAAGATCCCGCATATGTATGGAAGGAAAACTGGTGCAGGATAGGAAGTTTTGGCTGGGAATACGCGGTTAAAGAGGGTTATATAATGCCGTCTTTTAAGAAAGACAGTTTCAATCTTTCCATGGTTTCTGAAGGACTACTATGCTATTTGCCCTATGCAGACCTATACTGTACAAAAGACAGAGTCACATATAAGTTCAGGTACCCCAAGGACCTTGAGAACTTCAGAATATGTCAGCAGAACGATGCCGCATACCAGAGGTTTATACCCATGGACGAGGAGAAAATGAAGGATAGATACAATATTGAGAACTGGAGTGAAGAAGACTCCGACCCGAGCGATGAGTTCAATGAGGTGACGTTTACGTCTCTTCCGCATGATTGTGAAGATTTCATCCTTACCGGAGGAGGCAGATATTTGGACGAGAAAACGGGTAAGATGAAAACATCGAAGTATATTAAAACGGTAATATATGCGCAGAGAATATCCCAGAAGATAATCAAAGAACCTGTGTTTACGGCAAACTTTGCCAAAAGGGGAGAAAAACCGAAGGAAAATGAAAAAGGATATAATCCAAGTGACGGTAAATTGCATCGCAACTGGCACGGAAAAGGTGTGGAAAACGGTCTGCTGACCACGCTCAAGGATGAGGGACAGTATCAGCCGCTTGAGAAAGGCAAGAGCATAAATTTCTTTACCTTCAGGATCGGACAGGGTGTCACCGATGCTGTGAGCAACACGATAATGGAGCCCGATAAGGAATACAGGGTGTTCGGAGACAGCATAGAGGTAAGTGAAAAGAAAGGCGGACAGGGAAGAGAATGGAACGACATAAAGGCGGAGAAGAAAGGAACGAGCATAGTTGCGATAGGCTATGAAGACGGGGTCAATGCCGATATGTTTTTTGAATACAATCCGGATACCAAAGAAACATTCAACAGAACGTATCAAAAGCTTCAGTATTTCCCCGAGGTCGACCCTGACAGGATAGGGATCGCGATATTCGATGTTGAAGGAAGCGGTGAGAAGATAAAACCCAACATAAGCAGGATGACGTCGGATGGAGAAAAACCGCTGAGAAAGTACGACAGAGTGCATTTTGTAAAGTCCATGGAGTATCCGAACGGAACAAAGAAGGAGATCAGAAACTCGACCGAGTTCACCCTGCACCCCACATGCGAGGACGGAAGCGAGGTAAAAGTGTATTATCATAGACCGATAAAGACCATGGATGACTTCAACAACAAAGACTTCTTCACCGTTCCGAAAGAGGGGGAAGAACCGAAAAGCGACTGGATAAGAGCGGAGAAGAACGGAAAATACTCAAAGGTCAGGCTTGAACAGGGAAACAACGTCATAATGATGAAGGCGGGCAAGCACACAAGATATTTTGTCATAG
>CP016202.1:429990-466264 GCA_003433295.1 Eubacterium minutum ATCC 700079 | reverse complement strand
GTGATCAGATTCGTCAATGTGAAGAAGGATGCATTCAGGAAAATCAAGATAGACGGAGAAGTACTTGATGAAGAAGACTATTCGATTTCAGGCGCGTCGGCCACCTCTGCGGATGCATTCGACATAACGCTGAAAGACGAGTATCTTAAGACGCTGGCTGCGGGCAAACACAAGGTTGAAATCAAAACCACCGAGGGGAGCGCGGATGGAGTTATTACGGCGAAGAGCGGTGCAAATGCGGGAGATAATGCAGGTAAAGATAAAACTGCGCGGAAGAGCCCTGTAAAATCCGTGCTTGACCGTCTGATAAAGCCTGCCGTAACTAAGCTCGCCAAGGTCACAAAACTTAAGGTTAAGATCGGCAGAAAGAAAGCGGTCGTAAGCTGGAAGAGACTTTCCGGAGTGAGCGGCTATGAAGTATACAGAAGAACGGGCAGAAAAGGCAGGTATGTCAGGATCGCAAGCTTAAAGAATGCAAAGATAAAGACTGCAAAGATCAGGACTGCGAAAGGCGCGAAGTCTGCCGGAATCGTCAGGTACATCGACCGCAAGGTCGGAAAAGGCAAAACGAAGGTCAAGGGCAGGAAATATTACTACAAGGTGAGAGCCTTCAGGAAAGTGAACGGAAAGAGAGTTTACGGCGCTTACTCTAAGGCGGCAAAGTAATATTAGAAATGCGGGATACACATTGTGTGTTCGTAAGTTGCAGTAGCAGGTAAATTTACAAAGTAAGTTCCGGTAAAATGCGGACATGGGGATTAGGTTTTTTAGCAGGTGAGGAGTGCGATCGCCTGCGATGAGGACTTGCCGGATACCCATGTCCGCATTTTACGAGGAAGTCTGAAATCCCTTCTCGCAATTTGTCCAAGTCTTGTCCGCTTTCCGGCTTTCTATGATATTTTACTGAAAGTGTGCAGATCAGTCACAGAACTTGATGGAATGTGTAATTCTCGTGATTCTTTCAAAAATAAAGTATTTGAATATTGACGAAGCAAAAAAGTGTGTTATAATGCGTTTATTTAATGCACGCCGGGTAGGCTCCAAATGTTGATTTTCCAATAGAGTATCAAGTTCGGAACTTGCCGGGGCGCAATCAGTGAGTCCTATGGGACCGGTTGAGCAGTAAACGGTTATCGAGCAGTGTTGGAGGTTTAATGGCTACCGCAAAGAAAACGTTGGTGATAGTGGAATCGCCGTCAAAGGCGAAAACGATAGGCAAGTATCTCGGGTCGAAGTACAGGGTTGTGGCTTCCGTCGGGCACGTGCGCGACCTGCCCAAGAGTAAACTCGGCATTGACATAGATAACGATTTTGACCCGCAGTACATTTCGATTCGCGGCAAAGGCGATTTGATTAAAGAACTTAAGAAGGAAGCAAAAAAAGCGGAAAAAATATATCTTGCGACCGACCCGGATCGCGAGGGAGAAGCTATTTCGTGGCATCTCGCATTTCTGCTCGGAATAGATCCGGCGGACTCATGCAGAATAGAATTCAACGAGATCACAAAGAGCAAGATAAAGGAAGCGATAAAGACTCCGAGAGCCATAGATCGCAATCTGGTTGACGCTCAACAGGCAAGACGCGTTCTCGACAGGCTCGTGGGGTATCAGATAAGTCCGTTGCTTTGGAGAAAGGTAAGAAGAGGCCTTTCGGCGGGGCGTGTTCAATCGGCCGCGCTCAAAATTATATGTGACAGAGAACGGGAGATAAAGGCTTTTGTTCCCGAGGAATACTGGACAATACTTGCAACTTTCGTAAAAAACGGTACTTTCACCGCAAAGCTTACTCACAAAGACGGAAAGAAAGTGGTGATAAAGAATAAGGAAGAGAATGATGCCATACTGGACGAACTCGGGAAGAATAAATACATAATCGAGGACATTCAGAACAAAAAACGCATGAGAAAGCCTTATGCGCCGTTCACTACCAGTAGCCTGCAGCAGGATGCGGCCAATAAACTGAACTTTAACACGAGAAAGACCATGATGATCGCACAACAATTGTACGAAGGCATAGATGTGGGGAAGAACGGAACCATGGGTCTTATAACTTATCTGAGAACCGATTCCATGAGAATTTCGGCGGAGGCGAAAGGTGCTGCCCTGTCTTTCATAGAGAACAATTTCGGCAAGGAATACACGGCAAACAATTTCTTCGGGAGAAAGAATAAAGACATTCAGGACGCGCACGAGGCGATAAGACCCAGCGATGTAACGCTTGTGCCCGAGGACATAAAGTCGTATCTTTCCCAAGATCAGTTCAAGCTGTATCGGCTCATATGGATCAGATTCGTGGCAAGTCAGATGTCGGCTGCCAAGTACGACAGCGTGCAGGTCGATGTGGTCAACGGAAAGTATAATTTCCGGGCCGGCGGCTCGAGGAGAACGTTTGACGGGTATCAGAAAGTTTACGGTGTCTCCGACGATGACAGGGACAATATGCTTCCGCACCTGGAAAAAGGTCAGGAAGTCGATTTGGAAGGTATAAAGGGAGAGCAGAATTTTACACAACCTCCCGCAAGATTTACCGAAGCGAGTCTGGTAAAAGAACTGGAAGAACGGAATATAGGAAGACCGAGCACATATGCGCCGATTGTCGGAACTCTGACGGACAGAAAGTATGTGAAAAGAGAGAAAAAAACACTGCTTCCGACGGAACTCGGATTTCATGTCATAGGCTTGCTTGAGGAATATTTTAAAGACATAGTTGACGCCGGATTTACGGCGTCTATGGAAGATAAACTCGACGGCGTGGAAGCTGAAGGCGCCGAATGGAAGAATATAATCAGAGAGTTTTACGACCCGTTCAGGAAAGACCTTGAGAAAGCGGATGCCGCAATAGAAAAGGTTAGGATTGAAGACAAACCTACGGGCGAGATGTGCGAACTGTGCGGAAAGCCGATGGTAATCAAAGCCGGGCGCTATGGAGATTTTATAGCGTGCAGCGGATATCCGGAATGCAAAAATACTAAGCCTATAGTAAAAACAATAGGTGTAAAATGTCCTAAATGTGGTAAAGACATAGTTAAGAAAAAGAGTAAGCGCGGAAGAGTTTTCTATGGCTGTAGCGGATACCCGAATTGTGACATGTCGTACTGGTACAAACCGGTGAACAAGACATGTCCGGTGTGCGGCGCGTTGCTTGTGGAGAAAAAGACCAAAGACGGAAAACATTTGGTGTGTTCCGAATCCGAGTGCGGCTATAAAGAATAGGAAGCAAAGGAGTATAGAATGATAGAATTACACGCAACCACCATATGTGCGGTGCGTCGCGGTCCGGAGGATGTTGCGATCGGTGGAGACGGTCAGGTCACGATGGGTGAAACGGCCATAATGAAGAACGGAGCCGTGAAGGTAAAAAAAATATTTGATAAAAAGGTCCTCACCGGGTTTGCGGGATCGGTCGCGGATGCCTTTTCACTGACCGAGAAGTTTGAGAAGAAACTGGAAGAGCACGGCGGCAATCTGAAACGCGCGGCTGTCGATCTGGCGCAACTTTGGAGAGGAGATCAGGGTATGAGAAACCTTGAGGCTCTCATGATAGTTGTCGATAAAGACGAGATGCTGATTATCTCGGGGAACGGAGAGGTGATAGCTCCCGATCAGGATTTTGTTGCGATAGGTTCGGGTGGGAATTACGCGTATTCCGCCGCCAATGCACTGTTCAACCACACTGAAATGCCGGCGGAGGAGATCGTACGCGAGTCGCTTAAGGTAGCATCCTCAATATGCGTATACACCAACGACAACATAACGGTTGAAAAACTGTGAATAAGTGCATGAAAGTACAGGGAGGTAAAAGATGACCGGGAAGCTGCAAAGCATGACACCCAAAGAAATAGTTTCCGAACTTGACAAGTACATTATCGGACAGGAAGAGGCCAAGAAGTCCGTGGCGATAGCGCTCCGCAATCGTTACAGGAGAAGTCTTCTCCCCGATAAGATGAGGGAAGAAATAACGCCGAAAAACATTTTGATGATGGGGCCTACCGGCTGCGGAAAAACGGAGATAGCAAGAAGACTTGCCAAGCTTATGAAAGCGCCGTTTGTCAAGGTCGAAGCGACCAAGTTTACGGAGGTCGGTTATGTGGGCAGAGATGTCGATTCCATGATAAGAGATCTTGCGGAAGCTTCCGTGAGGATCACCAAGCAGGGAAAACTCGAAGAGAAGTATGAGATTGCCGAGAAACTTGCGGAAGACAAGATAGTGGAGGCGATGATTCCGGGCGACAAGAAAGAAAAGGAACATGAAAAATCCTCAAATCCTTTTGATATCCTGCTGAACAGCGGAGGCTACGTAAGTCAGAAACAGCAGTATGAGGAGAACCGGAAAGAAAAGGAAAAAGAAGCCGAAAATGAATCGCTGGATACCGAGATGGCGAGAGAACAGGTCAGAAAACAGCTCAGGGACGGACTTTTAGAGGAACAGTTTGTTGAAATAGAAATCAAAGATGTGCCTAAGACCAACCAGCTCGATATGAGCAATGAGGGAATGAGCATCGCAATCGGAAACATTTTCGGAGACATGCTTCCGCAGAAGACTAAACACAGACGGGTAAGGGTCAAAGAGGCCAGGAAAATACTGAGAGAAGAAGAGGCGCAAAACCTGCTGGACATGGATCAGGTTACCGATGAAGCACTTGAAAACGCTGAGCAAAACGGTATAATCTTTATAGATGAAATAGACAAGATAGCATCGGGCGGCAGGTACTCGTCCGGCGCGGACGTTTCGCGAGAGGGAGTGCAGAGAGACATACTTCCGATAGTTGAGGGAAGCGTCGTGAATACGAAGTACGGACCACTCAAGACAGACCATGTTCTATTCATCGGTGCGGGAGCTTTTCATACAGCCAAGCCGACCGATCTGATCCCTGAACTCCAGGGGCGATTCCCGATTCGTGTGGAACTGAAAAATCTGGACAAGGAAGCCTTCGTCAAGATTCTCACCGTTCCCGAGAATGCAATTACAAAACAACACCAGGCATTGCTGGAAACGGAGGGGATAAACCTTGAATTTGCGGAGGATTCCATCGACGAGATCGCCGAGATGTCATTTCTGATGAATGAACAGAACGAGAACATCGGCGCAAGACGCCTCCACACCATACTTGAGCAGCTGCTTGAGGACATTTCATTCGAAATACCGAAAAATGATGAGAACGGGAAAATCATCATAGATAAGGAATTTGTCAGGAACAAGTTTATTGACACCATCAGTAAAGACGATGTAGATAAATATATTTTGTAAAATTATGTTTTTTATATGATTGGAAAGGAGAAACCATGAGTGAACAATTATTGACAAGGATCAGAAAGCTGAATTGGATGCTTTCGGAAAGCGCAACGGGATACGTTTCATTTGATGAGTTGTGCGAAGTTATCGGAGAGATGCTGGAATCAAACATTTACGTTTTGAATAAGAAAGGCAAGGTTCTGGCGGCCAAGTACAACGAAAAAGAACAGGCGCCTCTGGTTATTGAAGAAGACGGTAAGGTGGTTCTGCCGGCAAAGTACAATGACAAGTTTATGGAATTCAGAGAAACGAGGGCAAACCTGATCTATGACAGCATCAAGGAGGTCTACGGTGACGATTATGCGCTTGCGAACAAGTATCACGTAATAGTTCCGATTATATTCGGAGGAAAGAGAATGGCGACCCTGCTCCTCGCCCGTCCGGGAAAGGCGTACAGCGAAGAGGACGTGGCTATATGCGAATACGGCGCTACGGTGGTAGGTCTGGAAGTTGCGAGAAGCATCACCATGGAAGAAGAGGCTGATTCCAGAGAGAGAAGCACTGTCGTTATGGCTTTGGAAACGCTTTCCTATTCAGAACTTGATGCAGTGACAAAGATTTTCATGGAACTTGACGGAAAAGAGGGGTTGCTTGTCGCAAGCAAGATAGCCGACCGTTCAGGAATAACGAGATCGGTGATCGTAAACGCGCTGCGTAAGCTGGAGAGTGCAGGCGTAATCGAATCGCGTTCTTTGGGCATGAAAGGAACGAGGATTAAGATTACGAATGACTTCCTCAGAAGCGAAATCGATAAAATCGAAATATAATGTTGAAATTCACAGAAGACAACAGGGTTCTTGAGCATGAACGGCATAGAGCGGTACTTGTAGGATTTACGAGAGGCGAGGATATTTCTCACTCTATGGAGGAACTCAAAGGGCTGGCTGAAGCGGATTCTGTGGAAGTTATCGGAGTAGCGGTGCAGGCTTTGTCAAAGCCGAACGCCGCTACTTTAATTGGCAGCGGTAAAGTCATGGAAGTTGCCGAGATGGTTAAGAACATGGAAGCGGACATGGTGATTTTCAATGACGAACTCACGGGAATGCAGCTGAGAAATCTTGAAGACTCCTTGAACGTGAAAGTGATTGACAGAACGATTCTGATACTCGATATATTTGCGGAAAGGGCTGACTCCGCCGAGGGGAAACTGCAGGTTGAACTGGCGCAGCTGAAATACAGAATGCCCAGACTCACAGGCTTCGGCAAGGCGCTTTCCCGAACCGGGGGAGGCATAGGCACGCGGGGACCGGGAGAGAAGAAACTGGAGACCGACAGGCGCCACGTCGAAAGACGGATGAACGACATAAAGGCGGAACTGAAAAGGGCGAAGAGTAACAGAGAAACGCAAAGAAACAGAATGAGTAAATCGGAAGTGCCGGTTGTCGCCCTGGTGGGTTATACCAATTCGGGAAAGTCCGCCATAATGAACAGGATTCTGAGCCTTACGCGGAAAGAAGAAAAATCGGTCAGGGAGAAAGACATGCTCTTTGCTACCCTTGATACGAGAAAGAGAAACATTCGACTAAACTCGAACCGTGAATTTATCCTTACGGACACGGTGGGTTTTGTGAGCCGATTGCCTCACGATCTGATAGACGCGTTCAAAAGCACACTTGAAGAAATAAAATATGCGGATCTCATACTGCACGTCGTCGATGCGGGTTTCAAAGAAAGTCATTTTCAAATGGAGGTCACGAACAGAGTTCTGGATGAGATAGGAGTGGCCGGCGCAGGGAGAATCCTGGTGTTTAACAAGATGGACATTGCGGAATCCTGTTTTGCGGCGGACGGTAATAAAAAATCCGCTTCGGTCACAGAAAATATGAAGGGACTTATGACGACTCCCGCGCCTGAAGAAAAACTGTATATTTCCGCCAAAACGGGAGAAGGCTTTGATAAACTGCTTGATGCGATAGAATGCGGCGTTTTCGATACCGTAAGGGTGAAACTCCTGATCCCGTACAGCGAGGGGAACATATCCTCTTATCTGTGTGAAAAGACAAATGTTATTTCAATGAAATATGAGGAAGACGGAACGGAATTCCACGTGGAACTTTCAAAGACGGATTATTGCAGGCTGCGTGCCTACAGGAGGGAACCTTGCGACCATACAGAACGGTAATGAAAGCGGCGGAAGCCGAGCGTGTGATAGAAAAATCGAAGTTCATCGCAAATGTCATTCCATGCGAAAGCAGAGAAAGCGCATTGACATTTTTCAATGATATCCGCAACAGATATAAGGACGCGACACATAATGTCCCTGCGATGGTGATAGGCGACAAATCTGAAATTCAATGGGGAAGCGATGACGGAGAGCCTCAGGGAACGGCAGGAGCGCCGATTGTGCGCATGATGGTTGCTCAGGATATATGCAATGTTGCTCTTGTAGTGACGAGGTACTTCGGTGGAATAAAATTGGGTACGGGCGGTCTGATAAGAGCCTATACGGCGACTGCGGAAGACGTTATAAAAGCCGCGACCCTTTGCGATGTGGAAGAGCGAGTCGTAATGGGAGGCATTCTGGATTATAAGACCTTCAACAAATTGTCGTCCGTACGTTTTGAAGACGATGAACAAATAAGAAATGTTCGATACACCGATCAGGTCCGCTTTGAAGTGGCATGCAGAAAGGAAAGAGAAGGGTTTTGCAGAGAAATTATAAACGGCATAGCCATGAACGAAAAATGGATAATAAGCCGGGGTTTTGAATCCGTAAAAATACCAATATCAGGGAAATAAAGGTGAAAGAAAAAACCAAAAAAAATAGTTGACAAAGAACTTTGGATAATGTATAGTCTATAAATGTGTCGAGCAGAGAAACGAACCGGAACTTAAAAATTTGGGCGCTTAGCTCAGCTGGGAGAGCATCTGCCTTACAAGCAGAGGGTCATAGGTTCGAGCCCTATAGCGCCCACCAGGTTTTTTAAAAGCACGTCGGTGCGGGATGTGGCCAAGTAGTTCAGTTGGTTAGAATGCCAGCCTGTCACGCTGGAGGTCACGGGTTCGAGCCCCGTCTTGGTCGCCAATTTTTTTAAATAAGTTTAAAAAAACACTACGCTGGCGTGGCTCAACGGTAGAGCAGCTGATTTGTAATCAGCAGGTTGGGGGTTCGATTCCCTCCGCCAGCTCCAGAAATGTACCGGCTCCGGATCGGAGCGCGACCGAACAGGGCAAAAGAAAGTCGTAAAGACTTCTTATATATACATTTATACATTAAATATTTCGAGGGATGCCCGAGTGGCTAAAGGGGGCGGACTGTAAATCCGTTAGCTGAGCTTACGATGGTTCGAATCCATCTCCCTCGACCAGTCTGCGGAAGTGGCTCAGGGGTAGAGCATCGCCTTGCCAAGGCGAGGGTCGCGAGTTCGAATCTCGTCTTCCGCTCCAATCATGCGGATGTAGTTCAATGGTAGAACCTCAGCCTTCCAAGCTGATGGCGTGAGTTCGATTCTCATCATCCGCTCCACTAAAAGTGTGTGGGCTCGTAGCTCAGCTGGATAGAGCATCGGCCTTCTAAGCCGTGTGTCCAGAGTTCGAATCTCTGCGGGCTCACCATTTTTTACTTAAGAATATAATGTTGGAACGCGGTATCGTTGGGGTATAGCCAAGTGGTAAGGCAAGGGACTTTGACTCCCTTATGCGCAGGTTCGATCCCCGCTACCCCAGCCAGTTTATGACCCATTAGCTCAGGTGGCAGAGCACTTGACTTTTAATCAAGGTGTCCGGAGTTCGAATCTCCGATGGGTCACCAAGATTTTACGAATGCCGATCGTATGGAGAGGTGTCCGAGCGGTTGATGGTGCCGGTCTTGAAAACCGGTGTTCGTAAGAACCGTGGGTTCGAATCCCACCCTCTCCGCCATTAACGGAGTCGTTTATGCGCCGATAATAAGCTGTGGAGAAGTACTCAAGTGGCTGAAGAGGACGGTTTGCTAAACCGTTAGGGTTCGTTTAGGGCCGCGCGAGTTCGAATCTCGCCTTCTCCGCCATATTTATTATAGGGGTATAGCTCAGTTGGTAGAGCAGTGGTCTCCAAAACCACGTGTCGAGGGTTCAAATCCTTCTGCCCCTGCCATTTGATTAAAACAGCATAATTGCACAAAGTAAATCTATCAGCGATAACAAAACAATATGTAAAGAGTATTTGATGATCTTGACCGATTATTTTTCGGGGTGTAGCGCAGCTTGGTAGCGCAACTGGTTTGGGACCAGTGGGCCGCGGGTTCAAATCCTGCCACCCCGACCATTAAATGACGTGGGCCACTAGCTCAGTTGGTCAGAGCATCCGGCTCATAACCGGCAGGTCCCGGGTTCAAGTCCCTGGTGGCCCACCAAAGTTTAATATTTACGCTATTGTTGTGCTCAGTTAGCTCAGTTGGTAGAGCAAGGGACTGAAAATCCCTGTGTCCTTGGTTCGATTCCGAGACTGAGCACCACCTTAACGGATTGGAAGCCACTGCCAACATTGAGTTCGGTGGTTTCTTTTTTTATTGCATGCTTCTTTGATGGCATGCCGGTCGCCGTGTGAGTCAGGATTACATTGAGGAGAATGAAAAATGGGATTTCATATAGTTTTTGTTGAACCGGAGATACCGCCCAATACGGGGAATATTGCAAGAACATGTGCGGCGACAGATTCGGTTTTGCATCTGGTAAGGCCGCTCGGCTTTGACATAGACAGCAAAGCGGTTCGCAGAGCGGGTCTGGACTACTGGCCTTTCGTAAAACTTGAAGTTCATGACAGTCTGGAAGAGTTTTTGAAAAAGCACATGGACAAAAGGATGTTTTTGGCGACAACCAAAGGCGGAAAGAGATATACGGATGTTAAGTATGAAGATGGCGACATGATCTTGTTCGGGCGGGAAACGCAAGGTCTTCCAAAGGATTTTGTGGAAAAGAATAAAGATTTCGCGGTCAGGATCCCGATGAGCGAAAACACGAGGCTACGATCTCTGAACCTCGCAAACTCGGCAAATATTATCCTCTTTGAGGCGTTAAGACAACTCGATTTTCCACGCCTTAGATAGAGGACTATAGAGGAGTTATGAATTAATGCGTGAACAATAAGTGCGAAGTGGATTTATTGAGAAGGTGCAAAGATAAAATTGCTTAAAATACAATTTATGCTATTATATATGTGGTTTGATTCACGGCTGCACGGAAATTCGCGGGGCGGTATGCTGTGAACCGATTATTTGATTAAAAATACACCGGGAAACCATTTCCTTAAAACACTGGAGGTTATCATGACCATATTGGGTATCTTTTCGCTTTTGGGCGGAGTGGGTCTGTTTCTGTTCGGCATGACCATCATGTCATCGGGACTTAGAAATGCGGCGGGCAGCAATCTGCAATCGATTTTGGAGAAGGCGACCGCGAATAAGTATGTGGCGGTTCTGGTGGGATTGTTTATGACAGCCCTGATCCAGAGTTCTTCGGCAACGGACGTAATGGTAATAGGATTTGTAAATGCGGGCCTTATGAAGCTTACCCAAGCCATAGGCGTTATCATGGGGGCGAATATAGGAACCACCGTGACGGCGCAGATAACTGCATTCAATCTCAGCTCATACGCTCCTTTGATTTTGTTTTTCGGCGTGGTAATGTATCTTTTTATAAAGAAGAGCATGGTCAAGTACATAGGCGAAATTATAATGGGCTTCGGAATGCTGTTTGTCGGAATAGCAACGATGAAGCTGGCCATAGCGCCTCTTTCTCAGAGCAAAGAATTTATAAATTTTATATCGAACCTCGACAATCCGGCGCTTTCCATACTGTTCGGCGTGGCGTTTACGGCTCTGTTGCAGAGTTCATCATCATCTACGGTAATTTTTCAAACCTTTGCGATACAAGGACTTTTGGATTACAACACGGCGGTATACTTAGTGATAGGCGCTGCCATAGGCTCGGTAACGCCTAATCTTTTGGCATCTCTGACCACGAACCGCGACGGTAAGAGAACGGCCGTTCTCAACCTGATGTTCAACCTTTTCAGGGCGGCAATTCTGGTTGCGTTGATAAATGCGGTTCCGGACACTCTGAAATTCATATGCAGTCTTTCACCGGACGATGTGGGACGACAGATAGCCAACACACACACGTTCTTCGCCATCATCGCCGTAATCGTGGAACTGCCGTTTACAAACAGGATAATTAAACTCTCACAGAAAATCATTCCGGTTCTTCCGGTGGAAAATGAGAGGAACGAGGAAAGACAGATCAAGTACATGATAAACCTGTCGATGATGCCGATTTCAATGGCGATAGACCAGGCACACAGAGAAGTGACGCGAATGGGAAGGATCGCGGCCAAAAACCTGAGAAATTCGCTGAAATGCTTCTTTAAGTACAGCACCGAAGAAGCCGCTTCGGTAAGAGCGAGGGAAGAAACCGTAAATATACTCAACCACAGCATAGCCGACGCAATGGTTGAATTTAAGGCGTTGGAACTTAACAGCGAAAATATGCATAAGGTTTCTGTAATGACCATATCCATCACCGACATAGAAAGGCTTTCCGACCATGCCGAAAATATCGTCGAATATGCCGAAGAAATGAACAGGAAGAAAGTGGTGATGACCGACGCTGCGTGGCGGGAACTCAAGCAGATGGCGGACTATGTTCTGGAAGAGGTCGATCTGGCTCTGGACATATTTGAAAGTGAAGATTACACGGCTATCGACAGAGTGGAAGAACTTGAGCATAAGGTGGATTCCATGGAAACACGACTTGTGAGCAACCACGTTGAAAGGCTCATGACCTCGGATTGCGAACCTATGGCGGGGGTCGTTTTCTGTGACATGGTGACCGACCTGGAAAGATGCGGAGATCACGGAATCAACCTCGCGTATGGTTTTAAAGAAGTGTGACTTAGTGATTTTGAGTGAGTATGATGAAGATCGGTTACGAGCTTACAACAGAACAAAAGGCAAAATTATCCATGACGCCGAGACTTATCCAAGGAATAAGGATTCTTCAGATGAACAACCTTGAGCTTGCGGATTATATAAAAAATGAATTGCTGGAAAACCCGGTCATAGAAGAAAGCAGGGAAGAAACTGCCGGGAATGCCGAGGATGAAGTTCCGGATACGGAAGACAGCGAAATTCCGCAGGATTTGGATGAGGACTATTACAATCCTGACGATTACCGGTTTGACGGCGGTGAGCCGAAGGGTGAAGACGGCGGAGACAATTATTATGTCGAGAGTATATCCGCACAGGGACAGGATCTGCGCGAGTTTTTACTGGAACAGTTGAGTTTTCTTGATCTGAATGAGAGGGAAAAGAGAACAGGGGTTTATATAATAGAAGAAATAGACGACAACGGCTATTTGCAGGATTCGAACGCCGAAATTGCCGGGATCGCCGGGGTTTCGGAAGATGAGGTGGAAGAAGTACTGAAGTACATACACGACATGGAACCTTACGGCGTCGGAGCGCGCAGTATTGAGGAATGCCTTGAAATACAGCTTACCGTTACGGGCGGACTGACGGAGGAAATATCTCATATAATAAGGTACATGCTGGAGGACGTTGCGGCAAACAGGATAGCGAAGATCGCATCTGAACTTGCGATAAAACCTGAGGAAGCACAGTCTGCCGTGGATCTTATCAAGAGCCTTGAACCTAAACCGGGACGCAGTTTTGCCGGTTCTGCGGAGGAAATCAAATATGTGATCCCCGACCTCAAACTGGAAAAGATCGACGAGGAATATGTGATTTCCGTAAATGATTCACAACTGCCGACACTGAGAATAAGCGCCTATTATAAGGACCTTCTCTTGAACGCAAAGAAAGACCGGGCTCTAAACAAATATCTTAATGAAAAGTTCAATTCCGCACAGTGGCTTATCAAAAACATTCAGAGGAGAAGGGAAACTCTTTTCAAAGTTACCGGGGAGATACTGAAGGCCCAGAGGGATTTTTTCGATGGAGGAGAAGAATCCCTTAAGAGCCTTACGCTTAAGCAGGTCGCAAACAGCCTGAACATGCATGAATCTACCGTGAGCAGGGCAATAAACGGTAAATACATTCAAACTCCGGAGGGCGTATTTGAATTAAAATATTTCTTTCCGAGCAAAATTTCGTCGGCAGGTGACGGTGAGGGATTGTCATCAAGCAGCGTTAAGTTTATAATGAAAGATGTGGTTTGCGGGGAAGACCCGAAAAAACCTTACAGTGACAGGGAAATTGCAGATCTGCTGAAGAGCAGGGGGATCGACATTTCTCGAAGGACAGTCGCAAAGTACAGGGAAGAACTGGGAATAGTGTCTTCTTCAAAAAGGCGACGTTATTGATTGGCCTGAATGTCCTTAAGGATAGGATGGATATATTAAATACTTTATTTATGCCGAAAGGAGAAAATTGAGATGGCGATTAAGGTAGGAATTAGCGGATTCGGGAGAATCGCAAGAGTTATTGTACGTGCGGCTATGGACATGCCGGATATAGATATCTGCGGCATCAATGTAAGGAATGCCGATTTGGATTACATGGTTTACATGCTCAAATATGATTCCACATTCGGTCGTTTCCCGGGAGAGTTGGACAGATATGAAGACGGAATTGTAATAGACGGAAAGAAAGTGCCGGTGTTCAGCGAATCCGAAGCGCAGAATATTCCGTGGAGTAGTTGCGGCGCGGAATACATAGTTGAGGCAACGGGAGCCTACAACACGACGGAAAAGGGCATGATTCACATAAATCACGGAGGGGCGAAAAAGGTTATAATCACCGCGCCGGCAAAGGACAAGGAAACTCCGACATTTGTTTACAAGGTCAATTCCGATGAATATAAATCCGATATGAAGGTCGTTTCGAACGCTTCCTGCACGACAAACTGTCTTGCGCCTCTCTGCAAGGTTATCAACGATAATTTCGGGATAGACCAGGGCCTGATGTCTACCATACATGCGGCTACAGCAAAGCAAAAGGTTGTGGATGCGCGTTCACAGAAAGACTGGAGAACGGGAAGAAGTGTTTTCGGTAATGTGATTCCGTCAACTACGGGTGCGGCAAAGGCGGTCGGACTTGTGATTCCGGAATTGAAAGGCAAGATGACGGGAATCTCATATCGTGTGCCTACCGCAGATGTGTCCGTTGTGGACCTCAATGTGATAACCGTGAAAGCCACATCTTACGAGGAAATCAAGAAAGCGGTCGAAGAGGCGTCAAAGACTTACCTGAGCGGTGTTATAGAATACGTGGATGACGAGGTGGTTTCCGGAGATTTTATAGGAGATCCCAACACTTCGATTTTCGACGCGAGAGAGGGAATTGAACTTAACGACAGATTTTTCAAACTCATCGCCTATTACGACAACGAATATGGATATTCATGCAAAACCCTTGAGTTGATTAGACACATGTATGAGGTTGATAATAGATAGCGGCTACATTTCCGCAGGCAGTGCGATGCCGCGTTTCGACGCGATGGGAAAATCACTTTCGGGAATTTGCCGTCAAGGCATTGAATATCGAGATTATTCGGGAGAAAATTTATGAAAAAAACAGTAAGAGATGTTGACGTCAATAATAAAAGAGTTATAGTACGTTGTGATTTCAACGTTCCCATGAAAGACGGCGAAATTACCGACGACACGAGAATCAGAGCGGCTCTGCCGACGATAGAGTATCTGGTTGAACACGGAGCTGCGGTGATACTGCTGTCCCACCTTGGAAGGCCTAAAGGAGAACCGAAGGCTGAGTTCTCACTTAAACCCGTTGCCGAAAGACTTTCGGAGTGCATGGGAAGAAAGGTGGGATTTGCGCCGTCGGAAAGAGTTGTGGACGATGAAGTCAGAAAAAGAGTCGCGGAGTTAAAGCCGGGCGAAATACTTTTGCTTGAAAATGTACGTTTCCGGAAAGAGGAAACCGAAAACGATCCCGGATTTGCGAAAGAATTGGCGTCGCTTGCCGAATTATTCGTTCAGGAAGCTTTCGGAACGGCTCACAGAGCGCACGCTTCAACTGCGGGGATAGCGGATTACATTCCCGCGGTTTCGGGATTTCTTATAGAAAAAGAAGTGAAGTTCCTCGGCAACGCCGTTGAAAATCCCGAACGGCCTTTTGTTGCCGTTATGGGCGGTGCAAAGGTCGGAGACAAGATTCCCGTCATCAAAAGCCTGCTCAAAAATGTGGACACGCTCATAATAGGCGGAGGAATGTCGTATACATTCTATAAGGCCATGGGTTATGAAACGGGAAAATCCATACTCGATGAAGACAGTATAGATCTCGCGAAAAAACTCATGGATGAAGCAAGGACTGCGGGAGTGCCGCTTCTGCTTCCTGTCGATATCGTGTGCGCAAAGGAGTTTTCCGACGGTGCGGAAACGGCGGTGTTCGATGCTGACAAGATTCCGCCGGATTACATGGGGCTTGACATCGGTCCCAAAACCATTGAACTTTACGGCAGTAAACTGAAGAAAGCCGCTACCGTGGTCTGGAACGGTCCTGTCGGAGTGTTCGAGATGAAGACATTTGAAAAGGGAACCGAAGCCATTGCCGAAGTTCTTGCCGAAAGCAGCGCCGTAACGATAATCGGGGGCGGTGATTCTGCGGCGGCCGTTGAGAAATTCGGGCTGGCGGACAAGATGTCGCACATATCGACGGGCGGAGGCGCTTCTCTTGAATTCCTTGAGGGAAAGGTTCTTCCGGGAATAAATGTTATAGAGGATAAATAAGGAGCTGATTTTATCATGAGGATTCCATTCATAGCCGGAAACTGGAAGATGTTCAAAACGAGAGAAGAGGCGTTGCAGTTTGCCGAGAGTTTCAAAAAAATTTATAAGGATACGGATGTGCGAACGGCCGTATGCGCTCCATACACTTTGTTGGACACCCTCAGGAAAGCTTTTGAGGGAACAGGGGTCGGAGTCGGCGCTCAGAACGTGCATTTTGAGGACGAGGGAGCCTTCACGGGGGAAATTTCGTTGCGCATGCTGAAGGATGTGGGCGTTGACTATTGTATAGTGGGACACTCCGAGAGAAGAGAGTATTTCAATGAAACGGATGAAACCGTCAACAGGAAACTGAAAAAAATCTTCGGGGACAGTGAGATAGTTCCCATCCTTTGTGTCGGAGAAAAACTTCGGGAACGTGAGGCAGGCAGGGAAAAAGAGGTGGTTTTCGCACAGCTTGAGGCGGATCTTAACGGACTTTCCGCCGAGGATGTGTCTAAATTGGTGGTTGCTTACGAACCGATATGGGCGATAGGCACCGGCAAAACGGCGACACCCGGGCAGGCTGAAGAAATGTGCTCGTATATAAGAAGAACTATAGAAAAGTTATATGATGAAGAAACCTGTGACAAGGTTACGATTCAGTACGGGGGCAGTGTCAAGCCGGACAATGCGACCGAGATAATGAATATGCCCGAAATCGACGGAGCGTTGGTCGGAGGTGCAAGTCTAAAAGCCGATACATTTATGGATATTGTTAATTTTTAACGGATCTCAGCGCAAAATATTGTTACCGGACTTGATTTTTAAAGTGCGGTGTGATATTGTAATGTGGTTACAGAAAAAATAAGGAGTGTTTTTATGCATACAGTATTGATGGTTATTCTTGCCGTTGTAAGCGTTATACTTATCTTGAGCGTACTGTTTCAGGAAGGAAACAGTGACGGTCTTTCCGGTTCCATCGCGGGCGGAGCTGAACAGCTCTTCGGAAAGAAAAAGGGACGCGGCTATCAGGGGATCCTGAACAGGATCACTATTGTTACGGCGGTTCTCTTCATAGTTCTGTCGCTGATCCTCGTAACTGTCGGCAGATAATTTTTATTCATTAAGTTTATATTTTTTTTCGCAAGGAGGTGCTTATTTGGCTCCTCCTATATAGCGTTAAATCTTAGGAGGTATTATATGGAGTTGAAGTTTATTGCCCCTCTTTGCGCCGTGATTGCGCTGGTTGTGGCCTTTGGTCTTGCCGGCTGGATAAAAAAGTGCAATGAGGGAAATGAAAGGATGAAGGAAATATCCGGGTTCATCAGAGAAGGAGCGTTCGCATTTCTTAAGAGAGAGTACAAGTTCATGTTCGTGGTTATCGTTTGCATGGCTGTACTTCTCGGAGTGTTCATAAACAAAGAAACCGGCATTCTTTATGTGTGCGGTGCTCTGCTTTCCGTACTGGCGGGATTCTTTGGAATGAACGTCGCGACTTTGGGTAATGTAAGAACTGCCGCTGCCGCGCAGGAAAAGGGAATGTCCAAGGCGCTCAAGGTGGCGTTCAGAAGCGGATCCGTAATGGGACTTTGCGTTGCCGGTCTGGGTCTTTTGGGACTTGGCGCGATCGTGTGCGTTCTCGATCTGGCAACCCTGGTTGAATGTGTTACGGGCTTCGGTCTCGGCGCATCGTCCATGGCTCTTTTCGGAAGAGTGGGCGGCGGTATATATACAAAGGCCGCGGACGTCGGAGCCGATCTTGTCGGCAAGGTTGAAGCGGGAATACCTGAGGACGACCCGAGGAACCCTGCGGTTATCGCGGATAACGTGGGCGACAACGTAGGTGACGTCGCAGGTATGGGTTCGGACCTTTTCGAGTCGTATGTGGGTTCGATCATTTCGGCGATTACCCTTGCGGCGGTTGCCGTTAAAAAAGCGGGAATCGGAAGCAATTTCTCGGAGACGCAGGCTGCGATGTTTCCTCTGATCCTTGCGGCTATCGGTCTTGTGGCTTCCGTAGTAGCGATTCTTTGCGTAAGAGGCGGTGACAATAATTCAAATCCGGCAAAAGCTCTGGATATGGCCACGTACATAAGTGCCGTAATAGTTATCGTCGCATCGATATTCCTCAGCAGATATATGCTCGGAAGCATGAATTATGCGTATGCAATTATCGCGGGACTGGTTGTCGGCGTGGCAATAGGTAAGTTGACCGAGGTTTATACATCGGCTGATTTCGGGAGTGTAAAGAAAATTGCGGATCAGTCTCAGACGGGTTCCGCAACGACTATAATAAGCGGTTTGGGAGTGGGAATGATGTCCACCCTCTGGCCTATAATCTGTATTGCGATAGGTATATACGTTGCTTTCCACTTTGCGGGAGTATACGGAATTTCACTTTCGGCTGTGGGCATGCTCTCGATTACGGGAATCACCGTTGCCGTAGATGCTTACGGTCCTGTTTCCGACAACGCCGGCGGTATCGCGGAGATGTCGGAACTCCCCGAGGAAGTGAGAAACATCACCGACAAACTCGATTCCGTCGGCAATACGACGGCCGCAATAGGAAAGGGTTTTGCAATCTGTTCGGCTGCGCTTACGGCGCTTGCGCTGTTCGTATCGTTTGCTGCGGTGGCTCATCTTCAGTCCATAGATCTTTTGAATCCGATAGTTATCATAGGTCTGTTTGTGGGGGCAATGCTTCCGTTCATATTCTCGGCTCTCACCATGAATTCGGTGGGAAAGGCCGCAAACAATATGATCGAAGAAGTCCGCAGACAGTTCCGCGAGGATAAGGGAATAATGGAGGGCACATCGAAACCCGACTACACGAGATGCGTTGACATCTCCACAACGGCGGCGCTGAGAGAAATGATGATTCCGGGACTTATGGCAATCGTATCTCCTTTGGCGGTCGGCTTCATTCTCGGCTCGGATGCTCTCGGCGGCATGCTTGCCGGAGCGCTGGCATCAGGTGTTCTTCTCGCCATCATGATGGCAAACGCAGGCGGAGCATGGGATAATGCAAAGAAGTATGTGGAAGAAGGCAATTACGGCGGTAAAGGCTCAGAAACACACAAAGCGGCGGTTGTGGGCGATACTGTAGGCGATCCTTTCAAGGATACTTCCGGTCCGTCCATAAACATTCTGATCAAACTCATGACTATCGTGTCATTGGTGTTTGCGCCACTGTTCGGAAACGGAATTTTAGGTTAACGAACCTTTAGAGATTAAAGCTGTAACATAGCCCTGCGTCGGGTCGGTGTTGCAGCTTTTTTAGAAGGCGACCGCAAAACGAAGCATCTGCTTCGGCGTTAAGTTTCTTTGAAAAACGGTTAAAAGGGGTAGAAATGCTGGAATTATTTTTGTATACGGCGGTACTGACCGTAATTGGAGGACTGCTGCTTTTTAAAGGGCGGGATCTGTTTAAACCCATGGTGACCCTGAGCTGCTTTCTGTTTACGTTCAATATGGTGATAGGAAAACTCGGAACGAAAAATTCGGAGTTGATAATAGCGGCTCTTTGCGGGGCAGTGGTTGCGCTGATAACGGGATTCATAATCAAGGCGGGCATTGTCATTTTCGGAGTTATAGCAGGCGTCGTAGCGGCGAGGCTGGTAAGTCCTTTTTTGCCTGAGGAAATCGAAAAATATAAGTATGCGGTTTTTGCGCTGATAATAGTTGCTATGGTGATTCTGTTTCTCAAATCGGTGGATATAATGATTACGGTTTCCACCGCCGCAAACGGCGCGTCGCTGTTTTCGTTGCCGTGTATGTATATGATTCTCAATTACAGGACGTTGAGCAATAATATCGGATCTTCGCCGCAGACGACGGTAAAGCATTTAAACCGCAAGATATTTGTCGATTTTGCAAAAGAGGAACCGATGCTTGTCACATGTGTGATCCTCGTGCTGATGATTGTAGGAGTGGTGGTTCAGATTAAAACGAACAGGAAGCATGTATATGGATAAAATTCTGATGACCGTACTGATTTCTATGGCTCCTGTGGCTGAACTGAGAGCTGCGATACCCTTTGCCGTTACTCACGACCTCAATCCATGGCTCATATATGTTCTGGTTGTGATCGGAAACATGATACCTGTACCGTTTATCATCGTCTTTATAAGAGAGATCTTTAAGTTTTTAAGGGAAAAACATCATAAGATAGATGACTTCATAAGGAAAATAGAAAAAAGAGCTGACAGTAAAGCCGATACGGTGAGAAAGTATGAAAAGCTGGGATTGTTCATACTGGTAGCCGTTCCGCTGCCGGGGACAGGAGCATGGACGGGGGCGCTGGTCGCCGCAATGCTCGAGATGAGGTTGAAAGATGCGGTTCCCATGATCCTTTTGGGAGTCTGCGCGGCGGGAGCCTTGGTAATGATGCTGACCATAGGAGTGATAAACATGTAGCGAGCGCCGACACCCGGAAGCGGAAGTGGTGCTGCATATCACGAAACGGAAGTAACGGCGTAAAGTAAAGATGACAAAATAAAATGCCGGCACCTGATCGGTTACGGGTGCCGGCACCGCTCAGGCGGCTGCCGCAGGTTCATTTGTATTCGGTGATGAACCTGCGGGGTCGGGAACATATGCTGCTCCCGACCCCGATAAGTCCGGCGAGGACTTATCGGGCAGCCGCTATTTATTTTTCCATTCGGCTTTACGCTTTTCAAGGAATGCCGACATTCCCTCAAATTTATCTTCAGAACCGAAGCAGACCGTTGAGGCTTCAACTTCGAGATGGCAGCCTGAATGCAGATTCATATCCATTCCTTCGTTTATGGCAACCTTCGCCTGAGCCACGGCGACAGGAGCTTTGGAAACGATTGCGGAAGCCACCTTTTCACTTGCGGCCATGAGTTCCTCCGCAGGTACAACCTTTTCAACGAGTCCAATGCGCATGGCTTCATCGGCATCTATAAGTTCCGCAGTGTAAATGAGATATTTCGCGAGTCCTTTGCCGACTAAGCGGGCAAGTCTCTGCGTTCCGCCAAAGCCCGGAATTATGCCGAGTCCAACCTCGGGCTGACCGAATTTCGCCTTGTCAGAAGCGATGCGGATATCGCACGCCATAGCAAGTTCGCAACCGCCTCCGAGAGCAAAACCGTTGACTGCCGCAATAAACGGTTTTGGCATTCTGTCGATGGCATTCATCACCTTATGTCCGGCGAGCATCATGGATCTTCCGTCGACCGCATTGAGATCTTTCATCTGGGCTATGTCCGCGCCCGCAACGAACGCTTTGCCCTCACCGGTGAGGATTACAGCTTTGACATCGTCGTTTGATTCGATTTCACCGAGGACGGAAGAAAGTTCACTCAGTACATCTGTATTCAGTGCATTAAGTGCCTTGGGTCTGTTGATGGTCAAGTATCCGATATTGCCCTTGACTTCATACTTGATGTTTTCGTACATTTCATATCTCCTTTACTGGACAAAAGTAAAATAACCTGTATAAAAGGTGTGTGCGATCGGCTCGTGTAAAGTCCGCCTTGCACGCAATAAATATAACACTTTGTGAGATGTATTTCAAGAACGGATTCCTGAACGATGCGGTCAGGCTAAATCTGCCAAACCGCTGATAATCCGCAAAATAAAGGCAACTTTCGCCGCTACCGGGACCTGCTCCGCGAATTTGCGGTCAGGTTCAATCGTTTGACTGAATGAGCAGAAGTTTTCCCGACGTAAACGAAAGTCTCGCCGTATTTTCAAGAATTTCATTGCTTACACCCAGTGTTGTGTCGTTGGGCAGGCGGTAATCCTCAAGTGGATATTTTACCCCCGAGATGCTGAGATTTTCACACTCTTTCCCGTAGGAAACAAGTCCGAGATATTTATAGGAACTTTTCTCTATGTCGTACGTTCCGGGAAGGAGCATGAATACCTTGTTGGAACCGTCTACTATGCATACTTTTTTATCCCTGTCGAGATGCTTTGCGAGCATGCCTATATTTCCCATGGTATGGTCGAATCGTCCGCCGAGACCTCCCAGAATCGTTATGTCCGTATAGCCTTTTGAGATTGCGAGATCGATCGCGGCTTCGGTGTCTGTCATGTTTTTTTCCATGGGAAGCCTGATTATATTGTCGCATTGCGGCAGTTTCGTTGAATCGAAGTCGCCGATCAGGATGTCCGGAGTGATCCCCAGAGTTTTCGCAACGGTAAGACCGCCATCCGCGCAGATTACGCAATCAAATTCGTCCGCTTTGATCCGCGTTTTGGCGATGTTGTATACGAAAGATGTGAATATCAGGACCTTGTTCATGCTATTTTATCTCATTGATCAGATTGACCATTTCGATGGCGTTTTCCGCACAGTCAAAACCTTTATTACCCACCTTGGTTCCCGCTCTTTCAAGGGCCTGTTCTATGCTGTCGGTGGTGAGAATCCCGAACATTACCGGCACGCCGCTCTCAAGGCTCACATTGGCTATGCCTTTTGACACTTCCGAACAAACATAGTCATAGTGAGACGTTGCTCCTCTTATTACCGCGCCGAGACAGATCACCGCATCGTATTTGCCGCTCATCGCGAGTTTCTTGGCTATCAGCGGAATCTCAAAAGCTCCCGGGCACCATGCGATTTCTATATTGGTGTCGGGCACGTTGTGACGTTTCAGTCCGTCAAGGGCGCCGCTTAAAAGTTTTGATGTGACAAGTTCGTTGAATCTGCCGCAGACGATTGCTATCTTCGCCTCTTTGGATACCAGTTTACCTTCATAAATTTTCATTCTCTACCTCCGTGTGTTTAAAATATATTGATGCGAGTTCGGCAAATCAGGGAAATTGATTGCCGATGTCTCAATAGTCCAGTATGTGTCCCATTCTTTTCTGCTTGGTCTTCAGATAGAACAGATCGTGGGCGGTGGCCTCCATCTGAATTGGAACTCTTGATATAATTTCGATGCCGAAAGCCTCAAGCTGATACACTTTTTCAGGATTGTTGGTCAGAAGACGCATGGTTTTGACTCCAAGTTCTCTCAGAATCTGGGCGCCTATGTAATATTCCCTTAAATCCGCGGGGAAACCGAGCGCTATGTTTGCTTCCATTGTATCCATGCCTTTATCCTGAAGTTCATAGGCTTTCAATTTGTTGATCAGTCCTATGCCGCGTCCCTCCTGTCTCATGTACAGGAGAATTCCGCGTCCTTCTTTTTCTATCTGGGAAAGAGCCGAGGCGAGCTGCTGACCGCAGTCACATCTTGATGAAGCAAAAGCGTCTCCCGTAAGGCATTCAGAATGTACTCGGCAAAGCACATCCTTGCCGTCTCCTATATCGCCCTTGACAAGCGCTACGTGGTGCTCGCCGTTCAAACGATTTATAAAACCGATGGCGCGGAAGTCGCCGTATCGTGTCGGAAGCTTGGTATCCGCTACCTTCTTGACCAGAATGTCGTGTTTTTTTCTGTAATCCTGAAGGGCTTTTATGGATATGAACTTAAGATCGTGCTTCTGAGCCAGCTTTTTTAATTTAGGCGTCCTCATCATGGTTCCGTCGTCGTCCATGACTTCACAACATATGCCACAGGGTTTGAGCCCCGCAAGCAGAAGCAGATCGACGGTAGCCTCCGTATGACCGTTTCTCTCAAGTACACCGCCATCCTTGGCAAGGAGAGGGAAGTTGTGACCCGGTCGCCTGAAATCCGTGGCCTTGCACTTCCCGTTTGCCACCATGCGGGTGGTAAGCCCGCGCTCTTCCGCGGAAATGCCTGTGCTCGTATCTATGTGATCTATTGAGACCGTGAAGGCGGTTTCGTGGTTATCGGTATTTTCCGATACCATTTGCGTGAGATTAAGTTGATTGCATATCTCGCGATTTACCGGCATGCAGATCAGTCCTCTGCCGTGCATTGCCATGAAGTTGATGTTTTCGGTTGTCGCAAATTCTCCCGCACATATAAAGTCACCCTCATTTTCCCTGTCGGGGTCATCTGTGCAGATGATTATTTTTCCTTTTTTGAGATCGCTCAGAGCATCCTCGATGCTGCTGAACTCAAATTTTTCTTTTCCTTTTGTATTCATCGTTCTTCCTTTCCATTAATGTGTTGACCGGTAGAAACCTTCACATTTACCGTTCATGCGCTAACCGACAAGAAACCTCTATCATACTTACCGTTCATGCGCTAACCGGAAAAATCTATTGTAAACAGTTGTCTACTATTAGTTTGTCTGCAGTAGCCGTTCCACGTATTTACCGATCATATCGGTTTCCAGATTGACCGTGTCTCCGTGTTTTTTCCCTGAAAGTGACGTTTCAGAGAATGTATGAGGAATGACGGAAACCCGAAATTCACCCTGAGAAGCTTTCTGAGAAACCTCGGTCACCGTAAGGCTGATGCCGTCGATCGCCACAGAACCTTTTTCAACTATGTATTTGACTATCCCGGGTGAAGCGGTAATTCCCACGAGAACCGCATTTTTATCACGTGTCATGGAGGATATTTTTCCGATACCGTCTATATGTCCCGAAACTATATGTCCGCCGAATCGTCCGTTGCAGGGCATGGCTCGCTCAAGATTAACCTTGCTGCCCGGACGCAAATCGTTGAGATTGGATCTTGAGAAAGTTTCCGGCATGACGTCTGCGATAAAGGTATCGCTTTTCAGCTCCGTGACGGTAAGGCATACGCCGTTGACCGAGATGCTGTCGCCGATGTGTGTCGGGGATTCAATAGTATTTGCACGTCCCATGGAGAGCTTTTTCCCCAATACGGTGCGGCAGGAAATCACCAGTTTCGCTTCGCCGGAACCTCTCCGCACGGCTTTTACCGTTCCCACTTCTTCAATGATTCCCGTAAACATTCTCAATTTCTCCTTCCCAGAAAATGTCGTCGCCTATTTGTTCGGTTTTTATGTTTTTAAACTTAAAAGCATCATCGGGGTGAGTCACGCCGCGACCCGCAACGGGAGTCGGCGCCGCATCGCCACCGAATACCTTCGGCGAAATATAGGCTTGAACTCTGTTCACGATACCGGTGTTGAGCGCAGACCATGCGAGGGTGCCGCCGCCTTCCAGAATTACGCTGTCAATTTTTCTTTCTCCCAATTGTCGCATCAAAGACTTCAACGATATATGGTTATCCTTATCTTCTTCAATCCGGAGAATTTCAACGCCTGCCTCTTTGTACGGCGCCAGCAGGCTCTCATTTTTTACTGCCGTCGCTATGATGGTGCGGGGGGTTCGGCATTGCTCCGGAGCTTCACCCGCTGTTTGCACAAGCTTGGATGTCAAAGGCGTTTTCAGGTGTGTGTCACACACGATTCTGATCGGTGAAATACCGGGGGAATTTCTGCAGGTAAGTTCGGGGTCGTCCTTTAAAACAGTGTTTACTCCGACCATTATCCCCATGTTTTCGGTTCTGAATCTATGTGTGTGGATCCTCGATTCTTCGCAGGAAATCCACTTTGACAGTCCTGCTTTGGTCGCAATTTTTCCGTCCAGTGTCATGGCGTACTTCAAGGTCACATAAGGTGTTTTGGTTGAAATATAGTGGAAGAAGACAGAATTAAGCTTGTCACATTTTTCACGGCAAAAGTCTGTCGTGACACGGATCCCCGCATCTTTCAAAACTTTGATGCCACCGCCCGAAACGAGAGGATTTGGATCGTAAGAACCGATTACGACCTCGGAAATTCCGCTTTCGATTATCGCCTGAGTGCAGGGCGGAGTCTTTCCGTGGTGACAGCACGGCTCCAAAGTCACATACATGACTGCGCCTTCAGGCTTTTGTTTGCAGGAAAGCAAGGCATTTCGCTCGGCATGCAGGCTGCCGTATTTCTCGTGAAATCCCGCTCCTATCACTTCGCCGTCCTTGACTATGACTGCGCCTACAAGAGGATTGGGATTGACCGCGCCTGCGCCTTTTTTTGCAAGTTCTACGGCAAAATCCATATACTTTTCGTTTTCCCGTTCATATAGTTTTTCGTCTTCCCGTTCATATAGTCCGTTATTCTTTTCGGTTTCCATAAAATTCTCCACTCAATAAAAAGAAATAAAAAGACCGGAATCCATAGCTTCGGGTGAGAAAAAAGACCTCGGAAAGATTCCGAGGCCAGACAAAAACATCATCTTTTTCATTTCTTCTCTCATCCAGACTATACTGTCGGCTTCGGAATTTCACCGAATCATGCCATGCAGGCTCGCGGGCTTTTACCGCCGGTAGGGAATCGCACCCTGCCCCGAAGATATTTAACTGACGTAATTCTAACCTTCCGGCGGATATTTGTCAATACCCGTAAGGGAATTGTATGAAAATATATCTAATGGAAAATAATGGTTGACACTCTATGGGGAAGTTGTTAAGGTGAATTCAGGAAGACAGTATCACGAGCGGAACGGGGATACAGAAAGAACATTGATGCAGTGATGGCGTATATACGGCAGGAACATCGGTGCGGTGAGAATGTCAGCATAGATAGCGCAGCTATACAGGTAGAAGGAAATGGCAGTTATACATATAGGGATCGAACTTAAGGACAGAGATTTTGCCATTGCTCTGGCAAGGGGCATTTCAAGACAAGGGGGAGATTTTCAGGTTCACGTTGAGAACGCGCGGGAATGTGACGTACTTCTTACTGACAAATCGGAAGCGGAAAATGTGAACTTCAAGGGGAAATCACTTTTCCTTACGGAAAAAATATCAAGCCGTACAGATAAACCGAACTTTATATATAAATTTGAGGATAGCAGAGAGATAAGGAGAAAGATACTTACGATTGCGGATACCGGATATGTGAACATGAGCGTTCCGGGATCCGGAAAAATTAAAACTTCCCGCAATAACCGCATGGGGACAAAGGTAATAGGTTTTTTCGGAAGTTCGGGGGGCTGCGGCGTTACATCGTCAATCGTTTCAATAGCCGCGATCGCGGGAGCAAATTTCGGAGAAAGAGCGCTGTATTTCAATTTACAGAGCCTCGACACATCCGAAACCTATTTCCGTCGTCAAGGCGGGGGAAATTCTCAGGAAATGTTTTTTATGCTTCAGGAGAACAAAATCTTCGCACCGGAGAAGTTTATAAGCCGGGATTCACCCGATCATATAATAAGAGGGCGTTTGGACGACTTTATCGAAAATGCCGGCTGTGAGGATATCTGTAATTTGATTTCCGTCATAGACGAGAAGATGAACTACAATTACATCTTTCTGGACTTCGGGTGTGATTTTTCAAGTAGAAACAGAGAAACGGCCGAGAAGGCGGACTGTATCGTCATGGTAAAAAGCGGCAAAATGAACGCTTGCGATATATTGTCGGAAGATGTGACCTCGATTTTGAAAAATGCGGGAGTACGTCTGATGGAGATCAATAATTATGCCGTTGGCGAGTTCTGCGGCTATGAAATGAGTCAAAATATACCTTACGACAGAAGTGCATTCATAAGAACTGACGGCAGAATTGCAATGAACTTAAATTCGGAATACGGCAAAGGAATGCTGAACTTCGTGTATAAGTTTGAAAAACTCAACGCAGGCGTTTAGTAAAGGGAGAGAAGATGGAAGGCGTACACGAGAACAGGACGGTCAAGTACAGGCTTGTGGCGGAGGCGGTAAAAGAGAACCCCGATATATCGGACACGGAATTCGAAGAGCTTTTAAACAGGACGATTTTAGACGGCAAAACGCCGGTAAATGAATGCAGGGAGATCTCGAACTGGATACGATACAGGATGAGAAGCAAACTCGGGATACTGGAACCGTTTATAAGGGATGAAAAGGTCAGCGAAGTGATGGTGAACGGTTACGGAGAGATATTCACGGAAAGAGCGGACGGAATAAGGAGAGAAGACGCCGTATTTGAAAGTCAGGAAGAACTTGAAGAGATAATGAGAAATATCGCGGCTTCCGTTCATCGCGAGATAAATGAACTGAATCCGATATTGGATGCGAGGCTGCCCGACGGCTCAAGGGTCAATGCCGTATTTGGAAACATATCACTTGACGGAGCATCTCTTACGGTAAGAAAATTTTCCAAAGAACATATATCCATAGCGACGATGACGAAAAGCGGAACGTTGACCCGCGAATGTGGAGACTTCCTCAAGATGTTGGTAAGAGCGGGATATAACATCTTTATAAGCGGCGGCACATCGTCGGGGAAGACTACCTTTTTAAATGCTTTATCTGACTATATACCGAGGGAGGAGAGAGTCATAGTAATAGAGGATTCCCGCGAACTTGATCTTTCTCAGATAGAAAACATAGTGCAGATGGAGTGCCGCAATTCAAATACACTGGGCAAGGGAAAAGTATCGATGGACATGTTGATAAGAACCAGTCTAAGGATGAGACCCGACAGAATCATAGTGGGAGAGGTGAGAGGGAAAGAAGTTGCGGATATGCTGCAGGCGATGAACACGGGTCATGACGGTAGTATGTCAACGGGACACGGGAATTCCGTGGAAGGGATGCTGAGGAGACTTGAGACGATGTATCTGATGTCCGCGGAACTTCCTATAGATACCATAAGAGCACAGATAATAGAGGGCATGGACATATTCGTTCACCTGGGAAGATTCTGTGACGGCAGAAGAAAAGTGATGGAAGTTCAGGAACTTACGGGATTCAAAGCGGGGAACTACCTTTTAAATCCGCTGTTTGCGCTCAATAAAGATAAAGAACTCGTCAGTACCGGTAATGAACTCATAAATACACAGAAGCTGATGTTAAGAACTCCGACGGAAAGTGTCAGATTGTGAAGGGGATAATTATGAGTGAGAGGTGTGTGAAAGCGGGAATTTCGGGTCTTGATCCCTCGCCCGCAAGGAGGATGTGTGTAATCGTGGCGCTGGCGCTTTTCACGGCGGGAATCGGAATACTGTTCTACAACACGTTTATGACGGCGGTATTTACAATTGTTTTGTACAGACCGGCGCAAAGGTATGTGGACGATTTGATTTTGCGGAAAAACAAAGAAATATTGATTATACAGTTCAGAGATTTTCTGTCGTGCATCGCATCATCCCTATCAACGGGAAGACATATGGAAGAAGGAATTAGAGAAGCGAGACAAGAATTGCTGAAAATATATTCCGGGAAAGACCTGATCATCATAGAAATAAATCGCGTGCTGGCGGAAGTGGAAAGTATGAACGGCAGTGTTACCGAAGCACTCGGTAATTTTGCCGGGCGGGCGGATATAGAAGATATCAAAACATTTGTCAGAGTATATGAGTCATGCCTTAGAAGCGGAGGAGATTTCGTGTCAGCCATACACAAGACATCGGATATTATAAGTCAAAAGATTGAAATAGAGAAAGAAATAAAGCAGATTGTGAGCCAACGGAAGTTTGAGGGGAGAATAATAACGTTCATGCCCATAATCGTGATTCTGTTTTTACGACTTCTTTCTCCCGAATATCTTTCCGTAATGTATCAGACAGCGGAAGGCAGAATTGCAATGTCGGCGGCTTTGGGCGGCGTGTTTGCTGCATATAGGATGATGGAGAGGATTACCGATATTGAAATTTAAAATTTGCGCCGGTATGCGCCGGTAGAAGAATGGTGGAATAGTTCGAGCCGAATTTTAGGCAAAGGATTCAGACGTGGCGACGGGGATCGGAGGAGAAGTATGAAAGTGGACGTTTTGGCGGAGTGGAAGAATCTGAAAAGATTCCTTTGCAGAAAAGAAACCCGGGGTAAGTTGATGCTTTTAATTGCGGGCACTCTCGTGGTCATAGGGATATTGTTTTATAAGGACGCAAGCGGAGGAGAAAAATATATTGTTGACAAGAAAGGAAATCTAATCGGAATAACGAGAAAAACGAACAAGGATTTTGTCTCGTACCCGCTTAAGGTCAGAGCGAAAAAAGGCGCAAAAGCCGTAGAGGAAAGTGTAACGGTCACGCTTAACGGGAAAGTCGATAAGGAGAAGAGAATCATTGAAAAAACCGATCCGGAAAGCGAACTGACGAATGTGATAAGAAGTACGGTTGATAAGATCGGCGACTCGGGAGAAAAGACGGTGATCCTGCCCGCGAAAGTTTCGAACGACACGCGATTATATTGGGAAAGAGTGAGAAATTACAATTCCGTTTTACTCATAGTTATTCCGTTCATGATTATATTTATCATGTACTTCGATATCAGAAAAAAGGAATATGACAAGAGAGTGCGCAGGGACGAAATGATTATCAGATCGCTCCCCGGCTTTAACGATCAGCTGCTGATGCTTTTGAACTGTGGTCTTATATTCAACGATGCGTTCAGAACCATCGTAGGAGGATATAGGAAAAATAGAAACGGAGATTATCTTGGAGAAGTTCTGGCAGACGTTGAGGAAAAGTCGGAAAAAAGCAACAGGAACTTAATATCAATATTGCAGGAGAGCGCCGACAAGATTGGAAACAGGTGGTTTTCGAGAGTGGTATCACTAATCGCCGATAATCAGAAGAAAGGAGTTGATCTACGTGAAAAATTGAGAAGTGACGGTGGAATGATATGGGAGGAAAGAAAGAAGAAAGCTGTTGAAAAAGGAAAACTTGCGGAATCCAAATTATCGTTTCCGCTCGCAATCCTGCTGGTTGTGCTTATCATAGTGACGGCGCTTCCGGCGATGTTACAGGTAAAAGGAGGTTGAAAGCATGTTTAGGAAATTAAAAGAGAACAGAGGCGGAATCATGCCCATGGAGATGGTTCAGGTGGCCATATTGATTGCACTGGCGGTAGCGCTTGGACTTATATTCAAATCTGAAATCACGTCGTTTATAAACAAGACCTTTAATACCCTGAATTCAAGGTGACGTAAGTGTCTGTTTGCAGAAAAACGAGAGTGTGTGACAAAGGCGGCGAATCCATACCCGGAAATAGGAGAGTGTGTGGCAAACGTGGCGAATCCATACCCGGAAATAGGAGAGTCTGTAACAAACGTGGCGAATCCATCGTGGAGGCCGCTATAGTTATACCGGTAGTCATACTTATGATTTTGAGCATGATAATTCTTCTGATTCATTTCCACAAGGGCATGAACGCCCAAACGGGATTGCATGAAAAACTGTCGGGTAAGGCGATGAAAAACGACCTGATATTTTCTATTAAAAATGATTCTCAAAATATCGAGACGGTACTGAAAGGCATAAGCGGAGGGATTTTGAAGAGGGAAATATCGGGGAAATGCTATATGCTCAATCCCGCTGACAGCATAAGGCTGAAAAAGGGATTCGGTGCAAGTAAAGAAAGGTGAACAAGTATTTCTGAGGATTCATTATTCTGCTTTGAAATAAGGAAATGATTGATTCGCTCAAGCTGTTTTGAAAGAAGGATACTATGTTGAGGAACAGGAAAGGCTCTGCGACGATTTTGATAATGCTTCTGTTTGTAACCTTGGTATCAATGGTTATGATCTTTGTAAAGGCGGCGAAATCTGCCGGAATCAGAAGTTCGGCAAAAGAACTGGGGTTGGTGTGGTGTGAATCTGTTTTGGGCGAATACGACCTGAATTTACAGGGCAGATACGGAATCTTTGGATTTAACGGAATAGCAAAGGATATAAACGAGAAGATTGATTTTTACGCGACGGCTTCATTCGGGAACAAGAAGTACATAAAAGTTGAAAACGTGGACTGTGATCTGTATCCGCATTCACTGGAAAGCACCGTTTGCTTTAACGAACAGATAGTAAAAGAAGGAAAGTGTGCTGTTCTGAACAAAGACAGAGGTATTAAAGAAATAAAAGCTGCAAACGATGCTCACACGATTTCTCCCAAAAACATAAAGTTTTCGGATCTGCCGTCGCATGGCTCCGCCGATGCCTTTTCGATAAAACGCCTCAGAGAGACTCTCAGGAATATAAAGAACTTCGATGAACTAATAAAGGCGGGAACGGATAAATACTTTCAGAGAAAGTACATTGAGAAATACTTCAAGAATCGCGCCGATGAAAAAAAACTTGGAAAAACCTTTTTCAGATGCGAGCAGGAGTATATTTTGAATGGTAAAAATACAGATGAAGAAAATGAAAGTTCGACCAAAAAAAAGATAATACTTCTCAGAAGCGTCATGAATATGATATATCTGCAAAGTGATAAGGTTAAATCCGCGGAAACGCTGGCGGCCGCCGAATTGCTTACGCCCGGTCCGTGGGCGGCTGCCACGCAGAAGGCAATTCAGGCGGCATGGTCGCTTGCGGAAGCGAGAAATGATTATCATCTTCTGATAAATGGCGAGAAAGTCCCTTTTTATAAGGATTCATCTTCATGGGCGACGGATATCGAATCAATTATTAAAAGTGCGAAAGAGAAGAAGGGCAAAGATAAAAAGAGAAACGGAGGAGGGCGTAAACCCGTCGATGAAAAAGGGAAGAAAAGGATTGACAAAAGCCACGGGGAATCCGCGGACCCCGGAAGAAATTCCGATGAAAAAGACGGGAAAAGTTTGACCGCAAAGGATTTTGATTCCAAAGTTCCTTATATAAATCCCGACAATAAAAGAGGGGAAAAATATGAAGAGTATATATCGGGCATGATAATGCTTATAGACAACGACGTAAAGCTTTTAAGGATGATGGATCTGATTGAAATCAACATGAAAATCTTATACTACGGCGGATTTAAGATTAAAGATTACAATAGAGGATTGACTGTGAGATTGAAGATAAACGGTGAAAACTATGTTTTTAAGAAGACGTATGGATAGGCAGGGACAGGGGAATAAAGATGAGAAAAAGGGAAAAACGTGTTCCGCGAAAATCAACAGGAAAGGCAGTTATATGGTTGAAGCCGCAGTAATTCTGCCGGCATTTATCATTGCCATGTTGTTGCTCATCAGTATAATTCCGGCTATAAGGACATGGGAAAACATGAATTTCGGGGTCGTAGAAGAATTGCGTCTTGAAATGGCAAAAAATGTTCTAAGAAAAAATCCCGCAGCGCTTCCAATCGCGCTTAATCTCAGGATAAGGAAGGAAAACCCTTCGCTGGAATCTTTCAGGATTACGGGATACAGGTACCTTTACTCGGAGAAAGCAGGATTTTCTTCAGCGCTTAGGGGAGATGACCTGATAAGTGTATCATTCGCCGGAAAGATAAATGAGAAAAACCCCTTGGGAGCGATAAGTTCGATCAGATATTCGGGAAGCGTTGTGGGCAGAGCATTTACGGGAAGCTACTACGGCGGAAAGGATAGCGGAGGTCCGACAGTTTATGTTTTTCCCGATGCCGGCACGCATTATCACAACAAAAGCTGTCGATATCTTAAAGCGGCATGCCATCAGGTGTACCTTAACGGAAATACCAGAAGCAGATTCCATGGGTGCCGGAACTGCGGCGCTTCAAAAGTTCCAGACGGCACACCTGTATTCTGCTTTGAAAATTCGGGTGAGGCTTATCACCTGCATGATTGCAGATCTGTGGACAAGTATTACATCGGGATCGGAAAAAACTCCGCCATCGAAAAGGGATACAGGAGGTGCGGAATCTGCGGCGGATAAGATGAAAATATAAAAAGATAGAGAAGGAGAGGGTATGAGCGGTTTTTTGGAGTTAAGATATTCAGAGAGTTCAATCAAGCGGTTTCAAAAGGAAATTCTTTCTCAGCGGATTGCAAGCCTGTTTTTTTCTATGTCATTTGTGAATTTGAAGAGGGAAACGCTTGCCGTCGTGGATACGGCAGAGTATGTTCCGATAATCGCGGTAGAAAGTATAAGCTTCGAAAAAGCTGTACTTCTGCTTATTTCGATAATAGAGAAGATGTTTGAGACAGAAAATCGTTATTTCTATATAGGAGAATACAGGATAGCGTCAAAGTATATCATGTACGATCCCGGAACATCTGATGCGGTTCTTTTGTATTCGCCGTTCATCTATAAAAACAGAGGACAGGTTACAGATGACATAGCCGAAGTTTTGATTCTGCTCTCGAAAAAAATAGAGCTGAGGGACAGGGGGATGGCGTCGCAGGCGTACAGGATTTTTAGAAGAAACAGAGGGGATTTGAAATCCATATACAGGAAACTCAATCGTCTGTACTATGATAATTATGTGGCGATCGTCGATGAACCTATACCGAAAAGGGCTGTCGATTAACAATCGACAGCCCTTTTCGCAGCGCACAGGCTTAACGCGCGCAAAGATCGAACTGAACTCGATTAGCAGCCTCCGTACACGTCGCAGAAGTTTTCGCCGTCTTCAAGGAGCGCCACCGCTTCTTCCGACTCTTTTTCTTTATCATCGTCGGAAGTTGAAGCTTCCTCATCGGATTTTGCCGGTTCCTCGACAGATTTCTCGGCTTCTTCGCTCTCGCCGGAGGTGACTGCATCTTCTGAAACTGAGCTTTCCTCCGAAGAAACCGGTTCATTTTCCTGAGCCGCTGTTTCATCAGCCGCTGTTTCATCAGCCGTCGTTTCATCGTTTGAGGCGGAAGGCGCATCCGACTCATCGGATTTTGCCGATACTTTATCGTCTTCGGAATCGGTATCCCGGGAAGTGATGTCGCAGGAGCCGGAAGAGGTTTCGGAATCATCATCGTCAATATCGAACGATTCCCCGTCATTTAAAGCTTCTTTGATCGAGAGGCTTATTCTGTGCCTTTCCGTATCGATTCCGAGAATCTTCGCTTTTATCTTCTGTCCGACTTTAAGCTCATCGGCGATATTGAGCACTCGCTTGTTGGCAACTTCCGAAATATGAACAAGTCCGTCGAGTCCTGGCTCGATTTCCACGAAAGCACCGTATTCTTTAAGCTGAACCACTTCGCCCGAAATTATCTGCCCCGGATGATACTTGTCTTCAATTATGGACCAAGGCTCCGGTGTCGTCTGTTTCAAGCCGAGGGAAATCTTTCCTTTCTCTCTGTTCATGGAAAGGATCCTGACGTTAATCGTCTGAGACAGTTCCAGCATTTCCGTAGGATGCTTGAGCTTGCCCCAAGAAATCTCGGAAATATGAAGCAACCCGTCGATTCCGCCCAGATCCACGAAAGCGCCGTAGTCGGTAAACCTCATAACTTTACCCTCGACTATATCGTCGACATTGAGGGTTTCCCAAATCTCGTCAATCTGCTTGCGTCTTTCTTCGCTCAGAACCGCTTTATGGGAGAAGACAACCCTATTTCTTCTCTGATCGATTCTTATGATCTTTACAGAAAGAACCTGCCCGATAAATTCGTCCGCATTTTCCACGAACTTATTTGAAAGCTGAGATAGAGGGATGAATCCCGAAACTTCCTTGTAAGCGGCGATAACCCCGCCTCTTACCGGCCTGATAACCTTAACATCGATAGTCGCTTTATTTTCAAAAGCTTCGTTGATTTCGTTCCAGTGTTCGCTGACTTCCAATCTTTTCTTTGACAACAGAATCCCACCGTCGTTATCGTCGGTTTTGATTACTTTAGCTTTGATTTCATCGCCGACATGGAATAAGTCGGACAATTTCTGACCCTCTTCCATAGAGATCTCGTCTACAGAAAGAATGCCGTCTTTTTTGCAGCCCATGTTCACGATGATTTCATTGTCGGTAACCTGATCGACTCTACCGGTAACGATGTCGCCGTTGCGAGGCAAAGACAAAGTCGCATCGATTTCTTCCATGATGTCTGCCATTGAAATGTTGTTTTCGTTAGTGATGTTTTCACTCATTGTAGAAATAACCTCCTTAATCACGCGTTCAGGTGTCGATGCACCTGCCGCAATTCCTATTGTATTACATTTTCTCAGTTCTTTCAACGGTAAATCATCAATATCTTCGACGGAGAAGGAATTTTTTTGTTTTTTCTTACAGATTTCATATAATTTTTGCGTGTTCGAAGAGTTTTTTCCGCCTATTATTACCATGGCATCGACCGTTTCAGCGAGTCGGGATGCCGATCTCTGGCGTTCAGACGTCGCGCTGCAGATGGTGTTTTGTATTTCAAGTTTAACCCCTTGTTTTTCCAGAGAGGCTGTCACATCTGAAAAAATCTTTTCGGTTAGTGTGGTCTGAGCCACTAAGAAAGCGGAATCTTTGTCGAATTTTTCCGCCTCCGCGCCTGACATGAATATTTGAGCCGAATTTTCGCACCAGCCGTTTATGCCGACGACTTCGGGATGATTGCGGTCACCCGCTATGACTATGTTTTTGCCCGATTTGTATGCGTCTGAAACAAGTTCGTGTATCCGTGCGACGAAAGGGCATGTGGCGTCGACAACGTTTAAATCAAGTTCTTCGGCCCGCTTGTAAAACGACTTTGATTCACCGTGTGAACGTATTATTATTGTGTCGCCGGAAGATGCTTCTTCAGGCGAACTGATGATATTCACGCCGCGCTTTGCCAGATCGTCAGTGACAGAGGCGTTGTGTATAAGTTGTCCGCACGTATAGATTCTGCCGGAAGACTGAACT
>CP016202.1:422638-429936 GCA_003433295.1 Eubacterium minutum ATCC 700079 | reverse complement strand
TTCTATCCTATTCAGCACGGTTTTTATGGCTTTTTTTACTCCGAAACAAAAGCCGCTGTGTTCGGCAAGTATGATTTTCATGCTTATTCTCCGGTAATATCAAATGAGCCTGTAACTTTAAAGTTTATCGGGACCGATCAGGCGTACCGCGTCCATGGCTTTTAAAAAGTCTTCCGGAAGAGGGGAAGTTAAATTGAGACGCTCGCCCGTGACAGGGTGAAGAAAACTCAGTTCGCAGGCGTGCAGAGCCTGCCTGTCTATAAATCCGGGTGATTCACCTCCGTACAGGGCGTCGCCGCAAATGGGATGTCCCAGGTGGGTGAGGTGAACTCTAATCTGATGTGTCCTGCCGGTTTCAAGGCGGAGTTTAACCAGAGCGTAGCCTGCGGAAAAACGTTCAATGACTTCAACGTGTGTAGTCGAGGGCTTTCCGCCGCATGCCTCGTCGAGAACGCTCCGCACAGGGCTTTCAGGGTCGGGACGTCCTATCGGAAGATTTATTGTAAATCCATCGCGTTCCGGTATACCGTGAACAAGCGCCATATAGACTTTTTGAACCCGATGATTCTGCATTTGATTAACTATGTTATCCTGCGCATTGGAATTTTTACCTACGATCAGAAGCCCCGATGTATCCATATCCAGTCTGTTCACGAATCGGATTTTAAAGGAACGCTTATTCACGCGCATGTACCTCATAAGTCCGTTTGCGATTGTTTTATCCTGGTGCAACCTTGTGGGATGAACGGTCACCTTGGGCTGCTTGTCGATTACAAGGAGATCCTGATCCTCATACACCACGTTTATGGGAATGTCGGCCTCCGGGAAAAAACTTTTCTCTTCCGGAAGTACTGCCACGATAACGTCCCCGGATTTGGGTTTCATGTGGCCTTGCAACGTCGCACCATTCAAAAAAACACGTTTCCGGGCACTTAATTTGGTCAGCAGACGGGAAGAAAAACCGAACCTTTTCTTCAGCAGTTTGCGAAGTCCCAGACCTTCATCATCTTTTTCAACAATAAATTTAAGTTCTCTCATAAAATACAGATTTCCTCACAGGCGTTTGCGGTGATTTGTCACGTCAAATCCCGGCCCTCATACTGACTCTCATAGCAAATCCCGGCTCCCATACAGACTCTCACGTCAAATCCCGGTTTTCATACGGACTCTCACGGTAAATCCCGGCTCCCATACATACTATCACAGCAACTTGTCGCTGACCTTGGACCAGAAATCGAAATCGACGGAACGTATCAGACGGACTTTTTTGTCGGAATAATCTATTTCAAGGTCGGTTATATCGGTACATTCATGATTATAGCCGTCCCTCACTACGCACAGGTTGCAGTCGCGTTCCATTGCGGGAACGAACTTAAGCGACGATTCCGACGGAATGAGAATGCTCGAGGAGAGCGTTTTGTAAGCTATAGAGTTCATCGGCGCTATCGGGGTTATCTGTATCAGGTCAAGCCTTGGATCCACTATGCTGCCGCGCAGAGAATAATTAAAAGCGGTGCTCCCTGTGGGTGTTGAGATGACAAGACCGTCACCGTTGTAACATTCGACCAGTTTGTCGTCGATGAATATATTCAAATGTATGCTTCTGAAATTTGTGCTCCTTATGGTTATTTCGTTCAGACTGAGGTGTTCAAACGCATGCGTCTTTGTTTTGACCCTCGTTCGTATAAGAGAAAGAGTCTGAAACTTGTAGTTTCCGTTAAGATAGTCATTTATGAAAGCGTCAAGCTTTTCGGGAAGAACATCTTGGAAAAAACCGAGATGACCCGTGTTGATCCCTATTATGGGCACGTTGGGATAGTTGAACTTGTGGATGGCGTCGAAAAAAGTACCGTCGCCGCCTATGCAGACGAGCAGTTCGGCATTGTGATCGTAGTTGCGGGTGACCGTAAATCCCTCATTTTCCAGTTTCGCCGCAAGTTTCCTCTCTATTTCGGGGGAACGTCCCTTGCCGTTTGTATGAAAGCTTATAAGTTTTTTCATCTTCCAAAAAATCCTTTCAACCTCGAAAAAGTTTCTTTACTCCCTAAAAGTCCTTAACGGTCCGTTGATCTCAAAAGAGTCCTTTCAGCTCGGATACTAAAGCCTCAAATGTGTCCATGGCAAGGCGAACGGGTTCTTCGCTCTCCATATCGACCCCCGCGATCTTAAGAAGTTCAACCGGATAGTCGTTGGTTCCGCATTTCAAAAATTCAATGTAGGAGTCCCGTTCTTTTGCGCCGCCCTCAAGGATAAGTTTTGAGATTGCCGTGGCGGCGGAGTACCCGGTAGCGTACTGGTACACGTAGAAACTTCTGTAAAAATGGGGTATTCTGGCCCATTCGTAGCGTATAAATTCATCATGGCTTAGAGCGGGACCGAAATAAGCCGTGTTAAGTTCATCGTAAGTTTGATTCAGCCAGTCGGCCGTAAGGCTTCCGCCTTCCTCCACATGTCTGTGCGTAAGGTGCTCAAATTCCGCGAACATGGTCTGGCGGAACAACGTGGTTCTGAACGCCTCTATGTACATGTTCAGTATATATTTGTGCATCTCCTTGTCGCTTTCCGAGGCGAGCAGGTGCTTCATCAGCAGAGATTCGTTGACGGTCGATGCCACCTCGGCGGTGAAGATAGAGTGATCGCCGTATACAAAAGGTTGGTTTGAACGGGTGTAGAACGAGTTCATGGAGTGACCCATTTCGTGGACGAGCGTAAAAACGTCCTCGAGACGATTGTCGTAGTTCATAAGAACGAAAGGGTCGCTGTTATACGACCCGAAACTGTACGCACCGCTCGTTTTCCCGCGGTTTTCGTATATGTCTATCCAGCCGCCGTCAATTCCCTTTTTAAACTGTAAGAGATATTCGTCGCCGAGCGGAGCAAGACCTTTCAGAGAAATTTTCACAGCTTCGTCAAAGGAGATAGTCCTTTCGGGAAGTTCCACCAGAGGTACGTAGACATCGTGCATCTTAAGTTCGCTCAAACCCAAGACTTTTTTTCTGAGAGCCATATATTCGTGCAGCGTGGGCAGAGTGTCGCGTACCGCCGAAATCAGATTATCGTACACGGTCTCCGAAATTTTACCGCTTGAAAGAGCGGCACTGCGCGCCGATGGGTACTTTCTGATTCTACTTGTTATAACATCGGTTTTTACATTACAGCCGTAATTTGAAGCAAGGGTGTTTATCAGTCCTTTATATGACGTATAGCAGCATCTGTATGCATCTTCGCGTACGCGCCTGTCGTGCGAACGCATAAAATTTATGTAGTTTCCGTGTGTGAGTATCGTTTCCTCGCCGTCTTCGTCTTCGATAGTTCCGAAATCCATGTCGGCGTCGTTGAGCATGGTGAATATGGTCCCCGAAGAACCCAATACTTCTCCGAGGCGGGCCATCAGATTTTCCTCATCGGCGGAAAGTACGTGCTTCTTTTTTCTTATCAGGTCTCTTATGAGGTGATCGTAGGTCTTCAGACGCGGCTCTTCGGCGAGAAACGACAGCAGAATTTCTTCGGAAAGTGAAGTTATTTCCGGTGTCACAAAACTCAAGACGGCATATATTTTGGCTATGTACCGCTGAGCTTTGTCGTGCATGGCTTGATGTTTTGAGACTCTGTTGTCCTCGTCCAGCTTCATTCTCGAATATACGAAAGTCTTTTCCAGGAGAAGTTCAATTCTGTCACTCATCTCAAGCGCATCGGCGAGAACCCCGGCATTGTCGCCGAGATGTCCTCGGAAGTCTGAAAATTCCTCCGCGAGTTTCTCCGCAGTGGAAAGGTCCTCGTTCCACGCGTCGTCATCCGCATACATTCTGTGGATGTGCCATTTAAATTCCGGCGATACTTCATCACGGTTTTTTAATTTCGTGTTTCCCATTTTTGTCCTCCTGTTGTATAATGAACAGTAACTGTGATTACCGAACACATATCAGGGGAAGTATAACATAAATCAGGAAGGAAAAACAGATGGACAACAGACCGATTGGTTTTTTTGACTCCGGGATAGGAGGGCTTACGAGCATACCCTATATAATGAGGCATCTGCCGCAGGAACGCATTATTTTTTTTGGCGATACCGCAAGAACTCCTTACGGATCAAAGTCCTCTGAAACCATACGTCAGTTCACCATGCAGATCGGGGACTTCATGGTGAAAAACAATGTCAAGATGATGGTAATTGCCTGCAATACCATAAGCGCAACGTGTATAGACATGCTCAGAAAGGCATACCCCGACATACCCGTGGTCAGTGCGATTTCGCCTACCGCAAGAGTGGTGGCAAAGATGTGTTCACCCGAAAACCGCATAGGAATACTTGCGACCAAGGCTACCGTCAGAAGCGGCGCGTATAAGGATAAAATCACGGAGAAGAATCCTCGTCTTCAGAACCTCTATTCTCTCGCCTGTCCGGCATTTGTCCCCCTTATAGAAGAGGGGATAATAAATAACAAAATAATGGATCTGACGATAGAATACTACCTCAGGGATTTTATAGAGGAAAATGGGATAGACACGCTTGTGCTGGGCTGTACACATTACCCTCTGATAAGCGAAAATATACATAGACTCTACCCGAAGGTGAGTATAATCAATTCCTCCGAGGAAGCGGCGACCGCCGTCAGCATAGAACTGGAAAAACATGATATGTATGCGAAAGCCGGGAAGGGTGAAAACGTCTTTTATGCCAGCGACCTGTCCGAAAACTTTGTAAACATGATACAACTGATTCTCGGAAAAGATCAGGAGGAGCTGAACATAAGATTCAAGAATTTGGATCTGTAATGCCGACAAGACGGCTTTGCGGGACGGAGAGGCGTTTAAATCTGCGAATATTCGCAGTAAGTTTGGAGAAACGGGATTGAAGGAAAGAGAAAATTTAAACTACATAAGTGTTGCAACAATGTATGTGGGTGTTATAGTCGGTGCCGGATTCGCATCGGGCAGAGAAACATGGCAGTTTTTCGGTATCTTCGGGAAAGACGGTTTTTTCGGTTCACTGTTGGCGGGACTTGCATTTGCTTTGCTCGCTTTTATGATCGGTTTTCTTGCGGTTGAGCTTGATACCGACGACATGGGCAAGATAATATCGGTGGTTAACAATAAAAAAATATCGGAAATAATAGGTTATATGATGGCCGCCTTTCTTTTTACCACCATAATCTCGATGACTGCCGCGGGAGGCTCGTTTCTGCACCAACAGTTCGGGATACACAGGGCAATCGGAGGTGCGGTGATCGCCGTTCTGGTTGCGGTCACGGTTTTAGGCGACTTCAAGAGAATTTCGAGATTTTTTAAGTACATTGTCCCTGCGTTGTTTGCGGTGGTCATGGGACTGTGCGTATACGTGATATTTTCGGATACGATAAAGAGCGGAAGAAACCGGGAAATAGAGAACTTCGGAATGGTTTCAAAGTGGTACGTCGCCGCGCCTCTGTATGTGGCGTATAACATACTGGGAACTATACCGATGGGTGCGACCACATGTCTGAACGCAAAGAGTGAAAAAAATGCGCTTGCAGGTTCGGCGATCGGGGGACTTTTGCTCGGCTTCATGACATTCACACTGGTTGCCGCACTTCAGAGGGATATGGAATTTACCGCAAGCATGGATCTGCCTATGCTCGGATACTCCGCGAGAATTTCCGTGCCGGTAAACGCGGTTTACGGCGTTGTCCTTTATATCTCGATATATTCGGCCGCAACGAGCGTGTTTTACGGCTTTACGACGAAAATTCCGGAAAGCCCCCGCAAGAAAAATATTGTTCTGGGAGCGATTTTCATAGGATACCTGCTTGGACTCGCCGGATTTAAAAATATAGTGGCATACATATATCCGGTTGAGGGCTGCTTCGGATTCCTTGTGATAGTCATGCTCACACTTCATTTTATAAAAATTGCTTATTTGAAGTTCTTTTCCGGCAAAACGGGTAAAAGATAACGAGACGACGACTGACGGTCGAATGACTTGAGAGTCGGACATTGAAAGGAGAATCAGGTTCACTATGGGAAGGAAGTCAATTTATCTGATAATCGCAGTGATTTTCGCATTCCTGCTCATTCTGTCAGGAACAAGGCTGATAAGGGAAGCTTTTGGAAAAAAAGCCGAGTTGATAAGCCTTGCGGTTGTGGCGATTCTGCTGATTGTACTGCTGGTTCTGAACAACGGGAAAGATAAAAACAAAGACAAAGATAACAAGAATGAAGATAACAAGGATGAAGATGAAGAAGACGGAAAGTAAAACTAAAAGAGAACAAAAAACAGGGAAGAAAATGAATAAAAATAAGACGGAAAGTGTAGCCGGAAAGGTGATAAAAACGAGGACGCTTGCAAACGGTGTAAGGATCATAACGGAAAAAATGCCGCATGTACGTTCAATCGCCCTGGGAATAATGGTGAGGACCGGAGCGGTGGACGAAAATGAAAAAAATGCGGGAATTTCTCATTTTGTCGAGCACATGATGTTCAAGGGGACGGAGAAAAGAGGACCTTACGACATTGCGGGCGACATCGACAAAATCGGCGGTCAGATAAATGCTTTTACCGCCAAGGAGATGACATGTTATTACGTTAAATCCGTTGCAAAAAATTATAAGAAAGCGGCTGATGTGCTCGTTGACATGATAGAGAACTCGGTGTTTGATTCGCAGGAGATGAACAGGGAGAGAAAGGTCATATGCGAAGAAATAAAGATGACCAAGGACTCCCCCGATGACCTTGCCCACGATACCCTTATAGCCAATATGTTCAAAGGCGGAAACCTCGGAAATTCAATAATAGGAACGGCATCGTCATTGAAGAGGATAACGCGTCCAATCATAAAAAAATATGTGAGTGAGCATTATACGCGTGACAGCATAGTCGTATCGGTGGCCGGCAATTTTGATGAAGACGACGTGTGCGAGTACTTTGAGGACAAGTTTGGGGATCTCAAAGCGTCAAAGGAAAAATACGTTGAGAAAAAAAGCGTGTACGAGCCTTTTGCAAAGGTACGGGTAAAAGATATAAACCAGACGCATCTCTGCATGGGAACAAAAGGGTTGAAAACTCTTGACGACGGATTTTATTCCTTTCAGGTTCTGAACAATCTGCTCGGAGGAAGTATGAGCTCAAGACTTTTTCAGAACATAAGAGAACGGAAAGGGCTTGCCTATTCGGTATATTCCTCAATAGGGAATTTCAGCAACGACGGATATTTTGAGATATATGCGGGAGTCTCTCACGATAAGGTGAGGGAAGCGGTGGACGGCATAAGGGAGGAACTGAAACTTTTGTCGGAAGCGCCGGTGTCGGACGAGGAACTGCA
>CP016202.1:419210-422234 GCA_003433295.1 Eubacterium minutum ATCC 700079 | reverse complement strand
GCAACGACGGATATTTTGAGATATATGGGGGAGTCTCTCACGATAAGGTGAGGGAAGCGGTGGACGGCATAAGGGGGGAACTGAAACTGTTGTCGGAAGCGCCGGTGTCGGACGAGTAACTGCAGTCGTCAAAGGAACAGTTGAAGGCAAGTTATGTTTTCAGCGGAGAAAATACAACGACAAGGATGATGCTTAACGGTAAAAACTATCTTCTGCTTGATTATGTCTTTACGCCGGAAGAAGTTATGGACGGATATGAAAGCGTGACCGGGGAATCTCTGGACGCGGTGAAGGGGATTGTCTGCGATTTCGGGAATTACAGCGCGTCGTGCGTTTCCGGGAAAAGAGTGAATCTGAAAAACATCATCGGATGAGTGCAGGGTAAAACGTATGAAGGAGACGTGATTTGACATATGGAACTTAAGGTAATCAGTAAAAGCGGAGTCCTGCCGGAGTACAAGTCAAGCGGAGCCGCGGGCTTTGATATAAGCGCGTTTATCGAAAAAGATTTCAGCCTTGCGCCGGGGTGTAGAGTTTTGATCCCCACAGGGTTGTATTTTGAGATCCCGAGCGGCTACGAGGCGCAGATCAGAGCCAGAAGCGGTCTTGCGATAAATCACGGTATAGGGGTCGTGAACGGAATCGGAACGGTAGACAGCGATTACCGCGGAGAGATAAAAGTTCCCCTGATAAACTGGAGCGACGAGGAGTTTACGATCAGAAACGGCGACAGGATAGCGCAGGTTGTAATAGCCGAGGCGAAGCAGGTGACGATAAGACCGGTCGATGAACTTTCCGACTCCGAGAGAGGAACCGGCGGTTTCGGACATACCGGAATATGAGGTTGACACTACACGATTATGCGAAAAAGAACTGATTTGGAAGAAAAAGAAATACGGGAACTCTCACCGTTTGCGTGTAAGGCTGCGATGAGCAGGGGCAGAAAGAATGAAGAAAAACCATGCCCGTTCCGCACCGATTTTCAGCGCGACAGAGACAGGATTATACATTCAAAGGCGTTTAGAAGGCTGATGCACAAGACGCAGGTTTTTCTGGCCCCGGAAGATGACCATTACAGAACGAGATTGACACATACGCTGGAGGTGAATCAGGTCGCCCGAACGATTGCCGTCATTCTTAATCTGAACGCGGATCTTACCGATGCGATAGCACTCGGACACGATCTTGGACATACGCCTTTCGGTCATAACGGAGAGGCGGTGCTGAACGCGATACATCCGGGCGGTTTCCGTCACAATGAACAGAGCCTTAGGGTAGTGGATCTGCTTGAGGAGCATAAGGACAGACGAGGCATGAATCTTACGTACGAGGTGAGAGACGGAATCGTGAACCACACGGGACCTGTCGTTCCCGACACCGCGGAGGGACAGGTCGTCAGGATAAGCGACAGGATAGCGTACATAAATCACGATATTGACGATGCTGTCAGAAGTAAGGTGATAAAGGCGGAGGATATTCCGGAATCATCGCTTGAACTTTTCGGATATATGCACGGCGACAGGATCAGGAACATGATAGAAAATGTCGTCGGCAACAGCGACGGCAAGGAAAAGGTTTCCATGGACGATGAGCATACGCAGGAACTGAACAAACTGCGGAATTTCATGTTCAGCAATGTATATAAGAGTTCCAAGGTCAAAAAAGAAGAGGATCTGGCCAAGATTGAAACCGTGATAACTTCGCTCTACGATTATTTTTTAAAACATACGAGAAGACTCCCCAAAGACCTGCAGAAGCTTGCAAAGGAAGAGGGGATAAACACCGCGGTGAAAGACCATGTCGCCGGTATGACCGACAGATATGCGCTGTCACTTTATACGGAACTGTTTGTGCCGAGAAAGTCGGTATTTTAGAGTGGATCGGAGAAAAATATGGGATTTTCCATTTCGCCCGAAACAATTGAAAACATAAAGTCGCGAATCAGCATTGTGGACGTCGCGGGGCAGGTGGTAAAACTTGAAAGAGCCGGCTCCAACTTCAAAGGACTGTGTCCTTTTCACAATGAAAAGACGCCGTCTTTTATGGTGTCCGAAACGAGGCAGTCGTACACCTGCTTCGGCTGCGGAGCTTTCGGAGATGTAATCGGGTTTGTAAGACAGTATTACAACATGGATTTTGTCGATGCCGTGGAAAAACTTGCGAACGACTACGGAATCAAAATCGAAAAGGGAAAGAGCCGTGAAAACAGAGATGAGTATTACGAGATAAACAGGATGGCGGCACATTTCTTTTACGATACTTTTAAAAACGGGCGGAATCCGGGACATTCGTACATGCGGAAGAGAGGGATAAGATCGGACATTTTGAAAAGGTTCGGCATAGGATATGCGGACGATAGTTGGGACAGCCTTTACAAATACCTGCAATCGCAAGGTGTAGATGACAAAAAAATGCGGGATTTAGGTTTAATTTCAACAAAAAGTGGTAAATGTTACGATAGGTTCCGCAACAGGGTAATGTTTCCCATAATCAATACCGGCGGAAAGGTGATCGGATTTGGCGGAAGAGCGATTTCGGACGACGATGAACCGAAATATCTGAACTCGTCTGAAAGCGGTATATTCCGGAAGAAAAACAACCTGTACGGATTGAACATATCAAGACAGGCTGCGGGAAAAACGAGAAATATCATACTCGTGGAGGGATATATGGACGTTATTTCCCTCTTTCAAAGCGGCGTGGAAAATGTGGCGGCGAGTCTCGGAACGGCGCTTACGGAGAATCAGGCAAGCCTGCTGAAAAGATATGTGGACGAGGTAATCCTCAGCTACGATTCCGATGCCGCGGGGAGAAAGGCGGCGCTACGCGGGATCGAGGTTCTGCGAAACGAGAACGTCAAAGTCAAAGTTCTTCACGTGACCGACGGAAAGGATCCCGACGAGTATGTGAAGAAAAACGGCAGAAAAGCCTTTCTGGATCTGATTGACGGCGCGTTGCCGTATGCGGAGTACAAACTTGAGTCGGCGAAGCTGGAATACGACATCGATAACGATGAACAGCGAC
>CP016202.1:417331-419185 GCA_003433295.1 Eubacterium minutum ATCC 700079 | reverse complement strand
TGGACAAAGCTGTAAAGATTCTGGCGCGGTTGACGCCGATCGAGCGGGAAATATACAAGAAAAAACTGTCGGATGAGACGGGAATCGCCGAAAGCGCGATTGAGAGAGAACTGGATAGAACCGCGGGCAGAGAGAAAAGGGCAAACGAACCGCGAAGAACTGTTCGGAAAGCCGAAAACGAAACCGAAACCGTTTCGGCGCTTGACAGAGTTTTGATCAAATTGGCCTTAACGGATGAAGTATACATAGATAAGATACTGAACGAACCTGAACTGATTCGATCCGTTTTTTTAAAAAGAGTACTGACGGCCGCGAAAGAAAGTTTCGGACGGAAACGGTTTATGGAAGTGGAAGACGTGATGGGAATGCTGGAAGACGACGAGGGAATTATACTTCAGGAGATACTTTCCTCCACCATAATCGACGGCAATCACCACAATGTGTTCAAGGAATGTGTTTCGAAGAATAAACTCGAAATTTTGTCCGAAAAAGAGAAACAACTTTTCATAAGGTTGTCGATGGCGGAAGAGCAGAGTGATGAAAGGGTAATACGAGATATTACGGACGAATTGATGAGGGTGCAAAAGAGCAAAAAATTGATTCAACGGTAAATTGTAAGGGGTTATGATGAGTAAAAATACAGTTAAAAGTGAATTGATGAATCCGGGCGTTCTTGAAGATCCGCTAAAGCTTTTGAGCCCGGAACAGTTGAAAGAGGAACTGATTCTCCGTCTGATGGTCAGGGCCAAAGAGAAAAACAAGGTTCTGACGTATTCTGATATGGCTGACTATCTTGACTCTTATAGCATAGACAAGAACATGATCGACGACATATACGAGTCATTGCTTTCCAGAGACGTTGAGATAACTTCCGAAGAATCATCGGAAGACTTTTCGGCTCTCATGGACGATGACGATAAAGTCAAGGACGATGTGGAAGCCAATGGTGTCGGTACAGCCGGAAAAAAAAGCGGAGAGGTAAACGTGGACGTTTCCGCTCCGAAGGGTGTGACGATCGACGACCCTGTCAGAATGTATCTGAAGGAAATAGGAAAAGTACAACTCCTCACGGCGGATGAGGAGATAGATCTGGCAAAGAAGATGGAGGCCGGTGACGAATATGCGAAGAAAAGGCTGTGCGAGGCCAATCTCAGACTTGTTGTAAGTATAGCCAAAAGATATGTGGGAAGAGGAATGCTTTTTCTCGATCTGATTCAGGAGGGCAATCTCGGACTTATAAAAGCCGTGGACAAGTTTGATTACAGAAAAGGATATAAGTTTTCCACATATGCGACATGGTGGATAAGGCAGGCGATCACAAGATCGATAGCGGATCAGGCGCGGACGATAAGAATACCGGTTCACATGGTTGAAACCATAAATAAACTTATAAGGGTCTCAAGACAACTTCTTCAAACGCTGGGAAGAGAACCGACTCCGGAGGAAATCTCGAGGGAGATGGGGATAACGGTGGACAAGGTGCGCGAAATTCAGAAGATAGCGCAGGAACCCGTGTCGCTCGAAACACCGATCGGAGAAGAAGAGGACAGTCACCTCGGCGACTTTATACCTGATGACGATGTACCCGCTCCGTCGGAAGCGGCCGCGTTTTCCATGCTTAAGGAGCAGCTTGTGGAAGTGCTCAACACCCTTACGGACAGAGAACAAAAAGTTCTGAAACTGCGTTTCGGACTTGACGACGGGAGAACAAGGACGCTTGAGGAAGTAGGTAGAGAATTCGATGTCACAAGGGAACGTATTCGTCAGATAGAGGCGAAGGCGCTTCGAAAACTTCGCCATCCGAGCAGGAGTAAAAAATTGAAGGACTATCTTGAATAAGGACTCCATCTCCGC
>CP016202.1:395735-417306 GCA_003433295.1 Eubacterium minutum ATCC 700079 | reverse complement strand
AGTTCTTTTCAGAACTTAAAAAAGTTTTTTTGCGTACTTGAGAGCATAGAGGTTTGATTTGCCTCGGAAATCGGGCAGAGAGACGGGAAAGAGGAGAAATGCGGCTGAGCGAGAGATTGCAGGTTATAGCGGATGAGGTTGCGCAGGGGGAAAGCGTCGCGGACATAGGGACGGATCACGGCCTTTTGCCGATATATCTGACGCGGACCGGAAAATCCCCACGGGTCGTGCTGTCCGACATAAGCGCCAAGGCGCTGAAAAAAGCACTGGCGGATTGTGAGGAGTACGAGCCGGGCAGGACTTTTGATTTAAGAGAGGGATACGGTCTTGAAGTTCTGGCTTCAGGCGAAGTAGACACCGTTGTGATTGCCGGCATGGGCGGGATTCTGATCTCGGAGATACTCACGCATGACATCGACCATGCAAGGTCGTTCAAAAGATTTATACTGCAGCCGAGGAACAACAAGGCGAAATTACGGTTTTGTCTGAGCAGGATCGGGTTTACGATAGAAAAGGAAATCCTTGTGAGAGAGGGCAGATACATTCCGGATATATTTGTGGTCAGAAGCGGAAATATCTGCATGTTTGCATCCTGCCCGCCGGAGGAGGATGTGAGGTGGGAGTACCCGGATGCGCTTATAAGAGATCGGAATAAGTACACGTCCGAGTACCTGAAGAGAGAACTTGCCAAGCAGCTTGGAATCAAAAGAAAGATAGAGTCGGAATCCTCGACCTCCGCGGAAAACGCGGGCAGAATCAGGATTATTGAAGAAAAAATATCGAGGCTGAAACTTTTACTTTGCAAACCGGACAGATGCGAGTAAGATTAAGAAAAAAGGCAGAAAGAGGACTGTAAGCAGATGAAGAAAAAAGAGTTTTTTAAGATGATGGAAAAAATCTGTCCCGGAGAACTGGCTGAAGACTGGGACAACTGCGGCATCCAGGTAAACACGAGAGGCGGAGAAGTCGCTAATCTGATGACTGCGCTTGAAATTACGGACAGGGTGATAGACGAGGCGGTAAGCAGGAACATAGATATGATAGTTACCCATCATCCGATGATGAGAGACGGACTTAAGAGCGTGGACAGTCGTAACGTTACCGGCAGATACATCAACAGATTGATTGAAACGGGGATTTCCGTATACGCATGTCATACGTCATTTGACAAGATGGACGGGGGCAACAACGATTATCTGGGCAAATTGCTGAAACTGGAGGATATAGGACTTTTCGGGAACGGAAACCTGTTTTGCAGGAGAGGTTTTTTAAAAGAAATCATGAGCACAACCGAATTTGTCGAATACATTTCGACAATACTCGGTGTGGATCGAAAGTATTTTAAATACTCGGGTGATGCGGATGCGCCGGTGAGGAAACTCGGGTGGTGCACCGGAGGCGGAGCACAGTTCATAAAGGATGCCGCTGAGGAAAAGTGCGATTTGTATATTACGGGAGACGTAAAATATCACGATGCTCAGAATGCCTCTGCAATGGGAATAAACGTGCTGGATGCGGGGCATTACGGTACGGAAAAGATTTTCTCCGACAATATGCGAGACATGATCAGGCGCGCTCTTGAAGAAAGCTGCAAAGGTGAAACCGGTACCGGAAAAGAGGTGCTCAAACCGCGCAATGTCGTCAGTTCTTCGATTGAAATTAACCCGTATCTGTGGTAAAATTCGTATTCATGGGTAGGTCAGATGGTCGCATGTCTCAGACATGAGGAAAGTCCGGGCTCCACAGGGCAAGGATGCCGCGATAACGTCCGGCGTAGGTAACTATAGGGAAAGTGCAACAGAAACATACCGCCGAAACGGGTAATGCCGTGGTAAGGTTGAAATGGTGAGGTAAGAGCTCACCGGCGTTGCGGAGACGCAGCGGCCGTGTAAACCCCATCCGGAGCAAGGTCGGAGGACGTAAGGCGGTTGCCCGCCGCCGTCCTGATGGTGGACCGCATGAGCGCGCAGAGATGTTGCGCCTAGATAGATGATCATCAAATACAGAACCCGGCTTACAGACCTGCCCGTTTTTTAGTGCCGGTTTAATGTGTGTCATTGGTGTTGCGGGCATATGAATGTCTTTGACGGGTTTGAGTTGTAAGCTCCATTGGACAGATTCGATTTGCGAAATACGGGAACATAGTAGGGGTGAGAGCATGAGCGGGAATAACAGGGAAATTAAAACGGAAAACGGAAACGCCGAAAACAAGATGGGTACGGCGCCTATCGGAAAACTCCTCGCTTCTATGGCATGGCCTGCAATCCTGTCAATGACGATAGCCGCTCTCTACAATATAGTGGACAGCGTCTTTGTCGCCATGATAAGTTCAAAGGCTCTGACGGCGGTTTCTTTGATCATGCCGGTTCAGATACTGATGATTTCAATAGCCATAGGCAGCGCAATAGGTGTGAATTCGCTTATAGCAAGACGTCTCGGCGCCAAGAAATTCGAAGAAGCGAACAAGGTCGCGAGCACAAGCATAAGAATAGGGATCTTCAACTACCTGATATTTGCACTGCTCGGTCTGTTGTTTGCGAACCGGTTCATGTCGCTTTATGCGACGGAAGAGGTGATTTTCCGATACGGCACGGATTATCTCAGGATAGTGACAGCCTGCTGCTTGTTCAGTATGGTGGAACTTCAGTTGGAAAAAGTGTTGCAGGCGACAGGGAACATGGTGGCTCCGATGATTATCAGCTTAAGCGGGGCGTTGACCAATATGATTCTCGATCCCGTTTTGATATTCGGCATGTTCGGACTTCCGCGCCTTGAGGTTAAGGGGGCGGCGATAGCGACGATAATAGGTCAGGGAGTTTCACTTTTGGTTGCCGCATGCATAATAGGGAAAAAGGAAAACGCCGTAAAGATTCGCCGTAAAGGATTTAAGATTGAAAGATATATTATAAAGGAAATTTATGCGGTGGGATTTCCCGCAATGGTTATGCAGGCAATCAGTTCCGTGATGTTGCTGGGATATAACAGTATTTTGAGTAAATCCGCGGCTGCCGTTGCTGTTCTGGGAGTATATGTTAAGCTCCAGTCTTTCGTTTTTATGCCGTTGTTCGGTTTAAATCAGGGCGTTATGCCGATCGTGGGTTATAACTACGGTGCAAGGAACAGAGAGCGTATGATGGAAGCGTACAGAAAGGCGCTTATAACCGCAATAATCATTATGATGTTCGGCCTTGCGCTGTTTCAGACAATGCCGGGAGAACTGCTTAAAATGTTCAGCGCGGATGCGGAAATGCTCAAGGTTGGTGTTCCGGCGCTCAGAATAATAAGTCTGTGTTTTGTACCGGCGGCTTTCGACGTTATTTCTTCGGCCATGTTCCAGAGTACGGGACACGGCGTGTACAGCCTGTTCGCTTCGCTCATCAGGCAGCTGGTCGGAATTCTGCCTCTGGCTTACATCCTGTACAACTATGCGGGATTGAAAGCTTCGTGGTTTTCCGTTCCGCTCGCGGAGATACTCGGATTCACTTATACGGCAATAATGTTCCACAATTTTTATAAGAAAGAAGTCAGGAACCTGTAGAACCGCACGCGTCGCGGTTTCACAGGCTAAGGGTATAGGACGTGTCGGCGTGTACCGTGCAATTTGAATAAAATGCGATTCCGCGGGCTACGGGCATAGGAGCCGGCATGACAAATCAAGGTGTTTATAAATGCGATTAGGAATAGACATAGGATCCACAACCGTTAAGCTTGTGGCGATAGATGAAAATAACGATATCAGATATTCGAGGTACGAGAGACATCTTTCAAATGTCTTTGAAAAAGTAGATGAACTGATCCGGGAAATGTACGCGGAACTTGGCGATGTGCCGCTCAAGACGGTAATTACCGGATCGGGAGGTCTTTCTTTGGCAAAACTCATCGGGATAAAATTTGAGCAGGAAGTGATTTCCTGCAGCAAGGCCGTGGAAGAACTGATTCCGGAAACTGAAGTTGCGATAGAACTCGGGGGAGAGGACGCAAAGATCACATTCTACGGAGCGACAATCGAGCAGAGAATGAACGGAACCTGTGCGGGAGGTACCGGCGCATTCATAGATCAGATGGCGATTCTGCTTAACACGGACGCCGCGGGACTCAACAAGGCGGCAAAAGATCACAAGATGATATATCCTATAGCCGCAAGGTGCGGTGTTTTTGCAAAGACCGACATACAGCCGCTCATCAATGAGGGGGCGTCCATACCCGATTTGGCGGCATCCATCTTTCAGGCGGTCGTAAATCAGACCATCGGCGGACTTGCGTGCGGACATGTTATCAAGGGCAACGTGGCTTTCCTCGGCGGTCCGCTGTCATTTCTTTCCGAACTCAGAAAGGCGTTCATAGAAACGCTGAAACTGAAGGAAAATGAGGTCATTTTCCCGGAAGATTCCAAGTATTTTGTTGCCATAGGTGCCGCCATGCTTGCGGACAGCCAGCCGGAACTTTCTTTGGGAGAGATAATATCCGGAATGCAAAACGCGGACAGATCGGCAATGTCGGACACCAAGCACGTGGAGCCTCTGTTCTCATCCGATGAAGATTACGATAAGTTCATGGAGAGACATGATAAGAACAGGATAAGCAGAAAGGACATAAAAAAGGCGAGAGGTAACGTATTTCTCGGGATAGATGCCGGATCGACCACGACCAAGGCAACGCTGATAGATGAAGACAAGAACCTGCTTTATTCTTTTTACAGAAGCAACGAGGGGAATCCCGTAGATGCGGTAAAGACGATGCTCTACGAACTGTATGAGAGGATTCCCGAAGATGCGGTAATCGCAAACACGGCGGTTACGGGCTACGGGGAAAGTCTCATAAAGGCCGCGTTCAAGGCTGATCTCGGCGAAATAGAGACCATGGCGCACTATAAGGCTGCGGAGGTGTTTCTGCCGGGTGTGGACTTCATACTTGATATCGGCGGGCAGGATATGAAGTGCATGAAGATAAAGGACGGCGCAATCTACAACATAATGCTCAATGAAGCATGTTCTTCAGGATGCGGTTCTTTTCTTGAAACTTACGCAAAATCGGTCAACCTGGATACTGAAGCGTTTGCCATGGAGGCGTTGTTTGCCGAAAAACCTGTGGATTTAGGCACAAGATGCACGGTCTTTATGAATTCCAAGGTGAAACAGGCGCAGAAAGAGGGAGCTTCCATAGGAGACATATCGGCGGGACTTTCCTATTCCGCTATAAAAAATGCGCTCTACAAGGTCATAAAGCTGAGAAATACCGATGAAACCGGGAAAAAGGTAGTGGTTCAGGGCGGAACCTTTATGAACAATGCGGTTCTCAGGAGCATCGAGCAGATAATAGGAAAAGAAGTCGTGCGCCCCGACATCGCGGGACTCATGGGCGCGTACGGTTGCGCCGTGATAGCGCAGGAAAATTATATTAAGGGAACAAGGTCGAGCATACTGGACAGACGCGAACTTGATCATTTCCGCATGGAACATGAAAACGGAAGATGCAGGCAGTGCGAAAACCGGTGCATATTGACCATCAATAAGTTCAGCGACGGGACGAGATTTATAACCGGAAATCGCTGCGAAAAGGGCGCGGGCGGTGCAATGCACAAGAACCGGCTCCCGAACATGTACGAGTACAAGGTGAACAGGCTGTTCGGCTACACTCCTCTGTCTGAAGTCGAAGCGACGAGGGGGAGCGTGGCGATACCGAGAGTTTTAAACATGTATGAGGACTATCCGTTCTGGTTTACGTTTTTTACCGAACTTAAGTTCAGAGTCGAACTATCGCCGATTTCGACAAAGAGTATATACAATATGGGAATAGACAGTATTCCGTCGGATACGGCATGCTATCCTGCAAAACTCGTGCACGGTCATATAAAGTGGCTTGTTGACAAGGGATATAAGACGATATTTTACCCGAGTCTCAATTACGAGGAGAAGGAAGACCCTACAGCTCCCAATCACTATAACTGTCCGATAGTGGCGACGTATCCGGAGGTTATAGGAAACAATATGGACGAACTTCTGGCGGAAAATGAAGTCAGGTTCCTGCATCCGTTCCTGCCGTTCGATGATGACAATGCTCTCATAAGAGAACTGACAGATATTTTCAAGGTCTACCACATATGGAAAGAGGAGATAACGCGAGCCGTATTCAAGGCGAGAGAAGAACATCACCGCTTTAAGAGCGACGTAAAAAAACAGGGCGAATACGCGCTGAAATACGCAAGGGAAAACGACAAGAAAAGCGTAATTCTGGCAGGACGCCCGTACCATCTCGATCCGGAGATAAACCACGGAATAGACAAGATGATCAATTCCTTTGACATAGTGGTTCTCACGGAGGATTCCGTCGCATCCAAGGTAGAACTCGCAAGGCCTATGAGAGTCCTGGATCAGTGGATGTACCACTCAAGGCTCTATAAGGCGGCAACCTTTGCGGGAGAAAACAACGACATAGAACTTGTTCAGCTCAATTCTTTCGGATGCGGTCTTGACGCGGTTACGACGGACCAGGTCGAGGAGATATGCGAGAGAAACAATAAACTCTACACGGTTTTGAAGATAGACGAGGTATCGAATCTCGGAGCGGCGAAGATAAGGGTGCGTTCCCTGAAAGCCGCCATGGAAGAACGCGAAAAGAATAAGATAACGGCGACGCCGGACAACTCGCCGTTTGAAAGACAGATATTCACCAAAGAAATGCGCAAGGGGTATACGCTTCTCATACCGCAGATGTCTCCGATACACTTTATCTACATGAAAGATGTTATCGCATCGTGCGGGTACAATGTGGTGCTGCTGCCGCCGGTAGACAAGAATTCTGTCGATGAGGGACTGCGATACATAAATAACGATGCGTGCTATCCCACCATCGTGACGCTCGGACAGATAATATCGGCGCTTAAGTCGGGAGAATACGACCTCGACAAGACCGCGGTGTTTATGTCACAGACAGGGGGAGGCTGCAGGGCCAGCAACTACGTTTCCCTTTTGAGAAAGGCTTTGCGGGATCTCAACATGCAGCAGGTTCCGGTAGTGTCGTTCAATGCGGTCGGACTCGAGAAGAACCCGGGTTTCAGGATTACGCCCAAGATGGGATTTATGCTTGCTGCTGCCTGCATATACGGGGACCTGATAATGAGGGTTCTATACGCGACAAGGCCTTACGAAAAAGTTGAGGGGACGTGTGAAAAGATAATCGAGAAATGGCATGACAGGATAGCGCATAATATACTTCACTTCAACAGAAAAATTTATGCGGAGAATCTTAAAGGCATAGTTGATGATTTTGACAATGTCGAAAGAACGGGAGAGAGCAAACCTAAAGTTGGCGTTGTAGGTGAGATACTCGTAAAATACCACCCGAATGCAAATAACGACATAGTCGGAACGATAGAAGCGGAGGGCGGAGAGGCTGTGGTTCCGGACATGCTCGACTTCTTCCTTTACGGGTTTGAGAGCGAGAAGTTCAACTACGAGCATCTGTCCGGTTCGTGGAAAACGATGAAACTCAACGAGATAGCCAAGCGGGCTATCGAGTGGCTCAGAAAACCTCTGCGAAAGGCACTGAAAGAGAGTAAGCACTTTACGGAGCCTTTCCGCATAGAGAATACCGCAAAGGTTGCATCAGAGATTCTTTCAATAGGAAATCAGTACGGAGAGGGCTGGTTGCTTACGGGGGAAATGATTGAACTCATCAGAGACGGCGTCGAAAACATCGTTTGTCTACAGCCTTTCGGTTGTCTTCCGAATCATGTCACGGGTAAAGGAATGATGAAAGCGATACGCAAGATGAACCCTCAGGCCAACATAGCCGCGATAGACTACGATCCGGGCGCAAGTGACGTCAACCAGCTCAATCGTATAAAACTCATGATGAGTACGGCGCATAAGAAGATGAATGAAACGCGGTCGAATTGAAATGCGGTCGAATTAATTTAGAAACGGCGGATGCACGGGACGGCAGAAAATTTTTATTTTGCATTTGACTTCCCCTTACAGAGGTGATATAGTGATATTGTAAAAAAATGTAAACAAAGCCGTCGGCGTTTCGTCTGCGGGCAAAGCACGGAGAAACTGTCATAACTTACAGATACGTGAACGGGCGAACAGGGCGTCGTAATTAAAATTGAATATGTACGATGAAAAAGCGATCCGCATACGGGTCGCTTTTTAAATACATGAGCAATCGCGTCGAATTGCTTTTTTTAAATAGGTGAGCAATCGCGTCGAGCCGTTTTTTAAAATAGGTGAGCAATCACGGCGAATTGCTTTTTTTTTAAATACATGAGCAATCGCGACGGATTGCTTTTTTAATTTATGAGCATGCTCCACTCGCGCCTTCGGGAGTTCTTCAAGTGCGGCAAAAATCGCTTCAATGGCAAGGCATGCTCCACTCGCGCCTTCAGGAGTTCATTTAAAAGAACCTGTTGAGCACGCATCGGAAAATGATCGGGAAAATCCCGTAGATATATAAAGAAATTATGAATTAAATCAAAGGAGGAAAGAAAGATGGAAAGAAAACTCAAAAAAACCGCCGCGGCGGTAAGTCTGGCGATGGTCGTCGCGATTTTGACGGGTCTGCTCATCCTAAACGGCAGGCCGGAGCGGTTCGCCTATGCGCTAAACATGTCGGATCTGTCGTGGGGTACGGATGTTACGGACGCCAAGCTGAATGAGAAAAACGGCACACCGTACGGAACCGGTAAGGGACGGCTGGTTTGCACGACGTATGTAAGTTGGGCTGTCCATACCCATTATAAGGTAAAAAGGTATCCGAGCGGAGGTGTGGTTTCCGCTCACAAGAGCTGGCTGGATACAAACGCCCGAACCGTTTGTTCGATATCTTCGCCGGGTCAGTATAAGAAAAACAGCGATAAGATAAAGCCCGGTGATATAGTGGCGTTCAACACAAAAAACGGCTTCGGCGGTACGTGGATACATATCGCAATAGTGGGTGGCGACGGCAGGAGTCTGCACCATGCGATCAATAAAGGCGTGGCCTATCAATATACTGTCGAAGGTTGGCTCGGAAAAGCGGCGGACACGACCAAGCAGGCTTCATCTTGCAAGGTGTACAGACTTCTCGTTCCGCCGGACGGATATATGGACATGACGAAAAAAGTCTCGGAGGAAGCGAGTCTGGTCAAGGAGTTAAGCAATTACAATCTATCGGGTGCAAAGTATGACGTATATAAGGAAAAGAAAGGGAAATCCGTGCATACTTTTTCGATAAACGCAAACGGAAAAACGACCAAATGGAAGACAAAGCCCGGAACTTACTATGTGAAAGAGAGTAAGGCGCCCCGCCATTTTAAACTGGACGCGACTTGGCATACGGTTACGGTGAAAGGGGGAGAGACGGCAAGTTTCACGGCAAGCGACAAACCGATTTTCACAAGAGGGAGTCTGCTTCTCAAAAAGAAAGCCGCCGACAAAGAAAAATATTTGCAGGACGCCGTATATGAAGTCGGTTACTATGACAATGACGAGGGAAACACAAACGGAAGTCCGAAGAGAACGTGGGAAGTGAGAACGGACGCAAACGGCTGCGCGGATCTTGCCGGAAATCTGATTTCGGGAACTCCTTTCAAGGATTCAAAGAAGAATATAGTGTTGCCTTTCGGAACATACACTTACAGGGAAAAATCCGCGCCGGAGGGGTATAAACTCGATGATAAGATATACAGAGTGAAACAAACGGATGATGTGAGATACAATGTCAGGGAAGCTTCCGACGAGAAACTCCCTCCTCAGATAAAGACGTTCGCAACGGACGTTTCGACCGGAAGCAACATTCTATCCGACTCAAAGGAGGCAAAGGTAATAGACAGAGTGGAATACAATAATCTTGAAAAGGGTGAGGAATACAAGATAAGAGGATATATGATCGACAAGAAAACCGGCAAGCCTCTTGAGATAAACGGTAAACGCGTGGAAGCGGAGAAGACTTTCAGACCTGCAAATATAAGCGGAACGGAGGAACTTGAATATAAATTGGATTCAACATCTTTGAAAGACAGGACTCTGGTAATATTTGAGGAACTCTTTAAAGACGATGTAAAGATTGTTTCGCACACAGATATAGACGATCAAAATCAAACCCTCTTTGTTCCGGAAATCGAAACCTCCGCGGCTGGAGAGAAAACAGAGGAGCATATGACGGAGTATTCACAGACCGCAAAGATCATAGACAGGGTTACCTATAAGAATCTTGTCCCCGGAAAGGAGTATACGGTTTCCGGAACACTTATGGACGCGGACGGCGGAGAAGCTGTCCTGACGGAAAAAGGAGAAAAGATAACGAACAGTCTTACATTCACACCGGAAGAATCCGCGGGAAGCGTTGACATCGAGTTCACGATAGATTCAAGACTGCTTGCGGGGAAAACCGTGGTAATATTTGAAAAATGTTATTTCAAAGATATACAGATTTCCGCTCATGAAGATCTGAAAGACAGCGGACAGACCGTTGTGATACCGAATCTGAAAACCACTGCGATCGACGGTTACACCGGAAATCACATCGGAAGAAACACGGAAAACGGCAAACTCATCGACACGGTGAAATATCACAATCTCATACCGGGAAAGGAATATACCGTTTCAGGCGTCCTGATGGATAAAGAAACCGGGAAAGCCGTTTTACGCGAGACGGGAGAACCGGTAACGGCGAGTAAAAAGTTCACTGCGGAGAGCGGTGAGGGGAAGGTCGAGATGGAATTTACATTTGACTCGAGACTGCTTGCCGGAAAGTGCGTTGTAGCTTTTGAAGACTGCTTTTACAGGGACATAAAGGTGGCAAGTCACAGTGACATACAGGACGATGAGCAGAGTGTTCTATACCCGACACTGGAAACCAAAGCAACCGACGGAAGCAAAAAACACAAGAACATATTGCCGGCAAAGAAGGCCGTAATCAACGATGAAGTCAGGTACAGCAATCTGATTCCGGATAAACAGTATGAGATAGAGGGCGTCGTCGTAGACAGGAGAACCGGTGCTCCTATTAAAAACGCCAAAGGAAAGGAAGTGCGTTCTTCAGTCGGGTTTACACCGAAGAACTCTGCCGGTTCGACTGATGTCGTGTTTAAGTTTGACGCTGCCGGAATGCAGCCGGGCGACTGTGTGATATTCGAAGAACTCAGACACGGCGGGAAGACCGTTGCGGAACATAAGGACATAAACAATGCGGAACAGACCGTCACGATCTTGCGGAAGACTTCAAACAATACATTCAGAAAAAATAGTCACGTTCCTAAAAAAGGGAAAGGGAAACCGATGAACAGTGTGAATACGGGCGACTCCTCGCCGCTGAGAAAACTGATTGCAATCTTCGTTTCGGCGCAGATGCTGCTTCTGGTAATTCTGAGAAAGAGATACAGAAACACGAAAGAGGAAAGTTAACATAAAACAGCACATGTAAACAATAGGCTTGAGCTAAAAGTCGGTAAGCGGTCGGAGCTTTCGGAGCTTTGCGTGCCGGATGGTTTGCCGGGAAACGGCGGGTATTTGAGATGGAATCTTGAATACCCGCCGTTTAAGGTGTATACTGTGATGGTCGAATTGAAAAGAAAACTATTTTAGAAGGAGGTGCCTTCATGGGAAGACACGGTACGATAGCGGGAAGAAAGGCGGCACAGGATTCCAAGAGATCCGCCCTGTTCACAAAGTATGCCAAGACCATTACGGTTGCGGCGAAGGACGGCGGCGATCCCGAATACAATTCATCTTTGCGCGTTGCCATTGAAAAAGCAAAGGGCATAGGCATGCCGAACGACAATATAAACAGGGCAATCAAAAAGGGAACCGGAGAATTGGGAGGTTCATCTTATGACGAACTGAAATTTGAGGGTTACGGAGCAGGCGGAGTTGCCATAATCGTGGATTGTCTGACAGACAACACAAACAGAACCACATCGGCGGTCCGTTCATTGTTCGACAAGCACGGCGGAAACCTCGGAACGCCGGGTTGCGTATCATACATGTTCGCTCGTAAGGGAGTCATACTGATAGAAAAGAGTGAGGAAACGGAAGAAGATTCGCTTATGGATACGGCTTTGGAAGCCGGCGCGGAGGACATGGTAATTCATGAGGACAGCTTTGAGATCATCACCGATCCCACAGATTACCACGCCGTTGACGATGCGCTTCGCAAACAGGGATATGAGCTTGTTGAGTCGGAAATCACATATGTTCCGTCTGTAGAAAGCCGGCCGGAAGACGAGGACCTGAAAAAACTCAAAAAACTGGTGGATATGCTTGAGGATAACGATGATGTGCAGACGGTAAATACGAACTGTTCGGTCGATCTTGAGGAAGTGTAAGGAGTCGTAAACGATGTCTTTTGACATGTCAGAATGTGAGACAATGTAATTCAGGAGGTCATGCATGAGTTCTTTAGAGGGTGTTTCAAACACTTTATTCATACCTATGGAAGCAAGGATATATGCTTCAAGACGTTTCCCCGAGTATTTTTACGACCGGAAAGCGCTGGAACTGGAAGAAAAAATCCCGGAAGAGTTTCTGGAAAAGATAAGAGAAGGCTCTGTGGAATATACCATGATTGCATCTGTTGCGCGGTATTACAACATCGATGAGATAACAAAACAATTTATTGAAACCCATGACGGAAAATGCAACGTGGTCAATCTCGGCGCAGGTCTTGAAACCATGGCGTACAGACTGCGTGATAAGGAAGAACCGGAAGAAGAAGCACAGAAGCGCGAAATTCCCGCGCGGGAAGAAGGGGGGCAGGAAGCCGGCGAGCATCAGGACCGCAACCCTGAAGACGGAGCGCGGTTCTTTGAGGTGGATCTTCCCGAAGTGATTGAGTTCAGAAAGGAGATCATAGACACCCTGCCCGACGAAAAACTCATAGGTGGGGACATCTTTGAACTGGAGTGGGCGGATGATATCGACAAGACGCTTCCTACCCTGATGATAGCTTCAGGCGTGTTTCAGTATTTTTACGAGGATGAGGTGGTTCCGTTCATAATGGAACTTAAGGATATGTTCCCGCAGGGAGAACTCGTATTCGATGCCACAAACGAAGTCGGAGTGAAGTATGCGGACAGGTACGTGAAAAAGACGGGCAACCTTTCAGCAAGCATTAACTTCTACGTAAACGACGCGCAGGCGTTTGCGGATAAGATTGGTGTAAAACTCGTTGAAAAGCGCGTATTTTTCACGGATGCGAGGAAAGTCCTGAAAGGAAAAGTTAATATGTACACGAGGCTTGCGATGTTCGGAACGGACAGAGGCAACAGAGCGATTTTGGTACACTTGGGTTTGAACGATTGAGAAAAGAAGAAGATTTGAAAAAGAGGTCGGTATGAGAAAAAGGAGTTTAGTTTTATTTGTCGCTGTCGTCGTGGCGGTTGTTCCGGTTTATGGATTTTCCGGGGAACCGAATTATTCGACCAACGGGTTGAATGGCGGAAAAGATGAGGTTGGGATTGCGGCTGGAATCAGCCATGGAAACGGTCAAGGCGCTCCGGGAACCACCCTGCAAAAACCCGGAAACGATCATGGGACCCCGGGAACCAACCCGCAAAATCCCGGAAACGATCATGGAGGCCCGGGAACCGACCCGCAAAAACCCGGAAACGATCATGGAGGCCCGGGAACCGACCCGCAAAAACCCGGGAACGATCAGGGAAGCCCGGGAACCAATCCGCAAAATCCCGGGAATGATCATGGAAGCCCGGGGACCGACCCGCAAAATCCCGGAAACGGTGAACAGAGACCGCCGCAGGAGCAGGAAAAAGCGGATTTTGTCATAAAGCCGTCGCACAGCAAGTCGGGCATGGGTGAGAGAAGGTCTTACGGTCCGGTAAGGGACTACATGAGAAAGCATCCCGGTAAGAAAGTCATTATCGAGTTCACCCCGGGGAAGTATTATGTGAAGGATACGATGTTTCTGTTTGACGGCGCGCATATCAGAGCGCACGGTGCGGTTATCAAGGCGGTATCGAGAGGAAAACCGGTATTCCTGAACGCGCTGTTCAAGGACAGCGGATACAATACGAAAAAGAAAAAACGTATCGGCGGATACAATCGTTGCAAGAACATCACCATAGACGGCGGAACATACCTTACATCGGGAAAACCGGCGGCGCATGCGGGCAGAGGCAAGTACGGAAGGCACCGGGAAGGGTACTCCAATTTTATGTTTATGCACGCGCAGAACATAAACATCAGGAACTGCACGATAGTCAACAACTACAACGGACATTTCATAGAATTTGCCGGTGTGAAAAACAGCAGGATAGAGAATGTCACTTTCAAAGGGAAATACAGAGGAGATTCAACAAACGAAGTCATTCAGCTCGACACCACCATGAGTCCGTCGGTTTCCCCGCAGGGCGCGCCGTGGGACGGAACGCCATGCAAGAATATAGAGATAATCGGCTGCAAAATCAACGTGCCGTCGATGCCCGTGGGAATAGGAACCAATTATCAGTGCAGAAAAAGATCCGGTGGATTTTTGATAGAAAAAAACTTCATAAGGGTGAAAAGGCGCGCGGTCGCAATGGTCAAAGTGAACGGTGCCACTGTAAGAAACAATGAATTTCATAGAGGCAAGCTCTACAAGAAACTCGCAAAGAAGGTAAAAACTTCAGGAAATAAGAGATATAAAAAATAAAGTATATAAAAGTATATAGTTATTGCAAAATAGAGTATATGGTTATCGCAAAATAGAATAAATGGTTATTTAGAAAGGAAAAATATGAGTGAGAAAATAAAAAAAGGGAGAGGCCCGAATCGGCTTGAAGCATTGATCCCGATAGTCGCGCTGCTTGCGATCATGATTATGAACTACATTTTCAAATGGGGAGCGGATCCTCACATACCTGTGGTAATAGCATGCGCCGTTGCCATGATAATCGGGCGACTCTGCGGATTCAGTTACAAGGACATGCTTGCGGGCGCACTTGACTCGGTGAGCATGTCACTTGAGGCAATTATAATAATTTTATTTGTAGGCTGTCTCATAGGTTCGTTTGAATGGGCGGGGACGATCCCCGCGGTCGTGTATTACGGTCTTAAGTGCATATCACCGGAGATGTTTCTTCCGCTTGCCTGCATACTCTGCGCCATAGTGGGAATAGCTCTGGGATCTGCGTGGACGGTTTCCGCGACACTCGGTATCGCATTCATGGCGATAGGAAAGACGATGGGTATCAATCCGGGACTGATTGCGGGTATGATATTGTCCGGCGCGTGCTGCGGAGACAAGTTTTCTCCTTTGTCCGATTCCACCAATCTCGCGGCGGGGGCGTCGCAGACGGGATTGTTTGATCACGTGCGGGCCATGACGACTACGACATTCCCGAGCCTTGTCATGGCAATTCTGATATACACGGTCCTTTCATTCAGAGGTTCATCGAATTACGACCCGGAGATAGCAAATAAACTGTCAAACGCCATACTAAACCATTACGATTACATGAGTCCTATACTGCTTATTCCCGTTTTGCTTATAATATTGGTAGCCGTCCTGAAAATCCCCGCAATACCGAGCGTGCTTCTGGTCTCCTTGGTGGGCTGTATCTTTGCCGTGATATTCCAGGGCGCCGACTTTGCGGACTGCATCAAGATGGTTCACTACGGATATAAAGCAAAAACAGGGAACGAACTCTGTGACACTCTCTTAAACAGAGGCGGCATGGACGCCATGCTCTGGACGAACAATCTTGTGATAGTCGCGGTTGCATTTGGCGGAATACTGCAGCGCATAGGAGCGGTCGAAGCCATACTCGGGGGATTCATCAAGAAAGTCAGAACACCGTTTCAGCTCATCGTGGTCACTATCGCGACATCAGTATTCTGTATTACGACAATGTGCGATCAGTATCTCGGTCTGATCATACCGAGCAGCATGTACAAAGAAAGGTTCGATGAACTGGGCCTTGCAAGAAATATGCTGTCAAGAACGCTTGAAGACGGTGGAACCCTCTGGTCGCCGCTTGTTCCGTGGTCATCGTGCGGTGCGTATCATTCAAATATTCTGGGAGTACCGACTCTTGAGTACATGCCGTTTTGCTTTATGAATATAATAAATCCTATCTATGCGATAGTGACGGCAAGCTTCGGGGCAAATATTCTCTATGCGGACGGCAGCAGAACGAATATGTTCGGTCGTCTGAAACAGGGGACTGTAGCTGCGGCGCCGGAAGAAGCACATGAGATAGCGTTGGAGTCGCTGAAAAAAATACGGGGCGAGGGTTAAATGGAGTATAAGGCCATACACAGACAGCGTTCCATGCAGATTAAGGTTCTGTTGGCGCTTGCCGTGACGGTGATGATGATAATTGAGATTATCAAATCCCGATACCTGTATGTACCCATAGGTATATTCCTGCTTCTTGCATGCTTTTTGGACAAAGAGTATGCAATAAATGACCACGGGGTCGAGATAAGATATACGTTGTTCGGGACGATAAGGCGCAATCGTTGGAACTGGGATGAGATAACGGCGCTTCACGCCGATTACAATAAAGCAAACCCCGATGTCATACTCCACATAGGAAAAGACATAGTGACGAGAACGTACAAGATGAGGTCGGCGGATTGCGAAGAAGTTCTTAAAATCGCAAAGAAACAGAATCCCAGAATACATATCGGCAGGATCGATTGACGGTTTGAATGATTTTCAGTGGGAAGACGGGTGAAAAGGAATGGAAGAATTTAAAAACGGGTTCGGCGCCGGAAATGAAAATGCGACCGCTTGCCGTGTAGGGAGTCAGGCGAAAAAAGAATTTGATGCCGAAAAAGAAACCGAAAATGTGGTGGAGTGGATAAAGGACTTTTTCCGCGCGAGCGGAAATGGCTGCAATGCGGTAGTTGCCGTCAGCGGAGGAAAGGACAGTTCGGTCGTCGCCGCGCTCTGTGTTGCCGCGCTCGGCAGGGAGAGGGTATACGGCGTTCTGCTCCCCAACGGGCAACAGCCGGACATAGACTCGTCAAAACTGCTCGTTGAGCATTTGGGCATAGAATATTCCGTCATCGACATAAAAAATACATATGATGCGATTCTTGCAGAAATAGATAAAAAACTTCCTGTAGACATTTCCGTTCAGACCGTTACCAACCTGCCTGCGAGACTGAGAATGTCCGCAACGTATGCGGTTGCGCAGTCGATGAACGGAAGGGTGGCCAATACCTGCAACCTGTCGGAAGACTGGGTTGGATATTCCACAAGATACGGAGATGCGGCAGGTGATTTTTCCCCGCTGTCCCGGTTTACGACCGGGGAGGTCAGAGCGATAGGCCGGGTCCTCAGGTTGCCCGACGAACTTGTTGACAAAGTTCCGATAGACGGCCTTACTCCTTATACCGATGAAGAAAATCTGGGATTTTCCTATGCGGTGTTGGACCGTTACATAAGGACGGGAGTTTGTGACGATCCTGAAATAAAGGAAAAGATAGACAGCAGGCATCGGGCGAACCTTTTTAAGATGTCCATGATGCCCGTATACGAGTATCGGGGAGAGATAAAAGCGGAATAAAACCGATGAGACTTACGCCGGATCATTTATAAATGCAGATGCGTATTTTAGAAATGTTTTATCGGCAGATTTAAGGGCGTATATTAAAAAGCAGGAGAAATTATGTTACTGTCAAAGATTTGCGATTCTATGGAAACCGTGAGAGAAATAAGGATGTCTTCCGGGGAAACAGTCAGAATAGCTGCACAAAAAGACTCGAAAAACTCCTCGCAAAGAAACCCGAAAGATTCAGTGCAAAGAAACTCGGAAGATTCAGTGGGAAGAAACCCGAAAGATTCAGTGGGAAGAAACCCCGTAGGCTTCATACGGAGAAACGATGAAAGGGTTGACGATATTGAAATTACGGGAATCTCTTTAGATTCGAGAAAAGTCGAAAAGGAATTTCTATTTGTGTGCCTGAAAGGTCTGGAGACCGACGGACATAAGTATATTGAAAACGCCGTAAACGCCGGAGCCGTTGCGGTTGTTTATTCCGAACCGCTTGAAAAACTTTTCCGGGGAAGCGGGCAGAGAGAGATTTGTTACATAAAGGTCGAGGATGCTCACAGAGAACTTGCGGTCGCGGCAGATGCGTTTTACGGCAGTCCGAGCCTTGACATGACTATGTTTGCGGTTACGGGAACGAACGGAAAAACCACGACGGCAAGCATAATAAGCGATGTTTTTTCACGCCACAGAGCCTGCGGGTATATGGGAACCATCGCTTTGAAGTACGGAAATACGATAAAAAAAACATCTCTCACCACGCCTGACCCGGTGGAAATACAGGCAGCTCTTGCGGAAATGCGTGAACACGGCATGCAGGCCGCCGCAATGGAAGTGAGTTCTCACGGACTTGCGATGAGGAGAACCGAATCCATAGATTTTGACTGCGCCGTATTTACCAATCTCACTTATGACCATCTGGATTATCATAAAACGATGGACAATTATTTTGATGCTAAGAAGACGCTTTTCAGGGGACTGAAAAAAAATGCGGTCTCCGTATTGAATCGAGACGATGAAAAGACCTTTTCGGCGCTTGCGGCATGCAGTGCGGCACCATATGTGAGCTACGGGATAGACAATGAGGCGGATTACATGGCTCTGGACCTCAAACTCGGAAAGGACGGAAGCGAGTTTACGCTTCGTCATATGGGGCGGAATTATAAGGTGGTGACAAACCTTATCGCGAAATACAATATATACAATCTGCTGGCGGCGATTGCCGCAATGAACCGGTGCGGAATGAGCATAGAGGATATGCTGCCTCATCTCGGGCGCATATCGCAGGTCGACGGCAGGATGGACATGGTAAAGGCGGGTCAGGACTACGAGGTCGTGATCGACTATGCGCATACTCCCGACGGTTTTGAAAAAATATTCGACTACGCAAGGGAAGTCGTATCCTCCGACGCCAGTATCTACGCGGTGTTTGGAAGCGCCGGGAAGCGAGATCGGAATAAGAGGAAAGTGATGGGTGAAATCGCCGGAAAAACGGCAGATCTCGTTATAGTGACGGAAGAAGATCCCCGTGACGAATCTCCGGAGCGGATAGCCGATGACATCGTTGAAGGAATAAATAAAATTCATGGAAGAGCAATTAAAATTTTGGACAGAAAGGCAGCGATTGAGTATGCTGTGGATATTGCAAAACCGGGCGATATGGTTTTGATATTGGGAAAGGGGACAGAAGATTATATGGATTATGAAGACGGAAAGAAATTCTGGGAAGGTGACATGGAGGTTGCCGCCGGGTGTGTGAAAAAGAGGTTATCACCGGAACCCGGGGGACTTTCCGATGAAGACGCAGGATCCGGGAAAGATCCCGCAGGATACAAAAAAATGAGCATGCTTTCCGCTGAAACCGCAGATACCGGAAATCGTGTAAAAAAACCGATGCTATTCAGTCCCGGTCCGGTGATGACTTCGGAGAAGGTGAGAAATGCGTTGCTTCATTACGACATATGTCATAGAAGCCGGGAATTTGAAAAACTGTACAAAAGACTCTGTACCAAGGTGCTGAAGATATTTGACGCCGACGATTCTTATAAATCCGTGCTTATTTCAGGTTCGGGAACCGCGGCCAACGAGGCGGTTCTGTCTTCGGTTTTCAGACCGGGCGACAAGGCGCTGCTTATAAGAAACGGGGAATTCGGCGACAGACTTAAGCAGATGCTGGATCAGTATAAAATCCCTTATGCGGACTGCCGTTTTGAATGGGGAACTCAGGTGGATACGGAAAAAGTGGAGCAGGTTCTGAATGAGGATCCGGATATAACTCTGATCGCGATGGTTTACCACGAAACCTCGTCGGGCATGCTGAACCCGGCGGAAAAAACAGGCGAGCTTGCGGCCAGATATTCAAAGAAATATTTTCTTGACTGTGTATCTGCCGCGGGAGGTCAGAAGATAGAAGTCGCGAAGAATAACGTGACTTTTGCGACCACCGTGGGGGGAAAGTGCATCGGCGCGTATCCGGGTAGCGCAATCATCTGCTTCAAAGAAAAAGCCGTGCAGGAGCTTGATGCCCAAATGGGCAAGAACGTATACCTTAATCTGTACAGGCACTACGAAAAAGCGCAGAGCAGCGATCAGACGCCGAACACGCCGAACGTGAATCTGTTTTGGGCTTTGGAAGCCGCGATAGACGAGATATTGAGCGAAGGTCTTGATCATCGTATAGAAAGGTACAGGCGATGCGCATCTGTTCTGCGTGAGGGAATGAAGAACCTCGGACTGAAATTCCTTCTCCCGGAGGATGAAATGGCAAATACCGTCACATCCGTCTTTCTTCCGGAGGGGAAGGAGTTGGATACCTTTATTGAAGAGATGGAAAAAGACGGCTATACGGTATATCCGGGCAAGAACAATTTCCACGAAATGAATGTTTTTCAGGTTGCCAACATGGGCGAAATATACCGTGAAGATTGCATGGCGTTTCTCAGGACACTCGAAAAACACATATAAAATCATCCCGTTTTCAACGAACAACTTGACCATTCTATGTTCAAAAGACATTGACTTTTTGTTAATGGGGTGATACCATAAATTCACAGAAGTTGATTTGTTTAAGAGCACTGCTAACGGAAGAGGGTGAGAATCCCCGCTGTATCTCAGCAACCGTGATGGCTAAGCGGCATAAGTCGGGAGACGAGCAGTGACTCGGACGGAACTTTTCCGAGGTAGTGGTTCCTGTCCGCGTGAAAAAGAAGAACACACATACCGCACGTAAGGTGACGCCGTTGTGGACGGTTGCGGTGTAGATGGTCGGACTTTTCACCGACTTCGCGTTATTTCTGCTTAACTGCCTCGCGGGGCGGTTTTTTTGTTCTTGACCATTTCAGTCGGAACGTATTGCCATCCAAGGAGTATTGCGTGCATGTCGATATCGCTGCATGTGTGCCGAATGAACGGTCGGACGAAAAAGCGCCTTGTAAGCACATCGATTTGCCCGGCGCAAGGTTAGGCGGGTACTTGCCGGGCAGTGGAACATTAAATTTTTACCCGTTTGGTTTACCCCCTTATTACGGGGGAGAAAGGAGTCTTTGTTATGGTCAATGTAAAAGAGAAGTTGACGCGGCGGGCATTGCTTATTTTGCTCGCAACAATGACAGTTATAGCTATGATGCCGGGTATGAAAATGGCGTACGCGGCAAAAAACAACAACTGGACCGATCATCAGAGGATCAGTGTTGCGACAGGAGAACCTGTTACGGTAAAGTGGGACAGTGAAAATTCGGCGACAGGAAAGATTGTGAAAGTTGACAACAGCAGCAATTACTATCCGGGAAGTTTCGTGTTCTGGGTAGGGAACGGAAACGCGCCGACGGTGACAGGCGGATCGGCAACCTATCTTTACCAGACGGTAACCGACCTCGGAGGAGGAGTCACCGTGACCAACAAGGCGTATCAGATCACCTTGACGGGAGCGGGCAACATATCGGTAACGTTGGACAACTCAAATACCTACACGTTGTCACACGGCGCGCCCGCAGGATCTGCGCCTACAGCCGCCAAACCGAGCAAATTCAACGGATACCTGCCTGTAGGTCAGTTCGCAAGAGGGACAGACAGGGGTTCCATCCACACGGACGGAAG
>CP016202.1:332420-395710 GCA_003433295.1 Eubacterium minutum ATCC 700079 | reverse complement strand
ACTGGGGTTCCATCCACACGGACGGAAGCAACCAAAGCGGCCATACCAAGAAGTTCATAGGAGGTTATTCAGGCATAGGAGTTTCTTTGGGAGCCGCGGGAGGTTATGTGGACTACGATTTCCGCGTGAGCAACAAGTCGACAAATCCGTATGGCGTGGACTTCATCGTGTACGGGAACGCTTTCAACGGAAATCCCGAAGCCGGCGCAGTGAAAGTCTTCGGTTATAAAACCGCAGACGAAACCAAAGGCGGCAAATGGTACGACCTTGCGGGATCGCTGTACTACGACACCGCGGTCACCAGGAACAACAGAAACTTGATTTACGGAAAGGGAAGTAAGAGACTCAACTACAAATATAATGGTTACAACAACAATAATTTTGTTGAATTTGGAGGAAGTTCTACGCTATGGTGGCCTTTAAACCCTGGTAAGGACTATGATACTATAAACGGTATAAATGCGGGCATGCCGTTTGAAGAAGAGCTTGTACGTGTAAATGCCGCCCACGATGAGATCACTTACAAGGATGTGTGCCTTGTAAAGGACACCGACACCAACGGTGATTATCAGTTCGGTTACTTCGATGTTCACGGCAACGGTTCCAACTACGGTACGGCGATCAACCCGTACACGGCGAACAATTCCTCGCAGGGCGGCGACGGATATGACCTGTCCTGGGCCGTTGACGAAAACGGAGAACCGGTGGTCCTGGATCACATAACCAAAGTGCGTGCGTACACGGCGGCGGCTCTTAAAACCGACGGCAGCGGAGCATTTACCACGGCATCCATCTTCGGAGAGACCTCCGCCGAGGTTTGCGGAATCTACGGAGTGAACGGAACCGGGGGCAAGGCTGCCACAAAGCTTCCTACCGTCAAGAAGGGCGATACTGTCGTGCCTACGCAGAACATGGGAGTTGAAACCGTGTCCGTGGATGCAAACACTACTTTTACGTTTACAACCCAGGCGGATAATCTGTACGTAAACGGGGAAAAGCTCACTTCCGGAAGCAACAGGAATTTCAACGTTATCTCGGGAAGTACGAGATATGTTCAGGTAATCACTCAGTCCGGCACGGAGGCACCTTACGTGACCGTATTGAAATTGACTAATCGGTAACCGATTCGATTTATTGACTTGCACGATGATCTTTGGAGAAAGGAGTGTGACGGATCGCCGCTTTGGCGGCGGTTCGTCGCGACTTGGATATATGAATATCAGAAAGACAGCCTTGGCAGGCACAGTCATAGCGACTTTTTTTATTGTTTTAATATGTCTCTGCCGCATGCCGCAGGCGGTGTTCGCGGAAGAAACGAACGAAGACCTCCCCGCGATCACGGATATGGGAGGCAAGTTGCACACAGCGATAAAAGATGAGAAAGTCAGGAAAATATCGCGGAGGTTGGATGAGTGGTGGAAACCGGAGTATAAGACAGTCACTTTGAGCGGAAATTTTTATTATATAGATATGCCGGACGATCTGAAGTTTTTCAAATTCGCGGCACCGGAGAATGCGAAATGGCGTCTAAGGGGGGATATTTATTCGCCGCCGTCGTTTTTTTGGAAATGTGGACTCACCTTTTATGATATCGATAAAGCTTTAGATAGTGAACTCTTTAAGATAGACGGACATGAAGCTGTTCCGGGAGTGAGATATCTTATATTCTTCACGGGGTATGAACTTGATAAACATGGAAAGCTACCTAATACGGCCCGTGATGCGTTGCTGATACGTATAGGAAATCCCGTGACGAAACCCGGAGACAGAACCGAACTCGACAAGTTGCTTGAGAAAGCGGAGAAGATAACCGAAAAAGATTACTATACGGACGGAGATCACTATAACGACAAGAGTTTCAGCGAACCGGGATTCTGGAAGGAGTTTCGGCATGCCTTTGATTATGCAAAAAGAGTCCCGAACCCGGCTTCGGAAAAAACGATAAAAAAGGCTGCGGACAACCTTGAGAAAACCATGGAAAATCTGATCTCAAAATCGAACGCCAATGCCTCTGAGTTGCTTGATGAAATTCACGAGATGGAAAATTCAGGTTTGCCATACGGACAAGAATGGTACGAGGACACATACGAACAGTGCCTTCCCGTCCTTGCGGAAGCCAAAGCTCTGAAGGATCGCCTGTATAAAGATAATGAACCCACGGCGGAGAATACCCCCGCACTCCAAAATACAGTAGATGACATGGCAAAGCGCCTGCATGCGGTGCGCGAAAGGGCATGGTCCACCGCGGCAGTGAAACAATACAAGAGAGCCTTTGACGGGATGCGGAAATACCTACCCGCAATGATAAAACTTGCCGAGTCTTTGGGCGATGACAAGCGTAATCAGTATACCGGCGAGTCGTGGGATAAGTTCAAGAAAGCGCTGTCGGAAGCCAAGAAAATCGAAGAGAAATACAAGAACACGAAATTTCCGTATGTGAGACCGGAAGCGAAAAAGATCGTGAAAGAGCACCAAACTGCTTTTGTGGGTCTTCATAATGCGTATTACAAGGAACTCAAGCCGGCGGGACCCGTAAAGATAAAACTGACGATAAGCGATATCAGCTCCGCAAGAGAAGGAAAAGAGGGAAGAGCCGGGTACCGCGGGGAAGTGACGCTGAGCGAGGAACGTACGGTTAAGGAGGCACTTAGCAAGGCAGGGTTTGAAATCCCCACGGATGTGCTTGATTACGCCTTTTATGCAAGCTTGAAAGAACTTAGATTATATATAAACGGTTCAGATGTAAGCAATGGTGGCGTTACATACGGAGTGGACGTGCGTGACGTTGGGTTTAAAATAATAAATTCTTTGGACATACAGCTTCATCCGGGGGATGATGTGCACATCGCGTTGGGGTTCCGTGCGTACACGAGGGTGGATCAGACGATTGGTTCTGGTCCTGCCTTCCTCCACCAGTATGCCGACAGTGTCAAGCTCTCCAAGTTCAAAGAGGATGAAACCGGTGCAGGCATAGAGGTTGAAGCCGGAAAAGAATTTAAGCTGAGCACGGAGTCGATGAAAGCGATTTTGGGTTCCGACGGAACATGGTCGCCCGCCAAAGGGATGAGTTTCTTCATAAGTAACAGTGCGGAAGACAACACGAAGAACCAGAAGGAACTGAATAAGCTGATGGACGGAATGGAGCAGGTGATGTCGGGAGAGGACGGAAGCGTAAAGCTCAAGCTGTACCATGAGGGCTGGTTCGTAATCTCCGCATATGATTTGGAGAAAGATATACTCGGTCACAATGATAATTTCAAAGGCAACGACACTGCGGGTGTGTACCACGGAGTGAACAGCGGAGCAATCATACGCGTGCACGTGACTGCTTCAAAGAATCTTAAAGGAGTCAAATCGGATCTGAGTGAGAGCCTGGATTCCGTCTATGAAAAACACGGGGAAGGCTTTTTCAAACCTGACAGATGGACTGAAATACAGACGGCGTACAATACCGGAAAAGAAGGTATAGAAAACGCGGAAACAGCCGGTGCCGCAAGAGACGCACAGCAGGTTGCGATCAAGGCGATACAGTCGATTCATAACACGACGGTCAAAGAAAATAAAGAAAATCTCAGTAACTTCCGCACGATACTGGATAAACTTCCGGATGATATTTCGCTCATAACCGTCAGTGTGGAAGAAACCGTCAAGAAACTGATCGCACAGCATAAGGACATGAGTGCCTATCAGCTCGAGCAGCTTACCGGTAGCGAAACGGAAAAGTATAAACAAATTGCGAAAAGATACCGTAAAGGTCTTCCCGAAAGCAAGCAATATTCGCTTAAAGTGAAAATGGAAGCGGATACGGATGAAGCGGCAGCCGTCATTAAGAGTATGGCGGAAGAACTCGCCACAAATGTGGACAACAACGGTGTTGACTGGGACAAGACACCGAGCCAGAATCCGTTCTACAATCACCCTCTTTCCGCGTACCTGAGTTGGTCTGTCGAAGGAACTCACGCAAGAGCTCCCCTTGAAACGTACTCCGCGCCGCTGAAATCTGTGGATATACCTATTGACTTAAATTACGCGGCATACGTGAAGGTGAAGCGTGCCGATAACCACAAATTATACAGCGATTTCGGAGACTGGTGTATCTACGATGAGGAGGAAAATGACAAGGGCCTGACATTTGAAGGGTCGGGGTACAACTTTACGGCAAACGGAAAAATCGGGTTTAAAGTCAATGAAGTGGAATATGAACTGAGCAAAATAACGTACTCGGGGATAGACGAGAATAAAGTCAAGATAAAAGGTCTGCAGATCCAGGATTATTCGGGATATAAGAATGTGCCGAACCAGGGTAACATCGTCAATAACCTGACATTTAAAAATGCTCTTGCCTCGTTTGTGATGCCGTACAGAGATGTAACCGTTACCATGCACTGGAAACCCGTTAGCCTTGAGAAGAGCAAGGAAAATATGACAAATTCGGTGAACAATAAATTCGGAGAGTACGTAGAAAAAGATTATTTTGCGGAGGATTACGCCGATATCGTCAAGATAAAAGATAAGGTGCTCGGGGAAATAACGGATGCCGAAGACTTCGATACGCTTAAGGCTTGCAGTTCAAAAGCTTTCAGAGGGATGAAAAACGTTCCTACCGCCGAAGAACGCGTTGATGAAGCCGGCGACGATATCGAAAAGCTTGTAAAGGGCATAGATACCGAACATTTCTCGGGAACGGAAAAAGAGGCGCTGGAGACGGCAAAGAAAGATGCCGGGGAAGCGTTTAAAAAGGCTGACAGCAGAGAAAAACTTGAGTCTGCGGTAAGTGCGGCGAAGAAGAAGATAAGCGACATTGAGTCAAATGCCAAAGCTCGAATTGTCCGTGAAAAGGATGAGGCAAATAACGGAGAGAACAAAAAACCGGACGATACGAAGAATGATATCGGAAAAACCGGCAATGATGTGAAACAGCCTGTTAAAAATAAGCAAAGCGCGGAAAGCGTGAAGCCGAGAAATACGGCTGCCGTGAATGCCGCGGAAAGAAAGAAACTCACCGGACTCAAACTGCGTTATGTGGATAAAGCAAAGGGTACGATGAAAGTGGCATGGAAGAAAGTCGCGGGAGCCGCATCCTACAGGGTCGAATACAGAAAAAATGATGAGGACAGGTGGAGTGATGTCACAGTTACGTCAAACAGCTATTCTTTCACGAATATGAAAAGAAACACGGGAATCCGTGTCAGAGTGCTCGCCCGGACAAAAGTGATAGATGATTTGTATGACGGTAAATATTCGCTCATTGGGAGTTACCTCATGCAAAGAGGCACTGTGGTAAAACTGACGGGACGGAAGAAAGCTGTCTTCGTTAAGTGGAAAAAGGATAAAGGCGTTTCAGGGTATCAGGTGAGTCTGTCGAAAAAACGTTCCTTGAAAAATGCCTTGATCAAGAACTTTACAAAGAAGAAGAGTTCAGGAATCCTGATTCGCGATGCGGCAAAAGACAGCAGATATTACGTCAGGATCAGAGCATACAGGAAAATCGGAGCTGTACGTTATTACGGCGACTGGTCGAAAGTGAGAGCGACAAGAGTGAAATAACGACCGTTGAATAAGCTCACGTTGACACACCGCCGCACCGTGAACGGTGCGGCGGTGTGTGGGATTAACTTGAACTGAAAGGAATTTATGATGAGATTGAATAAAAAAGAACGATTTAGTGGAATAAGAATATTCTTTGCCGTAATATTCCTCGCTTTCATAATGCTTCCCGCGGGAGTCAACGCGGAAGACGGCAATAACATAGGAAATTATGATTCCGGCGAGAAAGTGGGAGAGATTTATGTGAGCATGGAAAATACGACTTTCCCCGAGGTCAAGCATGAAGAATTTCGTGGAACGTTTTTGTCCGGAACCTATGATCTGGGTAAAAATGACAGCTGTATGACGGTGCTTTTAAAGGTTCTTCATGAGAAAGGTTACTCATGGACGGGCACCGGTAATAAAGATCCATATAAGATAACTTATCTTTCGAGTGTTTATAAGGATCTGAACAATAACGGCAAAAAAGATGAGAGTGAACCGCAGTTGGGAGAATTTGACGGAGGTCCGCAATCCGGATGGATGATTACCATGAATGATTTTTTCATCAATGAGAGTGCCGCCAACTTCAACGCGACTGCCGAAAAAAGAGACTATCGACTTTCCGACGGTGATACGGTCAGCTGGCAGTACACCTCAAAAGGCCTCGGCGCGGACCTCGGAGGAGTATTCGGAAATTCCGACACAAGCCTCAAGGCGCTGGATGTGGAGGGCGGAGAACTTATACGTCCTTTCGACGGCTCGGTGAAAGAGTATATGCTTTTACTGGATGGAAATAAAGCACAGATGAAGTTCACACCGCATGCCGCGAACCGTAACTATTTAACAAAGATTTTTTTGAACAAGTATGACGACTCTTCCGCGGAATACAAGCGTACAAAGACGTTTACCGTGAATAACGGAAATAATGTATATGTGGGATGCGGAGAACACTCATGGCCGTCCATGAACAACCAGTCAAGCGAAGCGATTCCGTACAACGGTACAAAGTATACGCTCCACGCCGTGAATAAGAACGACGGTGAAGCTGTGGGTGACATGATTGACAGCCTGATCGAAAGTGCGGAACTGACTTCGGAGAGCGTAGAACAGTTGAAGTTAAGTTTCAAAGGCGCGAGAGATGTGTATGAAGCTCTCTCCCCGGACGAGAAAGATAAAGTCGACCCTCGCACTTTGAAAGCTCTGACCGGAATGGAGGAAGAAATTGCTTCAATCGAGAGAATAAAGGATGCGGCGGCGAAACTTGCGGAAGTCCCTAAAATAGAAAATCCCACGGAAGAACAAGTGATTGCAAATGAGAGAGTGATTAGAGCAGCTAAGACAGCCTATGATAAATTGTCGAGCGAAGAAAGAAAATCGCTTAAGATCGCGGATGTCAAAAACTATCAGGGATTTGCAAAGATACTTGTTAAAATGGATCTTGCCGCCGCAAAGTCGGTTGCGTTGAAAAAACTCGAGAGATACAATCCGTCAGATTACCGAACCGCGGAGCGAGACATCCTCATTGCGATAATTGCCGAGGCATCATCCGCAATAAAAGCAGAAAACAATATAAAGAATGTTGAAAGTATCCTATCGGAGGCTGAAAGCAAAATAAAGAAGTTGAAGACCGCCGCTCAGTACGTGGCTGAAGAAAGACTGAAGCCTCGAATGCCGGAAAAACAGCGGCAACCTGTAAAAGATAAGGTGTCACCGGAGAAGAGTGTTGCGGATCCCGCAACAGAAAAACGCGGAATGATTTCAACGGCAAGATCCGTAAAACTTGCGCTCAAAGGCATAAAGAAAAGTACCAAGTTTATAAAATTCAGTTGGAAGAACGCTTTACAGGTGAGCGGTTACCGTATTGAACGTGCAAAAAACAGGAAATTTACCGCGGGAAAGAAAACGTTCATTCTGAAACGTCCGGACAAAAACGCATACGTTGTTCGCAAGTTGAAGAGAAAAACCACTTATTATATCAGGTTCAGAACATATACGCAGATAGACGGAAAGAAATATTACGGAAAATGGCTCGTGTTCAAAGTGAAGACAAAATAGCGATAGTGTAAAGTACTTCATCATCGTTAATGCCATAAAGCAGATCATCAGAACAACTGTACACCTCAATGCAACTACTGTAAGGTGTACAGTTGTTTGTTTTTTGTAAATATTGGTCTTTGTACATTTAAAAATAAGCTTTTTCTGCATGTTTTCACGGTACCACATTCATGCTATTATCTAAAAAATAAAATTTAGGAGGCGTGACTATGTCTACATCGGAAAGAAGCATGAGAAACATGAGCAGAAACCGGATTCAGGAACTTGTTATAACGGCGCTATTTATAGCCCTTGTGTATGTTTGCACGTGGCAGATCAATATCAGACTGCCCTTTATGGGAACGGGCGGATTGATTCATCTGGGGAACGTTCCTCTGTTCATAGGGGCTTTCCTGTTCGGCAGACGCACAGGGGCATTGTGCGGAGCCTTCGGGATGGCGCTGTTCGACTTGATGAGCGGATGGGCTGCGTGGTCGCCGTTTACATTTGTGATAGTGGGACTAATGGGATACACGGTCGGTTGGTTTTCAGAAAAGCAACCTGTCAAAAATATACATGTGAATAATTTGGCCGCGATATTGGCCGCAATAATAATAAAAGTGACGGGTTACTATTTTGCCGAGGTTATCCTGTACCATAACTGGATAGCGCCGTTCGGCTCCATACCCGGAAACATCCTGCAGGTCGGTATAGCGGGAGTGATAGTGTTTGCCGTTATTGAAAAACTGAGGAAACACGTGCATTGAGGAAGCGGCGGAAGGCGCATGAGAAGGCGCATGAATCAGAGAAAAACAGAGTAAACATGCGGAGAAAAGTAACTTTGACGGGAGAAACAGAGGTGGATTATGTATAAGATAATGACGGCAGGTCCGACACAGGTTAAAGAAAACGTCAGAATGGCAAGGAGTTTGGAATGTACAAATCCCGATCTTGACATTGCTTTCTATGATTTTTACAGAGAAACGTGCAGGATGCTCTCTAAAACGATGAACACGGAGAACGAAGCCCTGATCCTTGGGGGAGAGGGTATTTTGGGACTTGAGGCCGCATGCGCGTCTCTCACGGAAGCGGGCGACAGAGTTTTGGTCATAGATAACGGGATATTCGGAAAAGGCTTTGCGGATTTTGTGAAGATTTATTCGGGTATTCCGGTCCTCTTCACGACAGATTATCACAGACCGGTCGATCTCGAAGAACTTGAAACTTTTTTAAAAAAAGACTCCGACTTTAAATTTGCCACGGTGGTTCACTGCGATACGCCAAGCGGTGTGCTGAACGATGTAGAAAAAATAAGCATTCTGCTCGACAAATACGGTATAATGACGGTTGCCGATTCCGTGGCGGGCATGTTCGGTGAACCGCTCGATCTCTCAAAGAGTAAGATAGATGTTTTATGCGGAGGTTCTCAAAAAGCTCTGTCGGCGCCTCCGGGGTTGACTATGCTTTGGGTAAGCCCGAAAGCATTCAAAGCGATGGATGAGCGGAAAACCCCCGTCGCAAGTTTTTATGCGAACATATCGATGTTCAGAAATTATTATGAAAACAAGTGGTTCCCATACACCATGCCGATCAGCGACATAAAAGGTTTGCGTGCGGCACTGGAAAATTATTTGCGGGACAAGGATGTTTTCAAGCGTCATAAGACGATAGCGTCCGCAACGAGAAAAGCGTTGAATGCGGGAGGCCTTGAGCTTTACCTCGATAACGGGTGGGCCGATACCGTTACGGTCTTCAACGTTCCCGAAGGGTTAAAAGATACCGACATACTCGAAGAGATGTGCAGCCGGCACGGAATAATGATTTCGGGATGTTTTGACGTACTGGCGGGAAAAGTCCTAAGAATAGGGCATATGGGTGAGAACTGCACACGGGAAAATGTTGCGGAAACATTGCGTGCATTGCAGTTGACACTTGAAAATCTGGGATTTAAGGTCAAAGCGGATATGGAAAGAATTTTCTACAAACATATTTTGTACTGAGAAAAGTACAAAGATAAATAAAAAAAGTTTAAAATACCTCTTTACATGAATGTATTTTATGTGTATACTGTACGTAGTTAATCGTACTTAACATCGTTCCTGAATAGAATGTCTGAGGTCTCAGGCATTTTATTTGAGGGATTCGTTAAGACGATTTAACCACAGGCTTTCTTGAAATGAATTGTAAGCCAATTATATAGAATCCATAATAAATCATTCACCTCGGAATCTGCCATATGTTCCGGGGTGTCTTACTGTCGTGCGTCAAACGGAAACTTCGCTTTCCGAAACCGTGCATCTGTTCTTGAAAACCTGCTTGAATTGAGGTATACTTTCTTTCGTAGGATTGGTCATGGAAGGTAGAAAAATTGAGTAAACATGATGCAGTGAAGAAAAGGAAAAGACACGTCGGGAAGTCGGGCGGTTTGTTTAAAAAGATGATTATTTGTATCGTCTTTTTATTTATTGTTGCGGCAGTATGCTACGGAATGAACAGATCCGTACTGGATACGGATTTTTTTCATAAAAATTCCAAAATAAACGGCATAGACGTATCGGGGCTAAATTCCGAGCAGGCGGTACGCAGACTGACGCAGCAATGGAATAAAAGAAGCATCAAGGTTCTGTGGGACAATAAAAAGCCCGAAATCATTTCGGACTTCAATCTGAAATACGACATCAAGGATCAGATTGAAAAATGTCTTCATCCCGGTTTTATAAAGAAAATATCGCTCAGATTCTCGAGAAAACATCGCAGTTACACTGTTAAGATGACGCCGGACGGCGTATCAGGGGAATTTAAAAAGTCTTTTGAAAGTCTTTCGTTGATAGCGGAAGGAAGCGGGAAGGGAAAGATTAAAACCCGAGATGCGTACGTTGATCTGTCGGGCGCGGAATTCAAGGTGGTAAAAGAAATCTTCGGCAACGACCTGGATCGTGAAAAACTTCAAAAGGCGATATTGGAAGCGATTGCGGAAGGGCAGACGGAGTTTAAATATGTCCCGGGCAAGTTTTTCAGGATCCCGCGCATAAGGTCGAACAGCGAGGAGATTAAAAAAAGACTGGAATACGCCAACAAGTATCTGAAGACGAACGTTAAGATTTACGGCGCAGGAACGGAATATACCCTGAAACCCGCGGAACTCGACAAGATGATCGACGCTTCCGACGGCGACATAAAGGTGAAAGAAAAAGCGGTCAAAAAATTTATCGGCGCGATATCGGGAAAATTTACGACCGTAGGCATGAGGCGAAAACTCAGACTTGTGGGCGGAAAAGTCGATGTTTCCGGCGGGAATTACGGTTATGTTCTAAATGAAAAAAAGCAGACAAAGGCATTGATCGATGCGCTGAAGAGCGGTGAGGATCGGGAATTGAAAGCCGTTTTCAAGCAGAAAGGCTGGGGTTCCGGCAAAAGCAACGATATAGGCAACACGTATGTGGAAGTGAGCATAAGCAGGCAGCACGTCTGGTATGTAAGAAATGGAAAAACCGTCGTATCCACGCCTGTCGTGACAGGTAACGTGGCAGAGGGCAACGGTACGCCTACGGGCACATTCTCTCTGATGTATAAGGTATCACCGTCGACTCTGGAGGGCGAGAATAACGACGGCTCCAAGTATAAGACAAAGGTTACGTATTGGATGCCGTTCTTTGCGGGGTGTGGATTTCACGACGCGCCTTGGAGAGGAGCCTTTGGCGGCGGCATATACAGGGGCGGCGGCAGTCACGGTTGCGTGAACATGCCTCCTGCGCAGGCAGCAAGACTTTATGAGAATGTAAGAGCGGGGATGCCGGTAATAGTCCACAATTGATTTTTATTTTACCGCGCCGACACGGCGGACAAATTGAAAGCGCCCTGTTCCGAAAACAGGGCGCTTCAGCGGGTCTGGTGTGCCTAAGGAGATTCGAACTCCTGACCTTCACATTCGGAGTGTGCTACTCTATCCTGCTGAGCTATAGGCACATACTAAGTTTAATAAAGTACAGGTGGATCGCGTGCTTCGGCGCATCTTCATGAATCGCGGGTGAGATGACCAACCGCATGTTTATGGCAGTTGATCGTGTGTCCGGCTCGTCCCGTACGCATACGATTATATCATAATATCACTTGCAGTAAAAGGGCAGTTACTGTATAATTGTCGAAAGAAGGGAGAGTGATTCCGATGAGGAAAACGTGGACGATTTTAAGTGCTTTTGCGGCAGCGGCAGTGGTTGTATACCTTGCGTGCACCGCAGATCAACCCGAGGAGAAAGAAGAACTGTAGATTACAGTTCTTCTGATTTCCGGATTCCGGAGCCGCGGACTGCGGCATTTTGTTATCCTGAGCGAAAGCCGCGGACTGCGGCATTTTCTTATTTTGAGCGAAAGCCGCGTATATTGCGGCGTTTTGTTGTTTTGAGCAGAAACCGCGTATAGCGGTGTTTTGTTATTTTGAGTGAAAACAGCAAATTGTATTTTTAAGTCGGAGCCGCATTCCGAAATCCGGCATTTACAGCTTCGTAAAAATGGTGTTGAAGAGATGTACACCTTCAACCAGAACATCTTCATCAAAGTTGAAATCACTGCTGTGAAGCGGTGTCCCGGTTCCGGTTCCCAAAAAGAAGAATATGCCGGGCATAACCTCTTCAAAGAAAGAAAAATCTTCCGCTATCATGACAGGTCGTCGCAGTTCCACGAAGTTTATATGGTCATTAAGGAGAGTCGGTTTTATTCTATTGTAAAGATTCTCGTCGTTGACCACGGCCGGATGGAATTTGGAAACATCTATTTTGAAATCCACGTTATATCTGCCGGACATCTGTTTGGCATAATGCTTCATGGCGTTTACGAGCTTTTTCCATGTGCTCTCTTCAAATGTTCTCATCGTGCCGTCTATCCTTGAGTAATCCGAAATCGCATTTAAGACATTCCCGCTTTTCATCTTGCCGAACTTCAGAATTGAGCGTTTGCGTACATGTTTGTCCTTGTAGGAATACAGGGAATCTATGAACCTGCACGCCGCAAGCAGTGCGTCGTGACCTTTTTCCGGCTCTCCGCAGTGGGAACTCAATCCTCTTACTTCAACTTTGACGGTGGTTGATTTAGCCATCATGGGACCGGGCTTTGTCGCGATTTCACCCTTCTCGAGAAAAGGCCACATGTGAAGTCCGAATATAGCCTTGACATTGTAGCGAGTGAAGATGTCGGTTCCGCAGATTATCTTCGCGCCGTCGATGGTTTCTTCTGCAGGCTGAAAAAGTAACAGGGCATTATAATTAAATTTTTTTCCCTCCTTTTTATAATCGTTCAGTATTCCGGCAAAGCACAATGCGTTTGCCATATGACCGTCGTGACCGCATGCGTGCATACAGCCTTCAATTTCAGAGGAGAATGGAAGGGATGTTTCTTCTTCAATGGGGAGGGCATCCATATCGGCGCGGAAACATATGGTTTCACTCTGTCCGAAATCAAAGAAAGCAACGATCCCCGTCTTGGCTATCGTAGAGATACTGCAATCAAACTCCGAAAGTACGTTTCTTATATACGTGCCTGTCCTGTACACAAAAAAACCGAGTTCAGGTATCTTATGAAGATCACGTCTGAACTTGGTGACTTCAGTTAAAATGCTGCTCTTGCTTTTCATATTAATCTCCATTCCGCCGCAAAGCCGTTCATTGATCGGACATGGTATCAATTATTCAGTCTTTCATCACACGCATGCCAACCATATGCGTATATAATACCACAAGTCGGTCGTATTATTCATTAAAAACGGTAGGTTGGACGGGATTACGCACCCTGACTGCCGAATGAATGACGGAAGGTCCGTAGAACGGAATTCAGATATGAAAAAAGGAAGTAAAAAGAAAAAAAGAATTGGCGGAAAATCGAAGGCGGGATCAAAGTCCGCTTTGAAGAAATCCGTGCGCGGGAAACATAAAAAAAGCGTTTGGGCTCTGATAATAGGCGTGCCGATAGTTGTTGTCGCGGGCATTTTTTTGTTCTGCATTACTTACATGGTCTTCGGGAACTACGACGGACTCGGAAAGAGCGCGGTTCTTGACGCGAATGAATATTCGAAAAAGCACATGGATTACAGTAAGGAGTATCCGGAATACGGCGATAAAAAATTTCGATCTGAACCGGGGATAGACGTTTCGGTTTTTCAGGGAGACATAGACTGGAAGAAGGTCAAGGCTTCGGGAATAAAGTTTGCCATGATCAAGATCGGATACAGCGGAAGTGATACCGGCAGGATATTCGACGATGCAAACTATCAGAAGAATCTTGAGGGAGCAAAGGCCGCGGGACTGAAGGTAGGAGTTTATTTTTTCTCACAGGCGACCACGACCGACGAAGCCGTGGAGGAGGCTAAGTATGTCGTGCGGAAGATAAGAGATCGGGGGATAGAATATCCTGTGGCGTTTGACATGGAGCATGTTGAAAATTCACGTATAAAGGATCTTACGGTCAGAGAGCGAACGGAGATCACCGATGCATTCTGTACCATAATAAAGAAAAACAGCTTTACCCCGATGATTTACGGCAATCCCTCGTGGCTTTCCAACAGCATCGACATGACATACCTGACCTCGTACGGTACATGGGTTGCGCACTATGCAAAATGGCCGGACTACGATTATAAATTCTCGATGTGGCAGTATACGGAAAAAGGGAAGATTCCCGGCATATCGAAACGGGTCGATATCAACCTGAGATTTGTTTCAAAGCACTGAAACCGATCCGCCGTCGCATCACTTTTTTGTGTTTGCCGAGTTCAGAAGATATCTTATGATGCTCTCCGTGCAGTCGTTGAGAATATCTTTGTTTACGGTAAGCGAGATGAGTTCGGTGTCTTTATTCTTGCCCGCTATGTAGGAAGCGCCGGTTGCGACCGTAGAGTCCACATATTCCAGTTTTTTATTCGTTACGGATTCATACGTTTTGGCGAACGTATCGGTAAAATCCGTGTTTTTTTTACCTTTCCACAGAGGTGTGTGACCCGTTTTCCGGAACCTGATATCGGAAAGGTTGCACAATGTCTCGGTATCGGTGTCTATCGCTTTCAGCTTTGAATCGCTGACCGCATGCGCGACGGCGCCGATAATTATCCTGTTACCGCTCACATCTATCTGAGAAACGTTGCATATGGAAACGGTATCGTTTGTGTCTTCGTCTTTTTCGTAAATTCCGCTTATGGTAGTGTACATGAAGTTGACGAACTTATTACCGTCATTTCCTGAAACGACGGTCGAGGGAACCTCGGCTTTTTTGAATGAATACTTTGCTTCGGGATTTTTTTTGTTGTTCTTTTTATTCCACGTTTCCGTTTCTTCTTTCATTTTTTCGGTGAAAACCTCTTCTTTATTCGGATCCACGGTTATCAAAAGTGAAGCGGACGGCGCGTACAGATTTGAGGACACGCCCCCTTTGAAAGCGGCGATTTCATATCCTATCCCTTTGTTTTTGAGAGAAACGAGAAGTCCCTCAAATTTGGTTATCGGGTTGGTTATGTCGTTGATAAGGGTGTCCGGTTCGTTTGTTGTAAGTCCTTTTATACAGATTTTATATGCGCTTGTGTAGGAGGGCGCTTTTTTTGATATGGTCTGAGTGAATTTATAGGAAGACGATGTCCCCGAGCTTATGGACGCCATGCCTTTTTCACCCGGATTTAAGGAAAAAATCCTCGTGCCTTTTTTAAAGTATGTCTTTTTCAGTCTTTTGATGCCGTAAAAATCGTGCCCGCTTTCCTGCGTGAAAATGACCGACAGATCACCGGTCTTTTCATTGTTCTTAGCCGCATAGAGTGCCATGGAAATAACGGGGATCGACGATTTGTAGTTCAGACGATCGTACGAACAGATTATCGCGGTCGGTGGCGCGGATTTATATTTCCCGGACGAGGAGATCCGCATGATTATATTGTCATATGAATCCTTTTCGTAAGTTATTCCTTTGGCTTTGGCCCAGTTGATCAAGTAGTTTCTGATGTCCTTGTTGCTTTTGACGGCATCTTCGTTGTCCATCAGGTCGTTTTGATATGCGTCGAGTTTGGCTGAAATCTTTTTGTCCAGGTCCTTGTTTTTTTCTTCGTTTTTTTCGCTCTTTCCGCAGCCCGACAAAAGAAACGCGGAAAGAAGCAGGCAGGTTATAATGATGAATGCTTTTGTTTTTTTGCGGTACATCAACTATTCTCCTTTTCTTTGTGATGATATATATGTTATAATATCCTAACTTGATGTTTGATTAAAATGCACCCGGCGTAAGCGCCCGAGCCTTTGCGGCTCCGGACAACATGATACCATATTTGATTAAAAAGTGGTAATGATTTGATGAAGTTTACTGTGTATGCGCAAAGAGGGAGAGGTGAAGTTTAAAATGATGGAATCAAAAAATCTGATTTTGAGGGAAACCACTTTCGGTGATTGCGGAATTTTTTCCGAATGGGAGACGAAAGAAGACGTAAAGAAGTTTTTTTCCATGGACGACGATCACGGATATGAAGATGTGGTCAGAGATTTTTTTACCAATGTCCAGGATCCGAGCAAGCGATACTTCACCATAACGCTGAAACCCGAGGGCAATGTCATAGGCAGGGTATATCTCTCCGCCGTAAACAGAAAGCAGGACTCGCTGGATATAACGAGGATATATATAGCGGACGTTGAGAAACGCGGCATGGGATATGGAGAGGAAGCAATCCGGCTGGTACTTGAGTATGCGTTCATAAACCTGCACATGGAGAGAGTTACGATAGATCATTTTTCCGAAAACGATGTTGCTCGTCATCTGTATCACAAGATAGGATTTCAGGATGAGGGAAGAATGCGCCATGCGGCAAAGAAAAACGGCAGATACTACGATCTGCAACTGATGTCCATGCTCCGTGCGGAATACTACGACAAGATCCACGTATAAGAGCGTATAGCATGGAAAGTTATAAAAAAAACTTGTCTTTACTGCATTAGATATGGTATAATGACGCCTGCGTGGTGTTTCGACCATCACTTATGAATGAAGATAAAGATAAATTTATGATAAATGTGAGGAGGTGCGGAAAATGTCTAGAAAATGTGAGATTTGTGGAAAAGGTCAGGTTTCCGGGAACAATGTATCCCACTCTAACAGGCACACGAGAAGGAAGTGGAATGCGAACATTCAGACCGTCAGAGTTAGCGAAAACGGTACTGTAAGAAAAGCAAAGGTTTGCACACAGTGCTTGAGATCCGGAAAAGTAGAACGTGCCCTTTAATTTTAGATTGATGTATTTTCCGCCATGCTGAATTTTCAGTGTGGCATTTTTTTCATGTATGTGTCGCGGGAGGAAAGACGATGTATGGGCTTATAGAATCGCTGTCGGAACTTTTGAGAATACCGAGTATATCCGGTAATGAAAAAGAGTGTAAAAGGGCTCTCGATTTTTTATTGGAGGTCGGAAACGATTTCGGGTTCAAGACGGGCAGAGCCGCAGACGGAAAAGTAGGATACATAGAGATAGGAGAGGGGCAGGAAACGCTTGGAGTTCTGACCCACGTCGATGTTGCTCATCCCGGTGACATATCGCAATGGGAAACCGATCCGTTCAGCCCCGTAATGGGCGGCGGCAAAATTTACGGTCGAGGCATGGTGGACGACAAAGGCCCCGCCATTGCGGCGCTTTTTGCGATGCGGGACGTTGTCAATGCATCTAAAAAACACCGTGTTGCGATGAACAAGAAGATAAGAATGATCATCGGGACTCAGCAGAAGTCCGGCGGCGGCGACATGCGGGAGTATTTACTTGAAAACCCGGCGCCGTCGTACAGCTTTACACCGGACGGTAAGTTTAAAATCTGCAATTTGGAACTTGGAACACTTGATTTGCTTCTCTCTTTTCCGATGGACGAGGAGTGTATGCAGATTGTCGATATAAAAGCGGGCAACGGCACCGAGACCGTTCCGGATCTTTGTAAAATAAAGCTTAGGGACGGACGGGTATTTGCGACTCGCGGGAAAGCGGGTCACGCTTCCGAACCCATGGAGGCGGAAAATGCCATATTTGAAATGACCGAAGCCCTTGCGAGATTAAAAAGACGTGCAAAGGCGGAGATGCAAGAGGATACGATATACAGAGTTTTGCAGAGAATGGCATACGGATTTGAAGACGGCAAAGGTCTGCCGATCGGGATTGCATCCATGCCTAATGAGTTCAGGGATGTCTGGGGAGAAAACAGGGTGGCGCCCACAGGAATCTTCTGCAAGAAAGATCGCCTGTTTGTAAATATTAATTGTCATTATACGGTGGATACGACGGATGTGTATATCATAAAGACCATAAGAAAATTTTTCAAAAATGAGGCTGTGAGAGTGGAGCGAATCGCGTCAAGGCAGCCGTCCGTCGCGAGCAAGGGACTCCCTTTTATAGGCGAACTCAGGGAGGCTTACGGAAACGTGATGAGAAAACCGTGTGAGTTTGGCGTAAATACGGTAAGTACATATGCGCAGATAGTTCCGAATACCGTAGTGTTCGGACCGAGCATGGATGGAGTGCCGGATATGCGCCACAGGACCGGTGAATACATGAAACTCAAGGATTTGATGCTCACGGAGATGATCTTTTCGCGTGCAATGGGAAACATAGTGTTTAAGAACAGGAGTTTTTGTCTCGGAGGTTAAACTATGCGCATGGAAAAGAGAAACGGGCTTGGAGTGATACATGTGCCGAACACGCTGATCGCCCGCATAATATATCGCGCCATGAAGATTCCGGAATGCGATGAAAAAATATGGCCTGCGACTCCGAGAGGCAGGCAGATCGGCATCGTGCCGGGATTCAACGACAGCGAGTTTGCGATGTATATTTCCTCAAAGGTGGACGACGAAGGCGGGATGTACGTGGAGTTTAGCGTAATAATCCGGTTTGGAACGAGCATAAGACTGCTGACAAAGAAATTGGCGGACAACATTGCCGAAAGCATGATGGATAGTTTTGAATGCGGGCATCTTGAAATGACCATCAACATCGCGGGAGTGAAATCCAAGCGCAAGGCCAAAAGAAATATAAAAGTAGTGCACAGATATGAAAAGCAGTTCAGGACGTCAAATTGAATCAGGCGGCGGTGCGGGAATGAACCTCGGCGACGACATTAAGTCTTTGAAAGGAGTAGGCCCGAAAAAACGGGAAGCTTTTCAAAAACGCGATATCGGAACTCTCGAGGATTTGGTGTCGTTTTTTCCGAAAAAGTATGAGGACAGGCGCAATGTGATGCCGATTGCGGAAATCGTGCCGGGGAAAGATGCATTTATTTGTGGAAATATATTTTCTAAAAGATATGCGGGAAGGTACTACCGTAAAAACAGTCCCGTTTCTTTCCTCGTTCAGGACGACAGCGGCGTCGTAGAGATAGTTTATTTCAACAGCAGGTATCTTGCGGAAACATTCAAGCTGAACCGTAAATATACTTTTTTCGGCAGGGTGACGACCAATAGAGGAAAACCGCAGATGATAAATCCTCAGGCATGCGCGGAGGGAAGCAAAGAGGATGAACGCGGTGTTTTGCCGGTATATGCCGGTATTCACGGAGTTTCTCAAAAAGAGATAAGGAAGTATCAGAAACAGATTTTTCCGCTTTTGGATAACTTGCCTGAGTGGATTCCCGACGACATAGTTGCAAAGCATAAGATAGCAGACGTCGGGTTTGCACTCAGAAACATTCACTTCCCGGAAGGACCGAGGCAGGTGCTTGCCGCAAAGTTTCGCCTTATTTTTGAAGAACTTCTTATCCTGCAGGCAGGTCTTCTGTATATTAAAAAGGGCATTGCGGAGGAAAAAGACGGAGCCGTCATAGACACACGATCGACCGAAGAATTTCAGGCAGGACTTAAATTCTCTCTTACGGCGGGGCAGGAGAAGACGTGGAGAGAAGTCGCCGCGGATCTTGAGAGCAAAAGACCGATGAACCGGCTTGTGCAGGGAGATGTCGGGTCGGGAAAAACCGTGGTTGCCGAAACGGCGATGTTCGCGACTGTCAGATCGGGGTACCAGGCCGCAATGATGGCCCCCACCGAGATACTTGCCAAGCAGCATTACGAGACCCTCAAAGAAGATTTCAGCGAATACGGTATTGAAGTCGGACTTCTCGTCGGAAGCATGAAGCGGAAAGAAAAGGACGAGGTACGGGAACGCCTGAAAAACGGCAGGATTGCCATAATAGTCGGCACACATTCCCTGATTCGGCACGACGTTGAACTTGAAAAGCCGGGGCTTGTGGTGACGGATGAGCAGCATCGCTTCGGGGTCGAACAGCGCCATAAACTTTCCGAAAAAGGCAGGCAGCCGAATGTAATGGTCATGACGGCGACACCGATTCCCAGAACGCTTGCGGTCGTGCTTTACGGTGAACTTGATATATCGGTCATCGACACAATGCCGGCAGGAAGAAAACCGGTAAATACCGTTTCATGCTCCGGAAGTGGGCGAGAAGGAATTTATCGCAGGGTAAAGAGGGAACTTGACAAAGGACATCAGGCATACGTCGTTGTTCCGATGATACGTGATTCAGATACCATAGAAGCCCGGTCGGCGGAGAGTGTATACGAGGAGCTGAAAGAATTCTACAAGGATTATTCGGTGGCACTGCTTCACGGAGCTCTTACCTCCGAAGAGAAAGACGAGGTAATGAGTGGATTTGCAGGCGGCGAAACGCAGGTTCTCGTTGCTACGGTCGTTATAGAAATAGGAATAAATGTTCCCAATGCAACCGTTATGGTAATAGAAAACTGTGAAAGGTTTGGTCTTGCACAGCTTCATCAGCTGCGGGGAAGAGTCGGACGAGGCGGGGATGAGTCCTACTGTTATCTGATTCTGGACAGGGAAACGCCCGTTGCGAAAGAACGCATCGACATAATGTGCGGGAGTTCGAGCGGCTTTGACATAGCGGAAGAGGATTTGCGCCTTCGCGGCCCGGGAGAGATTTTCGGCACGAAACAGCACGGGCTCCCCGAGATGCATCTGGCGGACATAGTGCGGCACGGCGATGTGCTGAATAAGGCAAAAGAAGCCGCTTCGGACATTTTGAAAGCGGATCCGGCGTTAAAAGAAGAAAGACATGCGGAACTCAGAAGAAGGGTTGAAAAGATGTTCGGCGAAGATATAAAGATTGAATTGTAAACCGGTGGGCGGACATCGCACGGAGGGAGCATGTCCGGTGAACGGAAAACACAGGTTTTGCGGGTTATTACGATCGGTAAGCCATAATAGGTATATGGCAAACAGGTTTTGGAGGGCTGTTGTAAAATGAGAATAATTACGGGAGAATATCGCGGAAGAAAGTTGAAAACGCCTAAAGGTGACACAATAAGGCCCACATCCGACAAGGTAAAGGAATCCATCTTTAACTTGCTGATGAATGAAACATATGATAAAATTTTCTGCGATCTGTTTTCCGGCACCGGCAGCCTTGGGCTGGAAGCATTGTCGAGAGGCGCCAAACGCTGCTATTTCTGCGACATCAGCAGGGAAAGCATAGCAATTGTGAAGGATAATGTGGCGCACTGCAATGCCGGCGATCGGTCTATAATTATGCACGGGGATTTTGTTCGCAGCTTGTCGAAAATAGTCGAGAAAGTTGACGTTTTTCTCTTAGATCCCCCATACAGAGCCGGATTATACGAAAAATGTCTGGAACTGATAGAACGGCTTGATTTATTGACTTTAAACGGTATAATATTAGCAGAACACGCTTCTCACGATAAAGTACCGGATAGAGTCGGCGGTATCGCTAAAGTTAGAGAAAAACGATACGGAAAGACGACCGTCAGCATTTACAGGCTCGATCGGAAACTTGAATCGGGAGAACTTTTGCGGGAGGAAATCATATGACCCGGGCTTTGTACACAGGTTCCTTCGATCCTATGACCAACGGACATTTGGACATAATAACGAGAGCGTCGAAGATGTTCAGTGAACTTGTCGTAGGAGTTATTGTAAACCCCTCAAAATCACCTTTGTTCACCAAAGAGGAGAGAGTCTCCATGATCGAAGACGTGGTGAGAGACATTAGAAATGTACGTGTCGATTGTTTTCAAGGGCTTTTGGCGCATTATGTCAACGATAACAGCTTCGATGCGGTGGTAAGAGGGCTGAGAGCCACTACCGACTTCGAGTATGAAATTCAGATGGCACAGATGAATGCCAGGCTTTTCAATCCCGGAGTGGAGTCGGTGTTTCTCATGACAAGCCCCGAGTATTCCTTTATAAGTTCGAGTATGATTAAGGAAGTCGTATCTTTGAACGGATCGGTCGAGGGACTGGTCCCGGACAAGATTTTAGAAGAGATAAAGAATAAGTTTGCGTGAAATACGAGCGGCAGAATATGTCTGTCCGTCTTGTCTGTGTAAGTAAAAAGGAGAAAAGAATGACGGTACTGGATTTACTGGACGAAATCGAAGAAATTGTGGAAACATCTTCAGCCGTACCTTTGACCAACAAAATAATGGTCGACGGAAACGAATTGCGGGAAATCGTAAAGGAGATCAGACAAAGTCTGCCCGACGATGTGCAGCAGGCAAAATGGATAAAGGAACAAAAAAACAATATCCTTTCCGAGGCCAAACAGGAATACGAGAAGATTCAGATTGAGGCCAAAAAGCATGCCGATTATCTGGTAGATGAGCACGAGATAGTTCTCAAGGCACAGAAAAAAGCCGATGACATACAGAAAAACGCGCAGGAATTTTCCACGATGCTCAAACTTAAGACGTACGATTACCTTGACGACACTCTGTTTGACATGCAGTCAAAGTTCGAAGAGCTCAACGGCAAATACCTTAATGAACTGTTTAATTATATGGCGAAGACATTTGAGAGTACCAACGATGTACTGGAGAAGAACAGAGCCGAGTTGAAACAGCTTGCTTCACGCACGAAAAACGGTGAAGAGTGGCTCTATGAAGACAAGGACGAATAAAAGTGACCACAGCAGAAACCGTGGGGATTGTTGCGGAGTTCAACCCTTTCCACAGTGGACATGAGTATATAGTCGAAAAAGCGGATGCTGCTGTAATCGTTTCGGTTATGAGCGGCAATTTTACGCAGAGGGGCGAACCGGCGTCCGCCGATAAGTGGAGCAGAGCGGAAACCGCCGTGAAAAACGGCGTAAACGTTGTCGTTGAGTTGCCTACGGTCTACGCGTGCAACAGTGCCGAGTTTTTTGCGAAGGGCGCGGTCGATGTGCTTGAGGGATTTGGATGCATAGACACCTTATTTTTCGGAAGTGAGTCGGGCGATACCGGAAAGCTCGTGAAGATTGCCGGTTGCCTTGCCGAATATGAGGAGGAAATCAATGTCGCCGCCAATGAATCTCTGCGGCGGGGAGTATCGTATCCGAAGGCCAGGGAGTCTTTTCTGGAGGCGCATCTCGAACCCGGGGAACTGGATATACTGCGTGAACCGAACAATATTCTGGCATTGGAATATATAAAATGTCTGCGGAACATAAGGCCCGCCACCGTAATCAGAAGAGGAGATTCGTACCATGAGACGGGAAGCATGCATCGAAGCAGACTTCGTAAAGAAAATGCGGCTTTCTTCGACAATATGGACCGCAATTATTTTAAGATGGCGGCAGCGGAGATTTTTCGCATGCGTGAGTGCGATCTTGAGAAAATATCTGCCGCGGACAGAGGTCTTGTCAATAAGTTGAAAAAGGAGATAAGATTCGCGAAAAATACCGAACAGCTCATTGATGCCATGAAATCAAAGGCTTATACGAGAACGAGAATTTCACGTCTGCTTACGCATATTCTTCTCGGGATTACGGGAGATGACGTCAGAGTGGCGAAAAGTTATATTCGCATCCTTGCAATCGACAGGACCGGTGCGGCTTTCCTGAAAAAAGTCAAGAAGATCGGGTGCAACACCGTACCCATCATTACAAACATCAACAGGGAACTTGATGAATATCCCGAAATATCGGCGACGATAAAAAAGGATATCTTGGCTTCGGATATTTACAATCTGATAACCGAGAACAACCTCTACGGTTGCTCTGATTATATTAAAAAGCCCTTTGTAAAGGGCATGAATTTATAGAACTGACAGTAATGTGAAATGGAGGAAATATGTTAGTATTAGTCATAAACTGCGGAAGTTCATCGCTCAAGTATCAGTTGCTTGAGATGACCACGGAAACTTTGCTCGCCAAAGGTCTGGTTGAAAGAATCGGTATAGACGGTTCCGTGATAACCCATGAAACCATAGGGAAAGAAAAGTACGTTCTCAAGACACCGATGGATGAGCATAATATTGCTATCGGGCATGTAATGGACGCTTTGACGGATCCTGAACACGGTGCAATCAAGGATCTCAAAGAAATTAAAGCCGTGGGACACAGAGTGGTTCACGCAGGTGAGAAATACGCCAATTCAGTCATAATTTCAGATGATGTCATCGCGGCTCTTGAAGAATGCGCCGAACTTGCGCCTCTTCACAACCCGCCTAATCTGGCAGGAGTAAGAGCTTGTCAGAAACTGATGCCGGGAGTTCCTATGGTAGGCGTCTTTGATACGGCGTTCCACCAGACTATGCGCCCGGAAGCTTATCTCTACGCGATACCGTACGAGATGTATGAAAAACACAGGATACGTAAATACGGTTTCCACGGAACTTCTCATAAGTACATGGCGATAGAAGCCTCAGAGATGCTCAATATAGACGTAAACGATTTGAAACTTATCACATGCCACCTCGGAAACGGTGCTTCCGTATCTGCCATCAAACACGGCAGAAGTGTTGAAACGTCCATGGGATTCACACCTCTTGAGGGTCTTGTAATGGGGACCCGGTGCGGCGATCTCGATCCGTCCATCGTTACGCTTCTTGCGGAAAAACTGGGCGTCGATCTTGATAAGGTCACCGATATCCTTAACAAAGAATCGGGCGTTTTGGGCATATCCGGGGTTTCCAGCGACTTCCGCGACCTTGAATCCGCGATGGAAGAGGGCAACAAGAGAGCCGAACTTGCACTCAAGATATTTGCTCACAGGGTTCGCTTCTACATAGGCGCATACATCGCCGAAATGAACGGAGTTGACGCAATCGTATTCACAGGCGGCGTAGGCGAAAACGACGCATATATGAGAGATCTTATATGCGCAAATATGGGCAATCTGGGCATAAAGCTGGACAAAGAAAAGAACAAGGTCAGAGGCAAGCAGGCGATGCTTTCCGCAGATGACTCAAAGGTCAAAGTCATGCTCATACCTGCGAACGAAGAACTGGTTATTGCGCGCGAAACCGACGAACTTGTAAAGAGAGGGTAGTGAGGCTAAATTGTTCCGCAGCCGCTGTTTTATCCTTATACTTTGCTGATCCGCCGGCTCGCGAATCGGTGGAGTGCAGGGGTTTCACGGGAGAAACGAGGAAACGTTGCGCTTCGCAAAATAAAAAGTATTTTGAGAGGTTGACATAGTGTATTTCAACGTATATACTATAACAGTTGACGAAAAAATACGCAAAAATACAGTTTGTTACAAGACTTTTTACGAGGAGGTGTAGACCATGGCAGTTCCAAAGAGGAAAACATCCAAAGCCAGGAGAGATAAGAGAAAATCAGTCAATATGAAGATGACGGCACCCGGGCTTTCGATTTGTCCGCAGTGTCATCAGCCAAAACTTCCACATAGAGTATGCCCTAATTGCAACTACTACGATGGAAAGAGCGTTATAAGCGATGCTCAGGACGTAAGCGCTGAAGCATAGGAGCATAACGTAACGGAGAATAATAAGTTCAAGACGAAGACAGGCGTTCGGCCTGTCTTTTTTGTGTCATTGCGCCCTCGGACGGTACGTCGGCTCATTCGCGGAAATTGAGTAGAGGCGCGAACTCGGGTTTTATTAATTACAATTGATTTAATGCAATACACCAGTCCGTTAATTTCCTCTTGCAAAGGTTCATGCGTTAGCTTATACTAATCACTGTATAAAAAATGAATATCAGGAGGATACAGTATGAAAAAAAGAATGTTCGGTAAAGTGTTGGGGATTTCCGTCGCGCTTGCGATGGCAGTATCCGCAATGCCGGTGGGTTCGGTCTTTGCATCGACAAAGGACAAGACACGGATCGTTGCATTGAAAGAAGATAAGAGCGACATCAAAAAGATTGATGACATCGTATCACTGGCCGTAGATGAAGTTCCCACTAAAACAAAGACAGTGCTTAAAAACGGCGCTGACTGGAATACGTACAACACATGGCTTAAAAATGTAATTTCGGTTACGAAAAACGGTGAAAATGTAAAATTCGCGTATGATGACTATTCGGATTTTGTTCCTGAAGACTCTGAAATCGTTATGGAAACCAAATATGATGCGGAAGCGGAGTACGTCATAAAGGCCAAGGGATACTACGACGTAGTTTGGAAAGGCAAAAGACTTGAATCAGAAAACTTTACCCCTGCCGCCGGTGAAGAAAAGCCGGAGGAGGATGTTGCGGACAAGAAACCTGTAGGACCTTACCATACTCTTGCGGAAAGGGATGATAGATCACCTTTTATACAACTGGTGAGAGGTGCCAAATGGGCGGACGATGAGGCTTGGATGAAGAAGATAAAAAAGGTCCTGGTCAACGGAAAAGAAGTCAAATTCAAAACCCCTGAATATTTTGATGAAGAACTTCCGGAATCGGGTATTCGCTATATCGATATCGAAGGAGTCAAAGCCAAGGATGTAAGAAGCATCGTGGTTCAATCCGTAACGCATGAGGATTTTGTACAGCTGTTCACGGAGAAAGGTGTACTCGGCGGAAGCGTTGTACTTCCGAAGGATGCGGTTTCTGATGTAAGCAAGGTGCATCTTGAAAACAAGAAATTCGACAGAAAATATACGAGTGTTTCAAAGTGGGGATTTGAGAACCTTGCATTACTTGACGAAAACAATAAAGAAGTTGTATTGAAGAAGGATATAAAGGTATTTATCCGCAACTCGGTGAACAATAGGAACGTTCCCACCGCTCTTTACACCCTTGACGATAAAGGCAAGGCGACGGAATTGAAATTCACCTCCGACGGCGAATGGATCAGCTTTGAGACAAGGGTACTTACACCATATGTATTCACGTATGGAAAACTCAGCGATGCGGAGGCTGGCACAGAAACCCCAAAACCTGCTCCCTCCGGGCAGAATAAGCAAGTTGCGCCGAAAACGGAAACCCCGACATTGCTTAAAGATGTCGTTAAGAAAATCGTTTCGCTTGCAAAAGTGCAGAATTTCAAGATCAGGATTAAAAAGCACGTTGCAAAGCTGAGCTGGAAAAAAGTCGGTAACGCCGGGGGTTATGTCATCGCATATAAGGCAAACAAGGCTAAAAAGTGGAAGAATAAAACCATAACCGCCAACAGACTTAAGGTCAGAAAACTCAAATCAGGAAAGTACGCGTTCAAGGTACGTGCATATGCAAAAAACGGCGGCGGCAGAACGTACGGAAAATGGTCAAAAGTTAAGAGTGTAAAAGTGAGATAGTATTTTAAAATGTATATTTTTGATGAAAAATGTAGTTGATATTCATATCGAATGGTAGTAAACATAAAGTTTTTCGTCAAAGAGACGGATGAAATCCTCGAACCCACTGATGCCGCTTGGGTCTCGAGGATTTTAAGTTTAATGCTACTTGTTGCAGCCGCATTATGGCGCAGGTGCATTTTCTTAAGTGTCACATATGTTTGACAATCCTACAAACGCGGGCGGACCGGCCCCGCCATGTCTTGAATTTAATATATACGGATGGTATAATGTCTTGGTTCGGGATATTGTATTTTACAAGGAGGATCGTCATATGAAACAGTTGGATAAAAAAATAAAAGTCGGGATTCTTGGCGGAACCGGGATGGTGGGTCAGAGATTCGTAAGCATTTTGCACGATCATCCATGGTTTGACGTTACAACGATTGCCGCAAGTTCAAGAAGTGCGGGAAAAACTTATGGAGATGCCGTAAAGGACAAATGGAAGATGACGACACCTGTTCCCGACCAAGTCAAGAACATAGAGGTTTTGGACGTTAATGATATAAACAGGGTATCGAACGAAGTGGACTTTGTGTTCAGCGCGGTAGATATGAGTAAAGATGAAATAAGAGCTGTCGAAGAAGCATATGCGAGAACGGAAACACCGGTGGTCTCAAACAACAGCGCGCACCGCATGACGCCCGATGTCCCGATGGTAATACCGGAAATAAATCCGGAGCATTATGATGTCATCAAGTATCAGAAACGCAGACTCGGAACGACCAAAGGATTTATCGCGGTTAAACCTAACTGTTCGATACAGGGTTATGCCCCCGCTCTTGCCGCGTGGAGAGAGTTTAAACCGTACGAAATCAGCGTTTGTACGTATCAGGCAATCTCCGGAGCGGGTAAAACATTTTCCGATTGGCCGGAAATGGTCGAGAACGTGATACCTTATATCGGGGGAGAGGAAGAAAAAAGCGAGATTGAACCGCTCAAAATTTTCGGTCATATAGAACACGATCAAATTGTAAATTCCGAAGAAATGATTATCTCTGCGCAGTGCGTGAGAGTGCCTGTTCTTAACGGTCATACGGCGGCGGTGTCCGTCAGATTCGGAGAGGAAGTTTCCAAAGAGACCCTCATAAGCAGATTGAATGAGTATGAGGGACTTCCGCAGAAAGCCGATTTGCCGAGCGCGCCGAAACAGTTTATAAAATATTTAACCGATGACGACAGACCTCAGGTGAAATTGGATGTCGATTTTGAACGGGGTTTCGGGATAACCGTGGGTAGATTGAGAGAAGACAGCCTGTTCGATTATAAATTCGTGGGACTTGCGCACAACACCGTAAGAGGAGCTGCGGGGGGAGCGGTTTTGTCGGCGGAAGCCCTCGTGGAACTGGGTTACATAGCGTCTAAATAAGCATACATATAAAACAAAGGGGAGAACACATTGGGTTATATCGAATCAATAGTTTTAGGATTAGTTCAGGGATTGACGGAGTTTTTACCGGTCAGCAGCAGTGGACATCTGGCGCTGTTGCAGCATTTTTTTGGAGTCAGAAGTGACAGCGTCATGATTTTCACGGTCATGCTCCACGTAGGCACGCTGGTTTCGGTATTTATAATGTATCGGAGTGATATTTGGATTTTGATAAAAGAACTCTTTCTCACTATAAAGGATTTGTTTACAGGAAAAGGACTCAGATTGCAGGAAAGACCGATGAGAAAGCTGGGCGTGATGATAATCGTGGCGACCATTCCTACTACCGTAATGGGGTTGGGTCTGAATAAATTCTTTGAGGCTCTAAACACCAACATACCCGCGATAGGAATTGCGTGGATAGTCACGGGTTTTCTGCTGTTTTTCGCGGACAGAACCGGCGATGGGAACAGAAACATAGAAAAGATGAACTTCAGAAACGGAGTCTTCATAGGCGTGATGCAGGGAATAGCCATATGCCCCGGGATTTCAAGATCGGGTTCGACGATGGTGGGAGGATTGCTCACGGGGCTGGAACGGGAGTTTGCCGTAAAATTTGCGTTTCTTATATCAATACCTACGATTTTGGGCGCTGCGGTTTTGGAAATCCCGCAAGCGCTTAATGCCACAGCAAGCGGAAGCATGGAGATCGGTCCTATGTTGGCAGGCATCGTGGTTGCTGCAGTATCGGGAGTTCTGGCGATAAAAGCGATGATCAAAGTTGTCGTTGCGCAGAAGCTGAAGTACTTCTCTTACTACGTCTGGGCGCTGGGAATTTTTGCGATAGTGTATAAAGTCGTCGTTGCAAAGTCTTAAATATATCATACTAAGGAAGTTTTAAAGTGGCCAACAAAACCGGTAAAACAAAAAAAAATACAAGAAAATCCACCGGAAAATCCGCAGCCTCGAATGAACGAAAGAGCAGGAAGAATACTTCTGTCCGGAATGAGCAAAAGATTGCCGAGATACATCGGATGCAGGACGAAAGAGATCGGCATAAAAGGGTGAATGACATAATATGGGGTCTGGTGTTCATCGCGTTCGGAGCGTTCATTTTCGCCGCGTTGCAGTTTCGCGTGGCAGGAGAAATAGGAAATGCTTTCGGAGGGATAATCAAGGGCCTGTTCGGTCACGTCGCATACGTGCTGCCGTGGTATATGATGGTGGTGGGGCTTGTTCTTATCATAGGTAAGGCTGCTCATTTTTCGTGGAAGACGTCGATAGGGATATTTGTGATTTTTATTTCTCTCTGTGTATTGAATTCCGCAAGATTTATAGACGATGACTTCCTGAATTTCTTCATAAAGAATTTTTATCTGAGCGGCAAAAGGCTTGAAAGCGGTGGAGTGTGCGGTATGAGCATAGGCATTGCTCTCATAAAGGCCACGGGAAGAGCGGGACTTTACATTTTCTCGACGGTGGCGATATTGATATGCCTTCTTCTGACGCTTAACAGTCCTCTGTCGGAATGGCTGACCGCCATGAAAAACAGGAGAGAGGCGAGGCGGCTTGCGGAAGAAGAATATTTTGATGATGAGGATGATTTTGAGCAGCCCGTTTCCGACTGTTATGAAACCGCGGAACGCAGGCGACCGCGGAGCAATGTGCTGGACTTTATCAAAACCGACGATCCGTACGGAAGTCTCGGCAAACAGCCGGGAGAATCATCCGCGGAAGAAAACGAACCTGTTTTAAAAGGATATGGTGTGGACAATGATTCCGGCACTCTAAATGGCGACGCATATAACCCCAAACCGCCGACAAAGCAGGAAATTGCAAAAGATGCTGCAAAGATAGGACAACAAATCGGTCTTGGCGCGGGCGATACGGCTTTGACAAAAGCCTCCGACAGGAAATCCGGTTCCAAATACAGGAAGCCGTCGGTCAACCTGCTTTCTCCGCCAACCTTGATCGACAAGAGCGGTATAAGCAAGGATTTGAAAGCCAAGGCAAGGCTGTTGGAAGAAACCATGCACAACTTTAACGTTGACGCAAAGGTCGTGCAGGTAACTCAGGGACCTGCCGTCACCAGGTACGAAATACAGCCGAATACCGGTGTGAAAGTCAGCAAAATAGTCGGGTTGGCTGACGATATAGCGCTAAATCTGAGAGCGAAAAGCATAAGAATGGAAGCGCCCATACCCGGGAAAGCGGCGGTCGGCATAGAGGTGGAAAATGAAAAAATCAACATGGTGACATTGCGGGAGATAATAAACTCGCGCGAATTCAGAGACGCGCAATCCAAGATAACCTTTGCCGTCGGAAAAAATATCTCGGGTAAGCCGATAGTGGCGAATCTTAAGGATATGCCGCACCTTCTCATCGCAGGCTCAACAGGATCGGGGAAGAGCGTGTGCATAAACAGCATCATTACAAGTCTGTTGTACAAGGCAAACCCGGATGAAGTAAAACTGGTTCTTATCGATCCCAAGGTCGTGGAACTGGGAAACTATAACGGGATACCGCATCTTTTGATTCCTGTTGTCACAGAACCGGCCAAAGCGGCGGCGGCTCTCAACTGGGCGGTCGTTGAGATGACAAACCGCTATAAGATGTTTGCCGAAGAGAACGTAAAGGATCTGGCATCGTACAACCGAAAAATGCAGGAGAAAGACACTCCTGACATGTACATGCCGCAGATAGTCATAATAATAGATGAACTTGCGGATCTCATGATGGCTGCGCCAAGCCAGGTGGAGGATTCCATATGCAGGCTTGCTCAGATGGCAAGGGCTGCCGGAATGCATCTTATCGTTGCGACACAGCGACCTTCGGTCGATATAATAACCGGTCTGATCAAGGCCAATATACCGTCGAGAATCGCATTTGCGGTTTCTTCGCAGGCTGACTCGAGAACCATACTCGACAGGGGCGGGGCGGAGCATCTGGTAGGAAAGGGTGATATGCTGTTCAATCCTCTCGGTATCGGTACGGCGCTTAGGGTTCAAGGCACGTTCGTTTCCGACAAAGAAGTTCAGCGGGTCATAGACCATGTGAAATCGCAGATCGACGAGATCAAATATGCTGATGAGGTAATAGATACGATAGAAAACAACAATATCTCAAATCCGGAGAAAGACGATGACGCCGACGAGCTTCTCGCCGAAGCGACGGAATGCGTGGTTATGCAGGGGCAGGCATCGACGTCCATGATTCAAAGACGTTTCAGAGTCGGCTACAACAGAGCCGCAAGGATAATGGATCAGCTTGAAGCAAGAGGCGTAATAGGACCTCAGGACGGCGCAAGACCGCGAAAGGTTTTGATAAGTGAGGAAGAGTTTACTGAACACTGATCCGGTATAATTTGTTTCAAGGTAGTATGAATGAAAATTTTTTTTGATACATTAGGCTGTCCCAAGAACATAAGCGACAGCGAATTCGCCATGGCATTGCTGGAAAAGAGAGGATTTTCCATGGTGGAATCGCCCGATGAAGCGGATGTTATCGTAGTCAACACGTGCGGCTTTATAGAGGACGCGAAAAAAGAGTCCATAGATGAAATTTTTACTATGGCAAAATATAAGGACGATGGTAAAAAACTCGTAGTTTCCGGTTGCCTTGTACAGCGATACGCGAAGGAACTGTATGAAGAGATCCCGGAAGCCGACGGTTTTGTGGGCGTGAACGATTACGACAAACTCCCGGGACTTCTGGAGCGGTTTTCCGACAGTCCGGACAGCAATGAACGTTTCTTGAAAAATAATCCCTGCGATCTCTCAAAAGAGGAAGAAAGTATAAGGTATTTGAGTGAAAACCCGTATACGGCATATTTGAAGATTGCGGAGGGTTGTGACAATGTCTGTTCTTACTGCATTATTCCGGAAATAAGAGGCCGTTACAGGAGCAGAAGTATAGAAAGCATTCTGAAGGAAGCGCAAACTCTCGCAGAAGCCGGATGCAAGGAACTGATCCTCATAGCGCAGGATTTGACATATTACGGAATGGACAGTTACGGTAAACCGATGCTGGCGCCGCTTCTGCGAAAACTTTGCGAAATAGACGGCATCGAATGGATAAGGCTTCTGTATTGTTATGAGGAAAGAATAGACGATGAATTGATTAAAACTATTGCGGAGGAGAAAAAAATATGCAATTATATTGATATTCCGATTCAGCATGCGAGCGATAGGATTCTGGGACTGATGAACAGGGATTCCACAAATAAATCTCTTTGCGATACACTTTCAAGGCTGAGAAAATCTATACCGGACATACACGTGAGAACAACTCTGATCGTTGGCTTTCCGGGGGAAAACGAAGACGACTTTGCAACGTTGTTTGATTTTGTGGAGGAACAGAAGTTTTCCCGCCTTGGCGTGTTCACGTATTCAAAAGAGGAAGGGACTATCGCGGCCGAGATGGATGGTCAGATTTCGGACGATGTGAAAAAACGTCGGTTGGATACAATAATGGAAAGGCAGATGGAAATTTCGCTTGAGAGCAACAGAGAAAAAGTTGGCAGCATTTTTCAGGTACTTATAGACTCCGTGGAGGAAGACGGCACCTGCATGGGAAGAACCGAGTTCGACGCTCCCGAAATAGACAATTCGGTAATCTTTGTACCGAACAAGCCGCACAGACCGGGAGATATGGCTCGCGTTGAAATTCTGGAAGCATTTGATTACGATTTGGAAGGCAGAGAGGTTTAAGATGAATTTACCAAACAAGTTAACAGTAGCAAGAATCATTGCCACACCGTTTTTTATAGTTACATACATGAGAGATATGTTTATAATTTCGCTGATAATATTCATATTGGCATCCGTTACGGATATGGTGGACGGTAAAATCGCAAGGAAATACGATCTCATTACGGATTTCGGAAAGATTATGGATCCGCTTGCGGACAAGGTTCTGGTTTATTCGGCGTTCTGCCTTCTGGTCGGAGATGCGATAATCCCGTCGTGGGCGTTCATAATCATACTTGCGAGGGAGTTTCTGATCGCCGGCATGCGTACGGTAGCCGCTTCGCAAGGGATCGTGATTGCCGCGGGCATGGCGGGCAAGGTAAAAACCGTGGTTCAAATGATAGCGGTTCCCATTCTCATACTTGCGCTTTCGATGAAAGAGTCGTCGTACTATCCGTTCGTCTGGTATACGGCGCAGTTTCTGATTTACGCTTCGGTTGTAATGAATGTCTATTCGGGCGGGGAGTATGTTTTGAAAAACAAGAGTGTTTTTAAACAGTAAATTTTTATTGTAATGCATATAGGGGTCATATCATGAATGCGGCAATTTTAAGCGTAGGTACGGAGATATTGTTCGGACAGATAGTGAATACCAATTCGGTATATCTGTCAAGGCAACTTAATATGCTCGGTTTCGATGTGCTGTTTCATCATACCGTCGGTGACAATGAAAAAAGATTGAGCGAGACCTTAAGTAATTCTTTGGACAGTTGCGACATTGTGGTTACCACAGGCGGATTGGGACCGACCGAAGACGATATGACCAAGGAAACGGTGTGTAGCGTACTCGGCGACAAACTTGTCAAACATGAACCGTCGTTAAGAGCATTGGAGGCGCTGGCAAAAAAACGAAAGTACGGCAAACTCACAGAGAACAATTACAAACAGGCGATGATGCCTTCAAGGGCGGTAGTTTTTCCGAACCCGAACGGTACGGCGCCCGCCTTTGCGCTGGAAATGAAAGGGAAATACGTCATTTCTCTGCCGGGACCTCCGAGAGAAATGATGTCTATATTCGAAAGTGAAGTCAAACCTTTTCTGAAACCGTTTCAGGACGGGGCTATAGTATATAGAACGATTCGTCTTTTTGGTATAGGCGAATCGACATTGGAAACGCGATTGCTTGATCTGATCGATTCCCAGACCGACCCGACCATTGCAACCTACGCAAAAGAGGGCGAATGCTCGGTCAGGGTGGCTTCCAAAAGAAAGACGGAGGAAGAAGCGAAAAGAGCCGTAGATGAGGTCGTGGATATAATAAAAGGCAGGTTCGCCGACTATATCTTCAGCTGCGACGATGAAGAACTCGTGGATGTTGTCGCCGGAAAGCTTATTGCCGAAGATGTTTCCTTTTCGCTTGCCGAGTCATGCACGGGCGGAAGACTGGCGGCAAAGCTGGTATCGGTTCCCGGAATCTCGAAGGTTTTTGACAGGGGACTTGTCACATACACGGAAAAAGCAAAGACGGACGAACTGGGTGTCAACCCCGAAACCATCGAAAAATTCAGCGTGTACAGCAGAGAGGTGGCCATTGAAATGGTCAGAGGTCTTAGCGAAAAAACGGGCAGCAAGCTCTGTGTTTCCGTTACCGGCGTGTTGGATCCCGGCGAGAAAACGCCCGATCTCCAACCCGGGTCGGCATATGTGGCGCTTAAGTATAAAGATAAATTTTACGATACACTTATACAGGGCAGAAATATAAACAGAGAATGGAACGGAAACTATCTGGTTCTCTGTATACTGAATCTAATCAACAAGACTATTGATGCCTGAAATCTCAACATCTGTTTTTTATCATACGGGTAGGATCAGACACGCTCCTGCGCAAGTCGGATCGATTGCCCGGTCGATGGTCGGGGATTCTGCCCCTTGTGAATTTATTTGCGTGGGATCGCACAAACTTTTTTCTTTGTTTTCAAATTTCGGTTGACCATGTATGGGGAAAATGTTAGCATTCAATTACCATATGTTTACATTTAATTTGCACAAGGAGAAACGGCGGGCTTCCGAATCAGAGAAAGCGGCGCCGGTTAAAAAAATCTTGACAAAAGGATATTGATGAGTTAAATTAGTTTAGAACATATGTTCGCTACGGAGGTATACAATGGCAAAGACACAGAATATTGACAATGAAAGAGAAAAAGCTTTGGACGAAGCGCTTGCACGGATTCAGAAGCAGTTTGGTCAAGGCGCAATAATGAAATTGGGAGATGCTTCGTCTCACATGAATGTGGAAACGATTTCAACCGGTTCTCTCACTCTCGATCTCGCCACGGGAGTCGGCGGAGTGCCGAGGGGCAGGGTTATCGAGATATTCGGTCCTGAATCTTCGGGAAAAACGACGCTTACGCTCCATATAGTTGCCGAAGCGCAAAAACTCGGAGGCAAGGCGGCGTTCATAGATGCCGAGCATGCTCTTGACCCGGTTTATGCCAAGAATCTGGGCGTGGATATAGACAGTCTGTTGGTTTCGCAGCCGGACACGGGAGAGCAGGCGTTGCAGATCTGTGACATGCTGGCCAGCAGCGGCGCGGTTGACATCATAGTGATAGATTCTGTGGCGGCACTTGTTCCGAAGGCCGAAATTCAGGGTGAAATGGGAGATTCCCACGTGGGACTTCAGGCCAGACTTATGTCGCAGGCTTTGCGAAAACTTACGGGAACCATCAACAGGACCAATACGTGCGTCATATTTATAAACCAGCTCAGGGAGAAGGTAGGCGTAATGTTCGGGAACCCTGAGGTGACCACGGGAGGACGCGCTCTTAAGTTTTACTCTTCCATGAGACTGGACGTCAGGAGAATAGAAACCATCAAGCAGGGCGATCAGATGCTCGGAAACAGAACGAGGGTAAAAGTAGTAAAAAACAAGGTGGCGCCGCCTTTCAAAAAAGCGGAATTTGATATTATGTACGGCATGGGGATATCTCTCAGCGGTGATGTCCTTGACTGCGCCGTTGAACATAAGATTGTGAGCAAGGCGGGATCGTGGTTCAGCTATAACGGTGAGAGAATCGGTCAGGGAAGAGAAAACGTAAAGGCGTGGCTTGAGGAAAACAGTGAAATTCTGGAGGAAATCAAGAGGAAAGTCTTCGATTCACTTAAAGAGGATGACGCGGAAGAAGACCGCGCGGAACCCGATATGCCGATTCCGGAACCTCCGGCAGATTTGAACTTTGATGAGGACGGCGTAATCGTGGAGTAGGATGACAGATAAAACCGTTACGGGAGATCTCGACAAAAAAATTTATAAGAACTTGACGTTATATAACCGAAATGAGTTGACAGAGCCGATTATCTGTGTTATCCTCACTTGGTTAGACCGCTCGGAAAGGGTTTCAAAGCGCTTTGCGCTACCCGAGAAGGCGAGACTGGTAAGAGGAGGTAGAAAATATGTATGCAGTAATCGAAACCGGCGGAAAGCAGTATCGTGTAAGCAAGGGCGATGTGCTGAATGTCGAGAAGCTTGGCGTTGAAGATGGCAAGGCGGTTGAATTCGATAAGGTTCTGGTTCTGAACGACGACAAGGAAACCAAGTTCGGAACACCTTATATCGAGGGCGCAAAAGTGCTTGCGAAAGTCAAGGAAAGCGGCAAGGGATCCAAGATAATCGTGTTCAAGTATAAGAACAAGAAAGATTACAGGAGAAAACAGGGGCATAGGCAACCGTTTACAACCGTTGAAATTACGGCTTTGAAGGGAACCGGCGCGGCGCCTGTGAAGGAGAAAAAAGCCGTTCAGCCGAAAGCGGATGCTAAGACGGAAAAAGCTGCGGCTGCGAAGGTTGCAAAGACCGAAGAGAAGAAATCCGCTAAAGCCGACAAACAGGCTAAAGAGAAAAAAACTGAAAAACCTAAAGCGTCAAAACCCGTAAAGGTTTCTTCCGCTATGAAAAAAGACGAACTCATAGCTTACGCAAAGGACAACGGCATCGAAATCGATGAGAAAGCCACCAAGGCCGTAATCATCGAGGCTATCGAAAAAGCGGAAAAGAAATAGAAAACGATAAGTATGAAAAGAGCATTGTCAGTTCAGTGAGGAGGTGTCTGGTCTATGGCAAGTAAAAAGGGAGTAGGAAGCTCCAAAAACGGACGCGAATCCGCGTCGAAACGTTTGGGCGTCAAGACCGGTGACGGTCAATTTGTTACAGCCGGAAGCATTTTGGTTAGACAGAGAGGTACGAAACTTCATCCCGGTAACAATGTCGGAATCGGAGGCGATGATACATTGTTTTCCAAAATAGACGGCGCTGTGAAATTCGAGAGAAAAGGCAAAACCAGAAAAAAGGTCAGCGTTTATCCGAAAGAAGCATAAGTATTTGAGCCCCTTCAAAAGGGGCTTATTTTTCATTATGGAGAAAAAAATATGTTTGTTGACAGAGCGAAGATAGAAATTTCATCGGGCAAAGGCGGCAACGGCGCAGTTTCCTTCAGACGGGAACCTTTCGTCCCTGAGGGGGGACCGGACGGAGGCGACGGCGGCAAGGGCGGAGACATCATAATCAGAGCGGATAAGAACCTCAGGACTCTGATGGATTTTAAATACAGAAAAAAGTACTCTGCCGAAAACGGTCAAGACGGCATGAAGAAGAAACGTTTTGGGAAAGACGGCAATGATCTTGTCATAAAAGTCCCCCCGGGAACCGTGGTTATCGAAGCGGAATCGGGGAAGGTAATGAAGGATCTTTTAAATGACGGTGAGTCTTTTGTGGCTGCAAAGGGAGGACGAGGCGGAAGAGGAAACACGCGTTTCAAAAATTCCGTAAGACAGGCACCGAATTTTGCGGAGGCCGGTACGGCAGCCAGAGAAAGGACTCTTATACTTGAGCTTAAGATGATAGCCGATGTAGGGCTCGTAGGATTCCCCAATGTCGGAAAGTCGAGTCTTCTGGCAGTATCCACGAGTGCAAAACCCAAGATAGAAAACTATCATTTTACCACCATAGATCCGAATCTCGGGGTCGTGAAAATGCATGATACGAGTTTTGTTATGGCCGATATTGCCGGCATCATTGAGGGGGCTCATAAAGGACTCGGTCTCGGACTTAAATTCCTCAAGCATATAGAACGCACCAAAGTCCTTATTCATGTCGTGGATGTGTCCGGTTCGGAGGGGCGCGATCCGATAGAGGATTTTGACAAGATCAACGATGAACTTCGCCGATACAGTGAAGTGGTTGCGGGAAAACCCATGATAGTGGCGGCCAACAAGATAGATCTGACCGATGAGAACGGCGAGGAATACGCAGAGTTTAAGAGTTATGTGGAGGCGGCCGGATATCCTGTATATCCGATTTCCGCTCCTATAAAGTACGGTGTCGCCGAACTCCTTGATGCCGCACTTCTTGCCCTCAACGAGGCCGAAAATGAGGCATCCGCGGAACCGGAAGTTGAGTACTTTGACTTTGAAGAAGATGACAAAGACGAGGATTATAGAGATATTGAAGTGAAGAAAGAAGGCGATGTCTACACCGTAAAAGGCAAGCAGCTCAAGAAAATCTTCGACTCTACCAACTTCAATGATTTCGGATCACTCAGATATCTGTACAAGTATATCGAAAAAGGCGGAGCTATCGACAGAATGATCGAGATGGGTCTTAAAGAGGGGGACAGCATAAGAATTTTTGATTATGAATTTGAATACTATGATGAGTATTGATACCTGGATGAACGCTCACCGACGACCGTTTGCCGCTTATTTGGTCATGGAGTATATATGATACAAGATAAAAGATTGTCCGTAGAAGATTGTTACAAGTACTATAAGGAATACGGTACGCCCGATCGAGTGATCGGACACTGTAAAGCAGTCAGCGACGTGGCTGTGGAACTCGGCAGAAATTTAAACCGTATCGGATATAACTTTGATCTGAACTTGCTCAGAACGGCAGGTCTTATTCATGATGTCGCGAGAACCTGCGAAAATCATGCCAAAGTGGCGGCGGACATGCTTGAAAAGGAGGGCTTTCATAGAGAGGCTGAAATCGTCGGGGTTCATATGCGTTATAAATTCAAGGACATGGATGATATAACCGAAACGGATATCGTTTGTCTGAGCGACAGACTGGTACGCGAAGACAAATATGTCGGTATGAACAAGCGGTTTGAGTATTTGATGCACAAGAGAAAGCTTACGCCGGAGAAAATTGAACATCTTTTGGAGTTGAAAAAGGAGATAAATGCTTACATCGGAAAGATTGAAGCGAAACTGGGCAGGAGTCTGGACAGCTTGTTTTTCAATCTGCCGGAAGAATTCCTGAAGCAGGTCGAGAAACCGGCACGGTACACGGGAAACGAGATCAACTGTATTGTCAAGGACAGTAAAGAGGTGGAACTCAGGTTTGCCTTCGCGTTCCCCGATTTATACGAGATAGGCATGTCCTACATGGGACTGCAGATTATATACAATATAATGAACAATATCGAGGGAGTTGCGTGCGAAAGGGTCTTCGCTCCGGCAACGGATATGGAGAAGATCATGAGAGATGCGGATTTCCCTCTTTTTACGCTGGAAACCAAAACTCCTATCGAAAACACCGACATTTTGGGGTTCACGCTTCAATACGAAATGTCGTTCACGAATATACTCAATATGCTTGAACTGTCACACGTACCTGTGCTCGCAAAGGAGAGGGACGAGTACCATCCTCTCGTAATCGGCGGCGGTCCTTGCGCATTTAATCCGGAACCTCTGGCGGATTTTTTCGACCTTTTTTTGATAGGCGACGGAGAAGAGTCGCTGCCGGAGCTGATAGAAACCGTAAGACGGGCGAAGCGTAGAGCGCTTTCAAAACCGGAACTGCTAAAAGAATGCGCAAAACTTGACGGAGTATATGTGCCCGCTTTCTATGAACCCGTATACGACAGGACAGGGAAACTTGTGGAATACAAAAAACTGTATAATGATGCGCCGGACAAGGTCGGAAAGGCGTTGGTCCATGATCTTGAAAAGGCGGAGTTCCCGACAAAAAACATCGTTCCACTCATAGAAACAGTGCATGACAGGGCTGTTGTCGAAACCTTCAGAGGTTGCACACGCGGATGCAGATTTTGTCAGGCCGGCATGATATACAGACCCGTAAGGGAGAGAAGTAAAGACAAAATAATGGCTCTCGCGTCGGAACAGTTGAAAAACACGGGACATGATGAACTTTCGATACTCTCTCTTTCGACGAGCGATTATTCCGCTTTTAAGGATCTTGCGATAGAACTTACAGGGCACTGCAAAGAAAAGAATGTTTCACTTTCGCTGCCCTCGCTTAGATTGGACAATTTCTCGTTTGAAGTTTTAAACGAAATTCAGCGGTATAAAAAATCGGGACTTACATTTGCGCCGGAAGCCGGAACGCAGCGTCTCAGAGATGTAATAAACAAGGGGATCACCGAGGAAGACATATATTCCGCTGTCGAGCAGGCCGTAAGCATGGGATGGCGGCACGTAAAACTTTATTTTATGATAGGACTCCCCACGGAAACGAACGAAGACCTTGACGGGATCGCGGACATCGCGGGAAATATCGTTGCAATACACAGAAAATCGGGGAAAGGCGGACGCTTCAACGTTACCGTCAGCATCTCCAATTTCGTTCCGAAGGCGCACACACCGTTTCAATGGTTTCCGCAGAATTCGACCGACGAATTGCGGAAAAAACACAATTATCTGGTCGAAAGGCTAAAAATCAAAGGCGTTACTTTCAATTATCACGATGATGCGGTGAGCACATGCGAGGCGATATTTGCAAGAGGCGACCGCAGGACCTCGCAGATTCTTATTTCCGCTCATAAAGCGGGCTGCAAATTTGACGGATGGAGTGAACATTTCGACAGAAGGCGTTGGGATGAGGTATTGAACGGGCTCCCGTACGACTATAAATTCTACACGGAAAGAGCGCGTGGTTACGATGAATTTCTTCCATGGGATATCATAGATTCCGGAGTGAGCAAACAGTATCTGATGGCTGAAAACGAAAGAGCCATGAATGGAGATATTACACAGGACTGCAGGTATGGTTGTACATCGTGCGGAGTCAATAGAAGAACGGTATGCAGACAGGGCGGTATATATGTTTAGATATGTTTTGATGTTTTCCAAAAACGGATCCGTCAAATACACCTCGCATCTCGATATGCAGAGGTTATTCAAACGCGCTTTCAGGCGCAGTGACGTGGATCTTGCATACAGCAAGGGCTTCAATCCTCATCCCAAGATAGGCTTTGCGCAGCCTCTTTCTCTCGGTTATGAGGGTGACGGAGAAATTATGGATTTTGAGACAAATTCCGGAATAGACGGAGGTTCTTTTATTAAAGAAGTCGCCGGGAACCTTCCTTCCGGAATATCTTTGTTAAAATTGGGAATGCTCGGAGACGGAACGAAATCTCCCGCGGCTGCGCTTGATGCCGCCGAATACAAAGTTTACATACCCTTGCCCTTTGATGCTCACAGAATGGAAGAAGATGTGAGTAGATATATGCGGCAAGAGGAAATCATCACATTGAAAAAGGTTAAGAAAAGCAAAGAGTTGAAGTCTGTGGACATAAAGAGCAAAATCAGAAGTCTGACATCTTTCGAAACCTGTGACGGTACTACCGGGCTGACGATGCTGCTTGACTGCGGAAGCCGGTCGAATTTGAGCGCTGAGGCTGTCATTTCGACGTTTCTTGAGTTTACGGATCTCCGGTGCGGAAGATATGAAATCGAAGTCTGCAGGAGTAAATTGATTTTTGAACTTGACTATCCCATAGATTGGCTGTAAAATAATGGCAGTCAAGGAGGATGGATCGTATGGATAAGATAAAAGAGTTGGGGACACGAATAATTGAAGACAGAAGAACGGTTAAAATACTGGCGGTGATAATAGTAGTTGTCACTGCATTTCTGTTTTTTGGACCTAAAGGTAAAAATGAGAATGTTACCTTAGAAAACAAGAAAGACGAAATTTCGTCGGGGAAGGCATCGGAAACGGCAAATGACGGCGGGAACGGTGAGGTTGCCGAAGAAAGTGACAAGGAAAAGAAAACGCAAGGCGGAGGGAAAATATTCATAGATATTGCGGGAGAAGTAAAAAATCCCGGAGTTTATGAGGTCACTTCCGACTCGAGGATTTTTGAAGCGATCGAAAAGGCGGGAGGCCTTACGGAGAAAGCGGACACAACCAATGTCAATCAGGCCGAGACGGTAAAGGACGGACAAAAGATTTCAATCCCGAAAAAGGGTGCAACCGCACAGTCAAGCGGCGGAAGCGGCGGTGAATCTTCTCAGACAACGTCGGCTCCCGCTTCAAACGCCCAAACTTCCACGGGAACGGATCCCGCATCGGGAGCCAAAATAAATATAAACAGCGCCGATTCATCGCAATTACAGACCATAAACGGTATAGGCCCTTCGACAGCAGAAAAAATAATCAGGTACAGAACATCGAAGGGCGCATTTAAATCGATCGACGATCTGAAGAAAGTCAACGGAATAGGAGACAAGAAACTGGAGAAACTGAGACCGTATGTAACGATTTGAATTCTATATAAGAGTTTGAGGGACAGCTTTTAAAGCCAATATCCTCTCATTATGCCTGCACAATTTAGAAAATGCCGATAAGATACTATACTTTTTCCAAAAAAGCTATATAATGTATTTGGAAGGTTGAATTTAAAGTGTGTGAGTTAAAGGAGGAAGGCATGGATGCTGAAAAAGTTTTTTACGAAAATGTGGTTCAACTTGTCACTAAACTCGGTATTCCTTTGAGCATGTGCGGACACAAATACTTATGTGATTCAGTCGTTTTGTCACAGAGAGACCGCAATCTGTTGTATTCGATCAACAAAGGCCTTTACAATGAGGTCGCAAAGCTTAACAATGTTTCGGTTGAAAGTGTCGAAAAATGCATAAGGACAGCCATAGCGAAAGCATGGGAAGAAAATCCTGATGTATTTCAGGAGAAGATGTACGGGTTTGCCGGGGATTCCATCAAAGGAAAACCGGGTGTCGTGGAAATTATAGCCATGATAAATTGGACTCTTGTGACTCAGGGGCGTAGCCTGTGACGCCGTAATACGGCCTGTACCGAACTCATATAGATCGTGCATGGTCACGCTTAGTCTTTCCTGTTGTGACGGAGTTGGAGTTTGAGCGTTTTGGAAAAGAGAGATACGTATGATTACGGAAGAAAAAATCAAAAGAATCAACGAACTTGCAAGGAAAGCAAAAAGTGCGGGGCTCAGCGAAGAAGAGAAACTTGAGCAGGGACTTTTACGCAGGGAATATGTGGATTCGTTCAAAGAAAATCTGAGATCGCAGTTGGAGAACATAGAATTTGTGGATGCGGAAACAGAGAGCGCTTCGGCATCCGAATCCGGGGCAACGACAAAAAAAGAGCTTTCATAATCAACTCTGATCGTGAGGCTGCATTGGAACTGTACGGTACACCGCGCATATGCATTTATGTGTACCGCGCAGTTTTTTATTGTGAAAACGAGTACGCTTTTATAGTGACGACCGGGACGCTTTCAATGTTTAGATTCATGATACTATGGTATAAGTGAAATAGTTTTTTAGCAGAAAAGGAGTCAAACGCATGACAGATTATAGAAAAGTTTATCTTGATTATTCCGCCACCACACCGGTAAAGGAAGAAGTGCTTCAGGACATGCTTCCTTACTTTACCGAACATTACGGGAATGCTTCAAGTTTATACACGATGGGTCTTGAGTCGAAACTGGCAATAGACAAAGCGAGAGAACAGGTGGCGAATCTCGTGGGCGCATCACCTAATGAGATATACTTTACCGGAAGCGGGAGTGAATCCGACAACTGGGTCTTGGAAAGCGTGGCAAACGATATGAAACTCAGGGGCAAGGGCAAACATATAATAACATCGAGCATAGAACACCACGCTGTACTGCATACGTGTGAGTTCTTGGAAAAGCAGGGATTCGACGTAACCTATCTCGATGTTGACAAGGAAGGATTTCTTTCTCCCGACGCTCTGGAAAAAGCGATAAGAGACGACACCGTTCTGATCAGCATAATGTTTTTGAATAACGAAATCGGGACAATCGAGCCTGTCAAGAAATTGGCGGAAGTTGCTCGCAGACACAAGATCCTGTTTCATACCGATGCGGTGCAGGCGGTGGGAAATGTGGATATTGACGTGAAGGAACTTGGAGTCGACATGCTTTCCATGTCCGCACACAAAATTTACGGTCCCAAAGGTCAGGGCGCGCTGTATGTGAAGAAAGGTGTTCGCATTTCCGGTTTTATACACGGCGGCGCGCAGGAGATGGGAAAACGCGCCGGAACCGAAAATCTTGCGGGAATCGTGGGATTTGGCAAGGCAGCGGAGCTTGCGAAGGTGAATCTGGAGTCACACATCAGACACAGCAAGGAACTGAGAGATTATCTCATCAGGAGTATAACCGAAAGGATACCCGATGTCTTCGTAAACGGAAGCATGGACGCCAGACATCCCGGAAATGCAAACATAACATTTAAGTATATAGAGGGAGAGTCGATTTTGCTGTTGCTTGACAGCTTCGGCATTGCAGTTTCCACGGGCTCCGCCTGTTCCTCGAAATCGCTCGATCCTTCACATGTCCTGACGGCAATAGGGATTCCGCACGAGATGATTCACGGTTCCGTTCGCTTTACGGTGGGCGATTTCACGACAAAAGAGGATATAGATTTTACCGTGGACAAGTTGGAACAAGTTGTAACAAAGTTGAGAGAGCTTTCTCCGATAAACAGTGAAAAAGGATGGAATTGATTATGAAACTATATAATGACAAAGTAATGGATCATTTCATGAATCCGAGAAACGTAGGAGATTTTGAAAATCCTGACGGTACGGGAACTTATGGCAGCCCGGTATGCGGAGACATGATGCAGGTTCAGATAAAAGTGGAAGATGATATTATAAAGGATGCGAAGTTTAAGACTTTCGGATGCGGAAGTGCCATAGCATCATCGAGCGTAGCGACTGAAATGATAATAGGGAAGAGCATCGATGAGGCCCTTGAGATTACCAATAAGACCATAATAGATGAACTTGGGGGACTGCCTCCCGTTAAAGTCCATTGTTCGGTTCTTGCGGATCACGCCATAAAATCTGCAATATATGACTATGCGCAAAAGACCGGCAAAACCTATAAAGGGCTTGAGGGCTTTGATCCCGATGCCGATGACGACGATGAATAAGTTTTCCGTCACAAGACCCTATTAAATACACTATTTAATAATCATTGGCGGTATGGTAAAATAGGGTCGTTATGGATATCAATGAAATAAAAACAAGGGCAGAAGAAGAATATCTGCGTTGGGTTGAGAATGTCAAACCCAATCAGGAGTATTACAGACAATTACAACAGTTAAGAGACAACCCCGATGAATGTCTTGATTCATTCTATACGGAGCTGACGTTCGGTACGTCGGGGCTGAGAGGAATTTTGGGACCGGGAACCAACAGGATAAACGGTTTTGTCATAAGACGCACGACACAGGGGCTTGCCAACTATCTAAACGATTATTACGAAAACCCGTCGGTAATAATAGGATATGACAGCCGCGAGAACTCGGATTATTACGCGCGGGAGACGGCATCTGTGCTGAACGGCAACGGAATCAAAACCTACCTGTTCGACAGAATAGCGCCGGTCTCCGTTTTATCGTACGGAATCACACGCCTGAAATGCAGTATGGGCGTGATGATCACCGCCAGCCACAATCCGAAAATATATAACGGATATAAGGTCTATAACAGGGACGGTTATCAGATAGTGGGTGATGAACCGCACAAAATTCTTGAGGAAATTCAGAAAGTGGATTTTTTCTCAGGGATAAAATATGACAGGAACAATATAGAGAAAGTGCCTGAAGATGTTCCGCGCGATTTTGTGGACATAGTTTCGGGAGTATCGACAAATCTGACCAAATCAAAGCTCAATGAACTGAAAACCGTATACACGCCGCTGAACGGTGCGGGGTGTGAGTTCGTCAAAAAAGGCTTTGCGGCGATAGGATATGAAAACTACAAGACGGTTAAGGTACAGGAATTTCCGGATCCTGATTTCAAAACATGCCCACAGCCCAATCCGGAGAAGCTTCTCGCGTACAATGAAGCCTTCGGAATGCTTGATGCCGAGGGCGGAGACATCATAGTCGCAACCGACCCGGATTCCGACAGAGTGGGCGTTGCGCTTTATCATGAGGGCGTGAGAACGTTGGTCACGGGTAACCAACTCGGAATTCTTCTCCTCGACTATATCTGCCACGTGAAACCTCCGAAGGCCGGACAGAGAGTATTTAAGAGTATAGCCACAACACCGCTTACAGACAAAATAGCGAGGCGTTTCGGTCTTAAGGTGACGAACACTCTTACAGGTTTTAAATACATAGGAGAGCATATCGCAGAACTTAAGCATTCATCGGCCGACGATGAATACTATTTTGGTTTTGAAGAAAGCAACGGCTACCTCGTGAAGCCGTTCATCTGCGATAAGGACGGGGTGAGCAGTGGAATTCTGGCGGTCGAAATGGCAGCTTTTCACAAGGCTTTCGGTAAGGATCTGATAGACAGACTCAATGAGATATATGAAGAATACGGTACCTGTCTGGATAAGACAAGGAACTATTTCTTTAACGGTGCCGTGGGGAAAATCACCATGGACAGGATTATGTCTCATTTCAGAGAAAAGATAACGGATTCCATAGGAAATATCAGGATAACGGAGAAGATCGATTATATGACAGACACCGTTCTTCCGAGTTCAAATGTAATCAAATACGTTCTGGACAATGGAAGTGTACTTCTAATCAGACCGTCGGGAACGGAAGCAAAGATAAAATTCTATTCATACGAAACCGGTGACTTTACACCGGTCGAGCGGGAAATAATTCGCCTTATAGAATACTATAAAAGCGAGGCCGAAAACAGGCATGAATAGACTGTGCGCAGTCGGAAACCATAAATTTATAGCAGGAGAAGACTTATAATGAAAAAACTCGGTTTAAACGATATCAGAAAAAAGTTCCGCGATTTCTACGTAGAGAGAGGGCATTACAATGCTCCGAGTGCATCTCTCGTGCCTAAAAACGACAAGTCGCTGCTCATAGTGAATTCCGGTATGGCTCCGTTAAAGCCTTTTTTTCTCGGCAAAGAAACGCCGCCCGCACCTCGCATGGTGACGTGTCAAAAGTGTATAAGAACAGGCGACATCGACAATGTCGGCATAACATCGCGTCACGGTACGTTTTTTGAAATGATGGGAAACTTTTCCTTTGGAGATTACTTTAAGAAGGAATCGCTGATATGGGGCTGGGAATTTCTCACTGAAGTTATGGAAATGCCCGAGGAACGTCTGTGGGCGACTGTATACAGGGAAGATCGGGACGCCTTTGAAATTTGGAAGAGCATAGGTATGGCGGAAGATCATATAGTCCGACTCGGAAAAGAGGATAACTTCTGGGAGATAGGCCTCGGACCATGCGGGCCGGATTCCGAGATATTTTTTGACAGGGGGGAAGAATACGCATGTGACAATCCCGACTGCAAGCCGGGATGCGACTGTGACAGGTTCATAGAAGTCTGGAACCATGTTTTCAGCCAGTTTTCCAAGGAGGAGGACGGCACTTACACACCGCTTGAGCATCCGAATATCGATACCGGAATGGGGCTTGAGAGAATGGCCTGTCTCATGCAAGGCGTTGACTCCATATTTGAGGTAGACACGATCAAATATATTCTCGACGGCGTTTCAGAGATGTCCGGAAAAAAATACAACGCCGGCGGCGGTGATGCCGACGTATCTTTGAGAATAATAACGGACCATTTGAGATCCATGGTCTTTATGATAGCCGATACCATAACTCCGTCAAACGAGGGGAGAGGGTACGTGTTGAGACGGCTGATACGCAGAGCCGCCCGGCACGGTAAAATGCTCGGTATCGAAGGTGAGTTTTTGTCATCGGCTTCAGACAGAGTCATAGAAGTTTCCGGAGAAGCTTATCCCGAACTGAAAGAAAAACGCGATTACATTAAAAAAATCATTTCTTCGGAAGAAAGACAGTTCATGGCCACGCTTGCGCAGGGGGAAGCCATTATAAACGAATACATGTCCGATATGAGGACGAGGAAGGAGACTGTGCTTGACGGCGAAAAAGTGTTTAAGCTTTATGATACTTACGGATTCCCACCGGAGTTAACAGAGGAAATCCTAAATGAAAACGGCATGAAGGCCGATTTTCCGGGATTTGAAAGTGCTATGGAGAGACAGCGGGAAACTGCAAGAAAAGGGAGAAAAGATGCGGATGACGGCTCATGGATCAACGAATCTGTCGATGTGAACATCAGAGATACCGAGTTTGCGGGATATACGACACTTGAAACATCCTCTGAAATTCTTGCGATAGTCGCGGACGGAAAGAGTGTTGATGATGTCTGTTCCGGTGCCGCAGTGAGCATTTACCTTGATAAGACTCCGTTTTATGCCGAAGGCGGGGGGCAAGTTTCCGATAAAGGTATTATGTATAACGATAACGTCGAGCTTAGTGTAACGTCGGTTTCAAAAGAAAAAGGATTGTACAGGCATGATGCTACCGTGGAAAGCGGCAGGATCTCTACAGGCGACGTCGTGAATGCCGGAGTCGATCGCATCATGCGAAACAGCACCGCAAGAAACCATACTGCAACCCACTTGTTGCAGGCGGCGCTCAGATCCGTACTGGGTACACATGTACAGCAGGCAGGTTCTTTGGTGAACGAAAATGAACTTAGGTTTGATTTCAACCACTTTCAGCCTGTTACGGAAGAGGAGGCAATACGCGTAGAAAATCTTGTGAACGATCGTATAAACAGCTTTTTGCCTGTACGCACGTGTGTAACCACCATTGAAGAAGCAAAACGGATGGGGGCGATGGCACTTTTCGGTGAGAAATACGGAAGTGATGTCAGAGTGGTAAGCTGCGGTGAATTCAGTGTTGAACTGTGCGGCGGTACTCACGTTTCCAACACGGGTGAAATCGGTGCATTTAGAATAACGAGTGAATCCGGGGTGGCATCCGGGGTACGCAGGATAGTGGCGATTACGGGAGCCGCAATCCTTGAAAGACTCGATTCGTGCGAAAGAACCATATCCCGTGTTTCAGAAACCCTCAAAACAAAGCCGGATCGTCTCCTGCAGAAATCCATTGCGGTTTCAATGGAGAACAAGTCATTGAAACGTGAAATCGAAGAAATCAGGAAATCCGACATAAGCTCGGAAATATCCGATATGATTTCTTCCGGCAGGAAAATCGGAAATGTTACCCTTATAACCCGGGAGTTCAATGATTACGGTATAGATGATTTACGGAATGTATCCGATGAGATTAAGGCGAAGGCTTCGGATTCAGACAATGTGATAGCTGTTCTTGCCGCGGTAAACGGCGAGAAGGTGACTTTGCTGGTTTCTGTATCGGATCCTCTGCTGGATAAGGGATATCACGCCGGAAAGATGATTAAAAAACTTGCAAAATCTATAGGCGGCGGAGGCGGCGGCAAAGCCGATATGGCGCAGGCGGGGGGCAAAAATCCCGCCGGAATTCCGGAAGCATTTGAACTTGCGGAAAAGTCTATATCGTAGTATAATGGACGCGTGTATATCCTTTGCAAAAAATTGAATCGGGAGGTTTCAGTATGGATAGAAAAACTATAATGTTTGATGCTAACAAGACTCAGCAGAGAACAACGAAAGAAGTTTTGGAAACGGTTTATGTGGCATTGGAGGAGAGAGGGTACAACGGAATCGATCAGATGGTCGGATATATACTTTCCGGAGACCCTTCGTACATAACAAGCCACAACAATGCGCGCCTGATGATCAGTCGTATCGATAGAGATGACCTTCTTGAAGAGATTTTAAAAGAATATCTTAAAAAATAAATGTCGTAAAATGGCAGGTCGGTTGCCTGCCATTTTATAATGTAATATACCGGAGCGGGAAAACTAAGAGCAATGAGAAAAATAGGACTGGACGTAGGTGACAAAACCATAGGAATAGCCGTCAGCGATCCGCTGTGCATAACGGCACAGGGAGTAACGACGCTTGAGCGTATCGGTATAAGAAAAGATGCGGGCAAAGTCATGGATATGATAAGAGAATATGATTGCGACGGAGTCGTTATAGGGCTTCCTCTCAGTATGTCGGGAGAAGAAAGTTCACAGACCGGCAAAGTCAGGGAGTTCAAAACAATGCTCGAGAATAAAATGCGTTCCACAGGCATGAAAAATGTCGAAATTTGCTGGCAGGACGAAAGACTGACGACTGTTCAGGCGGAAAGGGTAATGATTGAAGCCGACGTCAGCAGGAAGAAGAGAAAAGAAGTCATCGACAAGCAGGCGGCCACGATAATCCTGCAGGCGTTTTTAGACACCTGCCACCGTTGACAAACAATTTTAGACACCTGCCATCGTTGACAAACAAATTTAGACACCTGCCATTGTTGAAAAACAACGGATTTTTGAACTACCGGCCGTTGCTTTGTGATTGAACTATATTAAAGGATCGTACGAGGAGACATGTTATGAAAAAAATCGGTATTTTGATGGGAAGTGACAGCGATCTTCCCGTAGTGGAGGGAGCGATAAAAACACTTGCGGATTTGGAGATTCCATACGAGGTACACGTTTACTCCGCCCACAGGACGCCGCGGGAAGCCAGGGAATTTTCGGAGAATGCGATAGAAAACGGATTTGGAGTTCTGATTGCGGCCGCGGGGAAGGCAGCTCATCTTGCGGGCGCCGTGGCGGCAGGCACCACTCTGCCCGTAATAGGGATACCGATCAAGTCGTCCACTCTTGACGGACTTGACGCCCTGCTTTCAACGGTTCAGATGCCCGGCGGGATTCCGGTCGCGACCGTAGCGATTGACGGCGCCAAAAATGCGGCGCTGCTCGCCGCACAGATACTTGCGGTTGAGGATATGGAACTTGCGCAAAAGTTGAAAGCGCGGCGTGAGGCCGATGCGTCGAAGGTTCTCGAAAAAAACAGAGGCATCGAAGAGAGGTATAACAACTTAAGCAAGCGGATAGATTGATTGAAATATTGATTGAGATAGTGATAAAACAGAGAAGTTGAACCGGCGGATTGAGACGGCGATAAAGGAAAACAAACAGATTGCCGGTGTGAGGTAAAGTGAGTATGGATAAAAGTTTCAGCAAAAGTTATAAAGAAGCGGGAGTCGATATAACCGCGGGGTACAAATCCGTGGAGCTTATGAAAGAGCATATCGGGAAGACGAAAATGTTCGGCGATACGTCCGACGTGGGAGGGTTCGGTGGACTTTTTCATCCTGACATGCGCGGGTTGACCGATCCGGTTCTTGTCAGCGGAACCGACGGCGTCGGAACCAAATTGAAACTGGCGTTTCTCATGGATAAGCATTACACTGTCGGCATAGACTGCGTTGCAATGTGCGTAAACGATATTCTGTGCACAGGCGCAAAACCGCTGTTTTTCCTCGATTATATAGCCTGTGGCAAGAATAATCCGGAAAAGATCGCCACTATCGTCAGCGGTGTCGCCGAGGGCTGCGTTCAGTCGATGTCGGCTCTGATAGGTGGAGAAACCGCGGAAATGCCCGGGTTCTATCGAGATGATGAATATGATCTGGCGGGCTTTGCCGTGGGGATAGTCGATCGTTCCGAGATAATTGACAAAGAATCTGTAAGAGCGGGAGATATCGTATTGGCACTGCCGTCATCGGGGATCCACTCAAACGGGTTCTCGCTTGTCAGAAAGGTGTTTGAAGTGGAATCCGCAGACTTGAACAAGAAATACGATGTTCTGGAGGGCAAAAGTATTGGAGAGGTTCTCTTGACACCTACCAAGATATATGTAAAAGCTATGCTTTCTCTCTTTGAAAAAGTCAGGGTAAAATCCGTAGCGCACATTACGGGCGGCGGCTTTTATGAAAACATACCGAGGAGTTTGCCGTCAAACAAAGGAGTAAGGATCAACAGGAGCGATATACGCGTTCTGCCTGTCTTTGACCTGCTCGCACAAAAGGGTGGTATCCCGGAAAGGGATATGTTCAATACTTACAATATGGGAGTGGGCATGACGTGTATAGTAGAGGAAAAAGATGTGTCCCTTGCGCTGTCCGTGTTGAAAGATGCGGGCGAAGAAGCATATGTACTGGGCGAAGTCACGGATTCCGGGGAAGGTGTGGAGATATGCTGAGCGTGAAATATAAAAAAGCGTATGATATCACATGTCTTTTCTCGCGTTCACAAAGAGGAGTTTTGATATGACTGCCGGAGAAATCAAAATCTGTGTCATGGTTTCAGGCGGAGGAACCAATCTGCAGGCTCTTATAGACGCCGAAAAGAGCGGCATCATACACAGCGGGAAGATTTCTCTTGTTGTTTCCGACAATCCCGATGCATATGGTCTTGTGAGAGCTGAAAAAAGCGGCATAGCGACATTTGTAAGCAAAGATGAGAGAGACCTTGTCGCGAAGCTAAAGGAAAATCATATAGATATGATAGTCCTTGCCGGCTACCTGAAGATACTTTCACCTGATGTCACGTCTCTTTACAGAAACAGGATAATCAACGTTCATCCGTCTCTTATCCCGTCCTTTTGCGGTAAGGGGTGTTACGGACTGCGGGTTCACAGGAAAGCTTTGGAATACGGAGTAAAGGTTACGGGGGCTACCGTCCACTTTGTGAACGAGATTCCCGACGGGGGGAAGATCATTGCCCAAAAGGCGGTTGAAATAATGGATGACGACACACCACAGACCTTGCAGAAACGCGTAATGCAGGAAGCGGAATGGATACTTCTCCCAAGAGCCACCGAGAAACTTGCAGCTGAACTGAAAGGCGGTATTGCATTATGATATACGAAAAGTACGATATTTACAGAACTGAAAGCATTGAGGACTATATCTCCGGTAACCCGTACCCCGGCAGAGGTATAATAATAGGCTTGACCCCTGACGGAAAAAAAGCCGTTTTCGCATATTTCATAACGGGGAGATCCGCAAACAGCAGAAACAGAGTATTTGAAGAAGTTGACGACGATCTGATGATAAAACCTTTTGACGAGAGCAAGGTCGAGGATCCTTCGCTAATAATCTATTACCCGGTAAGGGTTTACGATAAAAAAATTATCATAACAAATGGCGATCAGACCGATACCGTTCACAAATTTCTTAAAGAGGGAAAATCATTTCAGCAGGCGCTTGCAACAAGAAGTTTTGAACCCGATTCTCCAAACTGGACTCCCAGGATAAGCGGTATTGTCGATATTGAAAGGGGAGTCAGGTACTGCATGAGCATACTGAAGAGCGCCGACAGTAAAGGAAGCGCTTGCAACAGGTATTTCTATGAGTACGAAGCGCTTGCCGGAGAGGGGCGATTCATCCATACATATATGACGGACGGGAATCCTCTTCCAACGTTTACGGGAGAACCGGCGAGAGTGAAAATCCCGGGCGACATAGACTCATTTACGGAGGAAATCTGGAATGCTTTGAACGATGAAAACAGGATTTCCTTATACGTAAGATATACCGATGCAGATACGGGCATTTATGAAAAACGGTTAGTCAACAAATGGAAGGCATAAGATAAGATAGGGTATTATGAAAAAAAGCAAAAGAATTGAATTGAAGTACGGCTGCAATCCCAATCAGAAACCTGCGGCAATTTTTATGGAAAACGGGGATTTTCTGCCTGTTGAGATATTGAATGGGCGTCCGGGATATATAAATTTTCTCGATGCGTTTAACGGCTGGCAACTGGTCCGCGAATTAAAAGCGGCGCTGAAAATGCCGGCGGCAACATCTTTCAAGCATGTGAGTCCGACTTCCGCCGCCATCGGAATCTCAATGACCGATGAACTTAAAAGAGCATGCTTCGTAGAGGATATAGACGGGCTTGATGACTCCGCGATTGCCTCGGCATATGCGCGCGCAAGAGGTACCGACAGAATGTCGTCTTTCGGTGACTTCGTCGCACTCAGTGATGAATGCGACGAAACGACCGCTATGCTTATAAAACGAGAGGTATCGGACGGCATAATAGCACCGGGATTTACCGAAAAAGCTCTTGACATCCTGAAGACGAAAAAAAACGGGAACTACAATATAATAAAAATTGATCCCGATTACGAGCCGGGGAAAAAAGAGAGTAAGCAGGTCTTCGGAATAACGTTTGAACAGGGCAGAAACGATCGGGCGGTGACCTTTGACGATCTTGCCGAAGTGGTTACAATCAATAAAGATATTTCCGACGACGTGAGAAGAGATATGATAGTTGCTCTTATAACCCTGAAATACACGCAGTCGAACTCCGTATGTTACGTCAGAGACGGTCAAACCATAGGCGTCGGAGCCGGTCAGCAGTCGAGAATACATTGTACGAGACTTGCCGGTGACAAGGCGGACTTCTGGCATTTAAGGCAGTCGCCTCAGGTTCTGAACCTTCCTTTCAGGGAAGAAGCGGGACGTCCCGCAAGGGACAACGCTATAGACATTTTTCTGAGCGACAGGGGGGAAGAACTTTCGAAAGACGGAAACTGGGAAGAACTGTTCAAGGAAAAACCGACGCCGTTTTCACGCAAAGAACAACGTGAATTTTTAAAGAGTATAACCGGTGTCACTCTCGGAAGCGATGCGTTCTTTCCGTTCGGGGACAATATAGAAAGAGCGGCGATGAGCGGAGTAAGATACGTGGTTCAACCCGGAGGTTCCGTAAGAGACGGGCATGTAATAGATACCTGCAATAAGTACGGGATGACAATGGTGTTTACCGGATTGAGGCTGTTCCACCATTGAGCGGGGTTCAGGCGTTGACTCGCAGTCGCGTTCGGCAGATTGCACTATAAAAAGGAGAATATCAAGTATGAGGATTTTAGTTGTCGGTGGCGGCGGAAGAGAGCATGCCATAATTAAAAAAATCAAAGAGAATAAAAATGTGAGTGAGATTTTCGCTCTGCCCGGAAACGGCGGTATTGCGGAAGACGCAACATGTGTCGACATAGATGCGGAAGATTTGAGCGGAATCGCAAAGTTTGCCGGAGAAAATAAAATTGACTTTGCAGTGGTCGCACCCGACGATCCTCTTGTTATGGGTTGTGTCGATGTGCTTGAGTCCGAGGGCATTCCTTGCTTCGGCCCCGATAAAAATGCCGCAATAATAGAGGGAAGCAAAGCGTTTTCCAAAGACCTTATGAAAAAATACGGGATTCCTACCGCCGAATATGAGGTTTTCGATACACAGGAAGCTGCGCTTGAATACCTGAAAAAATGCAGAATCCCCGTCGTTATTAAGGCCGACGGTCTTGCAAAGGGCAAAGGGGTAATCATTGCGGAAAGCAGGGAAGAAGCCGAGAAGGCTGTTCACGACATGATGCGGGACAGGATATTCGGGGAAAGCGGGAGCCGGATTGTAATCGAGGAGTTCCTGGAAGGCCCGGAAGTTTCGATTTTGAGCTTTACGGACGGAAAAGTACTGGTTCCGATGGTTTCGTCCATGGATCACAAGAGAGCTCTTGACGGTGACAGAGGACTTAATACCGGAGGGATGGGAACCGTTGCTCCAAATCCTTATTACACCGACGAAATTGCCATCATATGTGAAGAAGAGATCTTCCTTCCGACCGTTGCCGCGATGAACAACGAGGGCAGAACATTTAAAGGCTGCCTTTATTTCGGGCTTATGATAACGGAAAACGGCCCCAAGGTCATAGAGTATAACTGCAGATTCGGGGATCCTGAAACACAGGTGGTTCTCCCTCTCTTAAAGAGTGATTTGCTTGACATTATGATCCATGTGGCAAATGGGACTTTGTCCGATGCAAAAGTTGAGTTCTCCAAGGACTCGGCGTGTTGCGTCGTGATGGCGTCCAAGGGTTATCCGCAAGGATACGAAAAGGGGCATCCTTTAAGCATTCCGAAAGATCTGCCATATGTCTACGTGGCGGGGGCAAAATCCGAAGGAGGGCAACTTGTTTCGAGCGGAGGAAGGGTTGTCGGGATCACCGAGCGGGGAGAAACTCTCAGGGAAGCAATAGACAAGGCTTATGCTTCGGTGGCCAGAATCGGTTTTGAAAACGGATTTTACAGAAAAGATATAGGTAAAGCGGCGCTGACGGCATCGGAGGAAGTATAATGGTTTATAGAATTTATGTGGAAAAGAAAGAGGAATTTGCAAGCGAAGCATTCTCTTTGAAAAACGAAATCATAAACTTGTTTCAGATAAAGGGCTTGAAAGCTTTGAAAATCGTCAACAGGTATGACGTGGAAAACATTTCGGAGGAGCTTTTTGAGTCATCCGTGACGAGGGTATTTTCTGAACCGCAGGTCGATATATCGTCGAAAACATTGCGATTTGACCGTGGTGACATAATCTTTGCGGTAGAGTTTCTTCCGGGACAGTTTGATCAGCGTGCCGATTCTGCGGCTGAGTGCATTCAGCTTATTTCCAGAGCTGAAAGACCGGAAGTGCGTTCAGCGAAAATATACGTTTTAAAAGGCGAAATCAGTGAGCAGGAACTGGAGAACATAAAGAAGTATGTGATAAACCCCGTGGAAGCGAGGGAAGCCGGCCTTGAAGAGTTTCAAACTCTTCAAACGGAATATGAAATCCCTGCGTCGGTCGAAACAATAGACGGTTTTATTGACTTCGATGACAGTGAACTTGCCGACTTCCTGTCCGAAATGAACCTCGCCATGGATATGGACGATCTCAGGTTATGCCGGCAATATTTTGCAAGCGAAAACAGAAATCCTACGATTACGGAAATCAGGGTAATAGACACATACTGGTCAGACCACTGCAGGCACACCACTTTCAATACCATGATAGATGATGTGCATTTTGAAGATCCTGAAATACAGGAAAGCTACCGCGATTATATTGATGTGAAAAAAGAGATAGGGAACGACAAACCCGTAACACTGATGAGTATAGGAACGATAGCGGCGAAGTATCTGAAATCGAAAGGATTCCTCGACAAACTCGATGAATCCGAAGAAATAAACGCCTGTACCGTCAAAATAGATGTCGATGTAGCAGGGGAAAAAGAGAAATGGCTGCTGCTTTTCAAAAATGAAACTCATAATCATCCCACCGAAATAGAACCTTTTGGAGGCGCCGCAACTTGCATAGGGGGCGCGATAAGAGATCCTCTGTCGGGGAGAAGTTATGTATACGCGGCAATGAGAGTTACGGGCGCGGCAGATCCGCTTAAACCTATTTCGGAAACCCTTGAGGGCAAACTGCCTCAGAGAAAGCTTGTGACGACGGCAGCGGCAGGATACAGTTCGTATGGTAATCAGATAGGACTTGCCACCGGACAGGTAGATGAGATTTATCATCCCGGATATGTTGCGAAGCGTATGGAGGTAGGTGCCGTGATAGCGGCCGCTCCTGCCGGAAATGTGATAAGAAAGCGACCTTCCGCGGGAGACGTTGTCATACTTCTGGGAGGAAAAACAGGCAGAGACGGTTGCGGGGGCGCGACCGGATCTTCCAAAAAACATACTGCCGAATCCTTGGAAACATGCGGAGCCGAGGTTCAGAAAGGGAACGCTCCGGAAGAGAGAAAAATACAGAGGCTCTTCAGAAATCCGAGCGCCTCAACTATGATCAAACGCTGCAACGACTTTGGGGCCGGAGGAGTTTCCGTCGCCGTGGGTGAACTTGCGGACGGTCTTGACATCGACCTGAATGCCTTGCCTAAAAAATATGACGGTCTTGACGGTACGGAACTTGCAATCAGTGAATCACAGGAGAGGATGGCGGTTGTCGTAGCCCGGGAGGATGTAGATGAGTTCCGCAATCTCGCGCATGGCGAGAATCTTGAAGCCACGGTAATAGCAACTGTTACAGAGAATCCATACTTAAAAGAAACATGGAACGGAAAAGTTATTGTAAACCTTTCGAGAGCATTTCTCGATACAAACGGCGCTGAAAAACACGTGAATGTCGAAATACCTGCTCACGGCAATTTCACGCCCAAAATAACAGGTGACTTTGCAGGCGGATATAAGGAACTCGTAGGAAATCTCAACGTGTGTTCCAAACGTGGTCTTGCCGAGGAGTTTGATTCCACAATAGGTGCGGGAACGGTTCTAATGCCGTTTGGCGGGAAGTATCAGAGAACTCCGAATCAGGCAATGGTCAACCTTGTGTCTGTCGAGAAAGGCCATACGGACACCTGCTCGCTAATGGCGTGGGGATTCAATCCCTACATTTCCGAGGCGAGCCCTTATCACGGAGCTTACCTTGCCGTAGTGGAATCGGTAACCAAGCTGATTGCCACAGGCGCTTCTTTTAAAGAGATTTACCTGTCATTTCAGGAGTATTTTGAGAAACTGGGGAAAGATCCGCTCCGCTGGGGAAAAGCGATGTCGGCGGTCCTGGGCGCGTTCAAAGCCCAAAAGGAACTTGGAGTGGCTGCAATCGGAGGCAAGGATTCCATGAGCGGCACTTTTGAGGACATAAACGTTCCCCCGACTCTTATTTCTTTTGCGGTCACGACCGATTCCGCCGCAAGCATAGTTTCTCGGGAATTTAAGAAAGCGGGAGACACACTTGTCCTCATAAAACCGGAATACACGAAGAGCGGACTCCCTACAGGCGAATCGTTGAAGAATGTCTATAATACTTTCAACGAACTTAACGCAAGCGGCAGTATAAAGGCGGCCTGCACGCCGGGATACGGCGGGATCGCCGAGGGATTGTTCAAGATGGCTCTCGGTAACAGAATAGGCTTCAAACTGAGTGACAAACTGACTTTAGACGAGATTTTCGGATATGGGTACGGTGGAATCGTCGCGGAGGTGTCGGGAGATGTTGCAGTTGATTCACTCGTTGAATCGGAGAATGTCCTCGTATTGGGTGAAACTTCAGACAATTACTCGGTTACGTGGAGGAATGAGGTCATCGCTCTCAAGGATTTGGAATCGGAATACGAAGATAAACTTGAGTCCGTATATAAATGCAATATAGATCCGGAATCGAAACCTCTTGAAACTTTCAACTTTACGGAGCAGAGAAAAACACCTGAGCACGCTCCGTACTACGTAGAAAGCCCGAAAGTTCTGATCCCGGTTTTCCCGGGAACCAATTGCGAATATGACTCGGCAAAAGCATTTGAAGATGCGGGAGCCGAAACCGACATATTTGTCATAAATAATTTGAGTTCAGATAAAGTTGCGGAATCCGTCAAAACATTTGCGGATAAAATCAGAGAATCACAGATAATATTCATACCGGGCGGATTTTCCGGCGGAGACGAACCGGACGGTTCAGGTAAGTTTATAACCGCCTTTTTCAGAAATGATGAAATCAAAAATGCCGTAAGTGATTTCCTCGACAGACGTTCCGGCCTCATGATAGGCATATGTAACGGCTTTCAGGCGCTGATAAAGCTCGGATTGCTTCAATACGGCAGGATAACCGATACGGACGAAGACGATGCCACTCTTACATTCAACGAGATAAGAAGACACCAATCCAAAATAGTTAGAGTAAGACTCGCATCCGACAAGTCGCCATGGACAAAACACATAAGCATCGGTGAAATCTTCTCAGTTCCGGTTTCTCACGGAGAGGGCAGATTTATCGCCTCTGAGATGCTTATAAAGAAGCTTGCGGAAAACGGACAGATACTGACCCAGTATGTCGACGAAAACGGCAATGTCAGCCATGACATACAGTATAATCCGAACGGATCTTATTACGCCATAGAGGGGATAACTTCTCCGGACGGCAGGGTCCTGGGCAAGATGGGACATGCTGAACGTATAGGGAAAAATCTGTACAGGAACGTTCCCGGTAACTACGATATGAAGCTGTTTGAATCCGCGGTGAAATATTTTAAATGATGACCGCTCGATAAGTTACTGTCGAAACTTGCCGACCGGACACGGATTAAAAAGAACAGAGATGGGAAAGAGGCTGCAATGAAGAGAAGCCGGAAGGGAATTAAGATAATAAAAAGATAAGGAAAAGAGGACCCCCAACTATTCCTAAAATTATGATTTTAGGAATAGTTGGGGGCGTCGTGTAAATGCAAAGATTAATTACTGTGTACCGGGATCAAAAGCTTTTGACCTTCCTGTATCTCCGCGGAAGCCAAATCATTCTTTTCTTTGATGTCGTCTATAAACTCTCTCACGTCCATATCTGAAGTGTTATTTTTCTCGGCTATCGACCATAGCGTATCTCCGGCATGAACAGTGACTGCCTTGAGTTTGTTCAACGACACACCTGTTGTCGTATTCACGCCCGTCATCGCAGAAACAATATTGAGAACAAGTAGAATCAAAACAACCGCAAATATCGTAAATCTTACCTTTGATCTAATCCTGAGTCTTTTCATATCCATCACCTCTCCATACTCTTTAAGAACATTTGTTCGTGTAGATATAATAGCAGAACATTTGTTCGCGGTCAAGAGGTATTTTAAATTTTTTTAAAGATGACCGATATTATCCGACCCGGGAGCTTTTATTCTTTTTTTATGTATGTTACATCTTCAATTGTATTTCCCGGATCGTAATCACAAACCGCGCTTTTTATTCATGAGATTTTCTCATATATCCTGTCGACCAGAGTGTGGAGTTGTTTTCTGAAGATGAGTCCGAGTACCAGAGCAACCGAGCATATAGCGGCTATACTTATCATGCCGGTAAAATTGTCTTTCATATAAAGATCTCCGAACCATATGCTCCCCAGAAGAGCCGGCATCCTTGCAACGGTTGAAATGAGTATAAAAGCGCTGAATTTCATATTGGATATACCTGCGGGAAAACAGAGAACATCTTTAGGCGTTCCGGGTATAAGATAGAATACAAACGTGAATACATACGCCTTTTCGCTGTTGAAAGCCTTCATCATACGATCCATTCTCTTCTCTCCGACAAACATCTGTATTCCGTCCCTGCCGAGGAGTTTCGCCATATAATATGCTATCGTTTCTCCTATGATTTTTCCCGTTACGGTAAGCATAAGACCATATACGACACCGAAGACCGACCCTGCCGCCATCTGAAAAAACTGTCCCGGTATCACGCTGACGGTTACCTGAAATATTTCCATGCCTATGTAGATGAAAACGCTGTATTTCGGATGAGCCTGCAGATAGTTTACCAGATGCCTGTACTCTCCCGTAATGTCAAGAATGCTCTTGTTAAAGAACATGAGATATGCGGGGATACCTATTAATACCGCGAGCAAGGTAATCAACTTTACGATATTGAAAAAACTTTTCCGGAAGTTTTTCTTCTTAAGATCTTTGCTCATTATAATTCTCCTCTTAATAGATCGTTTTCTTTAAGCCTGTTAAGTGCCGACATTATCCCCAGTTTTCCGTGTTCGTAGGTCAGACCGCCCTGAAAATATACATTGAAAGGCTCTCTGACGGGAGCATCGGCGCTCAATTCTATGGAAGAACCTTGAATAAAGGCTCCCGACGCCATGACAACCTTATCCTCGTATCCCGGCATGTCCCAGGGTTCGGGGGATACGAAAGAGTCAACCGGAGATGCGGCCTGTATGCCGCGGCAGAATTCGATAAGGGAATCCTCGTCTCCAAGTTGCACCGCCTGTATTATATCGTTTCTGCCGTCGCGGGAACCGGGACACGTTTTATATCCCAGGTCTTCAAAGGTTTTTCCACAGAGGATCGCGCTTTTCAAAGCGCCGTTGACCACCGATGGCGCAAAGAAAAGTCCCTGAAGCACGGTTCTCGTCTGCCCGAATGTGAGTCCGCACTCGCTGCCTATCCCGGGGCAGGTCATTCTGTAACTCGCCTTTTCGACAAGTTCTTTTTTTCCGCATATATATCCGCCGGAGAGAGCAAGTCCCCCACCCGGGTTTTTGATCAAAGAACCTGCTATTATATCGACTCCCGCGTCGGTCGGTTCATGGATGTCGGTAAATTCACCGTAGCAATTGTCGACCATGCATATCACTTCAGGATATTTTTCGTGAACGAAGTCACACCATTTTTTTATCCGGTCTACGCTGAGAGCCTTGCGCCAGCTGTATCCTGTGGATCTCTGCACGCAAACCATTCTCGTGTTTTCCGTCATTTGTTCTTCTATGCCTTTCAGGTCTATTTCATCTCCCGACAGCAGTTTTACTTCTTTATAGACGACGCCGTAATCCGACAGAGAACCTTTTCCTTTTCCTCTGATACCGATAACTTCCTCCAGCGTGTCGTATGGACCGTTGCTGCAATATATGAGCTCGTCTCCGGGGCGTAAAATCCCGAGCAGCACCGTAGCTATCGCATGTGTGCCGTTCACCAGAGTCGGTCGTACAAGTGCGGCTTCCGCACCGAAAACATCGGCATATACCCTCTCGGTCGCGCTTCTGCCCGGATCGTCATATCCGTAGCCTGTGTTCCAAGAAAAATGGCTGTCGGAAATTTTGTTTTTCTGTAAGGCTGCAATCACCTTATACTGATTGTATTCCCTGATTTCATCGAGCCTTTGGAACTTGTCACGCAATGCTTCCTCGCATCTGTGAACGTAATCAATTATATCTTTTCTTATACCGTATTTATTTATCAGCAATTCCTTTATCAAATCAAAATCCTTCTGTAACATTGTCATAAATCGTCGTCTTCGTCCGCGTTCACACTTCCCTCTTCGCGTTCTTCTTCCCATTCCATGCCGGACACGAGATTTCTTTTAACGTTGGTTTTGTGTTTTGCATAAAGCTGTGTAGTCGTAACCTGCTCGTGGTCAAGAAGAGCCGCAACATCGTATATGGAATTTCCTCTTCCTATGAGGCTGGTCGCTGCGGTCGCTCTGAGCTTGTGAGGACTGTAACCGGCGCTTGCCGAGGTTTTTAGCGCCATGGAAGTGTATTTTTTAACGAGTTCCCTTATCTGGCGCTGCGTAAGTCTTTTTCCCTGCAGCGAAAGAAAGAGTGCATCCTTGTTCTCTTTTTCAAGAGTTTCTGAAGATTTTCGTTCATTGTTTATGTAGTCCGCTATCACCGACGTGACCGATTTATTCATGGGCATGGTCGATTCTTTGCCGCGCTTTCTGTATATCTTGAATTCCTCTCTTGAAAAGTTGAAAGAAGATATGTTCAGTT
>CP016202.1:259086-332395 GCA_003433295.1 Eubacterium minutum ATCC 700079 | reverse complement strand
AGTTCGGAAAGTCTGAGTCCGTACGTAAGAAAAAGTATCAGTATCGCCTTATCTCTCTTTTTCGTCTTTTCCCAGTAAGAACGTTGATGATCGGTAAAACCGGTTCCGGAAGAGACCACATCGAGCATGGTCAGAACCTCATTGTCCTGCAGAGCCTTGATTTCGCGCTCGGAAACTTTCTGCACTCTTATGGGATCAAATCCGTCGGTGATATTGCGCGATACGATTTCATCTCTGTACAGCTGTTTAAACATGACGGAAAGAGAAGATTTTTTTCTGGCGAGAGTCTTGTTCTGATTTTCGTAAATTGTAACGTTTTTCTCGGTTTCCACCCTGTATCGTCTGCAATAGTCGAGATACAGGTTTATATCCATCGCCTTTACGGCGTCTACTTCTTTTGAAGTAACGTTTTTTACGTCCCCTGCCCCGCTCAAATCCGTTTCCGAAATCAGATATGTAAAAAAGGCTTTTATGTCTCTCAAATATGCCAGCCTGCTCATGGGCAGCACATTACCCTTTAAATACACAAAAAAACTCCTGAGGAAATTCGGGAGCTGAGATTGAATTTCCTCGCATTCGAGAGTAATCTCGTTTTCTTTAGCCACGATGTTGTCCGGCTTATCACTTTTATTGTGTATTACAAATTCTTTGTTCGATTTCTTAACCATTTTTTTATCGCATCGATGCAGGTATCGTCATTTGTAAACTCGGAAATATTGAACCACTTCATATCGTCATATCGTTTGAACCAGGTAATCTGACGTTTCGCCAGATGTCTGGAATTTCTTTTTATCAGCCTGACGGCTTCCCGCCTGTCGTAATCGCCGGCAAAGTACGATATAAGTTCCTTGTAGCCTATTCCCTTCATGGAAATATCATCTTCGGAAAGTCCTGCATCGATGAGCCTCCTGACCTCGTCCTCAAGTCCTGCATCTAAAAGAGCATCGACCCTTGAGTCTATTCTCTTGTAGAGTTCTTCTCTGTCTCTGTTGAGACATATTTTTATCCTGTCATACTGCTGTGCTTTTATGAGGCTATCGGCAAAATTTCCGATACACCGCCCGGACTCAGCCGCCTCAATGGCTCTCACGACCTTTTTCACGTTGTTCGGGTGTATCCTAAGCGCTGCGGCGGAATCAAGCTCCATCAGTCTGTTGTGCAGGTACGCTGCGCCGTGACGTTCGGCCTGAAGATAAAGTTCTCTCCTGTAACCGGCATCTTCTGACGGCGGGGCGCTGAAATCCATGTCATACAACAGCGCATTCAGATAAAGACCAGTACCTCCCGCAATTACGGGGGTTTTGCCTTTATTAAATATTTTTTTAATGGCTTCGTCGGCGAGTTTTTTGTACACTGCGGCGGAAAAAGGCTCTTTCGGATCTATCTCCCCCACGAGATGGTGCTTCACCTGTGCGAGTTCCTCTTTCGTCGGCTTTGCGCTACCTATATCCATATATTTATATATCTGCATGGAATCGCAGGAAACTATCTCTCCGTCAAATTCCTTTGCTATCTCTATGGCATACTTTGTCTTCCCGACGGCGGTCGGTCCGCAAATCACTATTATTTTCATAATGTCTTTTTACTGTTTCCTCGTTTCACGCTCTTTTGAACATCTTCTCAATATCGTACATGGAGAACCTTATGAACGTCGGTCTTCCGTGAGGACAGGAAAACGGATTTCTGCACCGCTTGAGATCGTTCATGAGTGCTTCCATTTCTTCTCTGGAAAGCTTGTCGTGAGCCTTGATTGCGGATTTGCACGATCTTGTAATCAGTTTGTTTATCACCACCGTATTATTAAGTTTAATCCCCGATTGTGTTTGTTCTATGTAATCTTTCGCAAATTTTTCGGCTTCGGAAATTTCCATGAAGTATGGGATTTCCTTTATTCTGTATGAGTTTGGACCGAATTCGTCGATGTTATAGCCCATATCCCTCAATGAATCCAACCAGCAGTATTCTTCTTCCTTTGCGGCAAGTGAAGTGTCGATCACGATAGGCGTAAGAATGGTCTGAGCGGCTTTATCGTCCGCAAGGTACTCACCGACGAGTTTTTCGTAAAATATCCTCTCCTGTGCGGCATGCTGGTCTATAAGGTAGAAACTTTTGCTGTCTGTAGCGGTTATGTAGGTGTCAAATATGCAGCCTGTGACTTTCAGTTCATTGAAGTCAAACGGGATCGATGCGGGAAGCGGGATCTGAAGATCGGGCTTTTCACAAATCACTTTATCTTCGGCCGTAGGATATGAAACGCCGACATCGTCTGAAACGTATTCTTCCTCTTGAGGATTAAGAGCATATTTCCCTGAATCGCAAAGTAACGATTCTTCTCTCTTGCTTTTCAATATCTGTTTTATGTCAACTTGTTCGGAGGAATCTTCTTTAATTTTGTCCGGAGTGTCGTTTGCGGGGAAATAATCTCCCATTTCAATTACGGCGCCGTCTTCGGACAAGGAAGCCTTTACTGCTTTTTCAATTATACCGGAGATGAATTTTTCATCATGAAACCGCACTTCTTTTTTATTAGGATGGATGTTGACGTCAATCGTTCCCGGATCAACGTTTATAAAGATAAACGCCACGGGGTACCGTCCTTCAAACAGCCTTTCTCTGTAGCCTTCGGAAAGACCTTTTTCCATAATCCTGCTTTTCACGACGCGTCCGTTTACGAAAAATACCTGATCGCGTCTGGTGCTTCGCGAAAGAGAAGGTTTTGAAACACAGCCTGTTATGTCGTAATCCTCTTCTCGATCCTCTATCTCTATAAGTTCTCTGTATTCCCTCTGCCTGTACACCTCGTAAATCGTATTTTTTAAATTTCCGCCACCCTGAGCGGCGAAAAGGATCCTGCCGTTATTTATCAGCTGAAACTTCACACCTGCGTATGCCAATGCCATTTCAGACACAAAGGACACTATAAGACTGCTCTCGGCCCCGTCGTTTTTCAGAAATTCTCTTCTTGCCGGCATGTTGTAAAACAGGTCGGTGCTGATTACTGTAGTTCCGTTAGGGCACCCGAGCGCCGTTTTTTCGATTATCTCCCCTCCGTGCAGGGACAGTCTGCATCCCTCTTTCTTGTCGGAAGTCTTTGTAATCAGTGTTGTGTTGGTAACGGCGGCTATACTTGCAAGCGCCTCGCCTCTGAATCCCAAGGTTCTTATTTCGCCCAGGTCCGATGCGTTTTCTATCTTACTGGTTGCGTGTCTGAAAAAGGCGGTCTCCGCTTCATCCGGAGGTATGCCGCAGCCATCATCCGTAACACGGATAAAAGTTTTGCCGCCGTTTTTAATTTCCACGGTTATGGACTTTGCGCCCGCATCTATCGAGTTTTCAACCAGCTCTTTGACTATCGAGACCGGTCTTTCTATTACCTCTCCCGCCGCGATTTTGTCCGCAACGTTTTTTTTCAGGATCTTAATCATTTATCATTTCCTTCAGCTTCTCCAGTATCCTTATAGCTTCCGAGGGTTTAACTTCCATCAAATCAAGTTTTTTCAGCTCTTCGACGGCAGGATTGATCTCGGATCCGAAAAAGGAAAGCTGCTCTTCTTTTTGATGTTCAGAGTTATGCGAGGATGCATGCTCAGATAAAAAAGAATCTGTTACAGAAGTCCTCTCCCCTTCCGTTTCCAGTATATCCAGTTTTTTTTCCGCGTTTTCAAGCAAAACGTTTGGAACTCCGGCAAGTTTTGCGACGTGGATTCCGTAACTTCTGCTGGCTTTTCCTTTTACTATTTTATGAAGGAAGACTATATTTCCGTTTTCTTCCGAAACTTCGACATTCAGGTTTTCGACACCGTCCGTCTTGTCTTCCAATGCCGTCAGTTCATGGTAGTGAGTCGCAAAAAGAGTTCTTGCACGCCCGGAATCGCCGCATAGATACTCTACCGTCGCCCACGCTATGGAAAGACCGTCATATGTACTCGTCCCCCTGCCTATTTCATCCAGAATTATAAGACTGCGTTCCGCGGAGTTCCTTAAAATATACGCAAGTTCGCTCATCTCCACGTAGAACGTCGATTGTCCCTGAGCGAGATTGTCGGAAGCTCCTATCCTTGTGAATATCCTGTCGCAAACTCCGATGTGAGCATGCTCCGCAGGAACGAAACAGCCCGCCTGCGCCATGAGAACTATAAGCGCGGTCTGTCGCATGTACGTCGATTTTCCCGCCATGTTCGGCCCGGTTATTATCAGCATGCTGCTGTTCCTGTCGTCCATGTACGTATCGTTGGAAACAAACAGCCCCTGTTCTGTCGTTCTTTCTATGACCGGATGTCGTCCTTTCCGGATTTCGAGCGTAAGACTGTCATCGACGAGAGGTTTCACGTATCCCAGTTCGTTACTGCATGTGGCGAATGAGCACAACACATCCAAAACAGCGATATTTTCCGATGTTTTCTGTATGATTTCTATGTGCTTTTCTATTTCGTCTCTGATTCCGACGAATATATCGTACTCCAGTTTATTTATTTTGGTTTCGGCATTCAGGACAAGGCTTTCCATCTCCTTGAGCTTCGGAGTTATAAAACGTTCCTTACCCACGAGTGTCTGTTTTCTTATGTATTCTTCCGGAGCCATATCCAGATTGGATTTACTGATTTCGATATAATATCCGAATACTTTGTTGTAGCCCACCTTAAGGTGTGAGATCCCCGTTCTTTCCTTTTCTTTCTGTTCAAGCTCCGCTATCCACTGCTTCGCATCCTTTATTGATTCTTTGAGTTCGTCGAGTTCCGCGGAAAATCCCGAGGTTATAAGAGCGCCCTCTCTGACGGTGTGCGGAGGATCCTCCACTATCGCCGCCGCGATAACATCATGCACATGAGAAAGATCCGATATGCCGCTATTAAGGCTCGACAGAAGCTCATCGTCGCAGGAATCAAGCACATCCTTTATTTCCGGTATGACAGATATGGAGTTTCTAAGCGCAATCATGTCTCTTCCGTTGGCGCTTCCGGAAGCTATTCTTCCCGCAAGTCGCTCAAAGTCATAAATATGCTTGAGGTTCTCAAGCGCGTCGTTTAAGAGAAGCGGATTCTTGATGAACGTTTCCACCGCATCAAGTCGCAGGTTTATATCCTTCGGCTTATTTAGAGGTTCGCGCAGCCAGCGTTTTAATTTCCTTCCTCCCATGGCTGTGGCCGTCTTGTCCAAGACCCAGAGCAGACTCCCTTTTGTCTTTTTGTCATACAGAGTTTCCGTTATTTCCAGATTGCGTATGGATGCCTTGTCGAGCGACATGTGATTTCCGATTTCGTAAAACCGGCAGTCGGTTATCTGTTTCAATGCCTGCATCTGTGTTTCAAGGAGGTAGGCTAAAATCGCTCCCGTTGCCATAACACAAAAATCGCGGCCGGACAAACCGAGGCTCGTCAATGACATCTCGCCAAACAATGTTTGTATAGCCGTTTTCGCCGTTTCTCCGGAATAATACGCGGGTGAAATCTCATGGACGAACGAGTCGGTCAGGTTCTCGACTTCCTTTATGTCGTGTGAAAGCGCAAACTCTTCGTTTATCAAAACCTCTCTCGCATTGATTTTTACAAGTTCGTTTATCACGTCTTCATAAAGATTGTCCCCGCCCGTTTTTTCGGTAACGTAAAATTCTCCCGTCGATATGTCACAATACGCAATACCCATACCTGCGGAAGTCATGTACACCGATGCAAGATAATTGTTTTCATTCTCTTTGAGCATGGAATTGGAAGTGAGTGTGCCCGGCGTCACTATCTTCACGACATCTCTTCGAACCATACCCTTGGTCTTTGCGGGATCCTCAAGTTGCTCGCCTATGGCAACCTTGTATCCCATATTTACCAATTTCTCTATATATGAATCAGCGGCATGGAACGGGACTCCGCACATGGGAGCCCTCTCTTCCAGACCGCAGCTTTTTCCTGTCAAAGTCAGTTCCAGCAGACGTGAAACCAATTCGGCATCTTCAAAGAACATTTCATAGAAATCACCTAACCGAAAGAACAGTATACAGTCCTTATACCGTTTTTTTATGGCCATGTACTGCTCCATCATTGGAGATAATTTCATATATTTCCCTCCGATTTACTTGCCTTTTTTCTTGTTGTAAGCTTCAAGACCGAGGCGAATCAGTTCAACCCCTCTTTTCATATCCTCACGTTTCAGGACATAGGCGATGCGGATCTCGTCTTTTCCGAGACCCGGGGTTGCATAAAATCCTTCTGCGGGAGCAAACATCACGGACTCACCGTTATCCTCAAATTCTTCCAGCAGGAACATGAGGAAGTCCTCTATATCTTCAACCGGGAGTTTGCATGTCATGTAGAAAGCTCCTCCCGGAACGGTTGCGCTGAATCCCGGAATCTTATTAAGTTCCTCCACCACTACGTCCCGTCTTCCGCAGTATTCCGCCTTGACTTCATCGTAGTACGACTGGGGCAGACGGAAAAGTTCCGCGGAGGCTATCTGATCCACGGTGGAAACACAGAGTCTTCCCTGAGCGATCTTCATTATGCCTGACATAAATTCTTTGTTTTTTGAAATGCACAGACCGATTCTGGCGCCGCATGCGGAGAATCTCTTGGATACGGAGTCGATTATGATTACTCTGTCCTCATATTCTTTCAGTTGACCGAACGATGCCGGTGTTCTTCCGTCGTACACGAATTCCCTGTAAACTTCATCGGCGATGATCATCAGATCGTGTTTCTTTGCGACTTCCGCAATCACCTTCATCTCTTCTATGGTGAGAACATTTCCGGTAGGATTTCCGGGTTCAAGACAGCAGATCGCTCTTGTCTTAGGTGTTATGCATGCTTCGATCTTTGCGGCGTCGGCATAAGCATACCCGTCTTTTGCGGATGTCGTGATAGGTTTCACCACGCCGCCCGCCATGAGTGCAAAAGTAGAGTAATTTGTATAATAAGGTTCGGGAACAAGGACCTCATCTCCCTCATCAAGCAAGGTAATGAACGTCATGCTGAGTGCTTCTGACCCGCCGTTTGTAACGATTATGTCGGATGCATCCAGGTCGATGTCATAACCCTTATAGTAGTCTATTACCGATTCGATCAGTTCCGGACGACCGCCCGATTCCGCATAAGCGATAACTTTCTCATCAAACTTTCTGATGGCTTCCATGAAGCACGGCGGAGTTTCAACATCAGGCTGTCCTATGTTGAGATGATAGATTTTTTTACCTTCTTTTTCCGCCTTGATTGCAACAGGATTGAACTTCCTGATAGGTGAAAACTGCATTGCTTCTACTCTTTTTGAAATGTTCATTACTCTGATTCTCCTTTATATAACAGTTTCATCATAAAACAAGTTGCGATTGTTTCACAACATATTCAATGCTACCGAAATTATAACGCACATTTTCGGTTTTGCCAATATTTTTGCCCGCGTACAGCAAAAATTCCACATTACCCTTTGCTCCCGTAATAGGGGAAAATGTCAGATCTATGGGTGTGAATCCGTTGCGCTTTGCAAAGTCCACCACCTTTTCTATAACTTCGCGGTGAATATCCGCATCTCTTACTATTCCGTTTTTACCCACCTGATTTCTGCCGGCCTCAAACTGCGGCTTGATCAGACATACCAATTTCCCGCCATCCGCCATGACTTTGGAAACTACGGGAAATATAAGACTCAACGATATGAACGAAACGTCTATGCTCACAAAATCTATTTTATCTTCGATCAGTGACGTATCCATGTATCTGACATTGCATTTCTCCATGTTTACGACCCTTGAATCGTTTCTGAGTTTCCAGTCGAGCTGACCGTAACCGACATCTACGGAGTAGACTTTCTTTGCACCGTTTTGCAGCATGCAGTCGGTAAAGCCGCCCGTCGATGCGCCTATATCCATGCAGATTTTATTTTCCAGATCCAAGCCGAATTCAGTTATGGATTTTTCCAGTTTCAATCCTCCGCGACTGACAAAAGGACATATTTTGCCTCTGACCTCGATTTCCGCATCCGTATCCACCCGCATGCCGGCTTTGTCCAGTCTTATGCCGTCCGCAAACACGATCCCGGCCATGATGGAACGCTTTGCCTTTTCTCTCGTTTCAAAGTATCCTTTTTGTACAAGAAGAACGTCAAGTCTTTCTTTCAAGGCATTCACTCACCCTTTCCTTAAGGCATTAAGCATTGTATTTGATAAAATTTCAACCATCAAGAATTATGCGCCGCTTTTGATAAAAATCAAATCAGCAAGCACTCAGACATTAAGCATTGTTTTCGATATACCCGATGATTTTTTCGGCGATACCGGCCTCATCAAGTCCGTACATTCTGTACAGGTCTTCCTGACTGCCGTGTTCTATGAAACTGTCCGGCCATCCCATGTTGCACACAGTGGCGTTGTTTTCAACCCGTTCTCTTACATGCATGCCGTATCCGCCCGACATCACTCCGTCTTCCACGGTGAAAATTATTTTAGCCTTTGTTTCATCGCGGTCAAACTGCAGAGGTTTGAGTATATTTACTTTCAGTACGCCGACGTCGTATCCTCTTTTCTTCAAAATTTCGCGTGCGTCCACGGCTTTCGATACCATGGGACCGACTGCCATTATGTCGGCATCGGAGCCTGAGAAAAGTCTTTTGTTTTTGCCGTCAAAATCCACGAATCTGTCGTTTATGCGCCGGCATGTTCCTCTCGGGTACCTTATCGCCGCCGGGGTTTTGAGTTTGAAAGCATATTCGAGCATGGCCTCAAGCTCGTTACCGTCTGCGGGCGCAAGCAGAGTCATGTTGGGAATTGAGGAAAGATAGGCAATATCGAAGAGGCCGTGGTGCGTTTCACCGTCTGCGCCTACAATCCCCGCCCTGTCGAGCGCAAAGACCACGGGGAGATTTTGCAGACAGACATCTTCCACGATCTGATCATACGCCCGCTGCAAAAACGATGAATAAATCGCTACAAGAGGCTGCATTCCCGCCTTGGCAAGCCCTGCCGCGAAGGTCACCGCGTGCTGCTCCGCTATACCTACGTCAAATATGCGTTTTGGATATTTGAGAGCAAACTGTGAAAGGCCGGTAGCATCACCCATCGCCGCAGTTACGGCCACTATTTTTTCGTTTTTGTCGGCCAGTTTTACCGCGGTATTTCCCATGACCGAAGAATACGATATTCCGGGCGCTTTCTCGGTTTTGCCCGTCTCAACATCGAACGCTCCTATACCGTGGAATTTATTTGGCTGCAATTCGGCATTCCTGTATCCTTTGCCTTTATCCGTTATCATATGGAGTATCACAGGACCTTTCACGTTGCGGCATCCCTCAAGAGCTTCAATAACGGAATCGACGCTGTGTCCGTCTATGGGTCCCAGATACGTAAACCCCATCTCCTCAAATATGACACCGCCTGAAATAAGCGCGTATTTGAATTTGTCTTTTGCGCCGGAAAGCCCCGACGCCAGACTCCTGCCAATCAACGGGATTTTATGCAATGTGCTTTTTATGCTTTTCTTTGCCCCGATATACCGACTCGAAGCACGCAACTTGTTGAGATGGTTCGACAAGCCGCCTGTATTTCTTGAGATCGACATTCCGTTATCGTTCAAGATCACTATCACCTTTGATTTTGAAGCACTTATGTTGTTCAGAGCCTCAAAGGCCATGCCGCCCGTCATGGCGCCGTCGCCTATTACCGCAATGACACTGTAATCTTCACCCTTTATGTCTCTTGCGGCGGCCATCCCTGCGGCAACCGAAAGCGATGTGCTCGAGTGTCCCGTGTCATAAGTATCGTGACAGCTTTCAGAGGATTTCGGAAATCCGCTCATCCCGCCTGTCTTGCGCAACGTACCGAAGTCCCGGAGCCTTCCCGTAAGAAGCTTATGCACATAGCACTGATGCCCTACGTCCCATATAATCTTATCTCTCGGGCTGTCGAATATCTTATGAAGTCCGAGCGTGATCTCAACTATTCCCAGATTGGACGCCAGATGACCACCTGTTTCGGCCACACTGTTTATAAGAAATTCTCTTATGGCAACGGCAAGAAGCTCAAGTTCCCCGTTGCTCATATTCTTTAAATCATTCGGAAAATCATAATCCGTCAAGTTCTTTTTCATTTCGTTCTCTTTTCCAGTCTAAACGCTAAGTCACGGAAAAACTCCGCATTATCATAGTAATCCGAGATCGCGTCAACAGCTTTTTCCGTCAACAGGTGAAGTTGTTCCCTTGAGGATTCCATTCCGTGCAGCGAAACGTAAGTCAGTTTTTTCTTTTTCTCATCTTCCGACGGCTTCTTCCCCATCTCTTCTTCTTTGCCGGTGACATCGAGTATATCATCGGCAATCTGAAACGCCAATCCCATGTTCTCCGCATAATTTTTCATCTTTGAAATCATCTCCGAATCCGCTCCGCCGAGGAAAAGCCCTGCCATGATCGCTGCGGATATGAGCGCACCGGTCTTGTTCAGATGTATATACTCCAGCATCTCAGGCGAACTTTCTTTCGCTTCCGATTCAATGTCTGAAACTTGCCCCGCTATCATTCCCCGGACTCCGGCTCCCTTTGAAATCGCGTACGCCGCATTTATTCGCCTTTTCATCTCGGGAATATCGTCAAAATGTAGCAACAGATCTCTGTTCATTATTTCAAAAGCAGTGTTGAGAAGTCCGTCGCCCGCAAGCGTAGCTATCCCGGGACCGTAAACCATGTGATTTGTCGGTTTGCCTCTGCGCAGTTCATCGTCGTCCATCGCGGGCAGATCGTCGTGTATAAGAGAATAAGTATGTATGTATTCTATGGCACACGCGAAAGGAATCGCCTTTGAAGAATCCCCGCCCGCAAATTCACATGCAGACATTAGGAGGATAGGACGAAGACGTTTGCCCCCCGCGGCAAGGCTGTACCTCATGGCATCGTAAAGAGTCCTGCTCTTTGTATCGACGTTCGGAATAAAGTCGATCAGATATTCTTCCACAATTTCTTTATACTCATCATAGTTTTCTTTCATGGCCGCACCTCTTCAATTGTTTCAATCTTCTGCTCCGCGGTTTTCAAAATCTTATTGCAGATTTCATAGTACTTCATCGCTTCTTCGTAATATGCAAGGGAATCCTCAAGATTGGTTCCGGGCTCCTTAATCTTATCCGCCAGGTAATTCAATCTCTCCAAAGACTCTTCAAATCCGATGTCCTCTGATATTTTTTCACCGGCGGCGCCGGTATCCCCCGTGACCCCGGAGGGATTGCCCGCACTTGTCTCATCGTGCGAAGTCATCACAATTATGTTTGTGCCGATTCTTTCTTTCCTCATTTTTCCTCACGCTTTCCATAATTTCTTAAGCATTTTCATGGTTTATCTACATGCTTTTTTCATCTGTACAGCCTTTTGTGGCGTTTTCGCGCCGCTCACTTACCGTATTTCCACTTTCCTGTCTTATGAAACGGAATACTCCTTTTCCGCGTTTGAATATTATGCGATAATCAGCGCCCGGAATCAGATCGGAGCTGTCACTTATAACCCTGCCGGTTTCGGTTTCCACCACGGAATATCCTTTTTCAAGGACTCTGAACGGATGATTTTCTTCCAGAAGCAGCCTGCAGTGTTCCAGGCTGTTCTTGCTCTGAATAACCTTCTTCTCCAGTAAATTCCCGACTTGCGAAATGCAGTTTTCCGCTTTCATCTTGTTGAACATAAAGGTGTTTTCAATTTGTCTTTTCATGGCGGATACGATATGAGCCATGTTTTCTGCAAGTTCCCCGGTATCCGGCACGGCTATCTGGGCGGCTGCGGTAGGCGTTGCGGCTCGGACATCCGCCGCCATGTCCGATATGGAAAAGTCGGTTTCATGTCCGACGGCGGAAATGACGGGAATTTCAGACTCATAGACGGCTCTTGCAACGATTTCTTCGTTGAAAGGCCAGAGATCTTCCGCCGATCCGCCGCCTCGTCCCACTATCAGAATTTCGAGTTCCCGGTATTTCTCATTTGCGAACCTTATCCTATCCGCGATTTCTTCCGCCGCTCCGTTTCCCTGTACGCGGCACGGGAATATCTTTATGCCGCAGACATCGTTTCGGCTTTTCAAAGTTTTTATGATGTCCTTTACGGCCGCTCCTGTGCTTGCCGTTACCACACCTATGTTACGCGGAAAGAGAGGTAGTTTTTTCTTATGCGCGGGGTCGAAAAGACCTTCCTCCATCAACCTGTCGCGCATCCTGACAAATGCCGCCGCCAGATCGCCCTCACCGGCAATTTCAACTGATTTAACATAAAGGGAATAAGAACCTCCGGCCTTATAGACGGTTATTCTCCCCGAACACACGAGTTGCATTCCATCGCTTATGGCGGAATTCAGTTCAGACAGGCTGTCTTTGTGCAGGAAGCAGTTCAGTTTGGATGCGCCGTCTACCAGCGAGAAGTAGACATGACCTGTATAATGGTACTTCACTCCTGAAGCCTCTCCCTTTATAAGCACATTGGACATTATCGGGTCGGAGCCTATCACGCGTGACAGATAATCATTTAGTTGTGACACACCGATCGGTTTCAGCGCCATATCTTTCCCTCCCCAACAATGCTGTTCCGACGGCGTTGTCGGTCGCCAGTTCCGGCTCTCCGAAATGAATGTTGCAATTGCCGTCGCATTTCAGTTTTTTCCTGACAAAACTGCTCGAGGAAACTCCACCTGCATATATAAAGTCACGCACATCATATTTTTTTGCAAGGTACTCCGTGATCTCACTCATTGATGAAGTTATTTCCTCGAACAAAGCAAATATCAATCCGTTTACATTTTCGGGACGGAGATCCCCGTTTTCTTTTAACCGTCTGAGACAGTGTGCTTCCTGTCCCGAAAGGTTTATATAGCCGTCTTTACATTTTATCTTTGGGATTTTTATCCCCCGTGTCGCTTCGGCACAGGCTATTTTATCCATCTCTTCTCCGCACGGAAAGCGGAATCCGACGGCAACGCCTATCCGGTCGAGCAGCTGACCGTAAGAAATATCTCTGCTTCCGCCGACGATCTCATAAGTCGTGACGTTCCGGTTTACGTCTTCGCCTTCACGCGAGTCGGGATTCGTCACCATTACAGCCTCGGTGGTTCCTCCCGAAAAGTGAAACGCGATGAATCTTTCGGGATTTTCAAGACGTAAACCTCTTTTGACGGCAGCGACATGTCCCTCCTGGTGCGAAAACTCGTAAACAGGTATTCCCATGGCGGTTGCGACAGATTTTCCCACACTTACTCCTGCGAGAAATGCGGGCATATATGAACCTTTCAGAGGCCTTGGTCTCGAAGATACGGCGACCGCTTTTATATTAAAATCTCTTTTGACTTTTTTTAACTCGAAAGATCCTGTCTCGTTTTCCGTATTGAGCGCTCCCGTGCGATTGACGCGATTGTCGGCAGTGAGAGCCGCAACTGCCTCTTTTATAACGTCGGGCAGGTTGTTGACGTGTTGAAAGAGCGCTTCGGACTGTCTTATCCCTCTTTCACCCTTTTTTACCTCAAGAAACTTTCTGCAATCAGAAATAACGTTTCCCTCGTCATCCACTACCGCAACGGAAGTCTTATAATTGCTCGTATCTATTCCAAGATAATAGTTTCCGCTCATGATTCTCCGCTCCTTGTCAAAACTCCCCGTTCAGTCCGTCAGGAAGAAGTCCGGCGCAGGTTCGACGAGCGGTCGTTGCCGATGCTTCCCAATATCGCGTTTACAAATTTCGGTGATTGCTCGGTTCCGTACTTCTTGGCAAGTTCAACGGCTTCATTTATGGAAACGGCGACGGGAATATCGTCAAAATATACGATTTCCGTAACCGACAGCCTTAATATCGAAATATCTGTTTTCGGCATTCTTTCCACTTTCCGGCTCGTACTGAATTTCGCTATCAGCTCATCTATACTTTCTTTATGTTCACATACCCGGTTAAGAAGCGACGTGCAATAATCGCGCTGCTCTCCGAGCGATGTGCCTGAAATGATTTTTTCTATATTGTCCGCAGAAAATTCACCCGATGCATCCATCTGAAAAAGAACTTTCATAAGAAATTCCCGCGCAGTTTTTCTCTTCATCGATTTATCTCCTTAATCCCCGGGCATCTCCACGCCCTGAACGTGGACATTTATTTCTTTAATCTTTGCCGGTGATATTTCCTCCATTCGCGTCTTCACCTGTTTTTGTATATCCCACGCCAGCCGCGGTATATTGCTGTGATAAAAAACATTTATGTAAAGGTCGATTATTAACCTGCCCGCGTCCTCAGACAGTTTGACGCCCTTGATGGCAGGCTTGAAACCCGGCAGAGAATCTGTAAAGCTGCCGCTCATACTGCTGACGCCGTTTATGCTTTTAACCTCTTCGGAAACTGCCTGCATGTAGTTTTCAATATTGAGATTTGCCGCCTTGTTTTCCGTTTTCAGTGCCATTTACACGCTCCAGATCTATTCATGCTCTTCGGTGTCGTTTTCTCCGGTGAACGCATCGTCTTCAGACGCATCGCTATTTGGAATTATCTCCAGCCTGACCCTTTCTATTCTTCGCTCTTTAACCGACAAAACGGTGAATATCATGTTATCGACCTCTATAACTTTATTGATGTACCCGTCCTTCGGAATTTCTCCGAGTATGTCTATAATATATCCGCCTATTGTTTCACTGGTGTCTGAGGAAATGGAGATCCCAAGTTCCTCGTCTATGTCGTCAAGATCCGCGTTGCCGTCGATAAGATAACAGTTTTCGCCTGATTTTTCTATGGAAACTTCTTCCTCATCGTACTCGTCATCAATCTCTCCGACGATTTCTTCTATGATGTCCTCCATTGTAACTATACCGCTGAATCCTCCGTATTCGTCGATAAGTATGGCTATATGCTGACGTTCTTTTTGCAGTTCAAAGAAGAGGGTGTCGATTTTCTTCGTTTCCGGTACAAAGTACGGCTCCCGAAGTATGCTTTCTATGTCCACCTTGTCAAAGCCCGCTTCCCTTGCTTTTATCAGATAATCCTTTATGTGGAGTATACCGATTATATCATCCGATCCGTTCCTGCAAACAGGCATCCTCGTGTAGCGCAGCTTCATCAGCTGATTGACATATTCCTCGGGAGGATCCGTTATATCGATCATGAAAACATCGGTTCTCGGTGTCATTATCTCATACGCGAGTTCATCGTCAAAGCGGAAAATGCTCCCGATCATCTTTTTCCCTTCTTCTCTTAAAGATCCGCTCAGCTGCCCGAGTTCAAGGATGGACATTATTTCTTCTTCGGAATACTCCTTCTCGTCTATATCTGTTTTCTGCTTAAAAACTCTAAGCATGATGTTTGCAAATTTCAAGAGTACCCAGATAAGCGGGAACGTGACAGTGTTGAATATCTTCTGAAGTCCGCATAGACCTCGCGCGAATTCGTCGCAGTTCTGCTTTGCGAGCCGTCTTGGGAACATTTCACCGAGCGAGATCATTACGAAGAAGTACGCAATCAGAAAAACCGGACTATGCTTACCCGTGAAAAGTACGGCAACCAGTCCTATGGACATGAATATGTAACTCCACAGTTTGTTGGTATACCTGTAAATATAGGGGGTTTCAATAAACTTCAGGATTCTCCCGGCTCTCACATCGGTTTCGTCATCTTCAAGCATCCGGGTTATACTGCTGCGGCTCACCGCCTCTATGGAACTGCCGCTCAGCGTTATTATTCCGTTCAGGATTATCGTGACGACGGCAATTATGATGAGGGTTGAAGTTGATAGATTGCAGGGGTCTGATAACATTGGTTTACTCCTTTATCCTTTTCCTCAGAATATAATTTTCTGAAACCGGGGTTTCCATTTTCATTTTCAACAGCTGCTTGGGATGGGGTGCGGAGATAAGGCGTTCTCCCGTTGTAAAATCATACATTTCCGATATTTTCTGCTTTACGAAACCCGGCGCGGGACCGAATATTTCTATCTCATCACCTTCGAGCATCTTGTTTCTTTGTTCAACCACGGCAAAGCCGGCGCAGGCATCATAACTTTTGACAATCCCCGTAAAAGAGTAATCTTTTATGTAAGCGCTCGTCAGGTAGTTCTGATCATCCTGCGTGGTTTTCCTGAAATAAAACCCCGTGGTGAATTCTCTGTGACTTGCTTTTTTGAGTTCCTCAAACCATTCCTCTTTGAAACGGTACGATTCCGGATCCCGGTAATATTCGTCTATCGCCTGCCTGTACGCGTGTATGATACTCGCAACATAGTACAGGCTTTTGATCCGTCCCTCTATTTTAAGACTCGATATGCCGCTCTCAATCAGTTCAGGTATGTGCCTGATCATGCATAAGTCCTTGGAATTGAATACATACGTACCTCTTGCATCTTCCTCTATAGGATAATACTGCCCGGGACGTTTTTCTTCCATGACCGCGTACCGATACCTGCATGGATGAGCGCACAGACCGCGGTTGGCATCACGCCCCGTCATCACGTTGCTGAGAAGGCATCTTCCTGAGTAGGATATGCACATTGCTCCGTGAACAAAGGCTTCCAGCGTCATATCCTCCGGAATTTTCCGGGAAATCTCCGAAATTTCGTCCAGCGACAGTTCACGGGCGACCACAAGCCGTCTGATCCCCATGTCGTACCAGAACCTCGCGCTCGTGTAGTTGGTCATGTTGGCTTGAGTGGAAAGATGCAGTTCGGCGGACGGCAGAATCTCTTTTACTATTGTAAGAACTCCCGGATCGGATATAAGAAACGCATCGATCGGTATATGTTTAATCTTTTGCAGATACTTTTCAAGCGGTTCTATATCCTCGTTATGCGCATATATGTTCAGCGTCATATAGCATTTGCATCCGTATTCGTGCGCAAATGCAACACCTTCTTCGATTTCGTCCACGGTAAAGTTTCCGGCGCCGGCTCTGAGTGAAAAAGTTTCTCCGCCAAAGTAAACGGCGTCCGCTCCGTAAAGCACGGCTATCTTGAGTTTTTCCGGGTCTCCCGCAGGAGCCAGCAGTTCTGCTTTCTTTACATTGTTCATTGACATGTCATGATTGTCCGATAAAGTATTCGTTATAACGTTTCTTATTAAAGTTCAAGGCGGGCATTCAGGTAAACAACTTATTTCAGAATCGAAACAGCAACACCGTCTCCTACCGAAAACATGGATGTAGCCAGATTATCATTTCCGGTTATGAACTCTATATACTCTTTCATCTTTTTTCTGTGTGTCTTGTGCTTCTTCTTCGGATCCAGTTCCTCGAGAACGGTAAGACCGTGAATCAGGATGTTGTCCGACACTATGACGGCTCCATGCCGACAGATCTCCATGGAACTTTCCATGAACCTTTTGTAGCTGTTTTTTGCCGCATCTATAAAAATAAAATCAAAGCCGACGATGCCTTGATCTCTCAAATTCTCTATCTGTTCCCGGCCATCGCCGAAACAGGCGCGGACTGTGTCGGCCACACCTGCTCGCTTAAAATTCCTGATAGCTTCGGTATATGCAAATTCATCGTTTTCAATTGTATAGACTTCCGAATCCGGACATGTCTTTGCGAAAAAAGTTGCCGAATAGCCTGTTGCCGTGCCTATTTCCAGTATCTTTTCCGGTCGCTTAAGCCGAAGCAACATGGATAGCAGTTCTTCCGTCTCTTTTAATATTATAGGCACGCTGTCATGTTCCGCCGAAACACGAAAATCTTTCATGAATTTATCAAGCGGTTCATGGCTGCTGTTCAGAAAATCCCTGATTTCGGGATTGACAACGTAAAATGACATCAGTTGCCCTTTCCTTCTTTTTCTTTTCTCGCCTTATAGTAGGCATCTTTATCTTTTAGGAATTGACTGTACTTTTCGGAGAAAGCCATGGAATCGTCCAGTCTGTCGCTGAGTATAAAGTACATGTACTTGGTATCCGCGGGATTCAACGCGGCCCGTATGGAAGCCTTGCCCGGACAGCATATAGGTCCCGGAGGCAGTCCCCGGTTGGTGTATGTGTTGTATTCGGACTTGACCTGAGTATCATCGATCGACAGATCTTTTTTTCTGTTGTTGTCAAGACCGAGCACATACTGAACCGTAGAATCCATCTGAAGAGGCATTTTGGCTTTGAGCCTGTTGTATATGACGCTCGCAACCTTGTCTCTGTCCGCATCTATCGCTGCCTCTTTCTCTATTATCGAAGCCACTATTATTATTTGATTCTCGGTGAACTTCATCTCCTTCGCCTTCGCCCTGTCGGCTGCTGTAAAGTTCTTGTCGAACTGCGTGAGCATCGAACTTATGATGAAGTTGTTGTCCGATGTCGCCGGAATGGTGTAGGTACTCGGGAACAAGTATCCCTCGAGTCTGTGAGCGCCTTTCTGGGCTCCTTTAAGAAATGTGAATTCCGAAGCGAATCCCGCAGATTCCAAAGTGTTTACAAACTCATCTTTTTTGACCAGCCCTATCTTATCCAACTTATTTGCAATATCGTACTCGGTGTAACCCTCAGGTATGGTAAAAGTAATGTCGTTTGTCTTACCGGTTCTGAGCGCCTTGGCTATCGTGTCCGTGGTCATGGACGGCGAAAACGCGTAGGAACCCGCCTGATACAGTCCGTCATATCTGTTGAGCGTAGTATAAAGTTTAAAGTCTTTCTGCGACTTTATGATCCCTTTATCCTGAAGCAGTTTGCCGATTCCGGCGGTCGTCGAACCTTTCTCTATGGTGACCATGATCTCGTTCTTGTTGTTCTTGTCCTTCGCGCTGCCGCCAAGGCTTTTGCCGTAAATATAAACCCCAAGCAATATCACTATGATAAATGCGACGACGATCAGCAGGATTCTGAGCGGAGTACCGCTTTTGGTCTTAGTTTTTTCCTTCTTGCCCATTAAATCCTCCGGTTACTTCGATCTTCCCAGATAGTCGCCGGTTCTGGTGTCTATCTGTATTTTCTCTCCTGCTTCTATGAATACCGGAACCTGAATAACAGCCCCGGTCTCGACCGTTGCGGCCTTGGTAACATTTGTGGCTGTGTCCCCTCTGACTCCCGGCTCGGTTTCAACGACCTCGAGGTCGACAAAGTTCGGAGGTTCAACCTGAAAAGGCGATCCCTTGTAAAACTTGATGGTAGCTTCATCGTTTTCCCTTAGGTATTTCATGGCGTCTTCCACGTCATCCTTGCTTATCGGAACCTGTTCAAAGGTTTCTCCGTCCATGAAGTAATACAGTTCACCGTCATTGTAAAGATACTGCATCGTTTTGGTATCGATGTGTGCCTTTGGGAATTTGTCGCTCGGGTTGAACGCATCTTCGCGGATGGCACCCGTGAGAATGTTCTTGTACTTTGTTCGTACAAACGCCGCACCTTTTCCCGGCTTTACATGCTGGAAGTCCAAAACGACATGCGGTTCTCCGTTAATCTCAAAAGTGACGCCTTTCCTGAAATCTCCTGCTGTTATCATCGGTTTACTTCTCGCTTTCTAATTTTAAAATTAATCAATGAACGCCCGTCAAACTCCAAACGCCGTCGTTTCAATCAAAAGAACTCGCCTCGAACCTGCTGTATCCTCATCGGGACCCGACAGATTTTAATGAGCAGTCATTAATTATTCACATAATAAGGCATTATATCAAATTTATTGCGGATTGCCAATACCCATGGCGTCTCCGAGGATTTTGTAAACATCATTCATCATAATCGAGAATCTCATCTGCGCCTGAAGATATGCGGCGGCCGACGGATCTTTCATCACTATCGCATAAAGTTCCTGAACCGTTTTCTGAGCATCCTCCGTAACCTCTTCGCCTACCATCTGTCTTGTCTGAAGATCGAGCTGTTTGCTCTCAAAGTCTTTCATCATACCGGACAGTTCGGGGTTTGCGTCTATTTTTTCTTTCAAAGCCGCATAATCCTTGTACTCCTGAGATTCTTTTATCGCGTTTGCAAGGTTATGCGCCGTATCATATACATTCATTTCTTTTTTCCTTTCATTTCCGTATTTTAGCCGTTCAGGCTTTATGTAACATCCGCGTCGCGATGTCGAAATCAGGCGTCCATGAAAATGCAAAGCACCATGGGACTCCTCTTGGTTCTGGCAAATACATACTTTCGCATATCGTTTCTCACACCGTTTCTGATCGCGTTCCAATCGTTCTTGCCGTTATTCAAATGATGTTCCAACGACGAGCAGGCATGCTCCTTTACATCTTTCATAAGCTCGCCATGCTCCTTTACATATACAAAACCGCGCGAATGCAGTTCCGGTTCCGAAATTATTATACGATTTTTTATGTCTATGGTTGCGGCGACCACTATAAGCCCCGCTTCCGAAAGAACTCTTCTCTCGTTCAGGACGACATCCCCGACATCTCCTACTCCAAGGCCGTCTACCAGTATATCCTCGGCATTGATAACATTAGGGTATTTTATTGCTTTCTGCCTGCCTATGGAAAGCTGATCACCGTTTTCCAGTATGAATATATTGGAAGATTCGGTGCCTAAAGATTCCGCAAGCTGAGAATGCCTGACAAGATGTCTGTGTTCCCCGTGTACCGGCATAAAGTACTTCGGTCTTATAAGGGAATGCATGAGTTTCAAATCTTCCTGGCATGCATGTCCGGAAACGTGGATGTCCGCTATGTCATTGTATATTACGTTTACTTCTTTCTTGTAAAGCTTGTTCACGACGTTTGAAACCGTCTTTTCATTGCCGGGTACAGGTGTCGATGACAGTATCACCATATCCCCTCTTTTAAGCTTGACATTTCTGTGTTCATCGTCCGCCATTCTCGCAAGAGCCGACATCGGTTCACCTTGGCTGCCTGTAGTTATCACAACAAGTTCTTTGTCGGGAACATTCTTCATCTTGTTCAATTCGACGAAAGAACCTGCCGGAAACTTCAGGTATCCCAATTCCTCGGCAAGTTTCACCACGTTTTCCATGCTCCGTCCCGATACGGTGAATTTTCTTCCGTATTTGACGGACAGTTCAATGATTTTCTGCACCCTGTGGACGTTGGAAGAAAAGGTGGCTATGATTATTCTGTTCGTCGCTTCTCTGAAGATGGCCTCAAGGGTTTCCCCCACCAGCTGTTCCGACGGGGTGAACCCCGGTTTGAGCACGTTTGTGCTGTCCGCCATTAGAAGATCCACACCGTTTTTTCCTATTTCCGCAAGCCGGGCAAAGTCTATCGGCTCTTCGTCGATAGGTGTAAAATCCACTTTGAAATCTCCGGTGTGGAAGAAGGACGCGACCGGCGTTTCCACGTAAAAGCAGATTGCATCGGCAATAGAATGCGTGGTTCTGAGAGCTTCTATCTTGAACTTTCCTATTTTGAATTTATCGCCTGCCGCAATCGTTCTCAAGTCCGCTTTTATCTTGTGCTCTTCCAGCTTGTTCTTTATCAGTCCGAGCGGCAGCTGTGTGCCGTAAATCGGCACGTTCAATTTTTTAAGAAGATACGGAATGCCTCCTATGTGGTCTTCATGACCGTGCGTTATAACGACACCCTTTACTTTCTTCGCGTTTTCTGTCAGATAACTGAAGTCGGGGATGACCACATCTATCCCGAACATATCGTCTTCAGGAAAGGACATGCCGCAGTCGATGATGATAATCTGATCGTCGTATTCAAAAGCGGTCATGTTCTTGCCGATCTCGTTAAGACCGCCTATCGGCAGAATCTTAAGGGTATCGGAATTCTTAACCGGTTTTAAAACTTTAGTCAGTGCTTTTCCGTAACCGTTTGATCCGGAGTTATCATTTTTCAAGCTGAAGTTGCGGCGGGCTTTTCCGTTTCCTGAATTTCCGCCCGCCCGCTTACCTTGTCCCGTATCGGAACGGTATTTCATATCAACTTTCGGATTGCTCCTTTTTTTGTTCTTTGTGTTAAAAGCGGAGTCGTTGACGGCATTTTTGCTGTTTTTACCGCCAAAACCACTGCTTTTGGGTCTTCTGATCGAAGATCTGAAAGCAGGTTTAGTGTTGTTTTGTTTCATTGATCGTTCCCTTCTACTTAACAACAAAATTCACAAGTTTGTCAGGAACCGCAATCGTTTTAACCACATTCACATCTTGTATGAGGGAAGCCACATTAGGTTCTTCCAAGACTTTTTCTTCCAGATCGGCTCCGGAAAGTCCCGCGGGCAGCGAGAGTCTTTCTTTGAGTTTTCCGTTGATCTGAATAACTATCGTTTTCACATCTTCCACCAGAGCCGACTCGTCGTAGTCCGGCCAGCGGACCCCGATCAAAGACTCTTCTTTTCCCAGCTCGTGCCACATCTCCTCGCATATGTGAGGTGTGAACGGTGACAAAAGCGTAACAAGTTTTGTGATTGCGTCCTCAAGCAGAGGGGTGTTCAGATCCTCTCCCTGCTTGTACTTGTACAGTTCGTTCACCAATTCCATGATCGAACTGATCGCCGTATTGAAATTGAATCTTTTCTCAATATCATCGGTGACCTTCTTTATTGTTGCGTTAAGTTTTGAATTTAATTTTTTGTCATTTACTGACTTTATATTTATAGCACCATCGCTATTATCAACTTTTTCCTTGAATTCACGGATGAGTCGCCATACACGGTTAAGAAATCTGTAACTTCCTTCAACTCCCTCATCCGACCAGTCCAGTTCTTTCTCGGGCGGCGCCGCAAACAGGATGAAAAGCCTTGCCGTATCGGCGCCGTACTTTTCTATGATTTCCTCGGGGCTGACCACGTTTCCGAGTGATTTGCTCATCTTTTTGCCGTATTTGTTTACCATTCCCTGCGTAAGCAGATTTTTAAACGGTTCTTCGGATGTTACAAGACCCATGTCACTGAGAGCCATTTCAAAGAATCTTGCATACATAAGGTGCAGAATTGCATGTTCGACGCCGCCGATGTACTGATCGACGTTCATCCAGTAATCCACCTTTTTCTTCTCAAATATTTTCTCGTCGTTGTGAGGATCGCAAAAGCGGAGAAAATACCACGACGAATCGAGGAACGTGTCCATCGTGTCTGTTTCGCGCCTCGCTTTCCCGCCGCATTTCGGGCAGGAACACTCGACAAACGACTTTGAGGTTGTCAGAGGGGATTCTCCCTTGCCCGTAAACTCAACATCTTCAGGTAGGAGAACCGGGAGATTCTCTTCTTTTTCGGGAACCCATCCGCAGTCGTCGCAGAAAATCATGGGAATAGGCGTTCCCCAGTATCTCTGGCGCGAAACGAGCCAGTCCCTCAGTTTGTAGTTTATGGTCTTCTCTCCGCTGTTATGTTCGGCGAGCCAATCGACCATCATAGGAATAACCTTTCGGTTGTTCATGCCGTCGTATTCTCCGGAATTGATCATGGTTCCTTCTGCGACAAAGGCCTCTTTAAGGTCGTTTATATCCACAGACGGATCTTTGCTTTTAACTACCGGAATTATTTCAAGGTCAAACTTTTTAGCGAAATCAAAGTCCCTCTGGTCATGAGCCGGCACCGCCATTATGGCGCCGGTACCGTATCCCATCAAAACGTAGTCGGATATGAATATGGGTACTTTCTTTCCGTTCACGGGATTTATCGCATATTTCCCTATGAAGACTCCCGTCTTTTCCTTGACCGTGGACGTGCGTTCAATTTCGTCCATATGCTGAACTTCCTGCATGTACCGGCGTGCTTCTTCTTCGTATTCCGTACCCTGCACAAGTTCTTCAAGATAAGGATGCTCCGGGGCCATAACCATGTATGTGCATCCAAAGAGAGTGTCTGCACGTGTAGTGAACACTTTCATTATTTTATCGGTTCCGTCGACCTTAAAATTTACGTTTGCGCCTATGGATTTTCCTATCCAGTTTTCCTGCATCAGCTTGACCTTGTTCGGCCATCCCGGCAGTTTTTTCAGATTGTCCAAAAGACGCTCGGCATAATCGGTTATCTTGAAGTACCACTGCGAAAGATTTTTCTTGCCGACCGGTGTGTGGCATCTTTCACATGCTCCGTCAATCACCTGCTCGTTTGCGAGCACGGTCTGACAGCTCGGGCACCAATTCACGGGATTTTCTTTCTTGTAGGCCAGTCCTTTGTTGAAGAACTGTACAAATATCCATTGCATCCAGCGGTAGTAATTCGGATTGCAGGTCTCCACCTCACGTTCCCAGTCGTAGGAGATACCCAGTTGCTTGAGCTGCTCCGTCATCTCTTCTATATTCCTGAATGTCCATTCCGCAGGCGGCGTTCCGTTCTTGATTGCGGCATTCTCGGCGGGAAGTCCGAAAGAATCAAACCCCATAGGGTGAAGGACGTTGAATCCCCTCATGTGTTTAAATCTTGCAACGACGTCGCCTATCGAGTAGTTTCTGACATGTCCCATGTGGAGCTTTCCTGACGGGTAAGGAAACATTTCCAGAACATAATACTTTTCCCGCGAATCGTCTTCCACGGTCTTGAAACTTTTATTTTCTTCCCAGTACGTCTGCCATTTCTTCTCTATTCTTTTGAATTCGTATCTTTCTTTCATAACTTTCCTCTCTAAATAAAATCCAAAATGTCGCAATCACCCCAAACGGTTTCAAGATTATATCTTTCTCTCAGTTCAGGATTAAAGATGTTCACCACTATATCACCATAATCCATCAAAATCCAGCCCGAATCCCGTTTTCCGGCAATGCTTGCCGGAGTAATGCCCAGCTTTTCATACGCATCTTCGACGGCGTCCGCAAGCGAACCGACCTGTCTGTCATTGCTTCCTCCGGCTATTATAAGGTAGTCGGCAAACGATGATTTCTCGGCAATGTCTATGATTTTTACATCCATGCCCTTCTTATCGTCGATGGCACGAGCCGCTATCAGCGCAAGTTCTTTGTTTTCCATGGCATTCTCCTTTTTGTTCATTTTATTATATTTTATTCAACCGTTCTCTCGCAGCAATTCAGTGAAATATTTTTCCGCTTCCAGCGTATCTCTGTCTATGCGTATTTTTTTCTCGTTGAGAAATTTTATTGTGTTCCTCAGCGCGAGCATGCAGGCACGATTTAAATCTTTTTTCAGTATTTCCCTGAGGTTCTCCACTCCGGGGTAGTTTCTCAAGGGTTCCGTGGCATCGGCGATAAAAATTATCTTTTCCAGCAGGGACATGCCTGCCCGCCCCGTGGTGTGAAAACTCACCGCATTTATCGTATCCGCGTCTTCGATCCCATACTTGACCCGCATTGCGGCCGCCGCGATTTTTCCGTGCGCCAGCTCTATGTTTCCCGAGTAGCGACACTTATCCAAATGATATTCGTCGATACGGGCCTCGAGTTCATCTTCGGAAATTTCTCTGTACATGTCGTGAAAGAGTGACGCGAGTTCCGCTTTTTCAATGTCCTCGCCATACCTGTCGGCAAGTTCCGACGCGGTTTCACGAACCCTCTCCGTGTGACCGAATCTTTTTTCGGAAAGATTTTCTTTTAGATCTGCGGCGACACTGAGAATGGTTTGTCTTTGCCGCAGCGGTTCCTTACCTGTAAAGTCCTTTTTCATCAATGTAATCGGCAATAGGTTCCGGAATATACCGTTCTATCGACCGCCCCTCCTTAAGCGCCTTTCTGACCTCGGTTGAAGATACGTCCACCGGCCTGTTGTTGAGTACCTTTATCTTCGTACCGTACTTGATGTACAGTTCTTTCAGTTTGTCGGCGGTTTTGCCGGTACAAAACCCCGGTCTCGGCGCCAGAATAAAGGAAAATTCCCTGAGCAGTTCATCACCCTTATGCCATGATTCAATGCTGAGCAGTGAGTCACTGCCGACTATAAAATGCAGTCTGTCGTCCGGGCGCTGCCTGCTTATGCTTCTGAGGGTATGATAGGTGTAAGAAACCTTCGCCTCTTTTATCTCAAAATCCGAAACTTCCACATTGCCGTACATATCGGCGATGATCTCAAGCATGGCGAGCCTATGCCTGTCATCGGCCATTTTTTTTCCGATTTTAAACGGGTTTACCTTGGCGGGCAACAGAACGATTTTTTCGCAGTCCGCCTCTTCTATCGCGCTTTCCAGTACAGAAAGATGCCCCAGATGAAACGGATCGAAAGTCCCGCCCAAAATTCCTATTTCGCTCATGTCAATTTACTTCTAATTCACCTCTGATGTTTACGGTAAAACGTGTCCGTGAAAAACAACAGGCGCTTCATTACTCCAAATTCAGTCCCAATTCATCAAGCTGTGCCGGATCGACGCTGTTGGGCGCGTCGCTGACCATACACTGCGCGTTCTGATTCTTCGGAAAAGCCATGACTTCTCTTATGCTCGACTCTCCCGACAGCAACATTACCAAACGATCGAGACCGTACGCTATTCCACCGTGAGGCGGAACGCCGTATTTGAAAGCCTCAAGCAAAAATCCGAACTTCATGTTGCTTTCTTCTTCGGAGATACCCAGCAGTTCAAACATTTTTTTCTGGAGTCCGGCATCATGTATACGTATGCTGCCGCCCCCCAATTCCACACCGTTGAGTACAATATCATAGGCATCCGCCCTTGCGGCGGTCGGGTCGTGATCGAGTACGGCAATATCATCCTGCATCGGATGGGTGAACGGGTGGTGCACGGCCTTGAGTTTTCCCGTTTCATCGTCCTTTTCAAACATCGGAAACTCCGTCACCCACAGAAGATTAAACTTCCTGTCGTCAAGCAATCCGAGTTTCCCGGCAATGTGCCGCCTGAGAAAGCCTAGACCGTCAAAGACGATTTTTGGTTTGTCCGCGGCTATCAGAATCAAATCACCCGGCTCCGCCTCGAATTCATCTGCAATTTCGGAAAGCGCGGTCTGATCGAAAAACTTGTTTACCGAGGACTTGTATTCATTCTCCTCGACCCTTATCCACACGAGTCCTTTGATACCGTACTCCTTCGCTGAATCCGTGAGCTTATCTATGTCTTTTCTTGAAAACGAGCCGGAACCGCCGTCGATGCGGATTCCCCTGACGTCACCACCGTTTTTGAGCGCATTTCCGAATACCTGAAATTCTGTGTTTTTAATAACATCAAGCTCGTTTATGCACCTGAGTTCAAACCCGAATCTCGTGTCCGGCTTGTCGGAACCGTATCTTTCCATAGCTTCCCGCCACGACAGACGCGGAAGGGGCGTCTCTATTTCCACGTCCATGAGTTCTTTGAAAAGCTTCTTGAGATACCCTTCCTGAATTTCTATCACATCGTCGACATCCGCAAACGACATCTCCATATCTATCTGCGTAAATTCGGGCTGACGGTCGGCGCGCAGATCCTCATCGCGGAAACACTTTGCAATCTGGATATATCTGTCCGTACCTCCAACCATCAGAAGTTGCTTAAACAGCTGCGGTGATTGAGGTAAAGCGTAGAATTTTCCCTTATCCGTTCTGCTCGGAACGAGGTAATCTCTTGCACCCTCCGGCGTGGAGCGGACCAGTACAGGTGTTTCGACGTCCGTAAAACCGAGCTCATCGAAGTATTCTCTCGTCAGTTTGGTAATCTTATGCCTGAACGCCAGATTTTTCTGCATTCCCGGTTTTCGCAGATCGAGGTACCTGTATTTCAGACGCAGATTGTCGTCCGCGTTGTCGTCATCCTTAATGTATATCGGCGGTGTTTCCGCTTTCGAATACAGTGTCATATCCGTTGCGACAACCTCTATATCGCCTGTAGGGATTTCGGGATTCTTGGACAGTCGTTCCCTGACACTACCCTTGATCCCCACGACATACTCGCCTCTGAGATTATGTGCTTCATCGAATACATTCTTTGGGACATTTTCGTCAAAGACTATCTGCACAATTCCGGTCTTATCCCTCAAATCGACGAAAATCAAGCCGCCAAGCCGCCTCTGTTTGGCCACCCAGCCGTTCAAAACCACATCTTCTCCAACGTTCTTCATATTAAGAAGCCCGCACATATGGCTTCTTTTAAACACTTCCGACATCAAGTCAACTCCCTCTCAAATCATATAGCATTATGCTGCAGCCTGTCTTACGTCACGTTGTCGCGTTTTCTTATTGATCAACACCGGGAACGTATCACCTTATGGCCGACAATATTTCATCGAACGGCACTTCTCTCTGTTCATGGGCATCCATATCCTTGAGTTGCACCACACCTTTTTTCAGTTCTTCATCACCTATAACTATGGTCTGCTTTACATTTTTCCGCGCGGCGTACTTGAACTGCCCCTTTACGTTTCTTTCCAGCGTGTCCGTCTCCGCCGAAATTCCGTTCCGGTGCAGATTTCGTAGAATTTCAAGACCTTTTGCTTTCGACTCTTCTCCCATGGTAACTATGAAAACCCGGGTCGCTTCCGGTTCCGGAATTTCAACATTGTTGACATCCATGAGCATCAGAAGCCTTTCTTTTCCGAGGCCGAAGCCGACTCCCGGAATCGGAGGACCGCCTATCTCCTGACAGAGATTGTCGTATCTTCCGCCGCCGCATACCGTGCCCTGCGCGCCGATCTTATTGGAAACAAACTCAAACGCAGTCTTGGTATAGTAATCCAGTCCTCGCACTATTCTCGGGTTCACCTTGTATTTCAGACCCATCGCATCAAGATTTTTCTTAAGTTCTTCAAATGCGGAGGAACATTCCCCGCACAGGTAATCGGTCATCAGCGGCGCGTCTTTCACAAGCTCCCTGTCCTCATCGGATTTGCAATCCAATATCCTCATCGGATTCTTTTCGAATCTGTCTTTGCACGTTTCGCAGAGTTTATCATAATTCGGTTTCAAAAAATCCTGTAAAGCCTTTTTATATTTGGTGCGGCATGAAGGACAGCCCACGCTGTTTATTTCCAAAACCACGTCCCTGATTCCCATCTCTTCGATAAAATCATGTCCGAGGCATATGACATCGGAATCCGCCATCATGTTCGGCGTTCCGAAAATTTCCACGCCGAACTGGTGAAATTCTCTGAGACGTCCCGATTGCGGTTTTTCATAGCGAAAACATGCCGTATCGTAGTAGAGCTTGGTCGGCTGAATCTCAGCATACATTTTATGTTCAACAAAAGCTCTGACCGCCGGAGCCGTACCTTCCGGCTTTAACGTAAGGCTCCTTCCGCCATGATCGTCAAAGGTGTACATCTCCTTTTGCACTATGTCGGTAGTGTCTCCCACTCCTCTGTTTATAAGTTCCGTATGTTCAAACACAGGAGTGCGTAACTCACTGAATCCGTAGCGTTTACAGATGTCCGCAAATTTTTTCTCTATATAATGCCATCTGTAAACCTTATCGGGGGTTGTGTCTTTTGTTCCTTTTGGTGCATTCGTCAGCATATCCGCGACCTCCTTATATCGTCAAATACTCCATAATTTCTTTTCTTTCCTGTCGCACATTTCGTCTATACGATTTATATACTCTCTGTAATTTGACACGTTGGGGATCCTTACCAACCTGTCTGTTTCAGGATAATACCGTTTCGATATTCCTCCGGCTCCGAGTGCTATTACGGTTTGATGCTCATCCATTATTCTGATATTGTAAAGTCCGTCCGTTTCGCCAAGGCAGTACCCCGTATTTTCAAAGAATCCCGCCATATGCTTCTGTCTGTACAGATAGTATGGGACAAATCCTCCGGCGGTCAGAATTTCGCGACTGCCGGCAAGCATGTCGGAAACGACGTCCGCCACGGTATAATGGTAGTTCTCGTCAACATTTTTAAGTCCCGATCCTCTCTTTACGGAAAGGGTATGGATCGTTACGTTATTCGCGCCCAAATCCACAACTTCTTCGAGCGTTTTTAAAAAATCCGCTCGGGTTTCTCCCGGAAGCCCCGCTATAAGATCGGCATTTATCACCTTAAAATTTCTTTGCCCGGCGATTTTAAACGCCCTGCGTATATCTTCCGGGCTGTGACCGCGACCTATGATTTTAAGCGTTTCCTCTTTCATAGACTGTGGATTTATGCTTATTCTGTCCACTCCGAAGTATTGTAACACATCGAGTTTTTCTTCGTCTATCGTGTCCGGTCTTCCCGCTTCCACGGTGAATTCTCTGAGAGTGCAGAAGTCAAAAGAGGCTTTAAGCTCATCCAGCACTCTTTTCAGCTGATCCGTGGAAAGCGTCGTTGGAGTGCCCCCGCCGAAGTACAGCGTTTCGGGATGCTGACCGTTTACTTTCAATTTCTCCGCGACATACCCGATCTCTTTCTTCAGGGCTTCCAAGTAAGCCTCTATTTCTTCGGGATCCGCCTGATTTGAAGTGAATGAGCAGTACAGGCATCGAGTGGGACAAAAAGGTATTCCTATGTATATCCCGACGGAATCTTCCTTCGGTTTACCATAAACAGAGTTCTGTCTCCCATATGTGTCCGTTATAAGCTTCGCTTTTTCCTCCGTCAGCATGTACCGTCCGCGCAGGGTTCTTTGCGCAGCTTCGCGGGAATTCAAACTCTCGATGAGTTCTCCCGCGAGTTTGACGGGACGCACACCTGTCAGGATTCCCCAATCGGGTCTTACCCCGGTAAGTGTGTTCAAAGCATTAAAGATTTCTCTCTTTATCGCATCCTTGTCGCTCTTAAGCCCGGCGTTTATATGTAGACAGTCGTCGTGAAAAAATCCGTCGTCCTCTATAATTTCATATTCTGCGGGAGAAATAAACTCGTCTATCAATTCCCTCAGAATCGCCACGTTTGACACACCGTGAATCTTGATTGGAACCATATGTTTCCGGGTTTCAGCCTTCCCTGACAAAAGGATTCCTCTTCTTTTCATGTCCTATGGTTGACTGTTCCATATGTCCCGGGAGAACCACGGTATCGTCGGGCAGAGTGTAGAGCTTTTCTTTTATTGACTTCAATAACATGCGGTAATCCCCTCCATAGAAATCCGTTCTTCCTATGGATTCTCTGAACAGCGTATCTCCGCTGAAAAGATACTTTCCGCACTTGATGCACATTCCGCCTTTGGTATGCCCCGGAGTTTCTATAAATATGAGTTCCATGTTGCCTATTTCTATGTGATCGCAGTCCTCGACCGAAATCTCAGGTTCTACCGTAATGGCTCTGCCATACAGTTCTTTTGATGAGTTCAGCACTCCGTCACTGAGCATTTCTTCCTCTTTAGCCGGCGCAATGACCTTGATCTTCGGAAAAAGCTCTCTCAGATCATCAATGCCGCCTATGTGATCTCCGTGTGCGTGGGTGAGGACTATGTACTCCGGAATCAATTTTTCTTCCTTTATCTTGTTTAAAAGCGAAGGACTCGCTCCGCCCGGATCGACTATAAACGCCTTGCGCGTTTCGTCAAAAGCAAGATATGTATTGACCATTATAGGCCCTGTCGGGAAGCTGTATACCTCCATGATTTTTCCTCCTCTGTTATATAATCGGTGTATTCTGTTCTGTTGAATTATAGACGGACCACAGCGGAAATTCCGTGTCGAATTGTCGCGCATGCAGACGTTTCACTATTATCCGCTTGGTGCATGCAGACGTTTCACTATTATCCGCCGCATGCTTAGGACTTTGCCCTGTACACGCTCATAACGCCCGGAACGTTGCGCAGATTTCTCTGTATCTTCTGCATCTGCTGAACGCTGACGAGCATGAGCGTGAGCGTTATGTTGAGAGTTTCGTTCTTATCGCTCTTGGCATTTACGCCCTCTATCCTTACATCCTGATCTTCGCACGCCCGCGATATATCGGAAAAAATTCCGCGTCGATCCGCGCATACGACACAGATATTTGCGGCGTAGAATTTATCGTCTTTCACGTCCTCCCATTCGACATCTATAAACCTCGCCCGTTCATTTTCCGGAAGCGACAGTATGTTGGAACAGTCCTTGCGGTGAACGGAAATCCCCCGGCCTTTGGTTATGAAACCTACTATCTCATCTCCCGGCACGGGATTGCAACAGCGCGAAAGTCTTACCATCAAACGATTGTCTTTGCTGCCTTCGACAAGTATTCCCGGACTCTGCTGGAACTTTTTTTCTTCACGGATTTTCTTAGGCGACTCGTTTATCAGATCCTCTTCTTTTTTCCTGAGCTGCTTTTCTTCCTCTTTCTTTTCGCCGTCGAACATTTCCAGTATGGCATTGGCATACTTGCTCAGAGTCGCTCCGCCCTGCGAAATCTGGGTATACGCCTCGTCCAACGTGTTGAACTTCATTTCCTTTGCGGCGGCGGTCAGAAACTTCGTCTTGAGAATGGTCTGCGGATCATGTCCCTTTTTCCGCAGATACTTGTCCAACATATCCTTCCCTTTGGCTATGTCATCGCCCTTGTTTTGACGTTTGAGCCATTGTCTTATCTTATTTCTCGCGGAAGAACTCTTCGCGATTTTCAGCCAGTCAACGCTCGGCCCCGAAGAGTTTGCCGAAGTTACTATTTCAACAATGTCTCCGTTCCGCAAAGTGTGATCTATGGTCACCATTTTGCCGTTCACCTTGGCTCCCACGCAATGACATCCCACGTCGGTATGGATTTTAAAAGCAAAATCAAGAGGAGTGGAATCCGCCGGCAAATCTATGACCTCTCCTCTCGGAGTAAACACAAAGACCTGAGAGGCGAACAGGTCGACCTTCAGGGTCTCCATAAATTCACGCGGATCTTCAAGTTCCTTCTGCCATTCCAAAGTCTGCCTGAGCCATGCAAGTTTCAGATCTTCGTTGTTCTGACCGGAAGCATGCCCGCCTTCCTTGTATTTCCAGTGAGCAGCTATACCGAACTCCGCCACCCTGTGCATCTCATACGTTCTTATCTGAATTTCAAACGGCTCTCCGTTATCGCCAAGAACCGTCGTATGAAGCGACTGATACATGTTCGGTTTCGGCATCGCTATGTAATCCTTGAAACGACCCGGTATAGGCTTCCACATGGTGTGCACCTGCCCCAGTACGGCATAGCAGTCTCTTACGTTTTCAACTATGACTCTGACTGCGGTCAAGTCAAAGATTTCGTCAAGCTGTTTATGCTGGATGACCATTTTCTTGTAGACGCTGTAAAGGTGTTTGGAGCGTCCGGAAATGTCGAAGTGCATGTTCATCGCCTCAAGAGCTTCCCTTATCTCCTGCATAACCTCATTTATGAAAAGCTCACGCTGAGTCTTCTTTTCCGCCACTTCTTTTTGCAGTTCATCGTATTCTTTTCGATGAAGATATTTCAGAGCGATGTCTTCCAGCTCGAATTTTATCGTGAATATACCGAGTCTGCTCGCAAGCGGCGCATATATATCGAGCGTTTCTCTCGATTTTTCTATGATTTTTTCCGGTCTCATATAACCCAAAGTTCTCATATTGTGCAGCCTGTCCGCAAGCTTTATTATGAGAACTCTGATATCCTTTGACATGGCAAGAAACATTTTTCGGAGCGTTTCCGCCTGGGCGACCTCCTTGCTGTCAAATTTCAACGTGCCCAACTTGGTTACGCCGTCGACAAGGAGAGCGACTTCTTCCCCGAAATCCTCGACAAGCATTTCTCTCGTATATGAGGTATCCTCAACAACATCATGCAAAAGCCCGCCGACCAGTGTTTCATCATCCATCCCGAGCTGAGCAAGTATGACAGCAACCGCAACCGGATGGATAAGATAAGGCTCGCCGCTCTTTCTGAGTTGTCCCTCATGAAGCAGTTTCGCCTTATCGTAAGCCTTTCCTATAATCTCGGTGTCGTAGTCCTTATATTGTTTTATTGTTTCTAAGAATTTGGCTTTTGTCTCCATGTACGACTCTCTGAGGTTTTTCCGCTATTTTTTCCTCTTCTTTCTTGATTTTTTATCTTCGGTTTTCTTTTTTGCGTCACCCTTGCTTTCGTTCCGTTTTTTCTTCTCTTCTATTCTCTTTCTCGCCTTTTGCTGCGCAAGGTATTTCGATTTTTCCTCGCCTTTGTTGAATTCATAGTAAAGCGGACTGCAGAGGAATATCGAGGAATATGTTCCCACCAGAACGCCTACCATCAAAGGAAGAACGAATTGCGCAAGTTGTGTCGAAACCAGAAACAACATAGGAACGGTGGCAAGAACCGTAGTCAACGATGTCATGATCGAGCGATCCAGCGTTTGGGTTATACTCGTATCCAGCAATTCAAGAACGGGCTTTCCTCTCAACAGGTGCGTATTCTCCCTGACGCGATCGAAGATAACTATGGTATCGTTTATGGAATATCCGACCACGGTCAATATCGCCGCGATGAACGGATTGTTCACCTGGATGTGGAATATGGAATAAAGCGCTATCAATACGAGCACGTCGTGCAGAATGCCCGATATCGCCGCCACACCGTATTTCCACGTCTTGAATCTGAATATGATGTACAGAAGCATGCACACGGCGGCGATCAAAATGGATCTTACCGCATTAGTCTTTATCTCATTACCTATGGTCGCCTCAAACTGTTCCGACGAAACGACCGATTTATCGCTCAGATTATACTTCTCCTGTATGGTTTTCTGAACCTTATCTCTCTCGTTCGCGTTCAAAGACTTTGTGGTCTTTATTATTATCTCGTGCTGTTTGCTCCCGGAATAGACTATATCCGCATTCAGGTCATACTTTTCTATGGTCTTTTGTACATCGGCGATCTGAACCTTTTTGTTCATGTCCATCTGCACGATGGTTCCGCCGGTAAAGTCAATTCCGAGGTTGAATCCTCTTATGACAAGGGTTACAAGTCCTACCGCAATAACGGTGGCGCTGATAAGATAAAATATCTTCCTTCTTTCGATTATGTGGAAACTTCTCTTTATCAGTTTTCTCGGAGTTCCGTCCGCATTACAACCGAAGAATCTGTTCTTTGCAAACTTGCTGTCCGCAATTGCGCCCACGAATATTTGAGTGACAACGACCGCCGTAAATATACTTACGACGATACCGATCATCAGCGTAACGGCAAATCCCTTCACCGCCGCAGAACCCAGCTGGTATAATACGACTGCGGCTATCAGAGTCGTAATCTGAGCATCGAGAACGGTAACGAGAGCATGCTTGAATCCTTCATCCACCGCAACACGGATGGATCTTCCCAGTCCTATTTCTTCTTTTATTCTCGAGAAGATGATTACATTCGCATCCACCGCCATTCCTATACCCAGGACTATACCCGCTATCCCCGGCAGGGTGAGAACCGCCCCCATGGCGGACATTCCCCAAAGTACGAGCATTACATACAGACAGAGTGCTATGTTTGCAAACAATCCGAGCAGATTGTACATCAGCAGCATGAGTACGAACACCAGCGCAAGACCTATGCCCCCCGCCACGATGCTCTTGTTGAGAGCATTGGCACCGATCGATGCGGTCTGTACGGAGGAATTCACTTCTTTTAAAGCCACCGGAAGCGCGCCACCTCTGATAAGCGCAGAAGTCTCCTGTGCCTCCGCTTTATCGTATCCGCCCGTTATTTCACACGAACCCTGGCTTATCTCTCCGTGCGTTGTCGGAGCCGTCAGAATCTTGTCGTCCAGCCAGATTACGACCGCTGTCTTGTCCACGAGAGTGCCGTCGGCTTTTTTAACCGTCGGAGTGACCTTGCCTGATGAAGAGAGCTTCGTCGCCTTGGCGAACTTATCCTGACCTGCCGAAGTGAATTTAAGTGTAACCTTGTATCCTCCTCTTTCGGAGTCGATTTCCGCTGCGGAATCCTTTACGTCATTACCCGTCAGGTACTCGGTTCCGTCGGCAAGTGTAAATCTCAACTTGGCGGTTTCCCCTATCCTGTTGATGGCAGTCTTCGCGTCTTTGACGCCCGGCATTTCAATTCTAAGACGGTTTCTGCCTTCTATGTTCACGGTGGCTTCGGAAACTCCCATTGCGTTTACGCGCTTACCCAGAACCTCCTTGGTCTGTTCCATGGTCTGCCTCAGTTCTTTCCCGCTCTGGTTGCCCGTCTTGGCCTGCATGACCACGTTGACGCCGCCATCGATATCAAGTCCGTAGTTCAATGATTTTTTTAGGTTTTTCACAGAACCCAGACCCTTTGCCGAAACGACAATTCCGAAAATAACGATGAGCGTTATGATAACGCTTAGCACTTTTTTTAGTTTTGAATTCATCTTGTCTTTCTCACCTTCTATAAAATAAAAAATTTAATAAATTAAATATAACATACACCACATTTTACTACTTTTTCACCTTTACTTCAAGGAATTTAATGCTGAAAAGACACAGTATACACCGCTTTATAATCACACAGAATAAAAAAGGAGCTCAACCCTGAGCAGACCGACACTCAGGATCAAACCCCAATAAACTCTTGGTACATATTCTACTTATCGTCGGAAGCCTGCGTTTCTTCGGCATTATCGACCGAATCCGCCTCATCCGCCTCATGTTTGACACTTTCTGCTTTCTTTGCCTGCTCGTTATTTTCTTTAACTTCTTCAGAGTTCCCTTTTTTGCTCTTCTTAAGTCGTTTAGGTGCAGGTTTACGTTCTTCGGTTTCTTCTTTTTCTTCCTTGACGGTTTCTCTGCTCTTCTTGGTTATGCTGGAAATAGCCCATCTAGTAACTTCAAATTTGATTTTGTCGGCTCCTACCTGAAGAATCAAAGTCTGGTCTTTCGTTTTGACTATCTTGCCGCAAATGCCGCCGATGGTCACGACTTCATCGCCTACGCTCAGAGCGTTTCTCATCTGCTTGACTTCTTTTTCCTTCTTTTTCTGAGGTCTGATCAAAAGGAAGTACATCAAACCGATGAAAGCTATCAGGATGACTGCCTGAAATCCTATGTTTATCGATTTGCCTCCCGCCATTAAACTCGTTCCAAAGCTCATAATTCTTCTCCTCTATTATCAAATATCAAAAAATTTGGTGCCGGCGATGGGGGTCGAACCCATACGGTGTCACCACCACAGGATTTTGAATCCTGCACGTCTGCCAATTCCATCACGCCGGCCGGCATAATCTTCCCCTAAAAAAATGGTGCGGCTGACTGGACTCGAACCAGCACGGTCGCCCACACGCCCCTCAAGCGTGCGCGTCTACCTATTCCGCCACAGCCGCACAAATATCCCGCTCCACTACTATACGAAATTATTCTCCCTTTGTCAAACAAAACTTTCCGCTTAAATTAACATTGCAACATTCTGAAAGTTGTCCCCGGAACCTTATTCAAATGTATAAACAGAAAGCGTATGACAGAATGCGGGTGGCGGTATCGCCGTTATCGTCGAAGTTCCAACAGTTCATCCAGGCGTTCAAACAGGAAAGTTCTGTCGCGTGAATTGTCTATCACGACATCGGCTCTCGCCGCCTTCTCCTCTTCCGGCATCTGATTTTTCATTCGGAGCATGATTTCCTCAAAAGAACATCCGTCCCGCTTCGCCGCTCTCTCCACCCTCTTTTCTTCATCCGCCGTAATGAGCCACACCTCATCGACCATCCCGTCCGCGCCGGTTTCAAACAGCGTCGGAGCGTCGAGAAATACGTGGGTTTGATCCGCACGCTTTCTGTAATCGGCTATCTCTTTGCCCACGCAATCGAGAATTCTCTTAGTGACTATTTTCTCAAACTCCGCTTTTTTTAATGGATCGGAAAATATGAGAGCAGCCACGGCTTTTCTGTCAAGCCCTTCCTTGCCGACATATTCGGTTCCAAACCGGCTCTCTATCTCCCGGACAGTTTCCCGTGACCGGCTTATGCGTCTTCCGATTTCATCGGCATCAATAACAGGATATCCTTTTTCCTTCAGATACTCCGCCACCGTGGATTTTCCCGTTCCTATCCCTCCGGTTATCCCTATAATTTTAGTCATCTCAATCCTTCAAATCGTACCATGAGCTGCCGCTGTTCACGTCACATATGAGTCTGACGGAAAGTTTCACGGCTTCTTCCATATTTTCGGTCAAAAGTTTCTTTACGGCTCCCAGATCTTCTTTTTCGGTGGAAATAATAAGCTCGTCGTGAATCTGCAGAACAAGTTTCGCTTTCGGATAATTCTCTTTCAGCGCACGGAAAACCCTCTGCATGGCAATCTTTATAACATCTGCGGCAGAACCTTGTATAGGAGTATTCATAGCGAGTCTTTCCCCGAACTGCCTCGTCATATAGTTCGATGCGGAGATTTCAGGCACGTAACGTTTTCGTCCGAAAATTGTCTCAGTATATCCGCGCTGCCTGCACAGTTTGACCCGTTCATCAAGATACGATTTCACGGCTTCATGTTTCTTGAAATAGTCTTCTATGTACTGTTCCGCCTGCCTGCGCGTTATACCCAGTTCCTCCGAAAGCCCGAAAGCGCTCATTCCGTAGATCACTCCGAAGTTCACGGCCTTTGCCCTGCTCCTGTCGAGAGGCGTAACCTTGTCATAGTCGATGTCAAAGACGCGGGATGCCGTCATTCTGTGAACATCGTCACCGTTGTTAAACGAATTTATCAAATTTTCGTCCTGCGAAAGATGAGCCATTATCCTGAGTTCTATCTGGGAATAATCGGCTCCTACAAAAACATGGCCGTCTTCAGGCACAAAAGCCTTTCTGATACGACGTCCCATTTCCTCCCGGACAGGGATGTTCTGGAGATTGGGCTCAGTACAGCTCAACCTTCCCGTTGCTGCAACGGTTTGCTGAAAGTGTGCCCGTATCTTTCCGTCAAATCCGATAAGCGGAATCAAACCTTCAACGTAAGTGCCGTTGATCTTTGAGACGGTTCTGTATCTCAGAACCTGCGGAATTATCGGATGCTCCGAGCTGATCTTTTCCAGCGTTTCCGCACTCGTACTGTATCCTTTCTTAGTTTTTTTGCCCGCCGGCAGTCCGAGTTTTTCAAATAATATTTTTCCGAGCTGCATCGGGGAATTTACATTGAAAGTTTCTCCCGCAAGATTGTGGATTTCCTGTTCTATGCCTGCTATTTCACGCTTAAGTTCATCACCCTGTTTGCGCAGTATATCGACGTCTGCCGTAATCCCCGTAACTTCCATATCCGCAAGTATCTTTATCAGAGGAAACTCGATTTCATCGCAGATTTTGATATCATCCCCGGTCATCCGGTTATTAAAAGCCTTATGCAGCGCCTTTACGTTTTTGCACCAGAGAAGACCGTATTCGGCAATTTCTTTTATATTGTCGCCGAGCATGTCGATCTGCCCCGCATTCTTCCTGAACTCTTCTTCGGATATTATTTCCTCATGAAGTTCTTCGAATGTGAGAGTCTTTATGTTGTAGTTTGACTGTGAGGGGTTCAGCACATAGGCCGCGATCGCCGTGTCAAACTCAGTATTCGGCGATTTCATCCCGTACGACATAAGCATAAAATAGTCGCGGATGAGTTCGTGTCCGACAAATTTTAAATTCTTATCGTTGAGGATTTCCGTAACTTCTCCGATTTCGATTTCGTCAAGCGAAACATATATGCTCCGATCTCCCGTTATCATCGATATCCCGTCTATCACCGGCAGATTTACGTGATCGTTGTTCCCGAAGACTTTCAGAATAACCGTGCTTCCTTCTTCAATGTTTCTAAGTTCAGTCAGATCTCCGCTGTTTCTTATTACGCATCTTCGGTATTCGGTTTCATCTCCGCCGGATGGCTTTATGTCGCTCTTTCCGTCATGGAAAGAAAGTTTTTTCAGAAAGGAGTTGAATTCCAGTTTAGTATATATGGAAATCAGTTCATCGCGATCGGATTCCTGTGTTCTGAAATTCTCGATACTTATGTCGATGGGCACAAACCTGTTGATTTCAGCAAGCTTTCTGCTGAGCAGGGCAAGTTGCACGTTGTCCTCAACTTTTGAACGTAATTTCGCGTTGCTTATTTCCTCCGTGTTTGCCACGAGGTTTTCTACCGTCCCGAACTGCTTTAACAGTTTTATACCGGTCTTTTCTCCGACTCCGGGGATTCCCGGTATATTGTCCGAACTGTCACCCATTAGACCTTTCAGATCCACAAACTGCGACGGTGTAAGCTCGTACCGCTCGAGCATTTTATCGTGGTCGAACAGATCGAACTCGCTTATTCCTCTCCGCGTAATCAGCACTTCGGTCACCTTGCCGCAAAGCTGGAGAGCATCCTTGTCTCCGGTTATTATGAGAGGTTTCAGCCCCTCTTCTTCGGCGATTCTTGCGACGGTTCCGATTATGTCGTCCGCCTCAAACCCCTCAGCTTCGAGGTTGGTTATCTTCATTGCGTTCATGACTTCTTTGATAAGCGGAAGCTGCATGGCAAGCTCGGGCGGCATTTTTTTTCTGCCCGCTTTATATTCTTTATATTCCTTATGCCTGAAAGTGGGCGCTTTCTTGTCCCATGCCACCGCAATATATTCGGGAACATAATCTTCCAGTATGCGATTCAGCATGTTCAGAAAACCGTAAATGCCCTGCGTGTATATTCCCGTCTTTGTGATCATGGGACGCTGCATGGCGTAATACGCTCTGTTGATCAGGCTGTTCCCGTCTATAATAACAATTCTGTCCATACGATGTTCTCCCGCCGTTCTCCGCGTCTTTATAAATAGTGACTGCTACGTTCAATAAGTCCTGACAGTTTTAAATCAAAAGTAAACACCTGATTTTAATTAAGACTCATTGAGCGCTCATCGGATATAAAAATAACCCGGAAACGCCGTCAGGGCTTAATTGACGCCTATCCTAAGGATAGGTGGGTATCCTGTCATCAAGATTTGCCTTCCGCGACAAGCGCGGCACGACATCGCAGGACGAACTTCAGATTCCCATTCAAGTGTTGTAGGTTCAATTAAGAGCCCTTGACATGTGTTCCAGGCAACCTCATTATACTCCTTAAATTTTAAAATGGCAATAAAAAACGATTCCGGGACGGTACCCTGACAAGATCATTCAAGTGTCAGCAATATCGCCATTTTGAATCTGCCGTCGGCTTTCACGGAATGCATTCCGCCCTTGGCAAAGTGGAAGTTTTCCCCCGCTTTGATAACATTGTCTACGCCCTCATATCCGATCACGCCTTCGCCCTCAAGGGCGAAGATTAGAGCCTCACCCGGGGCCGCGTGTTCCGAAAGTCCCGTCGCCGAATCAAACGCCATCACGACAAGTTTCATCTTATCGTTGTGGACAACATCCATGTTGACGATTTTTCCTTCCTGATATGGTACAAGTTCCGCCAGTTTGAATATATTTCCCGCCTTGATTGCTTCGTTCACTTTATCTTCCTTTCTTATCTCAATTTCCGTGTAAACCGCCGCTGTTCGGGTTCTCATCCCGACCGGGATGTCCGTCGGGGTAAGAACGGAATCTCCTTTTTTCAGTTCTTTTACTTTTCCGTCCGAAGTGTATACTTCCATAGTTCCATCTGCCACGATAATGAACTTATGATATGGAAATATCTCCGCACTTATATCCGTATTCTTAGCGAGAGAAAAGTACAATATGTAATTCCCTCCGCTGTACACTTCTTTTGATATGGTGCATCCCGTAACCGGAACATTGTCCTCGGCTATTGAAAATACTTTACCCGTTTTCTCTTTCATCCATGTTCACCTCGTTCTTTCCGTCGCCCGTGTTTTTTACGGTATTGCGTCATACCGAACCGCAGTAAAATTCCACATCGACTCACAGGCATTGTACCCATAAAGTTTAATCTTTAAAACAAAGTCATCGGGTTTATTTGCACCTATTCTATGATTTTTTGTTTTTGTCTCCTTTAGATTCGCCTCTTTTAAAACATTTTTATAAACGTATTCAGATATCATAAGACATTTTTATAAACGTATTCAGATATCATACACCGTGGTTTCTGATGGTTTCGTATATCTTGTTATTTTTATACGGGATGCAGTCCTCAACCCAATTCCACCAGAAATACCCTCCGACAAAGCGCTTATGATATTCGGGCATACTGTAATATTTTTTAGCCATTTCTATTTTACTCTGTTCTGTTGCGTTTTCAGCGATGTTGCCGCACTCCCCTATGCCGAGAAAAGCCGACGGAAAAAGTTCGCCGAGTCCCTTGAATATGCTCTTCCATTCAGGGGAATAACCGTCGTTATCGTCTTCATAATAACTCACAAGACAGTAGTCAACGGAACCGGCCAGTTTTGCGGGAATATATTTTTTCGTCCACTCTATCATATCCTTACGGGGCGAATCGGTGCAATACAACGTCAATTCTATCTTCTCTCCCTTGCTCTTTATAAAATTTGCCGCCGAAGATATTTTATCGACTATAATCTCAGGCTTTTGCTTTATCCACTCCGTTCCGTTGATTTCATTTCCAACCTCCCAAATGCTTACATACTCAGACAAATGTCTGTAAGCATCTTTAAACCTCCGGAGATAACTTTCACTGTCTTTAAAATTTTTCATTTCGGAAGAGTCTACAGGGCATGCCATTATATCCGCATAAGGCTTTACGGATTTAAACAGTTTTACATATTCCGCCGGCTTAATTTCCTTTGACATTACTATCCTGACCGTCGGTCTTGCTTTAAGGTTCTTCAGCCCTCTGACGACATCCTTTAATGCAATATCGTCATACCACGCATCATCTATGGTGAGTCCGTAAATCATGCTGTGCTTTTCCACATCTTTCTTTATATTCTTTTTCACATCTCCGCAGCTGTAAAGGCAAACAGCCGAAACGATCAGCAGCAGTGTACAAGATATGATTTTACAAAGTATTGACCTTTTTATTATTGTTTTTCTGTTAGGCATAGGTTCTCCTTTGTCGGTTAAGGGGAATTGTATTTAAGCTTTGCGGTTTACACATCAAAAAAACTAAGTTGCTTTGAACCATCCTTCTCATCAAATAGATTGAGGTACTTAAAGATAGCCTCATTATCGTGAACTATATTATTCTGCTCACAAAACTCATGAAATAAATTCATTAACTTATTGTTATTTCTGCTATTTATCATATAACTGTTTCCATATTCTCTGATGTATCGTTCTTTCAGCTTTGGAATCTTTTTATCTAACTGGGAATAAAAATATTCTCTATTCCCATCTCTGAGTGTCAGTCCCATACCGAAGCATATTATTCCAAATACCTTTACTTCTTTGCAATAATCTAAAATCCCAAGAATGTTTTCTTCTGTATCGTTAATAAACGGGAGTATCGGAGTCAACCAAACCACTGTTGGTATCCCCTCATCACTCAAGGTTTTTAATGCTTCAAATCTTTCTCTCGTACTTGAAACATTAGGTTCAATTTTTTTACAAAGTTCTTCATTATAGGTCGTTAGTGTCATTTGAACTACACATTTTGTTTTTGAATTTATCTCTTTAAATAAATCTAAATCTCTTAAAACATCAGCTGACTTTGTTATAAGCGTTATACCGAAGCCATATCTGTTTATCAGTTCAAGAGCTTTTCTTGTGTAATTTAAATTTAACTCTTCAGGAATATATGGATCGGTCATAGAACCTAAGCCGATCATACATTTTTTTCGCTTTCGTTTTAGCCTCTCTTCCAAAAGGATGATTCCATTTTCTTTTACTTCTACGTCTTCAAAATTATGGTTCATCTGATAGCATTTACTTCTTGAGTCACAATAAATACACCCATGAGTGCAGCCTCTGAACAAATTCATTCCATTCTTTGAAGATAGTATTCCTTTGACTTTTGTAAAATGCACTTTACTCCTTTTCAAATCGGCGTTAATTCTATAGATATTTGCAGAAGAAATTTAATTTTTGTTTTGAATAGTTCTCCCGCTCATAAAAACTAACTGCTTTCGGATTGGTCTCCTCTGCCAACAACTGAAATCTTTTATAAGTTTCAACTTTCATTTTGTCTTCTAACTCTTGGAGGGCTTTCTTTCCATAACCTTTTCCTCTGAATTCTTCAATAATAAAAAAATCATCTATGAATAATACCTTTCCGTGCGCCCAAACACTTATAAAATATGCTGCGTTAATAAAGCCAATGACCTCTCCCTCCTCTTCGATAAAAAATAAAATATTGGGCGATTTATTATCTCGGATAATTTCCTCGAACATATCACCCGGGTTACCTTTCTTTAAAGGGTCTTCCCAAATGTTTTCGTCCTCATATTCGTAAGCCATAAATTCCAAATTTAACGTAATCCATTTTTCTTTGTCTAAAAAAACACATCTTCGTAGCATTTTCTATCTCCTTAAATTCCGAATACTTTATATCCATCATTTTTTCTCCTTTGGGGAACATTTCTTGATGTCATTATACCATTACGCTCCCCAAATCCCAATAATTTATGGGGAGTGTTTTATGGTTGATTTTATTATATTTGTTCCTTCTTTTGATTGACTGTTTTTCAGGCAGAAAACGGAGGACTCCTGCACTTGGCATAAGAAGTCCTCTAAAAATGAATTTTATGTTTGCATTTTCTAAAATGATTTGTTTCGCATAGTTTTCTAGATACTTCTTTTGAGTCCGATTCTATTATTTTTTCATTTACACTCCTCTTGATATAATCCATTCTTTTGATTTGTTTTGTAGATTCCAAAATCTATGATATGTCTTCTTTTCTTTTATAAGTTCTCTATGACTTCCGACTTCTATTACTCGACCTTTTTCAAGAACTATGATCTGATCTGCATTTTCAATTGTCTTTAATCTATGAGCTATCATCACGACCGTTTTATCCTTTACTAAGTTGGAAATTGCATTTTGTACCAAATCTTCATTCTTTGCATCCAAGCTTGAGGTAGGCTCATCTAAAAGTAAAATTGGAGCGTTTTTAAGAATTGCCCTTGCAATGGAAATCCTTTGCTTCTCACCTCCCGACAAAGTCGAGCCCCCTTCACCAACAATTGTGTCGTATCCGTCCGGAAGTTGCATTATAAAGTCATGACAAGATGCCTTTTGGGCCGCTTCAATCATTTCTTCTTCCGTGGCATCATGTCTGCCAAATAGTATGTTATCTCTAATTGACTGGTTAAAAAGATAAACCTCCTGCAAAACCATGGAAATATTCTTTAACCATGTTTCAGGATTTATTGAGGAAAGCTCATTATTCCCTATACTGATACTACCGCTGTCAATGTCCCAGAACCTTGCTATTAACCTCAAAATTGTCGATTTCCCGCTTCCGCTTGCTCCAACAATCGCAGTTAATTTCCCACTTGGAATCGTAAAAGAAATATTATTTAGTACAGGCTCTTCACTTTCTTTCAAATAAGAAAAACTCACATTATCAAAAACAATGTCCGCGATTTCCTTTATTTCTTCATTCCCGTAAAGCTCCGATTCTCGCATTATATTATCTATTCTATTCGCAGACACTACATGATTTCTGAGAACAGCCATGTGTCTTACCCAAATTAGAAGTGGACTAATAATCTTTGTGCCAATAATTATTAAACTTAAATACTCAACCAAACCTGTTTTCCCGCCAAGCAATAAATATGCTCCCACAAAACACATTAGCGGCAATCCCAGTCTCACAAATGTGAGTGCCAGACCAAGAAGACTCCCTCCAATGCTTTCCGCTTTCATACTTTGCTTCATCAATTCCATGTAAGCATTTTTTAATCGTGAAAATCCCTCTCCCGTTTGATTGTAGGATTTCAATACTTTCATTCCGATCAAATATTCGTTTAGAACATCAGAGATTTTGTCCTTTGTGCTTTTTAATCTTATGCTTAATTTTTCAAGGGTTTTTAAAGAAAAAAACAGAATTACTCCCGCAATTGGCAATGTCAAATAAAATGCTGTTGCCATTACAGGGTTAAAATAAAACATAAAGACTGATGTCAGAATACAGCTAATTACCAATCCTAAAATCCCCGTAAACAAGCCTACCATACTCTGCTCCAAAGCTAAGAAATCGCCGGTAAAAGTGTTGATTAATTCACCTGTCATTTTTTTTGAAAAAAATCCCAGCGGAAGTTTTCTTAACTTATGAATGAAATCCATCTTGTTCTCTGACGAATGTTTTGCTGCCGGCAAAAATGTTCTGAGAAATGTTACCATGCTGATAATAAATTGTATGAGGAATAAAACAAACATTATTATTGCAATCTTATTAAGACCTCGGATGTCTATGTCCACAGGATTAGAATATGACGCAATCAATATATTTATCGCAAAGTATACAGCAATCGCAGGGAAAGAGATACTCACTCCTTCAAGAAACAACCACGCAACAGGAGCTATCATTTGCTTTGCATGTCCCATTGTAAATTTTCTAATGATTTCTCTCATGTTGCCCCTCCTTTTTACTCACTGTGATTGACCAGTCATCGGTTTTGTGTTGCAATTCCCAAAGCATTTTATACTCCGCGTCTTTACCTAATAGACTGCTATGATTCCCTTGCTCAATTATTTCGCCTTGCCTTAATACCAATACTTGATCGGCAGTCATAATACTTTGAAGTCTGTGCGCAATGATTATGATGGTTTTATCTTCTATCAAATTTTTTATTGCCATTTGTATAAGATTTTCATTCTCTGCATCTGAATATGCCAACGCCTCATCTAATACAATGATCGGTGAATCTTTTAAAATTGCTCTTGCTATAGATAAACGCTGTGCCTCACCTCCTGAAAGTTTGATACTTCCGGAACCGATTTTTGTATCATATCCTTCGGGTAGCTTCATGATAAACTCATGGCACCTTGCTTTTTTCGAAGCTTCTATCATTTCTTCATCACTAACATTTCTATTCATAATGATGTTTCCACGAACAGTATCCGAGAAGATAAAGTTGTCCTGAAAAACAAAAGCAACATAATCCATTAGCTTTTCATTGGGTATGTCACGGATATCTACTCCGCCGATACTTATTTCGCCTTGAAAGTTATCCCAAAAGCGTAGAAGCAGTCCTCCTATTGTCGATTTCCCGCTTCCTGATTCACCTACAAGAGCAGTCATTTCTCCCTGTTTTGCCGTAAAGCTTATATTATTCAGCGCCATCTTTCGAAACGCATCATCATCGTCTCCATAAGAAAAGGACACATTCTTAAATTCAATCTCCCAATCCTTTGGTACTTTTTGCAATTTCGCCGAATTGATCTTTGGCTGTGCAAGAATTTCATCTATTTGCTCCATTCCCGCACCGAGCATACCTAACATGGTTGCATATTCTACACAAGCCATTAAAGGGTCATAAATTGCCGGAACAATTATTAGTGCCATCAAAACGGAAAGAACCATATTTCCGGTCGGATTTTTCAAGATAAGATAAATTCCAACCGGTAGAACAAAAGTCAAAAGCGAAAGAATGATGCTCTTATACATGCTCATCGCCGCTGCCGATCTCTTATAGCTTTCGACTTCCCAAGTAAGATACTCTTTAATATTATTTTCCAAAGTTCTCGTTATTGAGCCGATTTTCCCAAATAGTTTTACCTCAGCCATTCCCTTAACGTATTCGGAAAACGTTCCTGTCGTATTCGCAGATGCTCTGCTAATGTCCGCCCAGATTTGCTTTGACTTACTTCCGCCAAATATCATAAATTGGAAGGAAAAGCCTATAATCGACGCTATTAATATGGTAATTGCAAGAGGTATACTCAAGGTTCCCACTCCTAAAAGTAAGATGATTAAAACCGCAAATGAGCCGATCATATCGGGAAGCATATGTGCAATAAAGCCTTCAATCTTCTCAATATTCTCATCCATGATTTTTTGAATGCTCCCGCTTGAATTTGATGAGAAAAAACTCATTGAAAGCTTCCCAAGGTGCTCAATAACATGCAGACGATAATTTAATAAAATTCGAAACGCAACAGTATGACAGCCTAAGCTACCTAAAAATGTGAATACCGTATTGCATACAATTGCTCCTGCTGAAACAATCACCCAGAATATGATTTCATTCGTACCCGAAAGCCCGTTTACTAAGTAATGCTTTCCTATAAAATAAACGGATAAATATGGTACAACCCCACTTACCATTCCTATTACAGACGCAAATACGCTGATGATTAAAAACCCTTTTCTTTCCGATGAAATATTAAATACTCTGCTAAGTACACCTTTTCTTTTATTATTCAATGCATCTTCCTCCTTTTCCATTTTAGGTTAGAGAACTATAACTTTGAACCATTTTAATCTGACTAACAAATAAAGTCAATCGATGAATTCTTTAATTAGAAAAGGGTTCCGGTTGTTATACTTGTATTTATCAATACATCTGATGTATAATCCTCTTTAATAAGAGAAGGAAATATTTTAAAATGAAAAGGAGATTTTATGAGATTTGTTGAAGATTACTGGCAAGACTTTATAGATTTTGGATTTATTAAAACCGAGACCAACGGCAGAATAGATTATATATTGCCCGAAGAGATAGGAAGCGGAGGTTTCAGTATTTTAGGCGATCCGAAAGGTGCAATGGGAATCATTTCAAATTGTTCCTTAAAAAAGCCATTTGTAGTTGTAGAATGTGTACATGAAAAAATGATTGAGATCGGGCAGTATTACGAAGGATCCGTTTCTCTCTATGAGAAAAAAGCAGAAAATATTACTTTCGAATATGGATTAAATGCATATGTAAATCATCCTTATTTTTTCTATGGCTATAAAAAAATTGAGGAGAATATTCCACTCATCAATGTTGGTTTTGCCTTTAGAAAAAACTTTTTTGATAAGCTTCCTATTTCTTTGCCTGAAAAATTCTGGGATTTAGCTGCTGCTTCATTGAATTCCGGACTATTGAACATTCCTAAAATAACTTTTATCTGCAATCAACTGAAAGAATGTACTTTGACCGGAGATGCTTTGAAATTATATATCGAAGGCAAGGCTTTAGAAGTTTTCTCACTTCTCTTTGAGTACATCACGGAGCATGACAAAAAGCAAACTCTACACCTGTCCGACACTGACAAACAAACCTTGGCATTAATAAAAAAACACCTTGAGGATCATTATTCGGGCAATACAACCATCACGGAATTAACCAAACGTTTTGCAATCAACCAGCAAAAGATTGTTACCGGCTTTAAAGAACTCTATGGTGTAACTATTAACGGATATAGAAAAAGGCTGCGAATGTCAAAAGCACTTGAGTTGCTCTCCAACACAGAACTCCCTATTGTAGAAATCGCAAAAAGTGTTGGCTATTATGGAGATGGTTTCTTTCAAAGAGCATTTAAGGATATTTACGGCGTCACACCTATCGAAATCAGGAACGATTTGAAATGAGACGGGGTGCGGATATTTTTTGGACAACACAATTCACCTCTTAACTTCTTCTTTGAATACATTATTGCATCACCTATTAACTCTAACTTATTCATAAATCACTTTCTTATATTTACAAACATAATAAAACCGACCTATTGAAAGTCGGTCATACATGCTACTTATAAATATTCCCTTACAAAGGAAACTTGATCGTAATATCCTTTTATTCTATTAAATGTTTTGCTATGTCTAAGCTCAACATTTTCTATAAAAATCAGATTGTTTTTTTCATGCTTTGCAATCATAAGTTTTTTTTCATATATAATTGCAAAATAGGTATCATACTTTGGAAATTTTTCCGTTCTTAATCTAAGTGCATTTTGAAAATCCTCAAATAACAATTCACATAAACTATCCATAGTTATTTTCCTGTCATCATCTTTATAAAAGACGACAGGAAAAAACAGGAAAAGATTTTTATTATACATTAATGATTTTAAAAAACAACTAATATCGGTTTTTTCTATATCATCTATATCTCTATCTTTTAAACGATCATCTTTGATTATTTCTCTCAACTCGTTTTGATTATAATCTCGCAACAATGCATGCAAACGCACTGCCTTATATTCGCCATTTCCTCTTGGATTATGGTCAAAATAAATTGATTTTGCTTTATTGGTTGAAATTCGACGAGAAGTGTTTGCAATAGCCTTTTGTGCACTGTTTCCTAAAATTAATTTAAAGTCTATGCTGTATTTCTCTGAAGTTGCATCGTTTTCTCCATTATTTTCAGTTAAGGGTCTTTCTAATTTGTTGCCCTTTGTTAATATCATGAAATGCTTAGAGTGATTAAGCAGTTCACGCAAATAATCTTCATAAGAATCATCCCCTTTTTTACCTTCAATTTTTACATGGCCATCTTTTACAAATGCTACAGGCAAAAAATTTGTTTTTATTGTTTTTGATATATCATTCATTGTTTTCTCATAACCTCACTCTCTATACAATTAAACTATAAATTGTTCGATGCCCACATTTATTAAAAGTATATTTATTGTACTATAATAGTATCTATATGTATAAGAACAATCTTTCGGCTGCCCTTATTATCCTACAATACGATTCAATATTTCCTATGCAAAGGTTATGATAACGTCTCCTGCCAATGTTGAAAATCCATTCGCTCTTTGAGATGAATCATGAGATTTTAGTGACAGTCCAATTTGAACGATCCCAAATCTTAAAAGTATCATTCCTATGGTTCGAATCAAACTGAAGATAAATTCAGACAAGTTATTGACTACTGTTATCGGGTCACATGTATCAAAAGCATCTATATATCATCAAATTCATATTCCGGTAAATTATCCATTTATACGAAGTCCCTTTATTTCAAGTATTTTATACAGTTTTAAGGCTTTATTTTTGACAAAAGAACGATCGTCTCAACATGCCGCGTCATCGGGAAATTGTCAAACGGTTTTACATATATAATCTCGTAACCTGAATCTCTGAATTGAACGAGGTTCTTAACAAGGCTTTTGGGATTGCATGATATGTAGACTATACGGGGAACGCCATACGACGCTATCTTGGACACGGCTTCCGTACTTATGCCGACACGCGGCGGATCGAGGAAAATAACATCAGGTGTCCTGCCGGCGGAGTTCTCGAGCACTTCAAAGACATCTCCACAGATAAAATCACAATTTGAAAGTCTGTTTATCCTGCTGTTTTCAATGGCGGAGTCCACGCTTTCCTTGACAATCTCAATTCCAAGCACGTGCCCTGCCCTTAGCGCGGCGATCTGACTTATCGTGCCTGTTCCGCAATAAAGGTCAAAGACCTCCTTGCCCGAAAAATCCGGAATCAGGTCGATTGCCTCTGTGTAAAGCCGTTCAACGGCCTCCACGTTAGTCTGAAAAAAGGCAAATTCATGAACCTTGAATTTCAGACCGTTTATTACCTCAAAATAATAGTCTCTGCCGAACAAAAGTCTCAGTTCATCGCACCTGACTGCATCGGCGATGTTGTCATTTATGGTATGCATTATGCCGACGATCTTATTGTTTATATGCAGCTCAAGCATGCCGGCAACCCATTCGCCCGCATCAAAAACAGCCTGCCGCGTGTAAGATGGCGCATGACACGAATGAAACGACGAAACTGTATACTGTTCCGCATGCCGTTCTCGGTTTTTTCCGGATTCCGGATTCTCATGATTCATCTTGTCCTGTAACCTCGCATCGCCATCATGTTCTTCTCCCTGACTTGAAGTAACAATATTTACGAGGATTTCGCCGGTTCGCTCTCCCTTTCTGATGATAAGGTTGCGCAGCAGACCTTTATGACTCTTCTTGTGATATTTTTGATAGCCTCTCATCTTGCAGAATTCGAGAGTATACGATAATATTTTATTGAAATCTTCATCCACAAGGCGGCATTCATCCACCGTCACAACAGACATGAATCGCCCTCTTTGATGCATGCCAAGACACAGTGGACCGTCTTTCTCCATATCTCCAAAGGTATATTCCATCTTATTCCTGTATCGGAGTCTGAAAGGCTCGGGGCACCCTTCAATGCTCTCAAAACGCTTGGGCTTAAGATTTTCCCGGAAAAAGAGTTCCCGAACTTCATTTTCTTTCTCGGCCAATTGTTCGTCGTAGTCGATTCCCTGATACACACAGCCTCCGCAGAAGTCGTCATGGACGCATTTATCGGTGAAATCATTGTCGTTTCCGACGCGTTCACAGCACTCACCGCGCGTGCGGTTGTCCATGCATTTATCCGTAATATCTGGCATAAAACTCCTCTTTAAATTCTAAAAACCTGTCCTCCTCTATGGCGGTTCGCATGTTCTGCATCAGCTTTATCAGGAAGTGCAGGTTGTGATTTGACAAAAGCATGGCCGCCATCATCTCTCCCGCTTTGAAAACATGTCTTATATAAGACTTACTGTAATTGCGGCATGTGTAACAATCACACTCAGGATCAAGCGGCATAAAGTCACGCTCAAATTTCGCATTTTTTATATTTATTCTTCCGCGTGAAGTCGTCGCAAGTCCGTGTCTGGCAATACGAGTGGGTTCGACACAATCACACATGTCGATGCCGTGTTCAACGGCTTCAAACAGGTAATCCGGCGTTCCCACGCCCATAAGGTAACGCGGCTTTCCGGCAGGCAGATCGTCCACACATTCATCCAGAATATCTATCATCCGCTCTTTCGGTTCACCAACGGAAAGTCCGCCTAAGGCATAGCCCGGAAGATCCATGTCCACCATAGTCTTTACGCATTCATGTCTGAGATCCTTGTACATTCCACCTTGCACGATCCCAAACAGAGCCTGTTTGTCGGTGTTTCCATGAAAACCTTCAAGTTGAGCTTCCCGGCATCTTCTAAGCCATCTTATCGTCCTGTTCATGGATTCTTTTATATAGGCCCTGTCCGCGGGATACGGCGCGCACTCGTCGAATGCCATCATTATGTCGGAACCCAGATTCTGTTGGATCTCAACCGCCTTTTCCGGCGTTAAAATATGCTTTGCACCGTCAATATGGCTCTGAAATTTAACGCCCTCTTCGGTGATCTTTCTGAGTTTGCCGAGGGAAAAAACCTGAAAGCCGCCGCTATCGGTAAGTATCGGTTTTTTCCAGTTCATGAATTTATGCAAACCGCCTGCATCCGCTATCAGATTATCTCCCGGACGCAGGTACAGGTGATACGTATTTGCCAGTATGATTTCCGCGCCCATATCGTCAATCTGTTCGGGGCGCATGGCTTTTACCGCAGCTTGCGTACCGACAGGCATGAAGACCGGCGTTTGGATATCTCCGTGCGGTGTATGGATGACACCTCTTCTTGCACCTGTTTTACTGTCACGATGCAAAAGCCGGTACGTCACCGCGGGGTTTGACGTTGCCCCCGAGGTCGACGTCTGCTTTACTCCGGCCGACTCCCCCGAATGCGGTTTCACCTTCCCACCGGCGGCGTGGTCTGTTGTCGCCGTCGTCTTCGTCATCGACATTATTTCTCCTTAAATCTCGAAACCACCGATAAGAATATCAAATCTTCTTTTCCCGTATTTTTAACACTATTGGAATGTCCCTCGGGACAGTATGCGCACATCCCCGGAAGGAGTTCCTCCTCTACGCCGTCAAAGGTTGCCGTTGCCGTCCCTTGCAGGAGATATATCATTTCTGTGCTGTGCTCATGGTTGTAAATGCCCATGGATGCGCCGGGTTCAAGTTTGAGGAACATTATCTGATTCCTCGTATCCTTGTACATCCTCGCTGTCGTATTGTTCTCCCCGCCTCTGAAATTACTCCATGTCAAATCCGGCATCGTGTTAAAATCTAAAATCATTTCTGTTTCCTTCCTTTTTCTCTACTTTATATGTTATAGCAAATAAAGTATTTTATCTTGTCGTTGTATCAAATAAACTGTTCTATATTTCGGCTATATCAATCAAATTGGCTGTTCTATATTTCCGCCATATCAATTAAATTAACCGTTCTATGTTTCCCCTATATCAATCAAATAAACCGTTCCATGTTTCCTCTATATCAATTAAATTAACCGTTCTATGTTTCCTCTATATCAATTAAATTAACCGTTCTATGTTTCCGCTGTACCGAATTAACCGTTTCCACGTTATTTACTCTATAAGCATTGCATCGCCGTAACTGAAAAAACGATATTCCTCGCCTACCGCCTCATCGTAGGCTTTCAAAATCTTCTCCCTGTCGTACAAAGCCGAAACCAGCATTATGAGCGTCGACTTCGGCAGGTGAAAGTTGGTTATAAGTGCTTTTACTATCTTGTATTCATATCCCGGGTAGATGAAAATCCCCGTGTTTCCCGTTCCTGCGTGTACGAAATTCTTACCGGATGACCTGTCGGAATAAGCCGCACTTTCCAAGGTTCTTGCTGAAGTTGTCCCTACTGAGATGATTCTGTCCCCTCTTTCTATTGCGCTGTTTATGGTGTCCGCCGCAGATCCACTTATCGAATATTCCTCAAAGTGCATCTCGTGATCTTCAATATTATCGCATTTTACGGGGCGAAACGTTCCAATACCGACATGAAGCGTTACGTACGCAATTTTCACGCCTTTGGACTCTACCTCTTTCAAGAGTTCTTCCGTAAAATGAAGTCCCGCGGTCGGAGCCGCAACAGAACCGTCCGTTCTGGCGTAAACGGTCTGATACATCTCCCTGTCTTTTTCCGTACTCTCCCTCGTTATATATGGCGGAAGAGGCATTCTGCCGAGTTCCTCCAAACGCTCCATAAATATTCCGTCGTAGAAAAAACGTACATGTCTGGTGCCGTCGTCGCCGTAATCTATAATTTCCGCTTTAAGCTTTCCGTCTCCAAAGTTTACAACATCGCCGGGTTTCAGTCTTTTTCCCGGTCTTACAAGCGTTTCCCAGATATCACCCTCAAGTCTCCTGCTGAGAAGGAATTCAACTCCGGCACCCGTTTTTTCTTTTTTTCCAAACAATCTTGCCGGTATCACCCTTGAATCATTCAGAACCATACAGTCACCGGGCCGCAGATGTTTTAACACGTCCCGAAACGATTTATGCTCTATCGTATCGTCCGCGCGGTTCAAAACCATCAGCCTGCACCGGTCTCTTTCTCCGCTCGGTGTCTGCGCAATCAGTCTTTCCGGCAAATCGTAATCAAAATCTTCGATTCTCATCTGTTCTCCATAAGTAAAAACTTACTTCTCCCGCAAGTTTTCAAACTCTTCCTGCACACCTTCAAATTCGTCTTCCCCGTCATGGGGATATTTAAGTCCCATGTGTTCGTATCCGAGTCTTGATACCATTCTGCCTTTCTGTGTCCGGTACAATAGTCCTGACTGTATCAGATACGGCTCGTAAGCTTCTTCGATTGTAACGCGTTCCTCGCCTATAGAAGCGGCAATTGTGTCTATGCCCACGGGACCTCCGTAAAATCTTTCTATGACGGTTGAAAGTATCTCCCTGTCAAGTTTTTCAAGGCCGAGAGCGTCAACGCCGAGCGCCTTCAGGGCTTTTTCGGTTATCTGTTTATCTACAGTACCGTTACCCTTGACCTGCGAAAAATCTCTTATTCGCTTCAAAAGGCGATTTGCGACCCTTGGAGTTCCCCGCGAACATTTTGCCATCAGCGCGGTTGCGTCTTCCTGCACGGGAACGTTCATGAGCTTTGCTGAGCGTTTTATTATATCTGTCAGTTCATCGTTACCGTATATCTCAAATTTGCTGATAACGCCGAACCTGTCGCGCAACGGCGCAGACAGACTTCCCGCCCTTGTCGTTGCTCCTATAAGAGTGAACTTTGCTATATCCAAGCGTATGGATCTTGCCGACGGACCTTTGCCGATGACTATGTCAAGGGCGTAATCCTCCATCGCCGAATACAGCACTTCCTCCACGCTTCTGTTAAGTCTGTGTATCTCGTCTATAAACAGAACGTCATTGTCGTTGAGATTTGTCAATATGGCGGCCAGATCGCCCGCTCTTTCTATTGCCGGTCCCGATGTTATCTTGATGTCCACTCCGAGTTCATTTGAGATTATGCCTGCCAGCGTCGTTTTCCCCAGACCCGGCGGTCCGTAGAACAGGACGTGATCCAAGGGCTCATGCCTGAGTTTTGCCGCCTCGATGAATATCTTAAGATTCTCTTTTGCGACTTTCTGACCTATGAAATCATCAAGACGCTGAGGTCTGAGCGTGACATCTTGTCCAATATCCGCCTGTATGGCGCCGGATTGTGTTATGCGTTCTTCTTCCATTTATTTCGTACCGTAATCCATTTCACTGCAATCATCCCGCGACTGCAATCACATTTCCTTCAGTGCCAGTTTGATGTATTCCTCCACATTCAAATCATCACCCTCTATCGCGGAAACAGCCCTTTCCGCTTCACCTCTGCCATATCCCAGAGAGATCAGAGCTCCGACCGCTTCCGCACGCCGGTTGCCCGGAACGAATCGGATTTCTGTTTCGGAAATCCCCTCTTCCGGAACAAATTCTCCCACTTTATCCTTCAGCTCCAGTATTATTCTCTCCGCCGTTTTCTTTCCGATTCCGTTTGCCGCCGTAATGGCCTTTGCATCGCCTGTGGCTATGACACGTCTGAGTTGTGTCTGCGGCAAAATGCTCATAATAGCCATGCCCGCCTTTGCGCCGACTCCGTTAACCGTGATAAGCAGTTTGAAAAGTTCAAGTTCCTCCCTGTCGTCAAAGCCGTACAGACTCATATCGTCTTCTCTTACAATCATGTGAGTGTGAACCTTGACATCTTCCCCCTCCATATGCTTGTACAACAATGAATTCGCCGGTATGTTGACCAGAAATCCTATGCCGGACGATGTTTCTATCACCGCCGTACCGTCGATGTACGGATGAAATTTTCCTTTTAAAAACCTTATCATTTTACGTGTGCAAACTCCTGAATGTTTTATGTTCGCGCGGCTGTTTCAGTCCTGTCGGACCCGCACGGGTGTTTTTACTTCAACAAAACGTTCCGATCTGTCATTTTATTTCAGTTTCATAAGTTTCATATTCTTTATCTGCCTGTTTCCGGCAGAGTGACCGTGGCAGATTGCCGCCGCCACCGCATCGGCGGTATCATCGGGTTTCGGCACTTCGTCCAGATTGAGTATAGCTTTCACCATCGCCTGAACCTGTTTTTTGTCCGCTCTTCCATAACCCACCAAAGCCTGCTTTATCTGCAACGGCGTGTATTCGCTCACCTCAAGCCCGCCGTTGATACATGCCAGCATCGCGACTCCCCGCGCTTCTCCGACCTTGATTGCCGTCTTCGCGTTGGTGGTGAAAAAAAGTTCTTCCACGGCTGCTTCTTCCGGCTTGTACTTTTCTATTATGAAAACCAGTTCGGAATAGAGATGTTGCAACCTTATCGGCATTTCAAGCCCTGCGTCGGTAGTTATTGAACCGTAGTCCACAGGTTTGAACGTGTTGCCCTTCATATCCAGAACGCACCAGCCCATTATGGCATATCCGGGATCAATACCTAAAATCCTCATTTTACGCCTTTCCATTTGTATATTTTACAGATTGATGTGTAATAATAAAGTTCTGCGGGTACTTAAAGAACAGTCAATACATTATACTATACAGCTCGGGAAAATTAAACCGGAAATCTCCTTATTGCTTTTTTGGAAAAAAAGTTACAATATTCGTATTTATTTTCCGCCGCCACTGTGATATAATGATTAAAAATAAGTCCAAAGTTATAGATATGCGAGGTAAAAATATGCGTTATTCTAGACAAAACAAGATTCTGGATCTCATAACAAAGTACGAGATCGACACACAGGAAAGGCTTGCCAACCTGCTCGAAGAAGAGGGCTTTAAAGTGACGCAGGCAACGATTTCAAGAGACATAAAAGAACTTCAGCTTGTAAAGATACTTAACGTCAACGGTCGTTACAAGTATGCTGTCAGCACAGGACATGACACCCCTATTTCCGAACGTTTTATAAAGATTTTCAGAGAGACGGTACTGTCATTCAAATCCGCTCAGAACCTCATCATAATAAAAACTCTGTCAGGCTGCGGTTCGGCGGCATGCGAGGCTATCGACTGTATAGATCTCCCTCACCTTGTCGGAAGCGTTGCGGGTGACAATACTCTGCTTTTGGTCATTGACAAAGAGGAAAATGTGGAAAAAATACTTGCCATATTCAACGATATGTTGCTTATCAAGTCCACCAAATAGCCATGCTGCGTCATCTGTTGATAAAAAACTTTGCAACAATATCCGATGCGGAGATTGATCTGCGGGAGGGTCTCAATATCATAACAGGAGAAACCGGCGCCGGAAAATCCATAGTTGTACAGGCGGTGAGTCTCGCTTTGGGTGCGCGGGCGGATTCTTCGTTTGTCCGAAACGGCGAAGATAAGGCGATCATTCAACTTGTAGCAGAGGATGAAGACGGCGAGGGTAACGTCAGGGAATATATAATCACGCGCGAAATCGCAAGAAACGGGAAAAACCTGTGTAAGATTGACGGGGAGATAGTTACACTTACAGAAGTTTCAACTCTTGCCGGAAAACTTGCGGATATACACGGACAGTACGACAACAGACTGATATTGAACCCCGATGAGCATATAAACGTTCTGGATACTTACGGGCATACCGAAATTTTTCCTTTAATGGCGGAGTTTTCCCGCGCATATGAGGAATACAAGTCGAGCCGTCAGAAGCTGAATCGCCTCATAACCGATGAACGTGAAAATCTGAAGCGTATGGACTTTTTCAAATTCGAAATGAATGAAATAGACAACGCCAATCTGAAACTTGATGAAGACAAAGAGTTGTTGAGTCGAATCGCTTTCTTGCAGAACAGCGAAAAAATTTTCCAAGGCCTTGAAGAATCGTATCGCTTGCTGGATGACTCGGACGGAAAGAATATCGGCGTCCTTTCTTCAATAGGTCAGGCGAAGCATGTACTTGAGGACATAGCATCCTGCTCGGACAACCTCGGTGAACTCTCGGATTTGCTCGGTGATGCATACTACATCGTGCAGGATGTTCTGTCCAAAATGTCAAATCTTATAGATGCGCAGGACTACACGCCGCAGGAACTCGATTCTCTGATCACAAGACTCGATACCATAGAAAACCTGAAGAAAAAATATGGTTCGGAAATAGCATCCATACTCAGTTATCGTAAAAGCATTGCGGAAAAGGTCTTTGCCGCGGAGAACTTTGAGGAAATGAAGAATACGCTGGAGAAATCGGCTCAGGAAAAACTTTCCGTTCTCAAAGAAAAGACCGTGCTTCTAAGCAAATGCAGGCTTAAGGTTGCCGAAAAACTGAGCAGGTCGGTGGAGAACGAACTCTACGATCTGAACTTTAAAGATGCGCGTTTTCAAATTGCCGTGAGTCCGGCTTCCACGATCGGTGCAAAAGGCGGAGATGATGTGGAAATACTGATTTCCGCCAACAAGGGCGAAGCTATGAAACCGCTGGCCAAGGTTGCATCGGGCGGTGAAATTTCACGTATAATGCTCGCGCTGAAAAATGTTACCGGCGGCACCGACAACATTCCTACGCTTATATTCGACGAAATAGATTCAGGCATAAGCGGAATAACGGCAAGTGTCGTAGGTCGAAAACTCAACGAAATCGCAAAAAACCATCAAGTGATATGTATAACCCATCTTCCGCAGATCGCGGCCTGCGCAGATGCAAATTACAGAATATACAAGGAAACCGACGATACAAGCACTTATACGCATATAGAAATGCTTGACGGCAATTCCTCGGTTGATGAAATCGCGCGTCTGCTGGGTGGCGAAACTGTCACGGATCTGACTAAAGCAAACGCGTTGGAACTTATAAAAAACGCAAAAAAATAACGCCTTTCCTCCCGGTCGGGGCAAGTTTCCGAGAAACTTGCCCCGACCGGGAATTTCGGCGTTTTATGAATTCCGGCGCCTTTTTTCAACGTCCGTTTCCGTTACAGCAACGGGTTGGTCTTCTTTGCAGGGTTGGCAGGCGCACTTTTGAAATCCTTGAAGTCAGGGAACTGAATCTGTTCACCTGAATCCAGTGTTATTTTAGGGAAGTCAATCGTAATTTTCATACCTATCTTGTTATTCCCTCCTTTAGCGCCTCCTGCAGTGCCTCCGCCGAGCGCACCTCCATCGATATTTACTTCAAAAGTGTACTTTATGGACTGAAATTTTTCGTCCTTGACCTTCGCCTCTATGAGTACGTCTTTGATTCCGAAACCCTTAAGTTGTTTCTCTATTTTGGCTTTATCGACTCCCGCCTTCTGTTTGCTGTCGAATTTCTCCATAGCTTTTTCAATATACTTATTGGCGTCGATCGTCAATTTAATATTATCGCCGTCTTTGCTGTTTTCCTTGACAAAATCATCGATTTTCATATCGTTGCCGTCTTTAGTTAACTGCTTGAGCGCTTCCTGCGTTATACCGATAGGACTCTTTGTCTTGGTAGTTCCCGCAGCGGTGGTGCTCTCCTGATAGACATTGCCATCCTTCATATATGCCTTTGTCTTGTTGCTGTTTCCCGCAAAATTCATGGATACTTCCATAAATCCCTGAAAATCCAGTGGATTGTCGGTTGTGGATTTAATGAATTGTCCGTTGATATCCGCATTTAACTCCATCTTCTGACCGCTCAGATCGAGCGCCGCGGTCATCTTTCCGTTCTCAATCTTCGCATCCTTCGCGTTTTGAACATTCTTGCTCGCGGCTTTGAATATCTCAAGAGCACTCTTCTCTTTTTTACCGCATGCACTGAATGCCAGCGCGACCGAAACCGTCAAAACGATGAGCAGTGCAAGGTTAAAACGTTTTTTGTAAATTTTCATTATACTTCCTCCTTAACGATAACTTTTTATAACTTTTTGCCTTATTCTAAAGCCGTCGCCTTAAAAAGTCAAGTCCCTGATTACTTTATGACTCCATTTCCGGCACTTTGACCGCCTCAGGAATCCTTGCTGACGTTGCGACCATGAGGGCGTCGGTGCAAGGCAGCTCATCAACCAGCTTGACTGTATCCGCTTTCATGAACTTAGGCTCATGCGCCTTTAGCTGTCCTCCGAGGATTTCTCCTTCTTCCGCGTGCCTGTACGTCGGGATTCTGTCATTCATCTCTACCGAAATATCGTACTCGTCTTCAAAGTTAAATTCCACCTCAAACACGTGTGCAAGTTCCGTCGCTATCTCCCAGTTGCTGAAGTCCACATCCTCGTCTATGGCAGCTTCCACAGGTAAAAGCCTTCTTTCCGTGTTGGTATAGGTTCCGGATGTGCCGGCAAAGCCCGTACCCGGTATAAATACGTCGGCTTTTTCCGCGGTTCGCGTCATGAATATGTCGGAGACTCCGAGGAACTCCAGGTTGGATAAGTCGGCATCTTTAGGGTCTTCGCCGAAGATGATAAGTCCCTTGAGATCCTTAAGAATTTCCGCCCCCGCTTCGATTCCAAGATCCAAAAGCCCCTGCGAATTGTTCTTAGGCTTTATTTCAAGAATTCCGTCCCTCGGCTTTCCTATGTGACCGGAAAGCAAGGCTATCTCGCCGATAAGCCTGCCGGCTTCTTCCGACAATATGTTCTGCTGATAAACTATCATGGCCTTTTTGGCGTTGGCGTACAGTTCCGCAATTTCTCTGCAGTCATCGCAAGCTTCCACATCGCCGAGGGATTTCCTGAACTCTTCAAATCCTTTCGCGTCGCTGCTCTTGCCCATTTCCACAAGTGCTTTCGCGATCTTCTTCAGGAAAGTCGTGTCGTTCGGCGTTTCAATGATCCTGTCGGCGAATTTCCATGAATCATCCGCGCCCTCCGCGGTAACGACTATAACCTTTGCACCCGTTTCAGAAGCCTGCTTGATCTTGTTCCAGATAACGGGGTTCTTTTTCTTTATGAAGCCCGGAACAAGGACCACATCGGTTGAAAGCAGTTCGTCGATAGTGTTCGGTGAAGCTTCGTACGGCAATCCCAGCACTTCCTTTACACCGCTTTGGCGTCTGTTGAAGGTAAATGTCACGGCACCTATGGTATCGGCAAACTTTTTGATTGCGTAAGCTTCTTCGTTTGTATAACGATCGGAAACCGCTATTCCTATGCTCTGACGACCGTTTCTCTGCGCAACGGCCTCCAGTTTCTTCGCCATCATGACAAATGCCTCGTGGTAATCCGTGAGTCTGAATTTGCCGCTCTCGTCCTTTACCATAGGATCCACGATCTTGTCTTCCAACATGGACGCGTCAAATCCCCATTTGCCCTTTCCGCAGCAGATCCCCCTGTTAACGTATCCGTCTTTTGCCGGATTCGCCTTGATCAGCATATCGCCGTGGGATTCCAGATCGAGGCTGCATCCTACCGAACAGTAAGAACACGTGGTTTCCGTGACTTCCGTATCGACCGGAACCTCTTTCTGAACCGACTGTCTTTCCTGCAGCGCTCCGACAGGGCAGCATGTTACGCACTGACCGCAGGATTCGCATCCGGATTCCGCAAGAGGAAGTCCCAAGGTAGGCGCCACAACGGTATCAAAACCTCTATCGACAAGTCCCAAAGCTCCGACTCCCATGACCTCGTCGCAGACTCTTACACAAAGCCCGCACAATATGCACTTATCGGAATCCCTCACGATAAACGGGTGGTCGTCTTCAATCTTAGTAAGATTCTTTTCTCCGCAGAAGCGATCGGACTTCACGCCGTACTGGTTGGAAAGTTCTATGAGTTTACATTCAAAGAAGTCGTGACAACCGCATTCCAGACAGCGGTTGGCTTCTCTGACAGCCTGTTCTTCCGTGAGCCCCCCATACACGACTTCGGAGAAATTATCCTTTCTCTCCGCGGCGGTGAGTTGATCGGCTTTTTCACGGCAGAGCCTTTCACGGTCTTCAAATGTTTTTTCCGTAATGTCGGTTCTTTCTACTACAAACGGTTTTTCATATTTTATGGTCTTGCCGTTCAGATACGAATCTATGACTATGGAAGCCTTTCTCGCATCCCCTATCGCTTCTATGGCGATCGAAATTTTATCGTTTCCGCAATCTCCGCCGGCGAACACTCCCGGTATGCTCGTCATGAAAGTGTCGTCGTCATAGGCTATCGCGTTCTTCCTTGTCTTCTCGACATCGAACAATTCCGCGTCGACAGCCTGACCTATCGCAAGTATGACGTTGTCCACATCGAGAGTTTCAGTCTTTCCCTCTATAGGCATAGGGCGACGACGACCGGAAGCGTCAGGTTCTCCAAGTTCCATGCACTGCAGAATTATCTGTTTTACGTGGCCATTCTCATCTTTTACGATTTCAAGCGGATTTGTCAGGTTTTTGAATATTACGCCCTCTTCTTCACCCTCTTCTATTTCGATGAGGTCGGCCGGCATCTCGTCCTTGGTTCTTCTGTAAATGTTATACACTTCTTCCGCGCCAAGACGTACCGCGGTTCTGCAAGCGTCCATCGCGGTGTTGCCTCCGCCGACTATAGCAACTTTTTTCCCGAGGTTCACGGGTTCGTTACGCACGACCTTGCGTAAAAAGTCGATTCCTCCGATCACTCCGTCCGCATCTTCTCCGGGACATCCGACTCCGGTGGAAACCCATGCTCCGATCCCGAGGAGGACCGCATCAAAATCGTTTCTTATCGTATCAAAAGGAATGTCTACGCCGACCTTGGTGTTGGGAATAAGTTCAACCCCCATAGCCTCAATGATCTTGATTTCACTGTCCAGTACTTCCTTCGGCAGGCGGTACTCAGGTATTCCGTAACGAAGCATTCCTCCAAATTTCGGCATGGCATCGAACACTGTTACATCGTGCCCCTTCTGCCTCAAAAAGTACGCTGCGGAAAGTCCCACCGGACCGCCGCCGATGATTGCAACGGATTTACCCGTATCTTCTTCCATGTCCGGCAGGTACTGTTCCTCCGATGCGAGATCTATGTCAGCCGCAAAGCGTTTAATCTCCATTATGCTTATAGGTTCTTCCACAAGACCTCGTCTGCACGCGTCTTCACAAGGGTGCGGACAGACACGTCCTATGGATGCGGGAAGCGGAATTCTATCCTTTATGAGTTCGTTTGATTTTGCAAATTCACCGTTTGCCACAAGTCCCACATATCCCTGACAGTCGGTCCCGCCCGGACATGCGAGCTTACATGGCGCTATACAATCACCGTTATGATTGGAGACCAGAAGTTCGAGGTTCGTCTTCCTCGACTCCAGTACCCTTTCCGTATCCGTTCTGACTACCATTCCGGGCGCGATTTCCGTCGCACATGCCTTGCAGAGTTTAGGATTACCCTCAACTTCCACAACACAGATGCCGCATGAGCCGTAAACGGTCGTTCTCTCATCATAGCAGAGTGTCGGAATGAATATGTCGTTCTCCTTTGCGACCTCGAGTATGGTCTGTCCCGGAAGGCCGATTACTTCTTTTCCGTCTATATTCAATCTAAAGTTTTTCATCATCTTCCCCCTTCCTAAAGCCTGACTACCGCACCGAAGTTACAATTCTCTTCGCATTTTCCGCATTTGATGCATATGTCCTGATTGATGACATGCTGTCCTTTGACAACTCCGTCAATGGCATCGACCGGACAGTTGCGCGCACATCTTGTGCATCCGACACACTTGTCGTTTATCTCATAGTGTATCAGCGCCTTGCACGACTTGGCCGTGCACGTATGGTTGTAGATGTGGTCTTCATACTCATTTCGGAAGTAGCGTATGGTTGAAAGCACAGGGTTAGGAGCAGTCTGCCCCAGACCGCACATCGAACCGTCTTTAATCTTATTTGCAAGTTCTTCCAGTTTTTCTATATCGCCGTCCTGACCCTCGCCCTTAGTGATACGTTCCAGTATTTCGAGCATTCTCTTGGTCCCGATCCTGCAATAGTTGCACTTGCCGCAGGACTCTTTCTTGGTGAAATCGAGGAAGTAGCGGGCCATGTCCACCATGCATGTGTCCTCGTCCATTACGATCATACCGCCGGATCCGACAATTGCGCCTGTCTTGACTATATCCTCGTACGTTACCGGAGTGTCGGCAATGTCTGCAGGAATGCAACCTCCCGACGGTCCTCCCATCTGTACGGCTTTAAACTTCCTGTCATTCTTGATTCCGCCGCCGATTCCGAATATAACGTCCTTCACCTTAAGTCCCATAGGAACTTCCACAAGTCCGCCTTTCTTTATCTTGCCGGCGAGCGCAAACACCTTTGTTCCCGTGGAAGGCGCTTTTCCGAGTTTTGCAAACGCTTCTCCGCCGTTTTCTATTATCCACGGAACGTTTGCAAATGTTTCCACGTTATTGATATTCGTAGGCAGCTGCCAATATCCCTTTGCCGCAGGGAACGGCGGTTTCAGGCGCGGCATGCCTCTTTCTCCCTCAAGAGAAGCTATAAGGGCGGTTTCTTCACCGCACACAAAAGCTCCGGCGCCGGCTTTAATCCTTATGTCAAAGTCAGTCCCGGTTCCGAAAATATTTTTCCCGAGATAACCTTTTTCTCTCGCCTGCTCCATTGCGATTTCAAGGCGTTTTATCGCAAGCGGATACTCTGCACGGCAGTAAATAATGCCTTCTGTCGCTCCCATGGCAAAGCCGCCTATTATCATTCCCTCAAGCAGAGAATGCGGATCGCCCTCGAGAACCGAACGATCCATGAATGCTCCCGGATCGCCCTCGTCGGCATTACAGACTATATATTTTTCTTTGCCCGGATTGCCTTTGGCCGCGTTCCATTTGAACCATGTCGGGAATCCCGCCCCTCCTCTTCCTCTGAGGTTTGAAGTTTTTATGATATCGACCACCTCATCCCGGGACATCGAGGTCAATACTTTTTTCGCGGATTCATATCCGCCTACCGCAACGTATTCGTCTATTTTTTCAGGATTGATCACACCGCAGTGCCTCAGAACCACACGTTCCTGTTTCGCCAAAAACTGCTGGTCTTCAACATCTATCGCGTAATCCGAAACGACTTGTCCGCCTTTTAAGTGTTCTTCGACGATCTTTTCCACCTTATCGGGTTGAACCTTGACATAACGTGTCATTTTTCCGTCATTTTCATAGACATCCACGATCGGCTCCAGGTAACATGTGCCTACACAGCCTGTAACCGTCAGATCGACATCCACGTTGTGTTTCTTTATCTGTTCCAGAAATTCACTTTCCGTCTTCTTGGCTCCGGTGGCGATGCCGCAGCTTCCTTGTCCGATTACTACTTTCATCTTTTCCACCTCCCTAAGCTCTTTCCCTGATTTCTGCAAGAATCTGTTTTACCTTATCCTTCGTCAGATTCCCGTATGTTTCATCTCCAGTGACGCTCGTAACCATCATGACCGGCGCAAGCGAACAACATCCGAGACATGCGACGTTGTTAAGGGTAAACACCCCGTCCTCCGTGGTTTCTCCGTCGCTGATTTCAAGATACTCGCTTATAGCTTCTTCGATGCTGTCGGCTCCGTTAACGTGGCATGCCGTTCCCTTGCACAGCATGATCAGATACTTGCCCACCGGCTGCAGTCTGAACTGTGCATAAAAAGTTGCGACACCATAGATTTTTGCAGGCTTTATTCCCGTTGCCAGCGAAATGTGATTGATGGCCTCAACCGAAAGGTAGCCGTAGATGTCCTGCGTCTTTTGCAGGATTGTAATCAGGCTGCCCGGGACTTTTGCATACTTGTCCAGAACAGGCTGCAATTCTTTGAATTGCTCACTTTTGCCGGGACAGACACAAGTCTTCTTTTCACTCATCGTTTTTCCTCCTGTTGTTATATAAAATCCAAATAACCAAATGTATTATACAAAAGATAAAAAGATTTATCAATGCGGGCTTTTGTTTTAAAGGGATAAAAAAATCGAGTGTTTTGACGTGTAAATCGTCAAAGATACACACCCGTCAGACGATAAATCGCAATTAAGGTTTCGGTTTGCGGCTTTTTTTCATCTTTCCGAAGTCGACTTCCATGAAGAACAGTGCGATCAGAATGAGAACTTCTCCGAAAACCTGTTTCTGCGTAAGCACTTCACCGGCAAACAAAAAGGCTATTATCCCCGCAAATACCGGTTCAAGCGAGAATATGATCCCAACATGCGACGGCTCGGTGTGCTGCTGCGCTATCGGCTGAATTATAAAGGCAACCCCTGTGCAGAATACCGCAAGAAATATCACGGCTATCCATACGTTCGCTGAATGCGGAACGGTCATATTCTCCATGGTAATGCTCAGAACCAACATTACTACACCGCACGATGCGAGGCTGAACACCCCGGTTATATACGGATCGACGCGTTTATCGCTGACAGCCTTTGAAGTTATGACTATCTCCAGCGCATACGTCACTCCTGTACTCAGGCTTATCAAATCCCCTTTTAAATGCTTCAAATTAAAAGAGAAGTCCTCTTTCAGGGTCATGAGCATTATCCCGATGAAACATATCGTTATCGCAAAAAAAATTTTCTTGGATGTTTTTTTTCTGTACAGTATAAATTCCAGTACCGGCACGAAAAACACCGTGGTCGCGCAAAGAAACGCGCAGTTTGAAAGGGTTGTGTACTGAACGCCTATCGTCGCTCCCGCGTATACAGCGGCAAGGACACCCCCTATTACTCCGCTGTACATGAGCATGGTCCTGTTCACTCCTCTGAGTTTCGGGAATGACAGGATCACCGCCACGGCGAACGCGCCCAAAAACCTGTATGTATTCAGCGTGAAAGTTGTGACTTCTTCTAAGGCTATTTTCATTCCATAGTAAGAAAATCCCCAACAAACCGCAACGACAAGTAGCATGAAATCCGCTTTTAAAGCTCGCCCACTGTTTATTTTCATACTTTTCTCCTTTACTGCCGACAGTTCTGTACGACGTCCTCATCTCCCGGATTTCGCCGCCTGAATCGCATCGCTTCGATCCCGCCGTCCGTCAACCGTATCCTGATGTTTCAAAGTCCGTCAACACTTGTATATCTCATATGCTCGCTATAAAAAGTTCGAGCGCCGTCCTCGCATTCATGACTCCCGTCACTATCGCAGTGTAGGTCCTGTATATTTCAAGCAACATAAACCTCAGTTTCTCCAACGAGTATGCGGAAGCATATCTCATTGCCTTTTCCACCCTGAACTTATGTATCCGCATATATTTGCTTATCGCATATGCGTTTGAAAGTCCGTCGTGACCCGACATAAATTCCTTAATCTCGTACATCAGTTCAACCTGTGAAGCTATAGCAAGCACTATGGAAACGCCCTCATATGAATTTTTTCTCATTCTGTTATAAAGTATCTCCAAGGCGACGCTTTTATCGTTTTCGCCGATTCCGTCTATCAGGTTGAATATAAAACTGTCGTCGTCGCCGTCTATCAACATGCCTATTCCTTCTTCCGTCACAGTTCCGTCTTGTGAGTAGGCAATAAGTTTCTTTATGTCATTTTCAAAATTGTATAATCTGTATTCGCTCTCTTTGTTGAGGTATCCGGTGCTGTTAATGAGCAGAGCCGTTTCTCTGTTGCCTATTTTCACACCCGCATCCCGGAGCCTCTTGCTTGCAAACGACCTGAGTTCTTTTTCAGACAATTTTTCAAAGTTGTACGCGCTTCCATACTTTTTAAGCGCCTTGACGATCCTGTTTCTGCCGTCAATATCGGGATTTACAAAGATCACGATTGCGCTGTCGTTCGGATCGGATATGTATTCAACGAGATTATCCGTTCCCTCGATTCCGTAGCCTGTAGTTCCTCCGCTGTTTTTGAGCAGAGAAAAGTCTTTGACCACGACAACTCTTTTTTCGGAAAGCACAGGAAAAATTTCACACGATGTCACGATTTCGGCCGGCGTGACATCACGTCCGTCATGCGCCAGAAAATCCATCTGTTCCGACACGGGATCTATAAACGTCTCCTTCACTTTTTTAACAGCCCAGTCTATGAGATAATCTTCAACTCCGTACATCAGTATCGTGTTTCGGAATGAATTCTCTTTAAGATCCATGGTAAAGTCCCTATATCCCGGTTCTTTTCTGTCCTTTGGCGGCATACCGTAATCCGACCTTTCTCTTTCCTTATTCCTATCGCACCGTCTACATCGGTTCTGTATGTAATTATACCTTTTTCTTTAAGTTTTTCAATAACTTCATCAGACGGATGTCCATAGTTATTTTTTCCCACGCCTATCATTGCCACCTTCGGTTTTACCGCATCCAGAAATTCTTCCGTACTGCTGTATTTGCTGCCATGGTGCGCAACCTTGAGTACGTCCGCGCGCAGAACATCGGTTCCGCGATACTTCTCCGTCATCGCGCGTTCCCCCTCCGCCGTCATGTCGCCTGTAATCAGAATGCTCATGCCGCCTGCATGGATTTTGAATATAAGACTGTTTATGTTCTCGTCATCGACCGTAAAATCCTGCTTTTCCGGCCAAAGAATCTTTACTCTTGCCTCTTTTCCTATTCTGTATTCATTGCCCGCACGTCCTTTCACAATCACCTTCCCGACTTCAAAACATTCTTTCAGTTCTTCTATCCCCTTATAATGATCCGTATGAAGATGAGTCACAAAAGCCGCGTCTATTTTCTCCACTCCGTTATGCAGGAAGTACGGTTTCAGTACATCTTTTCCCACATTACGGTTTTCTTTTCCTCCTCCGTCGAAAATCAGACCGGTATTCCCGTTTACCCTGAGATGAAAACAGTCTCCCTGACCCACATCGACCATGACTCCTGTGGCTTTGTCAAACGGCGTTGCCGTCGTAATGCCGCACAGCAAGGATACTACCGGTATCAAAGCCAGACATACGGCGACCGTACGATATTTTTTTCTGTTCTTCAGCACGAAAAAAAATTCACTTGAAAGGAAAAACAACAGCAGGTAAAAGAAAACCAATGCACCGAAAGCAGGTGAACACACCTGCGCGGTAAATATCCCTTTAAATTCCAGAAACCTGTTTATTTCAACCATCATCGTCGTAACACGCGCCGAAACCGCGCCGAACAAAAGACTGTTTTTCAGAATCACATACGATGCAAACCCCGCCATTCCAAAAGGGATTGCCATCGACAAGGCAAAGACTACGGGAATATTGCAGAATATGGAAATGAGGGGTATCCTGTTGAATGTATAAGCCAGAAAAGGAATCATTCCCAGATGAACTGAAACCGCGCCTCCTATTTCTTCAGGCAGCACTTTTGACATAACCTTCGCCAGAAAACATATCGATATTACCGCCATGAATGACATCTGAAAACTTGTGCCATATATACTCCATGGATTTTTTACAATGACGACTATGGCGACGGCAGCCAGAGAAGTAAGCATATCCACGGGTCTGTCAAGCACATCTCCGATAACGATTATGAAGATGAAAAGTATCGCACGTGTCGCGGACACACTCCACATGGTCAGGCAGCCGTATGCAAGCAGAAATCCCAACATCAGGATCGTTGCGCCCTTTGATTTTCTTCTTGCGGTAAGTCTTCTGAAAAAGCCGTACAGAATACCTATGTGAAGTCCACTGACCGCAAGAACGTGAGCCGTACCGTTATTTTGAAACTCCTCATAAGTCTCTTCCGGCATTTGACTCGTATCCCCGAACAAAACCCCTCTCAACACCGCTTTCCCCTCATCGTCGAGGTTTAAGCCGTCAAGGAATTCTTCCCTCGCCACCATAAGTTTTCTCATGAACGCGTAAAATATACTCTCCGGTGCGTCGTGCTTCTCGCGAATCACCTCGAAATTGTCCTGTCTTGAGATATAATCTATTCCTTTTGATTTCAGGTGCAATCGATAGTTGAAGCAACGCGGATTCCCGTTTTCATCGGCTCTTTCCGGCGTCATTTCGCATCGTATGAGTCTTCCTAAAAGTTCATAAGATGTTTCGGCGGATGTATGCGACGTATCAGCGCCGGAAGGTCCGCGCTTTGACATGAGATTTGATCGGGATATGCGATTTGATAGAGATATGCGATTTGACAGGTTTGCTGCATTCATCGATTCACGAACCGTATTTTCATATGATGTGACAAGAACCTTTGCTCTTTTGAATAAAGACAGTTTTTTACCGTTCTCCTCGATTAATCGAACGGTATATCTGACCTGCTTCTGAGTTTTTCCGTTAAAGCCGTTTGAACCGTAAAGCGCTTTTGCCGTCCTCTGTTCAACAGCGATCACACGTCCCGTAAAACAACTCTCCCTATCCCTGAAAGCTTTATCCAGACAAATGCTTCTATATTGAGAAACCGACATCAAAACAATCCCGAGTATGAAGAAATAAATAAGTACACGTTGAAAAACGCGTTCGGAATTTACACCTGCATCGCTTACTTCGTCCAATGTATTTCCCGCTCCGTTGCAGGCATCTCTCTTGTGTTCGGTTTTTCTTCCGGCGCTCTCTCCCTTTTTTATCCGGTATGACGCAAACGCCGCCATGAGCATGATGAGTGCAAGCAGTAGATTGTACTCGCTTATCAGGGTACCGACAATCAATGCCGCGGCGCAAACAAACAATTTTCTTCTCATTTATTGTTCCCCCGGCATCCTATCGGGTTCATTTTATACCAGTATTTTCCAACAGTCAATTGAAAAACTCACTTCACATCTGAAAAAGTTCGTTGGAAAGCAAAAGCCAAATCACTCCATCAAAAAAATAACGATGCTCACTCCCTGAACAGACACACAGCCCGCATGTCTGTTCCTAATCGCGGAAATACATGCGGGCTGCGTGTCTGTTAGGGGAATAATCTGTTTTGTTGATGTTTCATTTTATGCGTACATATGCTTTCTGCCGCATGGTGTGAGTTTCTTTCTCAGAGTGAACATTATTCACCGTCTAAATCCGATAATTGTTTTTTTACGCTTTCAAATGAGGTCGATCCCTCCGACTTCTTCGCCTTGATGCAGTTCACAATATCGATCGCTGCATATATGTCATCATCAAAGGCATCTGAAAAGGATTTGAACTCATCCATTGTCAGTTCATCCAGAGCGACACCTTTGTTTATCGCATAGAGAACCATATTCCCTATGATTTCATGACAATCTCTGAACGGAATCCCCTTTGCCACGAGGTAATCGGCAGCGTCTGTCGCATTCATATATCCGAATCTGGCAGCGGCAGCCATCCTCTCCTTATTAACCGTCATCGTGGCTATCATTTCAGTGAATATTCCGATCGATGCCTCCAGAGTATCAACAGCATCAAACAGAGGCTCTTTGTCCTCCTGCAGATCCTTGTTGTAGGCCAACGGCAACCCTTTGCATATGGTGAGCAGCGCCATAAGATCTCCGTATATTCTGCCGCTTTTTCCTCTTATCAGTTCCGCCATATCGGGATTCTTTTTCTGAGGCATGATGCTGCTGCCCGTCGAATACGCATCATCAATTTCAATAAATCCGAATTCAGCACTGCTCCAGTTGATCAGTTCTTCGCAAAATCTGCTCATATGCATGATACATATACTGCAACAGCTCAGAAATTCAATTGCAAAATCCCTGTCAGCCACGGCATCCATTCCATTCGGCAGTATCAAATCAAATCCCAGTTCATCCTTCAGAAACCGCCTGTCCGTGTCATAGGTGGTTCCCGCAAGGGCTCCGCTTCCCAGCGGAAGCCTGTTTATCCTGCCGAGACAATCGGCGAACCTCTCTCTGTCCCGCGAGAACATCTGATAATACGCCAGCATATGATAAGCTAGCGTTACCGGCTGCGCCCTCTGCAGATGCGTATATCCGGGCATTACCGTCCGGCTGTGCTCCTCCGAAAGCTTTCTGATTGTTTCCAGAAGCGCTGACAGTTTCTTATCAACTTCCGCGGTCTCTTTTCTCAGATACAATCTGAAATCAAGAGCCACCTGGTCATTTCTGCTCCTTGCCGTGTGCAGCTTTTTGCCCGTCTGTCCAATCCTGTCGGTTAGAATCGTCTCTATGTTCATGTGGATATCTTCAGCTTCGATATTGAAGTCGATCTTCCCGGCCTCAATATCCGTCAATATCTCTCTAAGTGTTTTAACGATGAGTTCCGACTCTTCCGAAGATATGATCCCCTGTTTCCCCAGCATTTTAGCATGCGCTATGCTGCCGGTTATATCTTCCTCATACATTCTCCGGTCGAATCCTATGGAAGCATTGAATTCATCACTCGACGAAGTCGCTTCCTTTGAGAACCTTCCTTTCCAGAGTTTCATCCTGTCTTGCCCCTCCTTCCGCGGTTTCCTTCTGAATTGCACGGATCTTCAGCGGCAGCGACCACAGATTGATAAATCCTTCAGCATCGTACTGATTGTAAACCTCATCCTTGCTGAATGTTGCAAATTCCTCATTGTAAAGCGAATAAAGCGATTTCTTCGCGGCAACGATGGCATTACCCTTGTACAATTTCATTTTTACCCTGCCCGTAACCTTTTCCTGCGTTACATCCACAAATGCGCTGATCGCCTCTCTAAGAGGCGTGAACCAAAGTCCATTGTACAAAAGCTCGGCAAATTTATCACCGACAATTTTCTTGTAATGCGAGGTGTCTCTGTCAAGAATAAGTTCCTCAAGACCCGAGTGAGCGGCAAATAGAATCGTGCCTCCGGGCGTTTCATATACACCGCGGGACTTCATTCCGACAAGCCTGTTTTCTACTATATCTATCGTGCCTATTCCGTTCCTGCTGCCGAGCTCGTTCAGTTTCATGAGAAGCTCAACAGGTTTCATTTTAACGCCGTCCACCGCTACCGGAACACCCTTTTCAAAGTCTATTTCGACGTATGTGACCTCGTCCGGAGCCTTTTCCGGCGGAACGCTCAAAACATGTATTGTATCATAGTGTTCGTTCCACGGATTTTCAAGTTCGCCGCCCTCATGGCTTATATGCCATATGTTTTCATCTCTTGAGTAAATCTTGGCAGTCGATTGGCTGATCGGAATGCCGTGTTCCTTGGAATATTGAATCAGCTCTTCCCTCGACT
>CP016202.1:238118-259061 GCA_003433295.1 Eubacterium minutum ATCC 700079 | reverse complement strand
TTCCCATGCGTCCATTCGCCACGGAGCAATGATCTTGATCGACGGATCAAGCGCGTGAACGGCAGCTTCAAATCTCACCTGATCGTTGCCCTTACCTGTACATCCGTGAGCGATGTAGAACGCGCCTTCATCCTTTGCTATTTCAACAAGTTTCTTTGCCATCAGCGGTCTTGCCATTGACGTTCCCAGCAAATAGTTCTCGTAGGCCGCTCCCGCCTTCAACGTAGGCCAGATATAGTCGGTTATAAATTCCTCCTGAATATCAACGGTAATCGCCTTGATTGCACCGGTTGCAAGCGCTTTTTTTTCGATTGCATTGAAATCTTCCTTCTGACCTGCATTGCAGCATACTGCAATCACATCGTAGTCGTAGTTCTCCTTTAACCATTTCATGATTACGGAAGTATCGAGCCCGCCCGAATAAGCCAGTACTACTTTTTCTTTAGCCATTGTTTCATCCTCCTCATATGTCTAAAGTATACCACAAATACATCCGGATTGCCTTAACTTCAGGCGGATTTTACCATTCGGAATCACATATTTTACGCCTTTTTTCTTAACTTTGACTTGGATGTATGCTATAATACCATTGTATTTTTTGATTTTGAAAACCTGACGAAATTCCCCGCAACGGCAGATCACCGTATACGTGAAAGACACCGACGGCTGCGGCGGAGGAATAAGCACGATAACACTGAACGAAAGAGGAAATAAATACATGCGACTTTTTAAGCACACTTCCAAACACAACACTGCCGGGCGTAAACCTGCCGGCAATGAAGAGAACGGCAAGCAGTACCGCACGATTAACGTTGTGGGACGCGAAATTGCACTTTCACCGAAGAATATCGTCAAAGCGGTTCTTCTATGTTTTCTGGTTTTGTTCCTTGCACTGGTAATTTACTCGGTCTTTGCAATTGTGACGGCGCCTAAGATCGACACTGCCAAAATTTATGAAACTTTGTCGGAAAACTCGACGATATACGATGCATCGGGCAAAAAGGTCGATTCCGTCTATTCCGGGGAAAACAGGACCAACGCCAGATATAACGATATGCCCGACAATCTCATAAATGCGTACATTGCGCTTGAAGACAAGACTTTTAAGACTCATCACGGGTTCAACTTTATCAGAATACTGGGTGCAATCAAGGAAAGTGTATTTGGCGGGGGCAAGGTCGGCGGAACAAGTACGATTACGCAGCAGCTTGCGCGTAACGTATACCTAAAGACGAGAATGTCCGAGCGTTCACTCAATCGTAAGGTGGTGGAAGCGTGGTATACTCTCAAACTGGAAAACAACTTATCGAAGAAACAGATCATAGAAGCTTATCTTAATACCATTTACCTCGGCTTTAACAGTTGGGGAGTCGAGTCCGCGTCGGAAGCGTACTTTCAGAAACGTCCGAAGGATCTGAGCCTCGAACAGTGTGCGGCTCTTGCGGCTCTGCCGCAGTCGCCGACAAATTTGGCACTGGTCAACCTTCTGGACAAAGACGCAAAGCCAAAGCCGTCTTCAATATTGAAGAGGACCTCAAGCGGGATATATGTCATAAACGACATCTCCAAAGAACGGCGAGAAACATGTCTCAAGCTTATGCTTGAACAGAAGTACATAACTCGCGCCCAGTATGAAAAGGCCGTGAAAGTTCCACTTCGCTCTATGCTTAAGCCGAACTATCACATGAACGATTCGACCATAGCCTATTTTACCGACTACACAGTCGCCAAAGTTATCAAAGATTTGCAGAAAAAAGAAAAACTCAGTTACGACGAAGCTTGGGACAAGGTGTATAAAGGTGGACTGAAAATATATTCCACCATGGATAAAAAAGCCCAGAAAACGATACAAAAAGAATTTAAGAACAACGGCAACTTCCCGTCGATCACCAACATAAATTATGACTCCAACAACAATATTTTGAATAAATACGGCAAGGTTGCGTTGTACTCTTTGGGGAATTATATCAAAAACGGTCGTTTCACGTTTAAAAGCAATGAAATCAAGGACAATTCCGACGGTTCCGTTACCATAAAAGCAAATAAAAGGCTTAAGATATACAATACCTCGGTAAACGGGAAGACGGACTACAGTCTTGAGTTCCCTGCGATGTACAAGTGGAAAGACGGGAAACTGAATTCAATTTCAGGCGGTTATATCAACATCCCTCAGCAATACAAGCAGCGTGACGACAACGGCAATGTAATAGTTTCCGCCCGTTTCATGCAGAGCAAGGAGGGAAAACAGACTTTCCAGAAAGTCGGAGGGAAATATTCCATCCCAAAGAGCAGTTACAGTATAAATCAGGGGGTAGTGCAGCCGCAGGCGGCCATGACAATTGTCGAAAATTCAACGGGTGAGATCAAGGCCATGGTAGGCGGAAGAAAGACAAAGGGAAAACTTCTGTATAACCGTGCCGTGGAACCTCGCCAGCCGGGATCTTCCATAAAGCCTCTCGGCGTATACGCTCCCGCTCTGCAACAAGGCGCGGAAGAAGCCGCCGCGGGCAAGACCCACAATTTTGTCAACTACAATATAGACAGACAAGGCGCGCAGGGCTGGGGAAATCACATAACCGCGGGTTCAGTGGTTATGGACGAGAGAACAACAAACAACGGTAGAGTATGGCCTTACAACGCCGGCAGTGGTTACAGCGGCAGAAACACATTGCGCTCCGCAATCAGAAACTCCATCAATACCTGCGCTTACAAGATATGGATGCAGGTCGGACAGCAATATTCTACCAAAATGGTCAAGAAATTCGGAATCAGTACCGTGGTAACAAAAGGCAGAGTCAATGACAACAACGCGGCGGCGCTGGCTCTCGGCGGTATGAGTAAAGGTGTTACGACCCTTGAGATGGCGAACGCTTATACAACTTTCCCGAACAACGGTGTCAGGGCTGAAGAGCCTATCTGCTACACCAAGGTCGTGGATGCCGACGGCAAAACCCTGCTTACCAAGTCATCCCGGTCTACAAGAGTACTTAATTCGGATGTCGCGTGGATAATGGCGGATCTCATGAAAGGCGTAGTTTCAGGAGGTACCGGTACCGCGGCAAACGTGTACGGAACGCGCGCCGGCGGTAAGACGGGTACCACATCGAATCAGTATGACATATGGTTTGACGGTTTTACGCCTAAATACTCGGCGGCGCTGTGGATAGGAAACGACATAAACATTTCCCTCACCAGCATGTCCGGCTATGCGGCGGCGTTGTGGGGAAAGATCATGAATCAGATTCCGAGTGCAAAGACAGGTTCATATAAAGCTCAGCCTCATTCGGTTCAATATGTCGGAGGCGAGTACTATGCAAAAGGAACTTACAGTTACAGCAACTACGTGTCACCTGAAGAAATCCTCAGACGGAAACAGGAGGAAGAGAAAAAAAGACGGGAAAAAGACAAACCGAAAATGGGTGCAAATTCTTCCGGAAACAAAGCAAAGAAACCTAATTGACAGCTAACCCCATTGGCACCTTTACCGGTTTTCCGAATAAAAGACTTACAAAAGTTGGTGCGATTACCCTATTCACCGTAGCTGAATAGCAATTGAATACATGAACAAAAACATTAAATGCCGACCTCGCATGCCTGCCCGGTCGGCATTTTCCCGACTTCGTGAGTAGAAGAATCGTTTTCGTTTTACGTATTTAGATATCCGCTTATTTAATGATTTTCAAAAACTCCTCGGTACCTGCGGATATACTCTCACTTCCAAAGATTGCGGACCCCGCCACTACGATATCAACGCCGGATTCAACCGTTTCTCTAACATTGTCTGCCTTGACGCCGCCGTCTATCTCAATTTCAAAATCATACCCCATCTTTTCTCTTATCTCCACAAGCTGTCTGACTTTATTCAGCGTCGAGGGTATAAACGACTGTCCGGCAAAACCCGGATTCACGGACATTATAAGAACCATATCGAGATCCTCAAGGATGTTTTCGAGCGTCACCACCGGCGTTGCCGGGTTAAGGGACACTCCCGCCGACACTCCATATGACCTGATATGACTTACTGTTCTGTTCAGGTGGGTACACGCCTCCTGATGTACCGTTATATACTCCGTTTTTTCCGTGACAAAGTCCGGTATATACCGATCCGGATTTTCTATCATCAGGTGAACATCGTATGGCGCGGTTTTTACCTTGTCCAGACTTTTCATGACATCCGCTCCGAAAGTTATATTCGGAACAAAATGCCCGTCCATGACGTCAATGTGAAGATAATCCGCACCCGCCTCCGAAACGCATTTGGCGCATTCTCCGAGTTCCGCAAAATTCGCTGACAAAATAGAAGGTGATAGTTTAGCCATTTTTACCACTTGCTCCTTTCCAGTAGTTCTCTGTAAGTTCTCACATACGACTGATATCTTAAAGGGTTGAGGTTTCCATCCCGCAACGCCTTCAAAACTCTGCAACCGGGTTCATGTGTGTGACTGCAGTCATCAAACCTGCATTCGGCTTCCAAACTTAGAATTTCAGGGTAAAACTTCGACAAGTCCTTCGCTTCAATACCCGTCAAATCAAACGAGGTAAACCCCGGCGTATCGTACAGATATCCGCCTTCCGGCAGTTTGAACAACTCCACATGACGCGTGGTATGCCTGCCTCTTTCGGTTCTTCTGCTTATCTCAGAGGTTTCCATATCCGCCTCCGGTATGAGAAGATTGGTTATCGAAGATTTTCCGACTCCCGACGAACCCGCAAACGCCGCGTCTCTGCCGGAAATACATTCTTTAAGCTCATCGATTCCGTATCCCGTAATGGCGGATACCTTAAAAACATCGTAATGAGCCGAGTAGGGAGAAAGCATCTCGTCTGCCTGTTTTTCCGAAATCAGATCGATCTTGTTCATGCACAGTATCGGCTCTATGCCTTTGCTCTCCGCCATTATCAACAGTTTATCCACCAGTCCGAAATCCGGCTTGGGTTTTGCCGGCGAAAAGACCGTTATGATGCAATCCAGATTTGCCACCGGGGGTCTGAGAAAGGAATTCCGCCGTTCAAGGATCTCACGTATGACGCCGTCTCCGTTCTCCGGTATTTCTATATCGACATTATCGCCCACAAAAGGCGTCAGTCCCTGCTTTCTGAATATGCCTCTGCCTCTGGTCTGCACGAGTCCCGAAGCGGTATCGACATAGTAAAAGCCTCCTATTCCTTTAACAATCTTCCCTTTCATAACAAAGCTTTAATCTTCATCATCTTCTTCGTTTCTGTTCTTGTTCTCAGGACTGCCGGGATCCTCCGTCTTAGGGGATCCCTTGCTTATCTTGATGTTCACGGTCGAATTTTTCTTAAGCTTTGTTCCGGCGTCGTACTGCTGCCACATTACGGTGCCTTTTTCGTAAACATTGTTTTCTTCGTAATAAGGGGTGCCTAAAACCAGACCGCTCTGCTTTAGCAATGTTTTCGCCTTTTCCAGCGGCTGTCCGATCAGCGCGGGAACCGATACCTTTTCGGTCTTTTTACCGCTACAAACCACTACACTGACCGTTGCCCCTTTCTCTGAGACTTCATCCGCCTCCGGAGATTGACTTATTATCTGCCCCTTTTCGTATTTATCGCTTTTCTCATACTTTACCACCCGATCGAGACGGAAACCGCTCTTGGATAACAATGCCTTTATCGAATCCTCATCGTAAGGTCTTCCCACGAGGTTCGGAACCGAAGCGGTCGCCTTGCCCGCGCTCATGTTTATCGTTACCGTGGTCCCCTCATCGACAGTCTCCCTGTATTGAGGATCCTGTCTTGCAACTCTGCCCTCTTTCACATCGTCACTGTCGACTTTTTCGCCTCGTTCTACCTTAAGTCCCGCATCTTCCAGAGTTTCCTTTGCCTCCGAATACGTCAGGTCGGTTACATTAGGCACGGATACCTGCTTTTTGCCAAAGTGCAGTTTTCCGCTCGCATACAGCGCTCCCACCACTATGCCCGCCACGGCAAGCAGCGCAATGGCGGCAATTATGATCTTCTTTTTTCCTTTTTCTTGCCCTTACTCTTTTCTTCCCGGGTATCGTAAAATTTTTCCGGTGCCTTTTCTTCGCGACGGTCGGCAACATGTTCGTCGCTTTTCGGCGTAAATGCCGAGTCTCCGACAACGCGCGTAACAAATTCTATGTTATTAAGATCCTCCAGCATATCATCGACACTTTTGAACCTGTTGGACTGAAAGCGATCCGTGGCTTTCATGATTATCTTTTCCAGTGCCGGCGGTATTCCCGGAACAAGACGCGACGGCGGTTGAATTTCATCGTTTATGTGCATAAGCGCAACTTGAACCGGATTGTCTCCGTCGAACGGAACTTCACCCGTAAGCATCTCATACATAACTATTCCAAGGGAATATATGTCTGAACGTTCATCCACATATGCCCCTCTCGCCTGTTCGGGAGAAAAATAATGCACCGAGCCTATTATTTTGCTCGTTTCGGTGAGGGTCGCATCGCTCACCGCTTTTGCTATACCGAAATCGCCGAGTTTTGCCGTACCGTCCTTTGTTATCATTATGTTATGGGGTTTTATATCCCTGTGTATGATATTGTTCTCATGCGCAAGACTGAGCGCCGACGCTACCTGTTTCGCAATTTCAATAGCAGACTTATAGTCCATCGGCGCACGTTCTTTGATAATCTCGCTAAGAGGTTTTCCGTCGACGAGTTCCATTACTATAAAGTGGATGTTACCCTCGTGGCCGACATCGTAAACGCTTATGATGTTGGAATGCTGTAATCCCGCTGCCGCCTGTGATTCCTTGCGAAAGCTGTCCACAAACTGGGAGTCTTTTGTGTATTCGGGTCTTAATATCTTTATCGCAACAAAGCGGTTCAAAAGACGATCCTTTGACTTGTACACGACCGCCATGCCGCCTTCACCGATTTTTTCTATCAGCTCGTATCTTCCTACCAATAATTTATTACTCATTTAGATCATCCTCCGCAATTTTTAAGCATACGACGGTTATATTGTCACTCCCGCCGTTATCGTTTGCCATTTCTATCAAATCACAGCATGTATCTCCCATATTTTTTCCTTTTAAAAACTCCCCGACTATTTCACTTTCCTCCAACTCACCGTAGAGTCCGTCAGTACACATGAATATTATATCACCATTTTTTATCGGAGTAACAAAAAAATCTATTTCTATGCCGGCGTCCGCACCCACGGCTCTGGTTATCATATTCTTCTTGCCGTGCGTTTCAGCCTCTTTGTGGGTTATGACCCCCGCTTTCACAAGGCTGTTCACGTACGTATGGTCTTCCGTAATCTGCGTAAGTTTTTCGTTTCTGAATATGTACGCCCTGCTGTCACCCACGTTACAGATATATGCCTTCCCGTCATTAATGTAACTCAACACAAGAGTGGTCGCCATTCCTCTGTTCTGCTCGAATTTCATCGAATTTTCCAGAACGATCAGATTGGCAGCCTCGATTATCTCTGTGAAAAACGCCCTTATACCCTCCTCGTCGAAAGAATCGTCGAGATCGTGAGTCTCTATGTATTTTGCGATTTCCGTGACCGCGGTCCTGCTTGCAATCTCACCGGAATTGCTGCCGCCGACGCCGTCCGCAACGATAAATACGTTTTTCCGCGGTATCACATAGCAGGCATCTTCGTTATTGCTTCGGACTCTGCCTTTATCGGTTTTAAAACCAATCTCCATAGTTGTATACAAGTTCCTTTCTGTCAATCCCTACACGAAATGTTTGGTCAATATACAGTAAAAAAATCCGTCATGGTCAAAGTGCGGAAGTAACTGCACTTCTTCATCCAAAGTAAAATTTCCGTTATTACGCAGGAATTTCCTTACAACATCCCGGTTTTCGATTTCATTTATCGTACAGGTGCTGTACATTATCTTTCCTCCGTTTCTCAGATAAAGCGAACTCTTTTCCAGTATTTCATACTGTTTCTGCGCCAGTTCCCTGCCGGAACCGACAACCGGCTTATATTTTATCTCCGGTTTTCGTCTGAAAACACCAAGACCCGTGCACGGAACGTCACATATGACCTTATCCATCCTGCCGAACAGTCCGGAATCGGGACAAACCGCATCTCTTTGAGCCGTCTCCACGTTCTTAAGTCCGAGACGTTCGCACTCCTTCTCCATATTTAACACTTTTTTAGAATAAAAGTCAAAAGCAAATATTTTGCCGGTACCGCGCATCATTTCCGCCGCACAGAAACTCTTGCCTCCCGGGGCGGCACAGACATCGACTATATTGTCGTTCTCACTCGGACACAATGCCTTGACCGCAATCACCGAGGCAGCGTCCTGCACCGAGAAAAAACCTCTACCGTATTCATATGTGTCCAAGACGTTTCTTCCCTTTACGTTTAAAACAGGCAGATCGTTTCCGGGTTCATCAACCGCAAAGCCCTGTGATTCCAACGTTTTTTTGAGTTCATGCTTTGAGATTTTCATCTCGTTCACTCTCAAGGTGAGAGGCGGCGTGAGGTTGCTGTTTTTTAGAATTTCCTCCGCTTTGTCGTACCCGAATTGTTCTTTCCACAGTTCCACCACGCTTGCATCGACCGAATACATATTGACAAGCCTTTTTCCCCGTTTTCTTATGTTTTCCGGAAAAGACAACTCGTTCCGCTTTCTTATAAAAGTCCTTAGAAGTCTGTTTATGAGCCCGGCTTCTTTTCCCGTTTTTCCTTTTGCGATGCCGACCGTTTCGTTGACCGCGGCATAGTCGGGAACAGAGTTCATGAATATGAGTTGATAAAGTCCCAGCCTCAGCGCTACCAAAACCTTCGGCTCGAGAATGGATGCATCTCCTTTAACGAGCTGCGAAATAATATAATCAAGGTAGAATTTATTCTTCACCACTCCGTACACCAGTTCTCTTACAAAGGAGATATGCCCGGGGTCGAATTTTGCGATCTTACCGTTCAGTACAACATTGGAATAGGCGCCGGCTGTTTCTATTCTAAGAAGAGCCGAATATGCCGTCAACCGATCTATGTCCACAGCCATGTCGGGGCTCCGTTTTCCACCTGCGGGCATATTCAACTTACCTTTGTCATTCACGGCGCTTCCGTTCCTTACCTTAAGCATGCTCAGTTTCTGCCCCTAAGCGCCAAAACCCTCAACAAATTGGCAAGCGCCACCGTCGCCGCAGCCACATATGTGAGAGCTGCGGCTCTCAGCACCTTTTTCGAACCTGCAAGGTCCTCAGCGGAAACGAGATTCAACCCTCTCATCTGTTTTATCGCTCTGTTGCTCGCATCGAATTCAACGGGAAGCGTGATCAAATGGAATACGAACACGGCGGTAAACGCTATTATTCCTATGTCCATGAGCATCAGTCCCGTATGGGAACTCGCCGGCTGCGCCCTCATGAGCAGTATCCCTCCAATGATAAGGAACCATGAAATGCCTGAAGAAAATCTAACTACCGGCACTATGGCATTCCTGAATTTGAGAGGGAAATAACCTTTTGAATGCTGAATTGCATGTCCCGCCTCGTGACAAGCCACGCTCACCGCACTTACGGTATCGGAGCCGTAGACAGACTCCGACAGATTCAAAGTTTTGCTGCGCGGATCGTAATTGTCCGTCAGATCTCCCGCAACCGGATTGATGCTGACATCACCCAGCCCGTTATTTTCCAGAACGATCCTGGCAGCTTCCGCACCGGTTATCCGCTTCATGTTCTTTATTCTCGAATACTTGCCGAAAGTCGTTTTGATGCCGGTCTGTGCTATTATTGAAAATATGATTGCAGGTATGAGTAAAATTATCGTCGAATCAAAATACATATTGTCTCCTTTCCTTAGTTCAGTATGTCTCCCTTTTCTATACTGTTTCCCTTTATAAAATCCGAAACGCTCATGCGTCTTTTCCCCGGGAGTTGAAGTTCTGTAATTTTCAACATTCCCTCTCCGCACGATACGTAAATCCCGTCCTTGTTAACCTTCACTATAACGCCTGTCTGTACTTTATCGCACACTGCCCCTCCTGCGCTCGGCTCAACGGGCGGTTCGCAGGTAACTGCCTCAGCGTTCCATATCTTGAGCTTTGTATTCTTATAATCACAGAATGCTCCGGGCCACGGGTCAAATGCTCTTATCTGCCGGTTCAGATCGCCGGCTCTCCCACCGAAATCAATTTTTCCGTCTGCTTTTGTAAGTTTGGGTGCATAGGTGGCTTCCTCTGAATTCTGAGGAGTATATTCCGATTCACCGCTTTCTATCCGCGGCAGCGTATCCGCCATAAGTCTTGCACCCATCCGTGAAAGTTCATCATGAATATCTTTAAAGTTCTTCCCGCCTATATACGTTTCTTCTTTTGCCACCATATCACCCGTATCAAGTCCCTCGTCCATACGCATTATAGTGATCCCCGTCTTTTCCTCTCCCGACAGTATGGCGTGCTGCATAGGCGCCGCTCCTCTGAACCGGGGAAGCAGAGAGGCGTGTACGTTGAAGCACCCGAGTTCGGGCATGCTTAGAATTTCGTCGTTCAGAATCTGACCGTACGCCACAACCACTATTGCATCGGGAACAAAAGCTCTCATCTTCCCTTTCTCCTGGCATGCCTTACTTAAACGCTCCGGTTGCAACGTTTCGATTCCATGTTCGACTGCGGCTTCTTTCACAGGTGAACATGTAATTTTTCCGCGGTTTCCCGCTCTGTCGGGCTGAGTAACCACATATCCCACTTCATGCCCTCTCTCAATCAATTCTTCCAAGACGGGCACGGCAAAATCCGGAGTCCCCATAAAAATCAATTTCATCCCTGCACCTTTTTATCAGTTGTTTCCTCTTCTTCATCAATATCTAACACAGGATCGTGAAGATCTGTTGCTTTGTCAGTGTAAAGAACGCCCTCGAGATGATCGTATTCATGACACATTACTCTCGCGGCGAAGCCCTCAAACTCGTAGTCCCGCCATTTTCCGTCAATATCCTGAGCCTTCATCTTTATCTTCTGCGGTCTTTCAACGGTTCCGACAAGTCCCGGAACGCTCAGACACCCTTCTTCCCCGACCTGTGAACCTTCACTTTCGTATATTTCCGGATTGATCATGTAATATACCTGTCCGGACTCGGGATCGGGTTCAGCGACAAAAAATCTCCTCATCACGCCTACCTGCGGCGCCGCAAGTCCCACTCCCGGCTCCGCCCTCATGGTTTCCACCATGTCCTCAAGCGTAACCTTTATTCTGTCGCTGATTTCCGTAACCTCACGACATTTTTTCCTCAAAATGCTGTCGCCCTCTTTAACTATATGTCTTATTGCCATTAAACATTCTCCTTGATTATAGTCCTTTTCCTTCCTTTGTGACAGACCACACGCCGGCGTCAGTATCTCAAAAACCGTCCTCCGTCAGTATTGATACCGCCCGTACCGTAAGTTTTAAAAAACGCTGTATGGGTTGACGTCGATGGTCTGGACGCAGTCGTTCTTCTTTCCCCGTTCCTTCCGCTCAAAAAAACTAAGGTAGTATAAGTACTCGTTTCTTGCGCCTTTGGGGCATTTTATGAGTATATAATATCTGAAACTGTCCTTTCCCCTGAACGCTTCCGACAGTTGGGGCGGAAAGATGTTCTCTGCGCCGGGGAGTCCCGCTTTTTTCAGATACTCCATGCAGGCTGCCGCGCGGTTCAAGGCTTTGTCGCCGTCTTTTGAAGTGAATTCCACCGAGATCAGATCGCTGTACGGCGGGTAATTCATAAATTTCCTTATCTTGATTTCCTGATTGAAAAAACTCCTGTAATCATGTTCGCATGCCGCGGCTATGGCAAAATTCTCCGGCGTGTAGGACTGGACTATCACCTTACCTTGCCGCTCTCCTCGCCCAGCTCTTCCCGCGACCTGAGTCACCAGTTGAAAAGTACGTTCCGTGGCTCTGTAATCGGGTATGTTAAGGCTCACGTCCGCCGAAATAACTCCCACAAGACCCACATTTTTAAAATCCAGACCTTTTGCGACAAGTTGCGTGCCTATCAGAATATCGGTTTTTTCTTCCGCAAAATTCTTGAATATCCTGTTGATTTCCTTTGTGCTCCCCGCCGTGTCGAGATCAAGACGTTCCACTTTTTTCTCAGGAAAGATCTTTTTCACTTCTTCCTCAACCTGCTCGGTTCCTATGCCGAAGCGCCTTATTTCCTCGCTGCCGCAATCAGGGCATGTCACCGGAACCGGCTGTTTTTTTCCGCAGTAATGACATACGGCGGCATTCTCCGCTTTATGATAAACAAGCGTTATACCGCAATCGGGACAACTCATCGTCTTGCCGCAGTTCCTGCATGTGATGGAAGTCGAGTACCCTCGCCTGTTAAGAAACAGTATCATCTGCTCGCCGGCTGACAAAGTCTTTTCCATACTCGATTTCAGTTGTCTGCTGAACATGCTCACATTGCCGCTTCTCAATTCCCGGCGCATATCAACGGTGGCGACCTCCGGCAATTCAACGTTGTTGTATCGCCTTTTCATCTCCAGAAGTTCATATATCCCCTCTTTACAGCGCTGATATGAAACAACTGACGGAGTCGCGCTTCCGAGTATCATAGTACCCTTGCCGTGCATCAGTCTCTTCATCGCTATGTCTACCGTCTCATACTTTGGCAACTGATCCGACTTATACGTGCCTTCATGCTCCTCATCGAGAATTATAAGTCCGAGATTGTCGCTCGGAGCAAATATTCCCATACGCGCTCCTATCGTTATCTTTGCCGTGCCTTTTCTTACCCTCGTCCACTCGTCAAATCGTTCACGTTTTGTCAGTTTGCTGTGCAGGATTGCGATATTCTCCCTGCCGAAACGCGCCGCGAAGCGTTCTGATATCTGCCTTGTGAGCGCTATTTCCGGAACGAGCATTATCGTGCTCTCCCCTCTCTCCAAAGCATACGATATCGCATTCATGTACACTTCCGTCTTACCGCTGCCCGTGACACCGTGCAGAAGAAAACTTTTGTTCTGTTTCCGAGATATCGATTCCTCTATGCGCTTAAGGCAGAAACTCTGCTCAGACGTCAATACGCCGACGCCGGAATTTTGTTTACAAAGATCCTTATACGGCATTTTTTCTTTTCCGGGTTTCGGCGCCTTCCCGGGCGGTATAAAACAGTTGATTCCGTCTATATACTTAATTCCGTATCTTTGACGCATCCACACTACGGTGGAGATCATCTCCTCATTTAGACTTATACCCTCTTCTTTACCGGAAATCACCTTTATTTTGCTTAAATCGATACCGGGCTTTACGTTCGTCTCAAAGACGAACGCCCTCTTTTCTTTGCTGCCCAATCCAAAACTAACGGAAACCACATCTCCCTTTTTAAGCGGTTCGTGGCTTCCGTATGTATATAATTCGTCCGTATACCTGCTTTTATTGTCTATCACGAGATTTGAATAATACATTTTAAGGTAGGTTACAGCAGGAAAATCCCGTTTCTTTTACATTCCGCAATCATCTCATCGGGCCAGATGGAAACCTGTACTTCTCCAATGTGCGCCTTCCTCAGGAAATACATGCACAGTCTGCTCTGACCGATTCCGCCGCCTATTGAATACGGCAGTTCGTCGTTCAGTACGGCTCTGTGGAAATCCAGTTCCCGCCTGTCCACCGCGTCCGCTGCTTTCAGCTGCCTTTCCATAGCACCGGCATCGACTCTTATCCCCATCGACGAAAGTTCAAAAGCTCTTTCCAGCACCTCATTCCAAAGTATGATGTCGCCGTTGAGTTGCCAGTCGTCGTAGTCGGGAGATCTTCCGTCGTGTTTTTCACCCGATTTCAAGACTTCACCGATTTTTTCTATAAACACCGCCCCGTGTTCCCTGCATATTATATCCTCTCTCTCCTTGGGCGTCTTGTTGGGATACAAATCTTCAAGTTCCTGTGATGTTATAAAGAAAATTTCGTTTGGGATTTCCGTTCTGACTTCTCTGTAAAGCCTGTTCACATAGTCCCCCAAGTTTTTAATGGCGTTGTATATTATATTCACGGTTTCGTGCAGATATTCCTCGTTTCGCTGTTCACGCAGGATGACTTTTTCCCAATCCCACTGATCGACGTATATGGAGTGAATATTGTCGAGTTCCTCGTCCCTTCGAATGGCATTCATGTCGGTGTATATGCCGTTTCCCGGCATGATTCCGTACTTACCCAAAACAAATCTCTTCCATTTCGCAAGCGACTGAACTATCTCCAGTTTCTGCTCGTCCATATCCTTTATCGTAAAATGAACCCTGCGCTCCACCCCGTTGAGATTGTCGTTCATTCCCGACTCGGGTGTGACAAACAGTGGTGCGGACACTCTTCTGAGTTTCAATCCGTACGCAAGTTCATCCTGAAAGTAGTCTTTTATTTTCTTTATGGCTCTCTGCGTTTCCACAGGATTCAGCAGAGGTTTATACCCCTCCGGCAATATTGTCTGTGACATATGTTTCTCCTTAAATCAGATACTTCACCCGAATTCTTCAATACGAAAATCCTCACTCAGTTCGTTTCCGGTCATCGCGCGGAAAACCCGCAACCGCAGTAGTCCTGCCTGTACAGGCCATATTCCTTTGAAAGTTCAACGCTCCTCTGAAATCCCGCTTTTTTCTTGAAATCCCTGTCGAGGAACTGAATATCGTACTCTGCCGCGAATTTTTTCCCTATCTCCGTAATCAGTTTATAATCTTTATGCGGACTGACCGTCAAAGTGGTGGCAAATATTCCAAAGCCATTTTTTGCCGCATATTCGGCGGTTCTCCCGATTCTCTGTTCAAAGCATACGGCGCATCGTTTTCCGCCCTCGGGCTCGCCCTCGAGTCCCTTTATCCTCTCAAAATAATTTTCCACATCGTAATCGCCCTCGATGAAGCCGATCGTTTTTTTACCCTCCTCAGGATTCCCGTTGAGCAGCCGGATCAACTTCTTTTGGTTTTCTTTACGCTTCTCATATTCATGCCTGTCCGTAATGCATGGATTGTAGAAAAACACCGTTATGTTAAAATCCGGCGCAAGTCTCTCTATCACCGCCGTGCTGCACGGTCCGCAGCAACTGTGGAGCAAAACATCTGTCGAAATCACATTATCTCTATGCATACATTCAGTTTCTCTCTATGTTCAGGGTATACGTTCTCGTTTCTCCCGAGGAAGCCTTGCACTTTATATAGAACACATTGACTCCTCTCTGCAGTTTTTTCACACCGGTTCCGGAAACGGCAGCCGACTTGCCTGCTGCTTCGGCAACGATCTTCACGGTGTCATAGTCGGACTTACAACTGAACTCCCGGGCATATGAAAGCTTATTTGCGCTTATTTTCACGGTCTTGTTCCCGGCGTCCGCATTGCCGGACATGTCTTGAACAAACAAGCTTTTCAGATAAAAATTATTGTCCGCATTGCCCGATGACGGAGCCGCCTCAAGCGATGCCGGCATATTGCGATACACAGGTATATGGAACACATTCGACTTATCGTATATGCCGTACTTCCTGTAATTTGCCGCCGTCGTTTCAGACGTATTCTTCGCCGCATACAGCGCGGTCATATACACATGAGTTCCCACTTGCGATATGCCGTTCAGTACGTTGAAATGCTCGAAATACGCCGTGTTCTGGTTATTTCCGACAAAATTCAGCGAAAGATATTTGGCGCCGCCGTCCACGGCCTTCGGAATACTTGTCCACGGAGTCCCATACTTTTCGTTCGACTTTGATGCCGCCCAGTTTATACCGTTTGCGGCGCCTCCCGACGGACTGTCGCTTGCTCCTATATTAAAAACGTTATAGACTCTTTTATTGTTTCTGATACCGCTGTTTACCCCGCTGCCCTGCTCTTCGTACGCCTTCGCCGCAAGGTAAATCGGACTCAGATTGTATTTCTTTCCCGTCTTCACAAAACTGTCCGCATTGTTATAGAGTGTTTTGTTCCTGCCGCTGAACAAGGTTTTGACAACGCTTAAGTAATCCACATCGTCGTGGTACTGATAGTCCTGAAACATGAATATGTGCACATCGTCAATCCAGTTTCTCGGATCCATATAATACTTCACGGCACGGTCACTTGCCGCAAAAAAGCGGTTTCCGTCTTTAGGCTTATACACATCTTTAAGGTAGTTATAGTACCCTTTTTCCGTCGATCTGTATGAGAGAGGAAATTTGTGCCACACCGTGTTTGCGCCCGGATTGTAAGACATCTTGGCAGCCGCCGCGGTCCAGTCAAGGCCCGTGTCGACCGGTACGAATTTCCAGTTAGGATACTTTGCCTGAAGCGGTTCCAGATAGCGCTTGTAATCGTCCGGGAAACCCTGTACCGAGTTCACAACGTTTTTCCTCTTACCTTTCTTTTTCACTTTTTTCTTTTTCGATCTTTTCTTTTTTCCCCTTTTAAAGGACCTTTTTTTCTTCGCGCTCTTTGCTTTAAAGAACTTGGTTTTCACATATTTGGAAATAATGTAACCGGATTTTTTACCGGACACTACCCTGTACCATGCTTTGCCCCTGTAATCTTTCACAGGGTACAGGACCAATACTTTTGCCGATTTCTTCAGTGTTTTGACTACCGCAAATTTCTTTCCGGGGCCTTTTCTCAGATTCAGGACGGTTTTCACTCCGGCTTTATTACGGGAACTTGCCGTAACCGCCGCGAGATCCCCGCGCACATAACCGCCGTAACCGGACAGGTAGTACCATTTGTTCCTGTTCTTGATGCTCTTTCTGCTCACAAACTTGACGAACTTAAATTTGGCCGTTCTGTCCTTGTCAAGGTCTCCGACCTCCTTTGAAGCCACGCTCGGTCCTGACCTTATTATCGCACCGTCTTCCTGCGTTATTCTTATCTTTGAAGCATAGACCTCCGTTTCGCGTGAAAGAGAAGCAAATATTCCAACTGTCAGCAACGCGACCGCCACGATTGCAAACAGCCTGACAATCGTACCGGACATCATTCTTCTTTTCATCACGATATCTTTTTTCATAACAAAATTATCCCTCCCATGCTATCGTTCAGGGCCGATTCTACCGTCATTATAATGTTTCCTGCAGAGCGAAACGTACATGTCGTTACCGCCGATCTGTATCTGTTCTCCCTGCTTTACCACCTTACCGTCCACGATTCTCGCGACCATCGTGGCCTTACGCCCGCACCAGCATATCGTCTTGATTTCTTCTATCTTGTCGGCATATATCAACATGTAATACGAACCTTCAAACAAACGGTTTCTAAAATCGTTTTTAAGCCCGTACGCAAGAACCGGAATCTCATAGCCGTCAACGATTTCAACCAATTCCTCGACATGATGCTTCTTCAGAAACTGGCACTCGTCTATAAGCACGCAGTCTATCTTCCTGTCATCGTTTTTTTCAACGAACAAATCGAGAATGTCAGTTTCCTCACTTACGATTACGGCCTCTCGTTGGAGTCCTATCCTCGAGGTTATCAGTCCCGTACCGTATCTGTCATCCACCGCCGGAACGAGAGTGAGAACCCGTTTTCCCCTCTCTTCATAGTTATATGCGACCTTTATCAGTTCTATCGACTTGCCGGCATTCATAGTGCTGTATCTGTAATATAGTTGCGCCATGTTTCCTCCAAATTGTAATCCTCTACATTCTATCAAAAATACGTTGAAATCTCAAGGAAATAGCTTAAATTGTTTGTAACACCGGTGAATGCATGCTATACTGTCACTGTATTTTGATTTTCCGCAGGCAGCCAACCTGCTTAACAAAACTTGTGGGGAAGCATTTTCGGGAGGTAGAGTCTTGGATAAAAAATATGTGAACTATGCTCGCGACATAGTAATAAGGCACAGTAAGGATTACCGCATGTACCTGAATCAGTATGTTGCCGACAGCAGGAAGAAAAACGAGGTTTTGGATTACACTCCTTACCTCGAGTCCACCATGGAGGGCATTTTTTACGCCTCTATCAATGAAGCAATGTGGAATCCTTTTACCGATTCGGCGGTAGCTTCAGCTCCTGATCCGGATCGCATGACAAGTGAGGGTTCCGACTCGACCGTCAATCGTGATTCCGGAGAGAACGCCGTAAAGTTTATAGACCGCATATGCGAACTCAAGGCTCATCTTGACGACACCGGAGCAAAAGCGGGCAGAAATCTTCACACTCCCACATATGCTGCAATACTGATTGCCGTCGCCATGCAGGGCAAAACGCTCGGCAACGCTGAAACGGAAGATCTGTACGCGCTCGACAAGAGTGTGAAATCCTACTTTGCCATGGCGGCAAAGAATCAACAGTTTCCAAAGGAGTAAAACGCATGAAAACTTTTAACGTGGGAATCCTCGGTTTTGGAACCGTAGGCGGTGGAACATACGATATTTTAACGAAGAACAAAGAACTCATCGAAAAGCGCACGGGCGTATCTTACAACGTTTCCAAAATCCTTGTCAGAAACGAGAAGAATATAAAACTTCACAACGTGCCCGACGGAACAGCCACCCGGGATGTAAACGAAATTATAAAGAATAAGGATATAGACATAGTCGTAGAGGCTATAGGCGGAATCGAACCTGCCACAACATGGATGATCGAGGCTCTTGAAAACGGGAAAAGTGTAGTTACTCCGAACAAGGCGGCGGCAGCCGAAAACTTCGAAAAATTGAATGAGACAGCCGAAAAGAACGGTGTTCAAATAAGATTTGAAGCATGCGTAGGCGGAGGTATCCCGGCACTTACGGCTATCACCGAACCTCTTTCCGGAAACAGATTTACCGAGATCATGGGAATACTGAACGGAACCACAAATTACATTCTCAGCAGGATGGGCGATGAGGGACTGCCGTACGAAGAAGTTTTAAAAGATGCTCAGGAAAAAGGTTTTGCCGAGGCCGACCCGACCGCCGACGTCGAGGGGATAGACTGCGCCAACAAACTGTCCATACTGATTGCCTTGGCTTTCGGCAAACACGTACCGCCGGCGGAAATACCGACAGAAGGGATAACCGGAATTACCATGGACGATATTTCAAAAGCCGCAGCATCGGGAAATAAAATAAAGCTGATTTCCGGAGCAAAGATAGGCGATAACGGCAGGATTGAATGTGAAGTAAAACCGACGGAAATACCTCTCACACACCCTCTTGCCGGAGTGAACAATGAGTTTAACGCGGTATACGTTACCGGTGATGCTGTCGACAAGGTTATGCTCTACGGAAAAGGCGCGGGCGCTCTTCCTACCGGAAGCGCCGTCGTCGGAGATATTATAGCTATAATGAGAGCCGAAAAAACAAAATAGGAACGGAGAACAAGCGATGAAACTGAACGAAGAATGGAAAAAACTGTGGGAGTCACAGACGGATAAGACATTTAAAGAATTCTGGAAAGAATACAGCGATGCGGAAATCGCAATCTACACATATATACTTTCACACAGTGACGAACATCTGAAAGGCAACGTCGCCGAACTTTCCGAGAAGTTCAATTGCCGACCTGTAATCTTCGCGGGCTTCCTTGACGGAATCAAATCGAGCCTGAAGAAAGAACTTCCCGATGACGATGTCACGGAAAACACCGAAATTGAACTCGACGTGGATTTCGAAAAACTCTACTACAACATGTGGAAAGCGGACGCTTCTCATCTCTACTCGCTCGATCCGTGGGACACGCTGTTGGATCAGGAAAAGAAAAAGGGGATCATCAGGGATTACAAAAAATCCAAGATATACCACGCACCTGTCAAAGTAGGCAGAAACGAGCCGTGCCCTTGCGGAAGCGGCAAAAAATATAAAAACTGTTGCGGCAAAGCTTGAAATCCGTATTTATATGCATATGTTCTTTTCGCACAGATTTTCTATGGGGCATTCCTCGCATTTCGGTCTTCTTGCGGCGCAGCAGTTCCTGCCGTGAAAAATCAGAGAGTGATGTGCCTCCGACCACCTGTTTTCGGGGATTGCTCCCATCAGCGCCTCCTCGGTTTTCAGGACATCTTTTTCATGCGCAAGACCTATCCTGTTGCTCACCCGGAAAACATGCGTATCCACCGCGATCCTCTGTTTTTTGAACCAGACCGCCTGAACCACATTCGCCGTCTTTCTTCCCACGCCCGGAAGTGAGATGAGTTCATCATAGTCTTCAGGAACCTCTCCTCCGAACTCCGCGCAAAGTTTCTGAGCCATAGCCACGATATTTCCGGATTTGGTCTTATACATGCCGATGCTTCTTATGTATTCCGCAACTTCTTCAGGCTTTGCGACCGCAAGGCTCTCGGGCGTCGGATATTTTTCAAAAAGTGCAGGCGTCACCTTGTTGACGCTTTTATCGGTAGTCTGAGCCGATAACGCGACCGCGGTAATGAGTTGAAATGCGTCCTTATGATTAAGCGCACATTCTGCATCAGGGTACGTATCATGTAATGTGTCCAATATTTTTTCGATTTTTTCTCTGTTCATGAGGACAATTATAATAACATTTACGGAAAAATCAAGACTCGACTTATTCGGACGGTGTCAAGTCTTCTTGGATTTTTTCGTCGATATCATTTGTAAATGAATTTCAGAGTTCACGATAAAATGCAGATAAAGACGGGGGTGCGGACAAGACTTGGACAAATTGCGAGAAGGGATTTCAGGCTTCCTCGTAAAATGCGGACATGGGTATCCGGCAAGTCCTCATCGCAGGCGATCGCACTCCTCACCTGCTGAAAAACCTAATCCCCATGTCCGCATTTTACCGGAACTTACTTTGTAAATTTACCTGCTACTGCAACTTACGGACACACAATGTGTATCCCGCATTTCTAAGATTACTTTGCCGCCTTAGAGTACGCGCCGTAAACTCTCTTTCCGTTCACCTTCTTGAAGGCTCTCACCTTGTAGTAATATTTCCTGCCCTTGACCTTCGTTTTGCCTTTTCCGGCCTTGCGGTCGATGTACCTGACGGTTCCGGTAGACTTCGCGCCCTTCGCAGTCCTGATCTTTGCAGTCTTTACGCTTGCGATCCTGACATATCTGCCTTTTCTGCCCGTTCT
>CP016202.1:236625-238093 GCA_003433295.1 Eubacterium minutum ATCC 700079 | reverse complement strand
CACCGCCGATTATGACCATGAGAACAAGAGCGAAGAATATCATTCTCAATGCATTCTTTCCACTCATCTTTCTCTCCTTTCATAACAACATAGCCTATTTATGTATTTCTAATATTACTTTGCCACCTTGGAGTACGCGCCGTAAACTCTCTTTCCGTTCACCTTCTTGAAGGCTCTCACCTTGTAGTAATATTTCCTGCCCTTGACCTTCGTTTTGCCTTTTCCGGCCTTGCGGTCGATGTACCTGACGGTTCCGGTAGACTTCGCGCCCTTCGCAGTCCTGATCTTTGCAGTCTTTACGCTTGCGATCCTGACATACCTGCCTTTTCTGCCCGTTCTTCTGTATACTTCATAGCCGCTCGCTTCTGAAAGTCTCTTCCAGCTTACGACCGCTTTCTTCCTGCCGATCTTAACCTTGAGTTTCGTGACCTTGGCGAGCTTAGTTACGGCAGGCTTTATCAGACGGTCAAGCACGGAGTTTACAGGGTTCTTCCGCGCAGTTTTATCTTTACCTGCATTATCTCCCGCATTTTCACCGCTCTTCGCCGTAAGCACTCCATCCGCACTCCCCTCGGTGGTTCCGACTTCAACCTTGTGTTTGCCCGCAGCCAGCGTCTTAAGATACTCATCTTTCAGCGTTATATCGAATGCGTCCGCAGAGTTGTCTGACGCGTCGGAAATCGAATAGTCTTCTTTATCAAGTACTTCTCCGTCTATCTTGATTCTCCTGAATACATCTTTCTTCACATTGACGAATCTGATCACGGAAGTCTTGGGATATTCAAGGTGAAGCACCGGTACGCTCACATCCTCAAACACGCCGAACTTATCCCTCTCCGGATCCTTATACTCATCCGCACTTAAGTTCGGCGGTCTTCCGCTCTCGGGTCCTATGTCACAGTGACCGTCAAGACCGTCGCCGAAGCGTCCCGAAAAGATTTTAATATTCTTTATATCAAGGTCCTTTGAGTCCGTTATGGTGAGGGTCTCCTCATCGGGATACTTGTCGACAAACCAGTTTGCCCACCATATGACATATTGCGAGTGGGTCCCCTCGGTAGCCTTTCCGTTTATGTCAGCCGTGAGGTATGTGGTGTCCGGAAATCCCGGGTTGTATATGGCGCTCAATTTAGGAACGGGAAGCTGCAGTCCTTCAAGATGCACCTTGACCTTATCGCCCTTGGCAAAGCTCTTTCCCTTTCTCGATATGTTCCGGCTCTTGACATTGATCCCCGTCGCCGCTATGACAAAGTATCTCGTGTGCTTGCCCGCCTTCATCATTATGACGTTGTTTCCCTGTTCAAGCCTGACCTTTGAGTATTTTCCGTTCTTCCTCCGCTCTTATCCAGTCGCTTTTCGGTTCTTCCCCCTCTTTCGGAACGGTGAAGAAGTCTTTGTTATTGAAGTCATCCATGGTCTTTATCGGTCTATGATAATACACCTTGACCTCGCTTCCGTCCTCGCATGT
>CP016202.1:233350-236600 GCA_003433295.1 Eubacterium minutum ATCC 700079 | reverse complement strand
TGTTCCGGCTCTTGACATTGATCCCCGTCGCCGCTATGACAAAGTATCTCGTGTGCTTGCCCGCCTTCATCATTATGACGTTGTTTCCCTGTTCAAGCCTGACCTTTGAGTATTTTCCGTTCTTCTCCGCTCTTATCCAGTCGCTTTTCGGTTCTTCCCCCTCTTTCGGAACGGTGAAGAAGTCTTTGTTATTGAAGTCATCCATGGTCTTTATCGGTCTATGATAATACACCTTGACCTCGCTTCCGTCCTCGCATGTGGGATGCAGTGTGAACTCGGTCGAGTTTCTGATCTCCTTCTTTGTTCCGTTCGGATACTCCACGGACTTTACAAAATGCACTCTGTCGTACTTTCTCAGTGGCTTTTCTCCATCCGACGTCATCCTGTTGATGTTGGGTTTTATCTTCTCACCGCTTCCATCAACATCGAATATCGCGATCCCTATCCTGTCGGGGTCGACTTCAGGGAAATACTGCAAGCTTTGATACGTTCTGTTGAATGTTTCTTCGGTATCCGGATCGCGTTCAAAATCCATATCGGCATTGACCCCGTCTTCATAGCCTATCGCAACTATGCTCGTTCCTTTCTTCTCCGCCTTTATGTCGTTCCATTCTCTTCCCTGTCCGCCTTTCTTTTCACTTACCTCTATGCTGTCTCCGAACACCCTGTACTCCTTATCGGGCTCCATTATCACGTTGCTCATAGCATCGTCAACACCCTGTCCGATCCTGAAAGTAAAGAAATTTATGGTTTTCCCTTTCTCAAGCGGCTGATACTGCCCCTCATCCTTGAGCGTGGTCAGCAGACCGTTTTCCACCTTCTTTCCGTGCCAGTTGTAATGCAATTTACCATCACTTGGATTATATCCTTTTTCATTTTCCTTCGGTTTTTCTCCCCTTTTGGCAAAGTTTGCCGTAAACACAGGTTCTTTGATTATCTCATGGGATATTCTCTGCGCATATATTAGCGTTTTAAGATACTTTGACGTTTTCATCTTGCCCGTTTTCTTGTCCAAATATCTGCCTCCTCCGGTAAGGATGAAATCTTCACGATCATGCGGAAGAGACGTAAACGTCACCTCATTGAACTCATCGCTCGGGTCGGAGTCTTCTTCACTCCAGTTCTCAATATTGTATCTATCCTTCATTTTCTCCTCATCCATGGGTATAAACCTCTGGTATGCGGCATCGTTCTGCTGACATATTCTGAAGTTCTCAAGGTCCTTGGGGTACCTGAACTTATATGTGACTCTGTCTTTTGTACAGTATAGGTCTGCATAGGGTAAATGCCATAGTAGTCCTTCAGAAACCAGGGAAAGATTGAAACTGTCTTTCTTAAAAGACGGCATTACATAACCGTCTTTAACCGCATCTTCCCAGCCAAAACTTCCTACCCTGCATTTCCTCCACACGTATGCGGGATCTTCATGTTTAACGGATATATCGTACCTGCATCCCTTCTCGTACTTGAGGATGAAGTTTTTCTGTATGTACGTTCTCTTTGCCTTTTTCCCATCTTCTTCCTCTTCATTTTCAAATTTATAGTTTGTGACCTTTATTTCACGATCATCCGCATCCGTCACCTTTGCACTGCATTTGATATCTGCATCGGGATGGTCCTCGTCGGTTATATTGATATTGTATACCACAAAGTGGTGGTTATTGTCGCCGTTTTCCGTGACCTTAAAGTCCGTCTCACTGTTCAACTTCTCACTGCCGTCATCATATGGGTCATACACTTTAAAGGTATATTCTCCCGGAGTCAGTTTCAGTTTCCATTGACTTACTTCTGTTGTCGTATAATTAAACTCGTTAATTTCTACTTTCCTTTCCTCCTTAGGGAGTTTCTCTGAAGATACCTTTTCCACCTCTTTTCCGTTTTTGTCAAATATTTTGAGGTTTTCTGAAGTGACCCCTGATATATCAAGCGTCACTTCATGTTCTCCGCTCTCCGCAAAAACACAATCGGCGGTGTATCCACCGCCGATTATGACCATGAGAACAAGAGCGAAGAATATCATTCTCAATGCATTCTTTCCACTCATCTTTTTTCATCCTTTCATGGTGTTCTTCGCTATCTCCGTTGGAGAAGACTCGGGTTTATGTGATCGGGCAACACATTCCATGCTCCGTACGCCCAAACCACATGGAGATTGTCCGATGCCGGAGCAATTTCCGCTCCCACCTTATTGGAATTGTTCTGCACATTGCCGGCACTGTTATATATCCTGTAGTTCCAGCCTATCTGCTCTGCCGGCTTCGCTTCGAGCGTCATTCCTCCGACCGTGATCTTCTTGGCATACTGGTTTATTCCGCTACCTTCGGTCTTAAGTTCGGTTGCACCCTCTTTTGCCGCGTCAAGCGCGGACGCATATTTAATTTCAGTTATCACCTTGTCCGGCGACAGCCTCTTCACAGTCTTTTTTTTGAGCCGTACCGTGCCCGGCTTACCCGGTGTTCCCTTGTAGAAGGAAATTTTTACGTTTTTTCCAAAAACCTTGTATTTGGAGTTCAGCACAACCCCGAGATCAAGGTTTCCGTTCCATCCTGTAGACCCCGGAATGCTGGCGTTCACCATCTTTGGTCCATACGACAGATGCTTCGGTACTGTCACGGTTGCTTTTGCCGCATAGTTGCTTCCGTTGTTACTGATCGGAACCGCGGATGTGCTTCCTACGCTTACGCCGTCAAAAGCGTTGAACTGAACGCTTGCCGCTTTTGTGGCGGAAAACGGTTCGGGCCAGTAGTTAATATTCGCTCCCTGCACCATGAGAGGAACAGGTTTCGGGTTACCGTTCGGCTTGTATGTAACAACCTTGTTAAATTCCCCCTTATTCGGATAAGGGAGCAGGTTGACCGCAGCATTATCCGCCGCAAAGGCGGCTGTTCCCATGCCTGCCACCAGACCCAACGATAACATAAGAGTAACAAATTTTTTACGTAAATTCATAATTTTTTCTCCTTTCTTTACGCTATTGCCACTTGTAAATACCTGCGATTGCGAGCACACAAAAACGCTCTTCCTCACCGGAGAAAAGTGATGCGAGCGTCAATCTTAGATGCCACCGTACGCGATACAACATTCGGCACCGCCATGCGCATATGACCGGTCATGACCGTGCGTCATACCATACACGAATACGTAGGTTCCTGAATAAGTCTCCTGACTATGCTTCCCCGTGTGACTCGCCTTCTCACCGGAACTCATGTCCCGACAATGGCATATCAAACCACACTCCGCAATACAGTTG
>CP016202.1:200671-233325 GCA_003433295.1 Eubacterium minutum ATCC 700079 | reverse complement strand
CACACAAAAACGCTCTTCCTCACCGGAGAAAAGTGATGCGAGCGTCAATCTTAGATGCCACCGTACGCGATACAACATTCGGCACCGCCATGCGCATATGACCGGTCATGACCGTGCGTCATACCATACACGAATACGTAGGTTCCTGAATAAGTCTCCTGACTATGCTTCCCCGTGTGACTCGCCTTCTCACCGGAACTCATGTCCCGACAATGGCATATCAAACCACACTCCGCAATACAGTTGGCCGCAGCCAGCGCACTCGCAAGAAGACCCTATCCTCCCTGCTCTCATCATGTGCTTTCCTCTGGATTCTAACCTCAAATATTTACTTGCTGTTTGTAAGGCGATTCTAACATATGAAGAAAGCACTTGCAAGTCAATCGCTGATGTTTCACACAATCTTCACATTTTTGGATGTTAACTTGCACCTACCGTTATTGACACCTCAATACTTGAAAACGTATAATTGTATACGATAACGTCGCGTGGGCAGAACTTTTCGCTTTGTCCACCGACAGGATCGAGGAGAAACTCATGTCGATAATACAGTATTTAGAGGAAAATGAAAAGAAGAACCTGCCTCTCTCGGTGGATTTATTTAAAAAAATCCGGGAAGATATTCTGACCGGTAAACTAAAAAACAGTGAAAAACTGACAGAGGGCAAGATATGCGGCGAATACAATGTCAGCCGTACTCCTGTCCGTGAGGCTCTGAGACAGCTTGAGGCGAGCGGACTCATCAGGAATATACCTAACCGCGGCGCCTTCGTTATCGGTTTTACCCTGCAGGATGTCTACGATATGACTGTACTGCGTGAGCAGGCGGAAATTACGGCCGTTAAATGGGCTATCGACAGAATAACCGATGATGAACTCGATGAACTTGATGAAACTTTTGAGTTTATGCAATTCTACACCCGGAAAAACGATATTGCAAAAATGATTAATATAAACATGGCGTTCCATAAGATGATATACAACGCCACACACAATGATCTTCTGATTCGCAGTCTTAACTTGTATCAGCTCTATCTGAGACATGCCAATCCGTCGAATTACTATGCGCCCGATTATCTTGGCGAGGTTCTTGCCGAACATCGCGACATATATTCCTGTTTTGCAAGCGGCGATCCTGAAGCAGGCGCTATGGCCATGGCAAGGCATATGAAAAATTCCCGAAGGAGAAAATTTAAATGAAAATAATTTCCAAGCGGCGGCGACATCGTTTGAGAAACTCCGTATTTACGGACTCGTAAAGACGGGAATTCCGGCAGCCGCCGTTTGGATTCGGAACGATTAGTATTTTATTTCTTCTCGAACTTAAGTTTACCTCCCTCGACATCGACAAGGACCTTACAGCCGTCGTACACCTCGCCCGCAATTATCATCTTTGCAAGCCGATTTTCGAGGTTGTTCTGCAGATATCGTTTGACGGGTCTTGCGCCGTAAGCCGGTTCATACGCTTCCTTTGCGATAAATTTCTTTGCCTCGTCGGTAAGTTCAAGCGTAATATCCTTTTCAGAAAGCCTATGCTCAAGTGAAGCCAAAGTCAAAGTTATTATCCCGGTAATCTGTTCTTCCGTCAAAGGACTGAATACAACTATATCGTCTATACGATTGAGAAATTCCGGTCGGAAATAGTTCCTGAGTTGCGCCTCAACCTTTTCTTTCGTTGATTCTTCTATGCTCCCGTCAGCCTTTATGTTATCTATCAGGTCACTGCTTCCTATGTTAGAAGTCATTATGATTACCGTATTTTTAAAGTCTACCGTGCGGCCTTGATTGTCGGTGAGTCTTCCGTCATCCAACAACTGCAGCAATATGTTGAAGACATCGGGATGGGCTTTTTCAATCTCGTCAAACAGCACCACGCTGTAAGGCTTTCTTCTCACGGCTTCCGTAAGCTGGCCGCCCTCGTCGTATCCGACATATCCCGGAGGCGCTCCGACAAGTCTGGAAACCGAGTGTTTTTCCATGTACTCCGACATGTCTATCCTTATCATGTTCTTTTCCGTATCAAACAGTGCCTCGGAAAGTGTCTTCGCAAGTTCAGTCTTTCCCACTCCGGTAGGACCGAGGAATATGAAAGATCCGATCGGTCTGTTTTCGTTCTTCAGCCCGGCTCTCGCTCTCAAAATCGCTTCGGAAACGGCTTTTACCCCCTCCTCCTGACCTATTACCCTCTTATGGAGCAATTCAGGAAGATGAAGAAGTTTCTCTCTCTCGGTTTCAACAAGTTTTGCCACAGGTATCCCCGTCCATGCGGAAACTACTTCAGCGATTTCTTCTTCACCGACTTCTTCCTTAAGCAGGCGATTCTCCTCCGCTTTTTCCGATTTGGCCTTTGCTTCCTCCAATTGCTTTTCCAGGTCCGGCAAGGTTCCGTATCTCAACGTCGCAGTCTTCTCATAATCAAAATCACGTTCCGATTCTTCGATCTGCATGCGAACGTCTTCGATTTTCTGCTTCAATTCCTTCACCGCGGAAATACTGTTTTTCTCTCCTTCCCACTGCGCACGCATCGTCGCATCTTCCTCTTTCAGCTGGGCAAGTTCCTTTTCAAGGGTCTCAAGCCTGCTTTTTGAGCCTTTGTCGGTCTCTTTTCCGAGAGCCTGCCTTTCTATCTCAAGCTGCATAATTTTTCTGCTTATCTCATCAAGTTCCGTCGGCATACTGTCGATTTCCGTTCTTATCTTTGCCGCCGCCTCATCCATCAGGTCTATCGCCTTGTCGGGCAGGAATCTGTCGGTGATGTATCTGTCGGACAAGGTCGCGCATGCGATCAGAGCATTGTCCTCTATGCGAACGCCGTGATGAATTTCAAATCTCTCTTTCAGCCCGCGCAGGATTGATATAGTATCCTCCACCGAGGGTTGATCCACCATTACTTTCTGAAATCTTCTCTCGAGTGCGGCATCCTTTTCTATATATTTTCTGTACTCATCGAGAGTCGTTGCGCCTATGCAGTGCAGTTCACCCCTGGCAAGCTTAGGTTTCAAAAGATTTCCGGCATCCATCGACCCTTCTGTTTTGCCCGCTCCCACTATGTTGTGAAGTTCGTCTATAAAGAGAAGGATCCTGCCTTCGGATTTTTCGACTTCGTTTAAAACGGCCTTGAGTCTTTCCTCAAATTCTCCTCGAAACTTTGCTCCCGCAATCAAAGCGCCCATGTCAAGAGCAAATATGGTCTTGTCTTTCAGACCCTCGGGAACATCTCCCTTCAGGATCCTCTGCGCAAGACCCTCGACCACGGCGGTCTTTCCGACTCCCGGTTCTCCTATCAGGACAGGGTTGTTCTTGGTTCTCCTCGACAAGATCTGAATCGCATGTCTTATCTCCGAGTCCCTGCCTATCACAGGATCGAGTTTTCCTTTTCTCGCCATATCCACAAGATCACGACCGTATTTCTCCAATGCTTCATAGTTATCTTCAGGATTTCGGCTCGTAACCCTCTGATTGCCTCTGACCTTAGAAAGCTCTTCCAGTAAATTTTCTTTAGTTATATTATGGCTTTTGAAAATTTCGGCGGATGCGATTCTTTTTGCCGCAATCAATGCCAGGTACAGATGTTCAACGCTCACGTATTCATCATTAAACTTCTCCGCCTCTTTTTCGGCCTCCGTAAATATCTCGTTCAGTGCCCTTGACAGGTATATATTGTCCGCCGCATTTCCCGAGACCTTCGGCAGCTTGTCAAGAAGTTTTTCGACTTCCCCCGTCATCCGTTCCACGTCTACCCCCATATTGGCAAGCAACTTCGGGATCAACCCGTCATGCTGTCTGAGAAGCGCCATGTGCAGGTGCTCGGGCTCCAATGTCTGGTTGCCCGATGAAATCCCCAAATTCTGACACTCCATAACCGCATTCTGCGCATTCTGTGTATACTTTTCTATGTTCATAAATATCACCCCTCTTCCGTTACATAGTCTTTTATACAGTTTCCATTTCGCCGTACAGCTCTTATGTATATATTTTAAAGCATGAAAAAGCAAAAATCAATAGAAATTTAGCACTCTCCATGATAGAGTGCTAACAAAACCCCGCTAAAAAAGCAAAATCCGTTGAAATTCCGGTCAAAACACGGCTTTTGCTTTTTCAAAAAAAATATTAAACGTTGCATCTAACACTTAAAAAGAAGCTGTCGTAAGTTTTCATCTCAAGATACCGGATTATATATGCTCCGATTTGATTCATCAGTAGATTATCGTACTTGAAATAAGACTCCAGAAGAAGTTCACGCAAGGATTCAGGACCACTTTGATCACATCAAAGAATATCAACGCGAGCAATATAAACATCCCGTTCCGGTATACCACATCGTACCACGAGTATTTTTGCAGATCGAATATCTGCGTAACAATGCCGAAGCCGTCGAGAGGCGGTACCGGAAGCAGGTTGAAGATCATCAGAACGAGGTTTATAAACACTCCGTATTGAAGAATCTGCACGATAATCTCCCCTATTTGAGAAACGAAAAAGTCACTGCTGCTGTGAACGATTAGTCTCAGTATAAGGGCAAAGAACAATGCGATCAGAAGATTCATTACTACCCCGGCGATTGAGACCATGAATTCATCGCGTCTTCTGTGCTTATAATATCGCGGATCTATCTGAACGGGAACGCCCCATCCGAATCCGGCAAAGAAAAGACAAAGAAAACCTACGGGATCTATGTGAGATGCGGGGTTCAGGGTAAGCCTGCCCTGCATTTTAGGTGTAGGATCGCCCAACTTGTGCGAAACAAAACCGTGAGCAAACTCGTGGAAAGCCAGCCCTATAACTATCCCGGGTATCATCATTAACTGGTTGTATATCCAACTCCCGATATTGCCGAAACGGCCGTTCAGCAGGTTCAGCATCACCATCGCACCCAATATTATCAGGTACGGCACGTACTTTCTATTCATTCGCAAGAGCTACCAATGCCTCCCTCAGTTCCTTTATTGTAAGATTGTGGGCATCTATCCTGTCAATTATCCCCTGTATCTCCTCGTTGGCCTCGATCTCGCCCGCTTTGATCTTAGCGAAGAAGAATTTCCCTATCATCAGAACTTCCTCGTTTATAGCCTTGTTTTCACTGTGAATCTTCGATTTCAGTTTAGTGGTTTCTATGGCATCGTTTGCTCTCTCTCCCGCAAATTTCGCCACATCGGTAATCTTGTCAAGTATTTCCATATCTTCTTCTCCTTATATTTATCAATGCGCGCCCGGCATGCAGTACCTTTGAATCACTCCGTCTCCCCGACCGTCATTCCCCCAGCACGCTTCAACTCCCGTCATGCAGTCCCGTTACATCACTCCGGGCGTGGACAGTTTGTGAGCCGGCTTACCTTTTTTGAGATGAAACCCCGCTTTGTTTCAAAGGATTTTCTTTCAAGCTCATCGTCAAAGGTTATATCTTTCACAGGAAGTTCCGAATTCTCCGCCGCCACTTTTATAACAGTCCCGGTAAGCCACGGATTGCAGGTGAGCATTGGACCGAGCGTATTGGTAAAGATGGAATTGCAACGTCGCAGTCCCTCGTTTCTGTCGTTCCCGGTATTTCCGTAGCCGTACTTAAGAACACCGAACGGGGTTTCTTTGCCTATATCGAGGTCGCCCATCTGTATCTGATTGCCGATCAATTCCATCCTGCGTCCGCCGTATTCACACTCGAAGTATATATCGTCCCCGTACACTTCATCGTTTTCATTGTAGGTGAGATCTACGATTCCAAGTCCCTTAAAGTCGTCCGCGTCCATGAAAGAATCCCGCTTTCTGATCACTTTATTTCCGAATATGCCCACGGAAGTACCTGTGACGATCAAAGGTCTTCCCGATTCCACGAAAGAAGCAAGTTCCTCTTTAACCGGTATCAGGTACTCAATCACCGATTGAAACGAGACGATCTCTCCGGGGCCGCAAAATATCACGTTGAAATCAAACGGATCGAAGTCCTCGGTGTCAAAATCCACTTTTATTATCTCCGGTTCAAAGCCCGCAAGCCGCGCAAATCTTGCAAGGGCGAGCAGGTTTCCGCGTTCACCGTGCAGAAAAAGGGTGTCGGGGAATAACCATGCTATCCTGAAATCACTCATTTGACCCTCCTTCTTTCCTTATATGCTTTTCCATATGTTCATACGTGTGAAGCCACGTTATGAGGTATATGTTATCGGTTTCCGCATTTTCTATCTGCCTGAATATAGTTTCGACATCTTCGGTATCGGCAATCTCTATCATCGCCGGATCAACGCCCTCATAGATCAATCTGTTCGCGGTGTCGTAGCACACATGATCCGAAAAACAGAAATACTTCTCCACATCGGATTTTACAAGTCTTCCGAAATCACAGTCATACGCATAGAAACTGTTTGCATAATGTGGTATTAAGTCAACCAGTGGACAGAGCCCCAAACAAACCATCTTTCTTTCGGTATCTGCCGCCATAACGTTTATGCTCGTCTGTAACGTTTCCGGATTTTCCTGTTTTATCCTCATATATTTTATTGTCTTATCTTTATAGTGCAGGACTTCAAAACGCCCGCCCACGTTTTTGAACGTGTTGAATGCCTTTGCCGCATCTTTCGGTTCTATCCCCGCAAATTTCTCCGCAACGGCAACGGCCGCCGAGTAGTTGTACAGCATGTAAGGAGTATCGTACGGCATATGGAATACGATCCCGCGCACGGTGAATTGCCGTCCTGCGAAATCCGTGTTTTCCACACTGTAATCCGCCTTCCCCGTGCCGTCAAGACCGCAGTTTTTACATATAAACGGTCCGATACCGTCATTATTGTAATATTCAAAGGTGATTTTGCGATGACATTTTGGACAAGCCATTGTGACGTAACTTCCGTTTTTCCCGAAAGATTCTCCATGTTTTCCGACGCCGAAAGTCACAACTTCTTTTGCATCGGACTCAAACGACTTGGAGCGTGGTTCTTCATTGTTGAGGAAAAGACGCAGTTCCGAGTCGCCCGCGACCTTTTTTATTCTCCTGTATATGAAATCGGGGTCGCCGTTTCTCTGAACCTGATCTTTCTGCAAATTGGTTATCAAAAGGTTCTTTGCCGGAAGCTGATCGTATATAAGCGGCAGAAATCTCTCATCGATTTCAAACACAAAGAAGTCGGCATCGACTTTACCGAAAATATTACTTGCCTTTATAAGTGATGTTGTCACACCGTATATCAGGTTGGCGCCCTCCAGGTTTGAAACGACGGTCTTACCGTTCTTGCGAAGAATATGATTGACCAAGTTGTTGGTCGTAGACTTACCGTTGGTTCCCGTTATAAACAAAACCTTTGACGTGTCTATGCCTTTGAAATGTTTCACCATCTGCGGATCGACCTTCATCGCCCACTGACCGGAGAAATTTGAGCCTCTGTTTTTATCAATTATGTTTATCGCGACATTAAGCAATTTGCCCAGCCACAGCGCCGGAAAAAATCTCATTCTACTATTTCACCTTCCAGACTGAAGGTCTTGCCCTCAGTTATCTTCACGTTGACAAACCTGCCTATGCGGCTTTCGTCACCTTTAAAATTGACGAGTTTGAATCCGTCGGTTCTTCCCGAAAGAGCATTTACATTCCTCTTGCTCCTGCCCTCAACAAGCACACGCTCTATCCTGCCCTCGTACGCCTTGTTCTTTTCTGCGCTTATCCTGTCCACCAGCTCAACGAGCCTGTTGAACCTTTCGTGCTTGACATCTTCCGGAATCTGATCCTTAAAATCGGCGGCAGGTGTCCCCCTCCTCACCGAGTACAGAAATGTGAACGCGGAATCGTAGCGTACTTCTTCGACAAGACTCAGTGTTTCCTTGAACTGTTCCTCGGTTTCTCCCGGAAAACCGACTATAATATCGGTTGACACGGTAATTCCCGGTACGGCGGTTTTCAACTTCTCCACCACCGATAAATACCTATTCCTGTCGTAATGTCTGTTCATTCTCCGCATCACTTCGCTGCTACCCGATTGCACAGGCAGATGAATATTCTTGCACAATTTATCACATCTTTTAAAAACCTCTATGAGTTCATCGGACAGATCCTTGGGGTGTGATGTCATGAATCTTATTCTCTCGATCCCCCTGATTTCAGCTATTTTTTCTATGAGTGACGCAAAACTGCAATATTTCCCGCCGTCGTCCTCACCTCTGTACGAGTTTACGTTCTGTCCCAGGAGCATAACCTCAACCACTCCGTCCTGCGCAAGCCGGCTGACTTCATCGACTATGTTGTCGGGCTTTCTGCTGCGTTCGTGCCCTCTCGTATAAGGAACTACGCAGTAAGTACAGAAATTATTGCAGCCATACATTATGTTAACCAGTGCCTTGCCCGGATAAAGTCTTTTCATCGGTAAATCTTCAACTATATCTCTGCCGTCTTCCCATATTTCCACGGCTTTAGTCTTCTGACTCAAAACGCTTGACAGAAGATCCGGGAACCTGTGTATATTGTGAGTTCCAAAGATTATGTCAACCCACGGGTACTTCTCCTTCACAGTGTCTATTATATGTTGCTGCTGCATCATGCACCCGCATACGCATATTATATTGTCCCGGTTTTCAATTTTCTTTCTTTTGAGCTGCCCGAGCGTCCCGAAAAATCTCTTGTCCGCATTTTCTCTTACACTGCATGTGTTCAGAATCACAAGCTGCGCCTCGTTTCTGTCGGAGGCAGGCTTGTAATCCATGTCGTGAAGAAGTCCCGCCAGAATTTCCGAATCGTGCTCGTTCATCTGACATCCGAATGTCGTAATATGAAACGTTTTTTCCATCAAACTGCCCTGAATTCTGTAATGTGAAATGCTTTTCCCATCGAACCTTCCTAAATGTTCATTTCGTGTTTCTTGTCGCGGCTCATCAAAAGTTCAACCGCTTCCTGCGGCGTGATCCTCTCATTGATACACTCATATATGCAGTGTGTTATAGGCATGTCGGCTCCCACTTTCTCGGAAAGTTCATATGCGGCAACCGCGGTAAACATGCCTTCAACCACCATTCCTATCTTTTCAGTCGCCTCTGACGGTCTTACTCCCTCTCCTATCATAATGCCGCACCGTCTGTTTCTTGAGTGCATGCTCGTGCATGTTACGATCAGGTCTCCCACTCCGGTCAGTCCCGCAAAGGTTTCGGCTCTGGCTCCGAGCTTTTCACCCAGGCGCTGCATTTCCGTTATACCTCGCGTCATAAGCGCAGCCTTCGCATTGTCTCCAAAACCTATTCCGTCGGAGATTCCGGCGCCGAGTGCAATTATGTTCTTGAGCGATCCGCCGAGTTCTACGCCACATACATCATCGTTTGTATATATTCTGAACCTGTCTGTGGAAAACTCATGCTGCACGTATTCCGCAAGTTTCAGATCTTTTGAAGCGACCGCAACCGTTGTGGGCATTAATCTTCCGACCTCTTCGGCATGCGACGGTCCCGACAGTACGACGTATTTCACACCGGGCAACATGGAATAAGCTATTTCCGACATACGCAGAAGCGTTCCCTGCTCTATACCCTTTGCCACATTTACTACCACCATGTCGTCGTTCAGATGCGGCATGGCGTTTTCGAAAGCGCTTCTGAAGTGCTGTGCCGGTGCGGAGAACAATGCTATGTCCGCTCCCGAAAGCGCCTCCGCGTTATCGTCCACAACACTCAGATTGTCGTTAAAACTTATGCCCGGAAGATATTTCGCATTTTCCCTCTTTGCACGCATATCCAAAACATGTTCCCTGTCAACGTCACATATCCTGACATCATGACCCTTGTTGCTCAAAGTTACGGCCAATGCGGTACCCCAGCTCCCCGCTCCGATTACGGCAATTTTTTTCATCTCAGTTTACCTTTCTCTCAAAGCAATAATTTTGCACTCTATATGCTCTAAAGCCCAATTACTTTTATACTCTATATGCTCTACAACCCAATTACTTTTATACTCTCTATCCTCTAAAACCAATATCTTTTATATTATTACTTCCTTAACTCTTTTCACTGCTTTTCTCATTCATCGTAGTTTTTCCTGCGGGACTTGATGATTTTCTGTTCATCTCCGTGTATTATACGAATTATGTTGCTCCTGTGCATGAACAGGACTATTGCGGCCGCAACAGTTCCTATATGAAAAAAAGAAGGCTCAAAAAAATACGCTACAAGCGGATATGAAATCGTTCCGACAAGTGCCGCCATAGACACGGTTCTGGTTATAACAAACACCAGTAATACGATCGCAAGCAGGCACAACCCCATTCTCCAATCGATTGCGACGGTCGCTCCGAATGCCACGGCAACGCCCTTTCCTCCCTTGAACTTATATATGACGGGAAAGACGTGACCCAACAGCACCGCAAGGACACAGTACATCGACGCGACGTGTGTGGAGAAGATATCTCCAATGAAAACCGCAAGGACCCCTTTTCCAACGTCCACCAGCAGAGTTATCAAAGCCGCCTTAGCGCCCAAAACCCTGAACGCATTGGTGGTACCGGCATTTCCGCTGCCCTCCTGCTTTATGTCCACACCGTTCTTCTTTGCCTGAATGGTTGACGGAGAAATGTTTCCCAAGAAGTATGCAATTATTATTACCAAAATAAATTTGTAATCAATCATCTATTGTTCTTTCTCCCTTTTCTCCCTGAACACGAATTTTATCGAGGTTCCCTCAAATCCGAACGTATCGCGTATTCTGTTTTCTATATATCTCGAATAAGAAAAATGCATGAGTTGTCTTGCGTTGACCTGAAAAGAAAACAGCGGAGGCTTTACTCCCACCTGCGCGGCATAGTAGATTTTCAGCCTTTTCCCCTTGTCCGACGGCGGTTGTTTTATCATCATCGCATCCGCAATCAGGCTGTTTAACTTTCCTGTCGGAACTCTTACCGCCCTGATATTTGCGATCTCGGTTGCCGTTTTCATCACATCGTTAAGACGCAGTCCGTCTTTTACAGAGATAAACACTATCGGTGCGTATGACGCAAAAAGCAGTTCCGACTTTATCTCTTTGATAAATCCCCCCATGGTACCGGTATCCTTTTCTATCAGATCCCACTTGTTGACCGCTATGAGAATCCCTTTACCCGCCTCGTGCGCAAGTCCGCAAATCTTCTTGTCCTGCTCTGTCAATCCGTCCTCGGCATCTATCATGAGTATGCACACATCTGCTCTTTCTATTGCGGCAATGGCACGTACCACACTGTATTTTTCGATATTTTCATTGACTTTGCTGTGTCTTCTTATTCCTGCCGTGTCTATAAGCACGTATTCATTTCCGTGCCACTTTACGGGTGTATCTATGGAATCTCTTGTCGTTCCCGCCACGTCCGAAACTATTACTCTGTTCTCGTTGATTACGGCGTTAACCAGAGAGGACTTTCCCACATTCGGCTTTCCTATGACGGCAAGATGGATTTTTTCATCGTCCTCTTCCTGCAATTCCTGTGAAAATCCGGAGCATACATCATCGAGCACATCGCCGAAATTCAGCTTGTTTGCGGCTGAAATCGGGATCGGCGTTCCGAGTCCCAAAGAATAAAAGTCATATATGTTTTCCGGAGGTTTGCCGGGATTGTCGACCTTATTCACAAGCAGAATAACTTTTTTCCCGGTCTTTCTGAGTATCGCGGCGACTTCTTCGTCGGTTGCCGTCATTCCCTCTCTGCCGTCCACGATAAACAATATCACACTTGCCATGTCCATTGCAATCTGCGCCTGATTTCTCATCTGAGATAAAATCGTGTCTTTCTCCGACGGTTCTATGCCTCCGGTGTCTATCAGACCGAAGTGAATGCCGTTCCACTCCGCTTCCGCGTATATTCTGTCCCTCGTTACACCCGGCGTGTCTTCCACTATGGAGATTCTCTTTCCGACCATTGCGTTAAAAAAGGTGGATTTCCCCACATTGGGTCTTCCCACTACGGCTACTATGGGTTTACTCATTGATTATACCTCCGGCAAATTCCGCAGCATCAAATTCTTCTATGTCTTCGACACTCTCTCCGACTCCCATAAACTTGATCGGCATGTCAAATTCGTCCGCTATTGTGACCGCTATTCCACCCTTTGCCGTTCCGTCAAGCTTTGTTATCATGACTCCCGATATTTCGGCCACCTGATCGAATTCCTTTGCTTGGGATACCGCGTTCTTGCCGTTGGTAGCATCAAGAACGAGCAGTGTTTCTCTGGAGGCCTCGGGGAACTCTCTGTCTATTATCCTGTTCATCTTGCCGAGTTCATCCATGAGGTTCTTCTTGTTCTGAAGCCTGCCTGCGGTATCTACGATCAAAACATCGGTTCCCTTTGATTTTGCCGCCTGTATGGCATCAAACAAAACTGCGCTCGGATCTGCGCCCTCACTGTGAAGAACGGTTCTTACGCCGATTCTCTCACCCCATATTCTGAGCTGTTCTCCCGCAGCGGCGCGAAACGTGTCGGCCGCGGCAAATATCACGCTTTTATTTTCTTTCTTAAGTCTGTTTCCCAGTTTCGCAATACTCGTCGTCTTTCCGCCGCCGTTTATTCCTATCATCATTATTACCAGCGGATATTCCCGCGAAAGTTTATTCCTTTCGCCCTTATCGATAAGATTTTTGATGATCTCGACTATCCCTTCGCGAAGTTCGGGCGTTTCCGTAAGATTGTTGTCTTTGATGTACCTTCGCAGATCCTCCATGATCTTTATCGTGGTGTCCATGCCTATGTCAGAGGTGATAAGGATCTCCTCGAGTTCTTCCATGATATCTTCATCTATCTTCGGATGCATGAAAATCGCATCGCTTATTCTCTCCGACAGTCTGCCGAAAAAGCCTTTTTTCTTGTTTGATAAAAGAGCCATATTTCCTCCTAACCGAGTTTCAGCTCGTGTACTCGTCCGGGTCGTAATCCCCCATCCTTAAGCTGAGAGTCTTTGAAATTCCGCGTTCGGGCATCGTTATTCCATATAGCACGTCCGCATGTTCCATCGTCGCTTTCTGATGAGTTATCAATGTGAACTGCGTCGATGCAAACTTCTTCAAATACCGTGAAAACTTGTCTATGTTCTTGTCATCAAGCGCAGCTTCGACTTCGTCCAATATGCAAAACGGGGTCGGCCGCGTCTTGAGTACCGCAAAAGTGAGTGCTATCGCCGTCATCGTCTTTTCGCCGCCGGACATCAGATTTATATTCTGCAATTTTTTCCCCGGAGGCTGCGCCACTATCTCGATCCCCGACTCAAGCGGGTTCTTCTCATTTTCAAGTCTCAGTTCCGCATGTCCTCCGCCAAAGAGTTCTTCAAACACCGTTTCGAAATTCTCCTCAACTTTATTGAAATTTTCTTTAAAGGAATTGATTATGGTCTTGTCGAGGCTGTTCACAAGCGATTCCAGTTCATTCATCGCGGTAAGCACGTCATCTCGCTGTTCCGTCGTGAATTTATAACGTTCACTGACCTGACGATACTCTTCTATCGCGCCGACGTTCACGTCACCTATCTCTTTCAGTTCCCTGCGTATTTCTCTGCTCTCCTTTACGGAAGAGGACATGACAAAATCGTCTTTTCTCAGATCCCGCGCCTGTGCGTAAGATATTTCAAATTCATTCCAGAGCTTTTCTTTCATGTTGTCAAGCTGAGTCTCATTTTTCGCTTTTTTTATTTCCAGTTGGTATTTTTCATCTCTGAAAACGTTGAGTTTTTCCTCGATTTCCGCAAGTTCTGAGTTCAGTGCATTGCTTTTCTCGGACAACTCGCTCTTTTCCAGGGCAACTTTTTCCGTCTTCCGACGCAATTCCTCGAGTTTTTCGTTCAGCGCTTCAAGTTCCGTGTCGCTGCCGTCATTTCCACGTTCCAACTCCGCTTTTTCACTTCTGATGTCGGAAAGCTGATCGACCTTAAGCTCCGATTGTTTCCTGAAGCTTGTTATCCTCTCCGCGTTTTTCTTCATTTCGGCACTCAGGTTTGAACTTTTCTCCTGCCAGAGGTTGGCATCTATCCTTGCGTCGGTAATGGCCCTGTTCGCCATTTCGATGGAATCTCTGTTCTCCTTGTGTCTGCGCATCAGGCTGTCCGTTTCCCTGCCTATCTTTTCTATTTCCGATTCGGCGAGCCTGCTCTCTTCGTCTATTTTATGTATGATTCCGCTCATCTCCCGAAGATCGTCATCTATTCTGGAGATTTCACGCCTGTCTTTTTCTATATTCTCTTCGTAACCCGCCATAACATTTTCAAGATAACCTATGTTGTCGTTGTTTCTCGCCGTGAGAAGCTCGATGTTTCTTATCTTGTCGGTATCCGTTTTCAGCAGGGAGTTTACGCGTTCCATTACATTCAGCAGATCCTCGGTCTGTCTGTCCGTATCCTCTATTTCATTACCGTAAGAATCCAACTGTTCTTTCAGCCCGGAAATTTCATTTTTGCGCTCCAGCAGATTTGCGGATTTATTTTTATGTCGTCCGCCCGTAATCGCTCCGCCCGAGTTTATAACCTCTCCGTCTATCGTAACAAATCGAACGGCCTGAGTGACTTTCCCGGAAAGCGCTATCGCCGCATTCAGATCCTTCACCACAACCACCCTGCCGAGCAGATATTCAAATATCCTTTTATATCGCTCATCAAAGTCGATCAATTCCACGCCCATGCCGCAAAATCCGCTCTCGTTTTTAAGTTCTCTGTCAACGCTTACTTTTTTTGAACGGATCGAAGTTACTGGAAGAAAGGTGAGACGACCCGATTGATTGACTTTAAGCGCCGTTATCGCTTTTTTTGCGCAGGCCTCATCTGCAACTATTATGTTCTGCATGGCAGCGCCCAGTGCCGTTTCTATTGCGGTTTCAAGCCCTGCCGGAACCTTCACCGTTTCGCCGACAACACCCTCTATGCCTGAAATTCCGGATCTCATTATATATTTCACCGCATAGTTGTAACCATCGTAATTCTGCTCCATCTCCCTTATGGTGTGGAGTCTCGCTTCGGTGCGGCTGTAATTCAATTTCAGTTCTTCCGTTTTTTTGCGAAGACTCACCTCGTTGCTCTGAAGATCTCTGCGCTTTTCCTCGTGCTCCTTTATGTCGTTTTTCAGCTTTGAACTCTGCTTGGAAAGTTTCTCGGTTTCTCTTCGTTTTTCTTCCAGTTCCCCGAGTTTTTTCTCGCGTTCCTCCTCGAGTTCCGCGATCTCCGAAGACAATTTATCTCTCCGCTCCGTGAGCGTCAGGCGGTAACTCTTGTAACTCTTAGCCTCGCTTTTCTTGGACGCCGCTTCACCGTTCAACGTTATTATTTTCTCGTTGTTGTCATCGATTTTTTCGCTGTACTCGGACGATTCCCTGGTCACTGAGTCATAAAGGATTATCTTTTCCCTGAGCCTTTCTTCCGAGTCCGTCAGTTTCTTTTTGATTTCGCCCAAATCGGTCTTCAGTTTTTCATTTTCTTTTTCCGAAACCGTAATGGCCTCAGCCATATCGGTCACTTCCTCGCTCAGCCGCGTTTCTTCCTGCCTGAGATGCACCAGTTTCTCATGATTCAGCCTGTTCTCGCTGCTTATACTGTTGATCTTATCTTTGTTTGCTATCAGATCGCGACTCAGTTCCTCCGAAATCTTGTCGAGAGCTTCACCTCTTATGCGTACCTGCCTGAACTCCTCGTCGGCCTTTTTTCGACTTTCGCCCGCATCTGAAAGTTGCTGCGAAAGTTCCGTTATATTCTCCAGATACTGAGAGTTTTGCCTGTTTACGGTCTCGATGTTTCTGAGTATTATGTTTATCTCCAGATCGCGGTAACGTTCTCTGAGTTCAATATAGCGGGTCGCTTTTTCGCTGTCCTCTTTAAGCTTGTCTATACGGCTTTCTATTTCAACGACTATATCCTCTATTCTCTCCAGATTGCCGCGTGTGGCCGCCAACTTCCTTTCCGTTTCATGTTTACGGGTCTTGTACGCTACTATACCCGCCGCTTCCTCGAATATTTCCCTTCTGCTTTCAGGCTTATTGCTGACAATGTCGGAAATTTTACCCTGCCCTATTATGGAGTAGCCGTCCACGCCTATTCCCGTATCCATTATCAGTTCTCGTATATCCTTTAATCTACATGGATTTTCGTTTATCAGGTATTCGCTTTCACCCGATCTGAACATTCTCCTCGTTATCGCAACTTCCTTATATTCAATGTCCAGAATGCCTGCCGAATTATCTATCACAAGCGTCACTTCCGCCATTCCTCTCGGTCTCCTGCTCTCGGTACCGTTGAAAATAACTTCTTCCATTTTGCCGCCGCGAAGCGCCTTCGGACTCTGCTCCCCGAGAACCCAGCGCAGCGCGTCGCTTATGTTGCTTTTACCGCTACCGTTAGGTCCCACGATGCAAGTGACACCCTCGTGAAAATCAATTATGACAGGTTCTGCAAATGACTTGAAACCATGCATTTCCAGTCTTTTAAAATACATCAAATATATCCTCCGTTTAAAGTTTGGCAAGCTGCGTTACGCTCAGCTTCTTTCTTGCTCTTCCCGCGGCCGTATCCCATCTTTACGCCGTCAAACTCGACATGGACAAAAAAAGTTTTGTCGTGATCCGGTCCTTCGGTTCTATCCAAAACATATTTTATCTTTCTTGTTTCTCTTCCCGCACGCAGACTCTCCTGAAGCAACGTCTTATAGTCACGTTCAAAATTACCCTGCATCACGCGTTCTATCAAGGAACTGAACTGGCGTAAAACAAACTCACGGGCTTTTTCGTAGCCCGAATCGAGAAAGATCGCACCTATAACGCTCTCCACCGCATCGGCCGTGATTGAGATTTTCCGGCGTCCTCCGTTTTTCAGTTCACCTCTGCCCAGCTTTATGTATTCTCCTATTTTCAGTTTCTTTCCGACCTCACCAAGGCTCTTTTCACAGACAATACTCGCCCTCATCCTGCTCAGACTTCCCTCGGCACAGTCATGCATCAGGCGATACAATTCCGAGGCGATTATGGCGTTCAGGTACCCGTCACCCATAAACTCCAGTCGTTCATTGCTCTGAATGCCGCTCAAACCATGCTCGCTGCAGTATGAACTGTGTGTCAGAGCTTTCTGCAGAAGCCCTTTATCTTTAAATTCGTATCCTAATGCCTTCTGAAAGTCATCGAGCTGAAACGTTCCGGCAAAAAGGTTTTCGTTGTTTTCCATACATCGCTCCTAAGCAGTAACCACTTCGCCGTATTCTTTTACAAATTCCTCTATGGTTCCTATGACCTCTCCTTCGACGTAAGGGACAGCCTTAAGTATTGTCTGTTTTACGGCTGTGGAATTGGATGAGCCGTGCATCTTCAGCACCGCGCCCCTGACTCCAAGGATCGGAGCTCCGCCGTACTCCACATAATCGAACTCCGACTTGATTTTCTGCAATTGATCTTTAAGCAACATCGCGCCGAGTTTGGCCTTTGTGTTCGATAAAAATCTCTTTTTAAGCTCACGCAACACCATAAGCCCCATGCCTTCCGTGAGTTTTATAATCACGTTCCCCGTAAATCCGTCGGTCACTATAACGTCACAGACTGCATCCTGAAGATCTCTCGACTCAACATTTCCTATGAAATTGAGTCTGCTGTCTGCAAGAAGCCGGTGCGCCTCTTTTGTAAGAGCCGTTCCTTTGTTGGACTCGGTACCGTTGTTGACAAGCCCTACGGTCGGATTTTCCCTGTTCAGCACTTTTTCGAGATAAACGCTGCCCATAATGCCGAAGTCAAGCAGGTTTTTCGCCTTGCACTCGGCGTTTGCGCCGGTATCTATGAGAATAGACGGTTCGCTTCCTATGACCGGATATATCGTCGCTATCGCCGGTCTGTCTATGCCTTCTATTCTGCCGATGAGAAGCAGGCTTCCCGCAAGCAGGGCACCCGTGCTTCCCGCTGAAATAAACACATCACCCTCACCGTTCTTCAGCATTTCCATACCGACCACGATGGATGAGTTTTTCTTTCTCCTGACCGCGCGAACCGGAGACTCTTCGTTTTCTATTACTTCCGAAGCGTTCACGATTCCTATTTGCGCTCCTTCGTAACCGTACTTTTTTATGGATTCTTCCAAAGCGTCCTGCTTTCCTATGAGTACGATTTCGTCCTTGATTTCTTTTGCGGCAAGTATTGCGCCCTCCACTATCGCATCGGGTGCATGGTCACCGCCCATTCCGTCTAAAAGAATTTTCATGATTTTACTTTTCTTCCGCTCTTTTCTCCGCATCGAGTTCTTTTATTATCACATCGATTCTTCTTGCGACCTTGCGGAAATCCTCCTCTTCAAAGCCTCTTGTGGTCATAGGCGCCGTTCCTATGCGAACGCCGCTCGTCTGCATAGGAGAACGCTTGTCGTTCGGAACGGCATTTTTATTTAAAGTGATGCCGTTCTCATCGCACCGTTCCTGCAAATCTCTCCCGCTGAAAGGAAATCCGGACAAGTTAAGAAGAAATACGTGGTTGTCGGTCCCGCCTGTCACGACCTCATATCCGAGCTTTATAAATTCGTCACAGAGCGCCGCACAGTTTTCGACAACTTTCTTTGCATAGTCTTTGAATCCCGGGGTGAGGGCTTCCTCGGCACACACGGCCTTGCCGGCGATTATATGTTCCAACGGACCGCCTTGCGCATAAGGAAATACGGCACTGTCTATCTTCTTTGCAAGTTCAGGTCTGCCGAACACCAGCCCGCCCCTCGGTCCTCTGAGCGTCTTATGTGTTGTCGTCGTTATGACGTCGGCATATCCAAACGGGCTTGGGTGAACTCCCCCGGCAACAAGTCCGGCGATATGTGCCATATCCACCATAAAAAAGGCGTCCGCTTCTTTTGCAATCTCGGCAAACGCCTTAAAATCTATTATCCTTGCATATGCGCTTGCACCGGTCAAAATCAGTTTCGGACGCAGTTCCAAAGCTTTTTTTCTGACATCTTCCATATCTATGTAGCCCCTGTCGTCCACATCGTAAAACTGCACATCGTACAGTTTTCCGCTGAAGTTTACCGATGAACCGTGCGTAAGATGTCCCCCGTTGTCAAGACTGAGCGAGAGTATGGTATCGCCGGGTTCTATGAGCGCTTTGAAAGCGGAAAAGTTTGCCTGTGATCCCGAATGGGGCTGCACGTTGACATGATAGTCGGTATCGAATACTTTTTTCCACATATCGCAGCAGTATTCTTCCAGACCGTCCACAAACTCCGTTCCTCCGTAGTATCTCCCCTTATTCCCGGAGGTTCTCACATACGGGTAACCTTCCGCGTATTTCCACGACAGACAACTGCCGCATGCCGCAAGAACCGCTTCCGAGCAGTAATTTTCCGAAGCTATGAGTTCAACATTGTTCTTCTGCCTGTTATATTCTTTTTCAATGAATTCCCCGACCTTCGGCGAGGTTTTCTTTATAAACTCGAAATTGTCCACATTGTAACCGCTATCGTCTTTTCCGTCCCTATTAAACATTTTCGCCTCCCGCGCATCTTTGAAATACTTCTGTTTAATCTATAGTAATACCGCCACTCATTATATCAAACCTTATATGCGGTTACAAGCATCGGGCGACACGGGATTTACCGCGCGGTCTTGGTTGTCAAGACGTATGTTACACTTTGATAAAATGCACCTGCGCCATAATGTGGCTACAACAAGTATCATTAAACTTAAAATCCTCGAGACCCAAGCGGCATTAGTGGGTTCGAGGATTTCATCCGTCTCTTTGCCGAAAAACTTTATATTTACTACCATTCAATATGAATATCAACTACATTTTTCATCAAAAGCATACATCATCGTCCATGTCGGTTACCTGAACTTGTATTTTTTTAAGATTTTTTCCGACACTAAATTTTTATTCACACCCGGAGTATCCAAAATTTTATAAAATACACCGAATTTCGAGTCTGAAAACAGCACGATCTCTTTCTTCTCATTTATTTCGGCAATTTTTTTCCCCTTTTCATTAAGCAGCGAACACCTTCCATTTAAAAATTTGATTTTGCCTGAATATACGTGCCTATGCTTATCGTACAACAAGAATCTATCCGGTATTTCCTCTTCGTCCTTTTCTATATTGTTTTTATCCGATTTACTAAAGTAAACTGTCAACGTATAAGTGTCACTGTTCGTCTGTGAACCATTGAGATATGTACCTAAACATTTATTGGAGGATGTCGGAATATTCATCCGCCTTTGCACGCGTTCAGTAACATACAGTGCTAATATAATATCACTCAAAACGATAATCGCTACAAGATAGAAGACATACCTCTTTTTCATGCTCATTAACCTCGTATAATTTGTTTCACAGATACATTTTCCTCTCGCAAATGCATCATCAACAACTTGTTCAACTTGGGATTTCTTAATGCTCAAATGCTATTACAAAGGCACGCCTTTTATCTCCTTACGGCATTTATTGCGACTGTTTAAAAAGCTTTACGCCTGACCTTGATGTCACGTCCCTCTTACACAAATGTCGCATCCTCTGGGGAGAGTTTACTGGCAACTATGCCTCAAAATCATGTGATGTTTCAGTAAGCATCAGGACTCAAGATAATCCTTTGTTGACGTTTCCATACTTATTCTAACCTATAAAGTATGTGATTTCCCAAAAGCATTTTGAATCAACTGTTGTAGCATTAGAGTTCACTTCTTTTTATAGTTTCCACACAGCTAACTTCCTGCTCGCTTTATTGAAAATATTATTTACTTATTTACGCTCTGTATAAACAATATAATCAGCGTATCCAAAACTTTCAGTTCTGCGCGACAGAGTTACCCAAGGAGACCATTCGTGGCGCTTGTTTTTTGGGTTCCATTTTCTATACCGCCTTTGGACAGAAACTTTCTTAATCAGGACTTCTGAAGTCTAAACCGGTCTTCGCTGTACGGTTGTAATGAACCTCGTGCTTCTTTACTCCGTGACCTGAGAGCAATACTGCTAATGTTTCCATCTACTTTTTGGGTTTACGCTGTACAAACTTCCCATTAGTATGATATCGTCTCGCGGTCTTTATCTTTATAATACAGGGACGCGAGCAAATTCGCTTGAGGGGAAAAAATCACTCCCCCACTCGCCACCGAAAAAATAGCTCGCAGGGAAGTGAACCAAAGTTTACCACTGTTAAAAATATCGGCTTTTAAGACTTGTCGAGCATGCATTATCGTCCACTACTCACGCTCATCCTACTCTGGATGCAGCAAACGTTCCAAATCACGCACACGATTCAAGTGCATCCTGCCCATCATGCAAAGAGCCACCGTAAGCGGATATAATATCATATAGTACGCCAGCAGTGGCACGAGCGGTTCAAACTGCATTATTATGCCGCCACAGAACGTGGTCAAAAAGATTACCGCATACATCAAACCGACTAAAGTCATGGCAAGTTTGTTTTTGAGCAAAATCATCTGCACCAGAAACACCAGCGACGCGATTGCAACGCCCGCTGTCATAGGATCAACAAAAGTAAGGATGGGACCATAAAAGGCATCCAGAGAGCGTGCAATCCTATGTTGGAACGATAATGACAAAAGCATCAACACCGGGACATATGAGTAATACACGGCAACAATAACATCAAGCGCTATAAACACTATTTGATATGCTTTTTTATGGTTTTTATGACTACTCGCCAGTTTGTTCAGTATCCTTGTCATTATTTACACCCGTCATACCATCTTTTCCACACGAAAAAAGTTCTTATAGCTTTAGCAAACGTTTTCTCTTTCCCCGACATTTTTCCTATGTTTCTATCAATGTATTTAATTAAATCTTTATCACATTTGCACTTACTTTTATTCTTATATTTGCCGTAGCAATCATCATGTCGCCTACAACCTTCATCTAAAGTGTCAATAGGGGTTCCGCTTCCATGTCCCGGACCGCACCAATTCCCGTAAACCGGAAAGTATACTGTAGACTCGGTTTTTTTTATATTTTCCCCTTGCTTCTTGCTCATATCCTTTCTGTTGTCCATTGACTTCTGAAGATAGGCAAAAGCAATGTCGGCAATTTTAAGTATTTCTTCAGATTCTCCACTTTTGACAGCTGCATCTCGATCATAAGTAAACACACCTTTTTCAAAGGAAATAGACCCCTCTCTCATCTCATTTAAACCATTTTCAATAAAACTTCATCTCTTTATCGTATTATATACTTTATTTTCTTATTGTCAAATCGAGAGTCTGACGAGACGGTGTCAAGTTTTTACGGACTTTTTGATTGAAAGGCGGTCTCTTTCCTTTTCTATAAAAACTCCGTAACTATTTTACACTGACCAAGAATCCGAGATAATACGCCGCCAGGCTTTGAGCGGCAAATAAAAGTAACAAAATTCCGCTCCTGATATTTCTGCGCTTTGCGCAGCCGCAGATACCGAATAAGAGTCCCGCGGCGACACAGATCCGTCCCGTCACAACTATGGCTGTAAGTTCATAAGAAATCACACTGTAAACGGAAAACCAGTGAATCATTCCCGCAATACCGCACACTCCGAACAAGGTACCGAAAACGGCGACAAGCAAGCCACAACGGTCATGCTTATTTTTCCTTTTGGAACCTTTTCGCAAGCGGGCGACAATCTCAATCAGAAGGCATATAAAAAATACGACTCCTCCGGTCAGGTAAATCGCCAAACCCGCGATGGTTCCGACTCTTCCCTGAGTTACTTTTGCGGGCACATAGTCATGAGCCAATCTGAAACTCATTGAGCGGACATTGCCGTCTTTCACGTTAAACGCCAGAATTTTCTCCTCGGGGCTTGCGTTTGCGCAGATAAAAACATTTGCTTTCGCATGCTCATAATACAACTTTTTCTTCTCGAACGGTCTTGTAAGGCGAATCTTTCCGTCTTTTTCCGCCCTGATGGAAATCATTTTCATCCTGCCCTGCACCTTCCCTACGTTTTTCCACGGAGATCGTGCCGGCAGATAATCGCCCTCCAATTTTGTTAAATTAACGGCAGGCTCTCTTTCGCTCGTCCCGGCGGCATTATCTTTATATGCGATCGCCCTCATTATGTCTGAACAGAACCCGGTTTCCATAACATTTGTCATAATCAGAATGACTCGTTCCCTCCTCGGCTCCACCCAAAATTGCACTTTAAATCCGTAAGTACCTCCTTCATGCCCCAGGATTCCTGAATTGCCGGCATATTGCCAGAAACCGTGGGAAAGGCCGGCATCGGAGCCATAGGAGCGGTATGTTTCCTTGAACAGTTGTTTTTTTGTGACGGGATCACGAAACAGAACGCTGTCTTTTTTATATCCTTTCGCCAATTCCTGTGCGTAGCGCAGCAAATCGCTCACAGAGCCGTTCACGGTCCCCGCGGGATACATCCTCAGGTGCATGGCGTCTTCCCTTTTGAACTTTCCCTTTGAAAATGAATATCCTTTTGATTTTCTGCTCAAAAGACCGGGAACATCATTCCAAAACGGGCCTGTCGAGGTATTCTTCATGTTCAGCGGAGTCAGAATGTGCTCGTTGACATAATCCTTATAATCCTGCCCGCCGACTCTCTCCACTATGAACCCCGCCAGCGCCGCTCCCCAGTTGGAATATGCGCTGATTTCTCCCGGTCTGAACACTTGCTCAGGCTGGTGTTCAGACAATACTTCCGCAAGCGGCTTTTCTCTGTCCCCGTCTAAATATCGCAGGTCAATCAGCTGCTCCTCAAATCCCGCGGTATGGTTCATGAGATTCAGCATCGTTACGGGTTTATCGTAATGCAGGTTCTTGAGAAATCCTTCGGGCAGGTATCTTTTAATATCCTTGTTCAAATCGAGTTTTCCCTGTTCAGCCAGCTGCATTGCGCATATCCACGTAAAAGTTTTCGATATTGAACCCCATTCAAAAACCGTACTGTCCGACTTCATCGGACTCTTCTTTTCCAAATCGGCATATCCGTATGTTCTTGAGCAGATAATCTCGTTGTTTTCCGATACTATTACACAGGCTCCGGGAACGCTCCTGCCTACATATTTTTCCGCGACTCTGTCTATCGCCGTTCCATAACGTGCGGAATCCGTGCAGTTTTTACCGGCAAATGCACGATCGCGATATGCCGCGAAAACAAACATCAAACACAGGAGTAAAATGCACGGTTTTTTCATGATGCTTCTCCGGTACTCTCATAACACGAATTCTCCGCCATTTCTTTTAGATATTTGTATTCCTTTATCAGCAATCCTATCGCAACCAAAAGAATGATGACATCATTCAAAGGCAATGCAAGCCAAACGCCGAGGACATTTCCGCCCATTAAAACAGGCATTGTAAGAACCAACGGGATTACGAGTACGAGCTGCCTCAGCATAACCAGAAACCCCGCCTGTTTCGCTTTCCCGAGCGATTGAAAATAAGTGATCACCATTATCAGCAGTCCATAAGTCGCGAAAGCACAATACATCAGTCTGAAATTTGACAAACCGGAGGACACTATGTCGGGATTTGTGATGAAAGCGGACAGTATCCGTCTTGAAAACACTTCTATTACGATAAAGAACGCTCCCGCAAGACAGGTGGAACCCGCAATAAATACATTTGTAAGTTTTTTTACCCTTAAATATAACTTTGCGCCGAAGTTCGTTCCGACAGCAGGCTGCATTCCCTGGCTCATTCCCCAGATCGGTACAAACGCGAGCTGCATCACCCTCTGCGCCGCCCCCATAAGCGCAATCTGGGATTCACCTCCGAAACGGACAGCGGTATTGTATACCACAGTCATCTGCACAAGCATCATGACCTGCATAAACATCGCGCTGACGCCGACCGAAAAGATCTCCGGATTCAGTTCCCCGGCGGGTCTTATTCCGTGAAATCTAACCACGGGGCTTTTTTTCAGAAAGTAAATCAAAGTTACGGCGGCCTGAGCAAATTGAGCGATGACCGTCGCGATTGCAACTGCCTGCGGACCGCGATCGGGCAAAAGCAATATGAATACAGGATCCAATATAATATTTAAAATCGCTCCCGCAGCCATTATCCCCATCGCGGTTTTCATACGCCCTTCCGCCCGAATCACCATGTTCGCTCCCTGCATGAAGTTCACGAATACCGATCCGAGATAAACGGTTCTCAAGTAAGAAACGCCCATTTCAAGCACGTTTCCCCGAGCGCCGGACAACCTGAGCAGCCCGGGCGCAAACAGTATGCCGGCAATCATCACGACCGAGGAAAGCAAAATTACCAGAAATGCGAGGTTCCCCAAGATTTCATCGATCGTCTTTTTGTCACGGTCACCTATCGCGCGGGAAAGCACAGACCCCGAACCTATTCCCAAAAGTACAGCTATAGCATTATTGAACAGTAAAAAAGGAGAAGCCGCCGATACGGCGCTCATCGCATCCGTTCCCACCATTTGCCCTACATAAATCGAATCGACAAAAGAATACAAGCCTACTATAAACTGTCCCAAAATGGCCGGAAGACTGAGACTTATCATCAGTTTCCATGGATTTTCCGTAAGCAATTTATCTCGTACATCCATTTTAAAATACCTCCTCATGTTTTTGATATTTTCTTTACTTTATACATTTAAATAAACAAATGCATATTCCGGTCCGTCCTTCGCCCCGTTCTCTCGGCAAAACCGGAATCAACTTTTCTTTGAGCGAAAACAAAAGTCACACTTTTCTCCGCCCATGCCTAAAGTCTGACTCCTGTCAAACTCCAGTTTTCCTATATCCCCAAAGACTATATGATCGCACAAACAGAATATCTCACAAAGTTCAGGACAACCGAAGTGAGTGCAGGTATCGCACCAGAGGCACTTCAGAACATCGGTGTAAAAATGCCGGGAATCATCGACGACGATTTGGCTTCTCCATATCTCATCGCCCGTCATACCCTTTCTCATAAATAATCGGAACAACCCGAAAAAGCCGGGAATGCGAAACAATGCCCCTAAGATGTTATGAGTCTTTTTTGCAACGTAAAATGAATGTTCCTTTACAAGTTCATACGCCTCTTCTTTTGAAATCCCGTTTTCCATAAGTGTCCGGTACAGAGCTATGTTGGACAGTATACTGCTCTTTTGCCGCTTCTTCTGCTTTTCTGTCCAATTCCCGCTCTCCAGTTTGCCGATCAGAACCCTCATCTCTTCTTTCTGCTCTGCGTCTATACGTTCCAACAGATCCGGCTCCAATTTTCCTCGATAAAACTTCCCGTATTTCATCATTTCCTCCCGGCGAGTTTCCAGTCAAGCGCCTCTTCACGCATGCCCACAAAACGCCTGTATATACCCTCCTGCAAGATAAGCTCACTGTGTGTTCCCCTTTGCACGATACGACCCTTGTCGAGAACGAGAATCTGATCCGCCCTGCGAACGGTATTCAATCTATGAGCAATCATCAGCAGTGTCTTCTCTCTGGTAAGTTCCGTTATCGCTTTCTGCAATTCAATTTCATTTTCCGGATCCACACTGGCTGTCGCTTCGTCTAAAATGACGACCGGTGCATCCTTTAAAATCGCTCTTGCTATGGAAATACGCTGTTTTTCTCCTCCCGACAAGCTCGCCCCGCTTTCTCCGACGTGAGTCTTGTAACCCGCCGGAAGCGCAGAGATGAAGTCATGGCAGCAGGCTTTCTTTGCGGCGGACACAATTTCATCCATGCTTGCATCAGGCTTACCGAATCGGATATTGTTCTCTATAGTATCCTCGAACAGATATACCTGCTGAAACACTATTGAAAAGTTTTTCAGCAGACTGTCGCAGGTGTAATTCCTTACATCCGTGCCGCCGAGCAAAATCTTACCTCCGTCCACGTCCCAGAAGCGTGCTATCAGATTGCACAGTGTCGTTTTTCCCGAACCTGAGGGACCCACAATTGCACAGCTTGTCGCCTGCGGCACCCTGAAGCTTACATCCCTTATCACTTCTTCCCGGTCGTAGGAGAAAGAGATATTGCGAACCTCGATATCATAATTTTCCGGAATATGCTCTTCCCCGTCTTCGTCAAGCAGCGGTATATCGGATATTTTCTCAAGTCTGTCGAGTGATGCATCGACAACCCTTGCGACGGCCGCCGTACTGCCGGCGAGTTCTACCGTCGCGTATATCATGAAACTTGCAACAATGAGCAGCAGACACTTTTCAGCCGTTATTTCTTCTTTTATCAAAAGATACGGCGCCATGATCAGCATCGCTGCCCGTACAAATTTGAAAACCGTCTGAAATGCCGCCGCCAGACCGGAAAAAACTCTTTCCAAAACGATGTTTGCCGCCGCACTCTCGTGAATTGCGTTATCCACCGTTTTACCCGCCCTGTCTCCCAGTCCGAAAGCTTTGACCACGGTCATCCCCTGAATATACTCCAAGATCCCGGTAACAAGCTGCGCCTGCGCAGCCTGCCTGCGCGGCGAATATTTTTTCCCCGCTTTCTGAGTCTTTCCATAAATCAGGAGAGAACACAGAAGTCCGAGCAACGTAAGCAGTCCTATTTTCCATTCATAGACCAGCAGCCACAGGCAGATGATAAAAGCGTGGATAAATCCACCCGCAACCGCCTCCGTTATCGTCACAGAACTCGTTTCCAGATCTCCGAGAGTTGTCGTTACCGCAGCGGTAATATCACCCGGTCGATGTTTGCTGAAATATCCCATAGGCGCGCGCTTTAATCTCTCACCGAGTTCCATTCTCCATTCTGCACACATCCCGATACTGCCAAGGGTTCTTTTTACGGAAGACAGATTTATAAAAATCATCTTGCCGGCTATGCTCAGGATCATAATTCCAAATGAGATCCAAAGCACCCGATAAGGCATTTCATTTCCCGAAAGTGATGACAGTATCCCCGAAAGAACCGTAAGGACAGCCATGATGGGAAGCATTTCAAAAAATGAATTACACATATGAAACAGAAAGGAAAGAATCAGATTCTTTTTCTCGGCTCCCGAAAACTCTAAAAGTCTTTTAAAAATTTTGATCATGTGAGTCTTCCTCCTTTTCGTCACCGGCGCCGGTGTGCGCTTTCCAAAGAGTTCTGTAAAGTCCGCAGGTTTTCAAAAGTTTTTCATGACGGCCCTCCGCTTCGATTCTTCCACGGTTCATCACTATGATTTTGTTCGCCGCAGTGATTGTCGACAGCCTGTGCGCAATAACAATCAGCGTCTTTCCTTCGACGAGCGCGGCTATAGATCGCTGAATAACAGATTCGTTTTCAGGATCGGTAAATGCCGTAGCTTCGTCCAAAACAATGACGGGGCTGTCCTTCAACATCGCTCTTGCAATGGCGATGCGTTGCTTTTCTCCTCCGGAGAGATTTCCTCCCCCGTCTCCCGCCACGGTATCGTAGCCATTCGGAAGCGACATGATAAAGTCATGACAACTTGCCTTCCTTGCGGCGGTTTCTATTTCGGTATCCGTTGCGTCAGGCTTCCCGATTCGAATATTTTCCTTTATTGACAGATGAAACAGGTAATTATCCTGCGAAACGTAGGCCACATGCTCCATAACCTGAGAAAGCGGTATATTTCGCGCGTCTTGTCCGCCTATCATGACCGCGCCGTCACCCGCCTCCCAGAAAGATGCCGTCAGGCGGGCAACCGTGGATTTTCCGGAGCCTGACGGGCCCACCAAGGCGGTCATTCCGCCGGGAACGGTTTGAAAGCAAATATCGTGAAGTACTTCTTCGTTCCCGTAGGAAAAAGAAACGTGCGCAAATTCAATTCGGTTTCCTACGAGTTCTTTATATTCCTGCGGACGATTCATCTCTTCCGCCTCCATAAGATCTCTGATTTCCTTTACGGTAGAATCCACCATCGCAAGACTGTCTGTGTATCTAAGCGCCTGAATAAGCGGTGCAATAAGCCCGAGGGATAAAATGATGCAGGATATGAAATTTCCGGCGGAGAGCGTCCCGTTTATGTAGAACAGGCTACCGAGCGGCAATACTCCCAGAAGGCTTGACGGCGCGATCGCAAGCCCCGCCGCATAGTATGGATTCGTTTTTTTAAACCATTCCTCCTTCGACTCTTCATTTTTATTTACAGCATCGGCATATTTCCGATAAGACGTGTCGCTCTGATTAAAGGTTTTTATTACTTCGATTCCGCCTATGTATTCGACGGTGGCGGCGTCCATATTTTTGCCCGCGGCAAGCACTGCCGAATAGCGCTTTTCATAATCTTTCATCATTCCCATATAGCAAATCATACCGACAGGAAATGTCGAAAAAGCTATAAGTGCCAGTCGCCAGTCGAGGGAAAAGAAATATATGAGCATGAGGACAGGTATAAGCAGGTTCGCAGTCAATTCGGGTATCATGTGAGCAAGGGGCAGTTCCAACTTTTCCACTGTGTCTACGAGCATCGTCTTGAATTTTCCCGACGGGGTGTCGAGTATAAAGCCCATCGGAACGCGCGACAGTTTTGCCGTAAGCCTAACGCGGATATTTTCAAGCACGGTAAACGCCGCACGATGTGAACGTATTGTGGACAAGGTGGACAGAACAAGCTGCCCGATATATCCCGCCAGCGCCATAGACGCCGTCAAACCGATGTCACGCAGGCAATAATGCCCGCTGCATATCCGAATTATCATGCCGGAAACGGCAAGATACGGAACGATTCCCGATACCGCCCCCAGAACGGCAAATACCACCGAACTTACAAGAAGTCCTCTACATGATTCCGCAAGCTCAAGCAGGTACCGGACAGAGCTTCTCCCGGCAGCGCTCTCCGCTTTTTTCATTGTCTTGATTTCCTTATTCATCGTTGCTTTCATTTTCGTTTTCATCTCCTGTCATGAGTAGCTTCACGGTGCGGGTCTCAGGCAAAATACCCGCGAGCAGATAGTTTTTATAAATTCAACATCATGAGTTATAACCAGAACTATTTTCTTATCTTCCGCAAGGCGTTCCACCAAGAGCCCCACTTCTTTCATGCTTCTGAGGTCAAGTCCGCTCGTCGGCTCATCGAATATGAGAATTTCCTTGCCGCACAGCATGCTGACCGCCACCGCAAGTCGCTGTTTTTGTCCGCCGGACAGAGACAGCGGATGTCGATCCTTTAAGCCCGAAAGCGAAAGCAGGTTCAAGGTTTCTTTGATAAATGATTCCCGACCTTTTTTTATGCCCAAACCACATTCGGCATGCACGCTGTCCGTAAAAAGCTGATGTCCTACATCCTGCATGACCATGTATGAATTTTCTCTGCGCCTCTTTCTCGACAGAGGCTTGCCGTCGAGGGAAATCCTTCCCGTTTCTTCTTTGACAAGTCCGCAAATCGCGCGCGCCAGAGTCGTCTTACCGGCTCCGTTTTCTCCTGTAATCGCGACTATCTCTCCTCCGTTTGCCGTAAACGAGACATCGTTCAAAACCGTCCGTTTCCCGAGCCTTACGGTAAGCCCCGCCACCTCCAGGATGTGACCGCCGGGATTCATCTTCGAGGAATTCGATTCCGCTTCCGGTTCCGCAAAGTTCATGCCGGCGCGGACGGCTTTTACATCCGACAGGTTTCTGCAGCGAAGTTCCGTGAGTTTCATCTGTTTTTCGGAAAGATTACTGAATTCCCGAATACCCATGTCGCTTGTAATCCTGCCCTTTTCCATAAAAATCACCCTGTCGGCCACGTCCATCAGATACCATATTCTATGTTCGGCAATCACGATTGTCTTTCCCATGCTTTTTATTTTTTTGATAAGTGCCCGTAAATCTTCGACGGAACGATAATCCAGATTGGAAGACGGTTCGTCCAGCACAAATATTTCCGGATCCGAGGCATACACTGAGGCGAATGCAATCTTCTGTTTCTCTCCGCCGGAAAGATTGAATATGCTGCGACCGCGCAGGTTTTGCATATCCAGTTCCTCGTAGACTCTTTCCATGGTTTTCCTGAGTTCCGTCCGCGAAAGACCGCGGTTCTCGGGGCCGAACACAATCTCACTGTCCGTATCCGTATTGAAAAACTGTGTACGCGGGTTTTGGAAAACCGTACCGACAATATCTGAAAGCCTTGAAATATCGACTTTCGCTGTATCAATCCCGTGAACCGTCGTCTTACCCGTAAGCTCTCCCTCGAAAAAGTATGGGATCAATCCGTTGGCCAGTCGCGTGAGTGTCGTCTTTCCGCATCCGGATAAACCGCACAGCAGAACGCATTGACCTTTCGGAATATGGAGAGATATATTGTCCAGACTTTTTTCTTTCGCCCCTTTATACAAGAAAGATATTTTGTCAAAGTTTATCAAATAAAAGCGCCTCCTTTTACGTTATTGAACACGACAAGAAAAACCATGACCGAATAAACCACCGCAAGCAGCGCATCCCACGCCGAAAATCCGACTTCCTGCAGACATGTTCGTTCCTGCATATGGTCGATGCCGCGCGTCACGGCCGCCTGTGTTATCTCATCCGATATTCTCGATGCGGACACCAGCATCGGAACGTAAACATATTCCATCGTTCTGACAGGGTGTGAGAGTAAACCCAAGGGCGAAACCGATATGCCGCGCAGTGACATCGCGTCCTTGATAAATCCCCATTCTTCTGCCATTGTCGGAAAATATCGCAAAGTGACGGTCAGGGCGACGGTAAAACCTTTCGGCAAGCGTAGGCGACCGATTGCCGCCAAAAAAGCGCTCACTTTTGTCGTTCGAATCAGAAACGACCCCAGCATGAAACAAGGTAGCAGCTTTCGAACGTACATCACGAACATGTACACTATACCGCCCGCCGCAACGGGAAGTTCAGGCACTATCCACATCTGCGCCGCCATTAAAGCCGCAAACGCGAAAGCACTTTTAAGCGCAACACTGATTTTCTTCGCCTGCAGAAGCAGAAAAAACGGAATCACGGTAAACAGACACTCTGTCAGAATGCTTTCGTTCAGGAAGACAGATACGCCGGTGACCGCCAGAATCAGTAATTTTGTTCTCGGATCCGGAGACATCTATACGATTCCCGCTTTCTCAAAATGCTTCTTCAGCAGTTTCCTGCCAATCATCCCACCGATAACCGCACAGACAACAGTCCCCAAAATCATCGCCGGAATCGCCCACCGGTTGGCTCCAATCGAATGAACTATCCCGGAAAACGAGGAAACGTTCCCTTTCTTACGCATGAACTCATCGAATTGAGCCGGCATAACGGCCATAGGAACATACGCCCCCATAGGCGCAAGTGCGAAAAAGCAGTATGCCGTAAGGGTTTTTCTGTAAGATTTAAAATTCCCGGAGGCGGCGATGCAGTCGGCAATCAATCCGAATACGATGAAAAATACCGACATCATCCAAAACATACCGGTAACAAACAGCAGAATCCCTGCTAAAATTCCCAGTACAAAGATTGCCCCTCTCTTAGGGATCTTTGCGGCGTACAACATGAAGATACTGCCTGCGAACAGTGCCACAATCATCGGCATGAACGGGAACGTAACCGGAGTCGCCTGCGCAATCCCGCCTATTGCGAAGGCAACCACAAAATAAATGAGCGAAAAGACTCCTATCGTTATAAAATCTCCGGTAGAAAGTGAATCCTTTTTCCTGTCTGTCATATCGTTCTCCTTTCTTCCGCCCTCACCGGCGGCACAAACAGCGGTTGATCACATCGGTTAAATCCGGCTAACACGCAGAGATGACTTTAAGCTCTATCTGAGCTTCAAAAGCCCTTCCCAGCCGGAATTGAAGAACACCGCAAGTTCTTCTATGTATATCATGGCTTCTTCTCTTGTCATATCATGTATGACGGTTTCAAACGCCGCGGTAAAATATGCACTGGTAATCATAT
>CP016202.1:139702-200646 GCA_003433295.1 Eubacterium minutum ATCC 700079 | reverse complement strand
TATAAGAGACAGCATATGTTGGAGTTCTCTGCTTATATTCCCGGCGACTTTTCCTTTTTCTCTCAATATCCCGTAATACTTCTCCGTGCGTTCCACATCCATCACCACAAGATCGTGAATGTAGTTCGCGTATTTCGTACCCTCAGAGCAACAGAGAATGAGTTTGAATTCATCAAATCGATCGTAAATATAATTCACAAAGTATCGTAAGTACTCCGTTGACAGTTTCCTGCTTTCGCCGGTTTTTCCGGCAGGTATCAGCTCAAAATGAGCATCCTGAGCATTCTTAAATTTTTCAACCAGGCCATCTGCCGCTTCTGAAACCAGTGCCTCAAAAAGAGCTGCTTTGTCCGCGTAATATCCGTAAAACGCTCCCTTGGTAAAACCTGCTTCCGCTACTATTTTTCTAAGAGATGCGTCCTTGAATCCCTTCTCCAGAAACTCCCGTTTCCCTATTTCCAATATCTTTCTCTGAGTTTCCGATATACTCATATTTCTCCTCCACGCTAATATACCAGTGGTATATACCACCGGTATATTAGCACATATTTTGATATACGTCAATTTTTTTTATAAAACTTCCCTCGATGTGGAATCCGAGTATAAATAATAGACTCACCGCCGCCTGTCTATCTGATCTTTAACATCATATATGTACCTGGTAACAACGGCCACGATTACAAAGCCAAGTCCTATCGCAAGCGAAACCACAAGTGTCGTCACGCCGTTGGTACTCGCAAGCTTATAATTCTCCCTGACTATGCCGTGCATCGTATTGTACAGATTCGCTCCGGGAATCAGAGGAATCGCGGATGCCGTCAGGAAGATTGTAGACGGAGCCTTGTTGATTCTTGCCATAATTTCCGCGTACGCAGCAACAAAGATCGAGGCTATCAGATTAGAGAAAAAATAGCTGTGGATCTGTCCATATGCCGCCAGATATACACTCCATGTAAGCATACCGCCAATACCTGCATAGAGCACCTGTATCCCCTTTATTTTCAGTATCCACGCGAATCCGAGTGAGCCGAAGAAGGCGGCTATGACCTGTATGCACATTTCTTTCATGCCGCGCCTCCCGTCTTTTTCCCCGACATTGCCAAATCCCCGATCCCGTTCGGCATATACATGACTTTCATAACACACCCCCAAACAGTGCTATCGCCATCGCAAAACCGCATGCAATCGATGCCGCCACCATCAGAGCGTTGGAAAGTCTGAGAAGACCCGAAGCTATATCTCCTATGAGCATATCTCTAACCGCATTGGTCATCGCTATCCCCGGTATAAGCAGCATTATCCCGCCCATCATTATCTTGTCCTCATGAACGGGGATTCCAATGTGCATAAGCATTAGAGCAAATATACCGGCCACGAATGAAGTCGCAAAGTTAAGAACCAGCTGGTTATTTTCCCGTGAAAAGAAAAATTTTCTCAGTGCCACCACGAGCACAGCCATAAAGATTCCGGCTACGGCATCATAGAGATTTCCGCCGAAGAAAACGATGAACCCGGAAGCGGCGGATACAGCGCCGGTCAGAGTCAATAAAAGAGATTGTTCCTTACGATTCATCACCTCTTCAAGCCGTGCTTTCATTTCGTCCACCTCGGGCAGATTGGCGCAGATATAACGGGAAAGGTCGTTCAGATAGTCAAGTCTGTCAAAGTTAACGTCGCTTCGCTCCATGTATCTGATATGTGTGATTATCTGTTCATCCGGGGTTTCCACAGTCACCTGCATATTGGACAGCAAAATATATGCGTTGATCCTGTCGCACCCATACGACTTACACATACGAAAAACGCTTTCCTCCACACGGCTTACTTCCGCCCCCGCAACTATCATTTCCTCGCCTATATCGAGAATTGTCTGAAGCAGTTTATCATAGTTCAAAATCCAATCTCCTCAAACAGATACAACTTTCGACCATTTTCCGTAAATTTTTTCTCCCTTATAAATCACAAACGCACGCACCCTGTACTTATATTTTTTATTTCCGGATTTTCTGAGTATCCTAAATACCTTTCGTATGACAGCCTTACCGCTCTTCAAAGTTTTCAAGGTTTTCCACGAGCGTTTTTTGATCTGTATCAGATATCCGTCCGCATTTTTGACAGAGTTCCAGCGGATAATCCGCTTTCTACCCTTATTTTTGATTTTAAGGATTTTCACTTTGCTCGGAGCATTGCCGACGTACGCCCGTTGTCCGTTCTTCGATTTCCCGGTTGCTCCGCCCGCTTTTGTGTTTCCGTTTCCGGTATTCCCCACATCGGTTTTCTTTTCAAGGTTTTCCGATGAACCGGAATCGGGGCGCGGTCTGTTCTGTTTGTCCTTCAGATCCTCGTAATAGCTTTTTTCCGACAGCGTCAGATAAGAATCCGTAAAGGTGTACCTCGTCGGCTGGTCATATAAATATGAGATATGGTGCTTCCCCGAATCAAATCTGTAGCCGCCGGTTACAGAGCCTGCTACTCCCGCCAGAAAGAGCTTGTTTCCGAAAAATTCCGGCGAACTGTCGGCGCTGGTCAAATCCGTGAGATAAGTTTTTCCGTCGATTGACACATTGTTCCACATATGCGGTCCCGAACCCACGTCGGAGTCCATGTCGCCGGAAACGCTTGCACAGGCAATCCCGCCGTCATTAAAGGTCGTCATATCGCAAAGGTACTGAAAGGCTTTTGAATATCCCTCGCAGACCACATTTGTCTTCGGATCGTCGTCAAAAACGTGTATCACCTGCCACGGATTTCCGTAGATCTTGTCATTTTCATACTTTGTAACGGCATTGTAATCGTACTCCACAAGTCCTAATATCTCATCTCTGTAAGCTTCAAGTTTTTCGATATCAGTCTTGCTCCTGTATTTTTCAACTATTTGTTTTGCATTTTCCGATGCCTTATACGCCTTGCTCGTTATGGTCCTGTCAACCGTGTAATTGTGCCCGTATTCTTCTGAAACCTTCATCGAAAAAACAAGTTTTGCATTCTTTTCAAATGTGATGAACTCATTCTCACCACTTTTCACCGCAGCCATGGCTGGAGGTTTATATGATATGCCTGCGGTTTTATCAAACCAGTACAGTTCAAACGGCATATCGGCGAGCATCGTCCATATAAGTTGCTGAGGTCTTACGTTCAACTTCCGGTTTATCGCATTCCTTGCCGCCTCTGTTACGGTTTTTCCATCCTCGCCGATTATTCTCTCCACACCGAGGTCTTTGGCTGAGTATGAAAGTTTAAGTCCAAGTTCAGTCAGGGAAAAATCGACTACACTGCTCTCCTCCGTGCCCTTTGCGATATCGAATATTCTCTTCTGCAGCTTACGGTAGATTATAGTTTCCTGTTCCGTAAGATTCGCTCTCTTCTTATCCGCTTTGAGCTGTGTCGGAAAGAGACTTTTAGTCCCTATGCCCAGCCGCTTTTTAAAATATTCATTCAGAAGAAAAGCTTTTTCCTTCTTGCTGACCCCGTCGTTTTTATTTTTTGTTCCGGGCTCTTTTTCGGTCAAAGTCTTCGGTTTTATCGTTATTTTGCGTTCAATCTGCTTGCTTGTCGGACTTTGCCCATTCTCATGGCGAGCACTGTCGACTTCAGCATGCGCCGGCGCGACCTTGAAACAAAAAACTGCCAGAAGCAAAGTTGCGATAACCGAAAGCAGCTTCATCAATCCGTTATGCCGCCCTGTATTCATCTCTTTTTTTAAATTCTCCATGACATCGTACCTCTCCGGCAAGACTGTTCAGACTTTTTGTCGCAACGTCTTTTTCGCCTTGCTCCATCCGGAATATTCAATTATTCCGTTTACTTTTTTATAGCATCTGACCTGTATGTATATCATCTTCTTTCTTAAGTGCTTTGTAAAGACTTTTTTCACGCTTTTTCCGCCTTTTATCCCAATAAGTCTGTACCTTTTAAAAGATGATTTCTTTGCATATCGTATCTGGTATCCATCCGATTCTTTGACTCGCGACCAGGAAATTTTCAGCCTGCCGTTATTCAGTTTCTTTATCTTCACCCTTTTCACTTTCGAAAGAGTTCGGACATTATCTTTCCCGAAAGGGTTAGCTTTTTTCATTTTTTCCGTCGATCTGTTTTCCCCTGCTTTTTTCTTCCCGGAAGCAATATCTCTCTTGCTTTCCTTGTCATTTCCTCTGTTCACGTTGTCTTTCTGAGGCTCCGGCTTTTTATCATCGTTTTCTCCATTGTCACCGACGATATTTTCTTCTTCCTCAAGTATTCTTCCCTCACCTGTGAGCGTAAGATTGAAGAGATCCCTGAAGTTCTTCTGCAAAACTCCCTTGTCAATGACCGCCGTTTGCTTAAGTACTTTCTTTTCGTTTTCGGTCAATTCTTTCGTACCGGCTCTGTTTCCTATTGCGGGAAGTTCTCTTCCGAAAGAGGATACGCTCCAGCCATAATTTTGTTTGAAGTGAACATCCTTAGGCAAGCCGGCAATCCTGCCCGCATAGTGCCCTATAAAGCCTCCCACGGTCGAATCATCTCTTTCGCATTCGACAATTCCCGCGCTTATGCAGCTCTTCACGGTGTTCCGACCTGAACCGGCAAATCCGCCGATCTGTTCGGTTTTTCCTTTTACATTGCCGAGTGAATAGCATCTTTCCACGGTATCATAATTGTGACCCAAAAATCCGCCGATATCTTCCATTCCTTTTACCGGCCCATATGATGCACAAGAATATATTCCGCCTCTGTTGCCGCCCGCAAAACCTCCTGCAATCTTATTTCCGTCAACTCTCCCGTATGCTTTCGAATTAGTAATATATCCGAAATTTCCGCCTACCAGACCGCCTGCATAAAGTGAACCCGCCGTTACTTTAACATTCGCTCTGCACCCGTCCACGGAGCTCAAAATCCTTGCGCCGGTTTTAGTATTCTCATCGCCGTCATTGAAACCTATCAGGCCTCCCGCATATGACCCCAGGCTCTGTCCGCTTATATCATTATTTACCGAGGTGACATTACCGCTAACTCCACAGTTGCTGATTTTGTTCCCCACGCTCTTGTCGGAAATCTTTTTCGCAACTTCCACACCTGCTACCCCGACAAGGATTCCAACATCATATTTGCCTTTTATATCCGCATTTTTCACGTTCAAATCGGATATTTCAGCGCCCTTTATGAAGTTGAAAAGACCTATATTGTGTGAATCCGGTCTTTCAATGGTGAGACTGGATATTGTAAATCCACCGCCGTCAAAGCTTCCTTCAAACGGCTTTTCCTTTGAACCTATTCCGGAAAACGATACGCCTTTCATGTCAATGTTTCCCGTGAGCCTGTATTTCTTTGTAAGATCCGTACTTTTATCCGTCAGCGCCACAAGGTCTTCCGCAGTCTTTATCGGTATGAAATCTTTTTCCGTCGTTTCATTTCCTTTTATCATCCGTTCCCAAGACGGCGCTTCAAACAAATTCTGCGTCATCCCCTGGTACCAGAGAATCCGATCGCCGTCCTTGACTTCCCTGAGTGAGGCCGATACATTCGACAGTTTATCGTTGACCGTGAACATCCAACCATCCGGCGCGCTCATTTTACTGCCGTTTATTGACTCTATAAAGCTGCCGTACAATGGATTTACCACGTATTCATATTTAAGTTTATTCTGAGCAGCGGCGGCGTCCATTACGTCGATGACCCTCGGATTTGCGCTGTTTTCCACCATAACCTCGAGAATTTCACCGTCCTTCATAAACTTGTGTGTTTTTACATCGTATTTTGCTATTAGAAGTCTGGTCGATACTTTCTTGTGCTCTGCTTTCGACGGAGCGGGCAGATCGGCAAGATACGGAAGTGCGTTGTTCTTCCCGTCGCTCCTTATCCAATCCACTCCCAACATAGCCATAAACCGCGGTTCTTTCATCTCAGCCGCGGTTTTGGCCGTGGCCCCGCTCTTAGGGTTTTCGCCAGGAGTGTTTTCTTTTAGATAAAAGCAATTAACAAAATTGGACTTCGGGATTTCTTCATCAAATATTGTCTCTCCTATAACATCCGCCATTCCCTCTCCGCTAAGTGAACCTGTAAAACCGAAGGCCTTATCCGGCTTCTGATTTGAACGTACGCGTCCCGATGCGTAACAATTTTTGAAAGTCACGTCCTTGGAATTGACTCTTCCTACGAAGCCTCCGCTCCATCCTTTTTCAGCATCAACGTTACCGACGCAGAAACAGTTTTCAAATGTGCCGTAATATTTGCCGCTCTTGTCGGCCCAACCGCTGAATCCTCCTGCATTGAAACTGTTTGTCTTTACGTCCATCGATGAATAGCATCTGCGTATTCTTCCGAAGTTGTTTCCGACAAATCCGGCATGACCGTTTGCGGTACTGCTGTAGGCCACGAGTTTTCCGCCTTCCACATAGCTGTCCTCGATCATACCGAAATTTCTGCTGAGCATGCCGGCAACAATCGCCCCAAGGTCAGCTGTTATATTTGCATTTTCAACACCGCAGTTCTTTATCTTGCCGTAATTGTATCTGCACAATATCCCCGCATTATCGTTAAAAAGGGCGTTGGGATTTTCGATACGCAGATTCTTCACAACTCCCGAAGGACCTATGTACGAAAAAAGTCCTCCCTCTCCCTCGGCAAGTTTCAGTCCCGTGATCTTATGTCCCTTTCCGTCCAAAGTGCCGTTAAACATAGCGTTGATGTTGCCCCAACACTGAGTAAGTTCTTTATCTTCCTTTACGTACTTGCTGAAATCCAGGTCGGCTGTAAGTTCGTATTTCCTTGCCCAAAGCGCATTCTGTGCATCCGCCTCGGTCTTATATTCTGTTCCCTTTTCGGTCAGATTCACTATATTCATCCAGTCTTCCACCGAAGATATTTTAACGCTCTCACCGTTTTGAGCCTCAAAATACGTTTTTTTACTCATCGCAAGAGCCCCGCCGGCAACGAGTTCCTTTCCCGAATGAGCTTTCCCGAGATTTTTACCCGCGCGGACGGAAAAAGAATATTCACCTTCACGCGACATATTATGCAGAAAGTTGATTGATATCCTTGTTTCATTCTTGTCGAACATATCATCGTTGATCAGGTAATCCACCACTTTCCTGTCATCGCAATATAAGGTGACGTCATAAAAATCCGCGCCGGGGACAGTGCTCCACACCGCCGATTTGGATACGCTGTTCCAGACAAGCGTTTCAGGCGACCCTACAAATGCTCCCGGGTCAAATTCAAAACCGCTTCCGTCTTTCCCCGATTCTTCTCCGTCCGTATAGTTCTCTCCGTCCCCCTCCGCTGTTACGGTAAATCTGTATTTTGCCGGGTTGCCCTTTATTTTGGCAAATTCATGGATCAAATCAAACTCCGTCGACCTGATCTTTCCGGAAATGAAGACGGGTTCATCTTCGCCGTCCCTGTACAATTTCAGACGATAGTCCTCAGCGCCTCTGACTTTATCCCATGAGGCCTTAAATTGCTCATTCAGAATGTCAAATTCTTTGTCTTTTGATATATCCCACTTCAAATTTTGCGGAATACCAAGTTTCTCGGCTTCCGCTTCTCCTGCATTTTCCCATAACAGGATCGGAAATCCCCTATTGACCGAACCGGCCCTGTCCACCTTCCATTTATCTTTACCGAGTGTTTCCACAAAGGAGGACGCCGCCATCTCTTCTTTTGAAATTTCCTTACTTTTGGAATCGGGATCCCCTTGGGCAAGACCCTTCATATAGTGCGTATTGATGTATTCAGAGAATTTGGAGCCTCCTATCGAATACGGCGTGACTTTACCGTTTGAAGAAACTTCGCCGGCATTGTAACAGTTTTTATATGATATACCGAAAGAGGAACCGACTCCTATCGCCTGTTCGCCCTCGACGTTTCCGGTATTATAACAGTTCTCGAGGTTACCAAAGCTCGCGTCCGCAACGATGCCCGATGCTCTTTTACCGCTCTTTACGTTCCCCCTGTTGAAACAATCACTGACAAATACCTTATTATCCGAGGTCGCAATAATACCGCCGGCGCTGCCTGAACTCTTTTCATTTGTTATATTCATCAGATTCCCACAGCCCGATATGATGGTCGTATCGTAAGACTTACCCACTATTCCACCCAAAGAATTGTGGCTGCCCTTCATACTTCCTGAAACTGTCACATTTTTTATAACCGCATTCTTGACATTTCCGAAAAGTCCCAAGTTCTTGTCTTTCTCATCGAACTTTAGATTCTTTACAACATGTCCTCCACCGTCGAAGGTACCCGTAAATTCACGACCATATTCCTTACCCACAGGTGTGAATTTCTTCCCGTTCATGTCTATGTCGCCGGTAAGCGTGCCTTTGGCATCAGGATCCCGTTCGGTTCCATCCGTCAATTCGCCGTTTACCAACTCGGAAAACCAGATAAGTTCATCCGCATCGCTTATCCGATAAACGCTATCGACGATTTCCGGTTTTCTACTTTCCGCATGCACCGCAAAATCGCCGGCATTGCAACTTATTAAAAAATAAAAAAACACGGCGGTTACAGCCGCAAATAAAACAGAATAGGATAATCTTATAACTGTTCCCGTTCTTTCAACTTTCATATGTCACGATCTCCTCCGGGTTTTTCGGAGTGTGAGAGTTTCCCCGCCTTCGGGTTTTGCTCCCACACTCCCGCGCAAATATGTCCGTACCGAATCTATCTGCATATTATTGTTTAGTGTTAAACATTATTTAGTTAGTGGTTACCATTATTTAATCCGAACCTTTTTTACTTTTGACTCAATACCGTAATAGATCTCGCCTTTGTACTTTTTAAAAGGTATTGCCGTCACAAAACAGTTGCTCTTTTTCTTGAGCTTTCCGACTTTTACAATACCGGTTTTCCTGAATACGGAAGCACTGAACACCTTATGTTTGGCTTTGCGCATATTTTTCTTCGTCGAATATTTCACCGTCAATCCGCTTATATTTTTTACTTTTGTCAGCTTTGCGGTAAATGAACGTTTTCCTCTTTTAACTTTGATTTTTGCGTTTGCATAGAATACATTCTTCGTATCGGACCATGCACCGCGCGTCCATACACCTTCTCTGTTTCTGTATGCCGCAACTTTCACTTCGTAAAGACCGTTCTTGCGCATACCGTTTATTTCCGACTTACCGAGGCCGGCTGTCCAGCTGTACTTCCATTCGGCACTGCCATTTTTCCTATATGCGACTCTGTAATTTGTGTCGCTGCCTTCGGTTTTAAACAGCAGAGTCAAAGTGCCTTTCTTAACATCGCCTTTGACTTTAATCTCTTCGATCCGTGAGATTTTTCCGTCTTCCGCAGCTTTTTCCGCAACTTCATCCGACGGAACTTTCGCCTGTACCTCTTTTGCTTTCCTTTCATCCGCGGCTTTCTTTGCGGCCTGCTCCGCAGCCTCCTTTTGTGCTTTCTCAGCCGCTTTTTTTGCGGCTTCGCCCTTCTTGCGCGCTTCGGCTTCAGCTTTTTTACGTGCCTCTTCTTTGGCCTTTTCTTCCTCTATGCCTTTATTGTATTTTTCTTCTTCATCCTTGTATTCGCCCAAAGATTTTTCGGCATTTGCGGAAGCTACGGTCACTTCCTCGATGAATCCGCCGATCGCTTCCGTTTTTTCCTTTATCGACGCCGCTTTAGCCAAAGCTTCATCCGCTTTTGACTTCGCCGCATCGGCGTTTTCCGCATCTTTAACGGCAGCTGCAAGCATAGACATCTCATCATAGAGGCTCTGCGCCTCTGCGAAAGTCTTCTCTGCATTCTCATACGCTTTGAGAGCCTTGCCACTCTCTTCAGCGGCATTTTTCAATGCTTCTTTGCTCTTGTCCGTGTGTCCTTCCGAATCTTTTATATTCTCCGCAACCTTTGATGCTTTTTCCTTTGCGGCTTTTGCGGCCGCAACCTTATCAACTGCATCATTCACTTGTTTTTCTGCCGCCGTCAACAGTTTGTCCGTTTCCTCGGCGAGTCTTGCTTTTTCCGCATCGTCCGCAATTTTCTTGTCGATCTTCGTCTTTTCCGCTTTCGCATTTTCCACTGCGGCGTTCAAATCGGTGACGGCGGCATCAACTTTGCTCTGTTCCGACTTTTTGATTCCGCTGCCCGCAAGCGCTTGCGCCTTTTCTATCTCCGCCTTAAGCTTGCCAGATACATCTTTGTACGCATCATTTTTAAGAAGTTCTTCGTTATATGCGATTGCCTGTTCTATAGCCTTGTTAAGCTGTTCAATATCGGCCGCCGGTTCTTCCGCAGGCTTCTGAAATTCCAGAATCGGGAATCCGTCATTTACTCCATCCGGTGCTTTTACAAATGCCGCAATCGGATCGGCGAACTTCATCTCTTTCAGATCCTCTTCCGATATAGGCGTAGCGTTCGGATCCTGGGGAAGCGATGACAAGTAGTAACAGTTACTCACACTGCCGCCTTCCTTTTTCCCTATAACAGGGTGAGCATCTTTTCCGGAAACCGAACCTGTGGTATAACAGTTCATGACTTTTGTCTTTGCATTCTCCATATAGCCTATCACTCCCGCGGCTTTCCATCCCGATACGGTAGCATTTCCCCTGTTATATGAGTCAGTGACGGTGACCGGGGATCCTGTTCTTCCCACAAGTCCTCCGACGTTATTTTTTCCGTCTACATTGCCGTAGTTGACACAGTTTTTTACAGTACCCGCTTCCGGATATCCTGCGGCCATTCCGACGACGCCTCCGACATTTGTTCCTCCCGTGACATCTACATAACTTACGCAGTTTTCAATAAGTGCCGGCTGATTTTTCTTTCCCGCGATTGAACCTATGATCCCCGCTGTACCGCCATTTGAGATTGTATTCGTACTTGTGCTTTTGACGCTTCCCTTAACCGTAAGATTCTTTACCGTCCCGCTTGTAACATGCCCGAATAATGCCCAATCGGGCTGGTCGGTCTCTATCTTAAGTCCCGATACGGTCTTTCCGTTACCGTCAAATTCTCCCTTGAATTCAGAGCGCAATTTATCACCTATCGGGGTCCAAAGTTGATCACCCAGGTCAACATCCTTTATAAGAATCGCCTTAAGAGTCGCCCCTGTGCTTTCATTTATTTTCTTCGCGAACCACGCCAACTCCGCTCCCGAAGCAATCTGATAGACATCGTCTTTCAATTCAGGCTCGGAAATGTCGTCTTTACCTTTCCATGTCACCTCGTTCTGTTTCAGCGACTTGATTTTATGACCGCCGCCCGATGCATGAACGTTGAATACGCCCGCCAAACATACCACCATGAATGCTGACAGCAATACCGCAGCATTCCGCATAAAAATTTTTTTCATGTTTTTTCCCTCTCATTCTATTTCTATTGATTAATATTATACATCTCAGATAATATTATACATCTCAGAAGTTATAAGCCATGCGAATTCAGAACGCATTTTTGCATGTAAAAACTGATTGCTCCGTACTTCCAAACACCCGTTACTTTACCATGAATATACATCCTTATCAATGACTTCTTCATAAGTTAACCGGGCAAGTTCACGTCTTATATCTCCTATCAGGTAGAGTGAACCGGCAAATACGATCAAATCATATTTGTCGCGTCGGGCAAGAGCCTTATCTACCGCATCGACAGGATTGAGGGCTTCTTCACAGTGACAGCCGAGCTTTGTTATAATCTGTGCAAAATCCGAAGTCTTCAATGCTCTCGGGTTTGCCGGCTCGGTTACTATAAAATCAGATGTCATTTCGCTGAAACAGGCTGCCGCCCGTTTCACCTCTTTATCGGCCAGCATCCCGACCACCATGAGAATTCTCTTGCCCTCAAAATTTCTCAACACAGTTTCTTTGAGAACCCTTGCGCCGTCAAAATTATGCGCACCGTCTATCAATATGCACGGTTTATCTGAAATGAGTTCCAACCTGCCCATGTTGGTCGCCGCTCTCATTCCCTTACGTATCTCAGCTGTGGAAACCTCAAGTTTTCCCCGTATTCGCAGAACCTCTATAGCATAGAGCGCACATACGGCATTGTCGATCTGATGTCGTCCCGCCATCGAGATTTCAATGCCTCGATATTCCTTGTCCAGAACTTCCACGGTGAACGATGAGCCTCTTATATCTTCTCTCTTTATGACGGGAAATGCCACGGTCGCGTCAAACATAGGAGCATTCATTTCGGTTGCCCTTTTTCTTATTACAGCCTTGGCTTCCTCATCTTTCGCACCGACTATGACGGGACAGGTTTCCTTGATTATTCCTGCCTTTTCGCCAGCGATCTCGGGAATAGTCTCCCCGAGTCTGTCTGTGTGGTCAAGCGAGATTGACGTTATGACCGAGCACAAAGGTTTTTTAACTATGTTGGTGGAATCCCCCCTGCCTCCAAGGCCCACCTCCAAAACGACATAGTCACATCCCTTCTGCTTGAAATACAGAAACGCCATTGCGGTCACGATTTCAAATTCCGTCGGAGAGTCCATGCCGGCGGCAAGCATTTCATCCGCCGCATCGCAGACCGTCTTTGCCGCACTTTCCAGCTCATCGTCGCTTATTCTTTTTCCGTCAAACTCTATTCTCTCGTTAAATTCTTCGATGTAAGGAGATGTATACAGACCTGCATGACAGCCTGTTTCCCTTAAAATCTCATATATGTATCTGCACACCGAACCTTTTCCGTTGGTTCCCGCCACGTGAATCACATCGAGAGAATCCTGCGGGTTTCCGAGTTTTTCCATCAGTTTGTTCATACGCTCAAGCCCGAGCACCACTCCGAATTTCAGGTAACCGTGTATGCGGGAAATTGCATCCATACTATTATCGCTCACTATTATTATCGCTCACTTTCCCAAACGTTTTTATTTTCCGGAGATTTTTCTTACGACGATTTCAAGCTGCTTCAAAACTTTTTCAAGCATTTCTTCATACTTATCTTTCTTCGCCTTCTCCTCGTCGACTATCTTACGGGGAGCCTTGCTTGTGAAACTGTCGTTGGAGAGTTTCTTTTCAACCCGCTCAACTTCTTTTTGAAGCTTCTCTTTTTCCTTTTCCAGTCTTTCAACCTCGGCATCAAGATCCACCAGTTCCTCAAGAGGTATGAATATCTGCGCTCCCGGTATGACCGCCGACATTCCGTCCTGCGGAGCTTCTCCCGTTTCATCTGTAAATTTCAGTTCTTTGATGTTTGCAAGTTCCCTGATGTATCTCTCCGCAGATCTGATTTTTTCGAGATCCTCTCCGCGAGCAAGTATGACGGCATTCAACCTTTTTGACGGCGCGGCATTCGCCTCTGCTCTCACGTTGCGTATTGCCGTTATCGCATCCATCGCCATACCGAGCATGCTCTCCTCCTCGACGAATCTATGTGAATCGCATGCCTGCGGCCATCTTGCGTTAATAAGGTAAGACGACGTTCCTGAATCTTTTTGTGAATGAGGTAGATAACTCCATATTTCCTCCGTTATGAACGGCATATGAGGATGCAGAAGTTTGAGCATGCTCTTGAGGAGATATACCAACATGGAACGTACCACAATCTTATCCTCTTCGTCCTCACTCCAAAGGCGTTTTTTTACTATCTCTATGTACCAGTCGCAATATTCATTCCAGATAAGATCGTATATCCTTTGTCCGGCGAGTGCAAGATCGAGTTTCTCCATGGTCTCCGTAACATATGATATTGCATCGTTCAACCGGCTGATGATCCACCTGTCCTCCACTTTCAGATTCATGGTCGTCACGTCAAAATCTTCATCGGACGCCCCATTCGCGAGCGGAAGGAACTGCTCATTTTCATCCTGCAGATTCATTATGGCAAATCTGGATGCATTCCACAGTTTGTTTGCAAAATTTCTGGAAGCTATGATTTTCTCATCCTGATAACGCATATCATTGCCTGGTGTTATCCCGGTGGTGAGAGTGAAACGCAATGCATCGGCTCCGTATTTCTCGATTTCTTCGAGGGGATCTATGCCGTTTCCAAGCGACTTGCTCATCTTTCTTCCCTGCGAATCCCTTACAAGTCCATGCACGTACACTTTCTCAAACGGTACGTCTTTCATGGCTTCACAGCCCGCAAACACCATTCTTACCACCCAGAAGAAAATAATGTCATAACCCGTGACAAGAATGTCCGTAGGATAGAAATAATCCAACTCAGGCGTTCGATCCGGCCAGCCCAAGGTGGAAAAAGGCCATAACGCCGAGGAAAACCATGTGTCGAGAACATCTTCATCCTGCGTCAAATGACCTGATCCGCATTTAGGACAAACGGACGGTGTTTCTTCAGAAACCACAGTCTCGCCACAGTCACTGCAATACCACGCCGGGATCCTGTGTCCCCACCAAAGCTGTCTTGATATACACCAGTCGTGTATCTCGTGCAGCCAGTGCAGATACGTTTTCTCAAATCTCTTCGGAACGTGCTTCAGTTTCCCCGATTCGGCGGCTTCTATAGCAGGCTTTGCGAGGGTTTCCATCCTGACAAACCATTGATCCGACAGCATCGGTTCTATAACGGTATCGCATCTGTAACATTTGCCGACAGGTATGCTCAAAGTTTCGGTTTTTACGAGATATCCCGCTTCTTCAAGATCTTTCACCCATGTCTTCCGACACTCGTACCTGTCCATACCCTTGTATTTTCCGGCATTTTCATTCATCTCGGCATCAAAATCTATGCAGGAGATAATTTCCAGCCCATGCCTTTCTCCGACTTCAAAATCGTTTGGGTCGTGCGCCGGCGTTATCTTGACCGCACCCGTTCCCTTTTCCGGATCGGGATAAGGATCCGCTATTATCGGTATTTCTCTTCCGACGAGGGGCAGAACAACTTTCCTGCCTACCATCCCGGCATATTTCTCGTCATCGGGATTTACGGCAATCGCAACGTCGCCGAACATGGTTTCCGGTCTCGATGTTGCGACAACGACATCTTTTCCACCCTTTTCCGCCGCAGGATACCTGAAATACCAGTACATGCCATCTTTGTCCTCGTGCTCGACTTCCGCATCGGAAAGCGATGTTCCGCAGCTCGGACACCAGTTGACGAGTCTGTTGCCTCTGTAAATGAGTCCCTGCTTGTAGAGCTTTACGAAGAAACTCCTGACAGCTTTGCTGCACCCCTCGTCCATCGTAAAACGTTCTCTCTCCCAGTCGCAGGAATCACCGAGCTTACGGCACTGTCTTGTGATTCTTCCGCCGTATTCGTCTTTCCACGCCCACGCGCGTTTAAGAAACTCCTCGCGTCCAAGTTCTTCTTTCTCAAGTCCCTCTTCGCTGCGGATTTTTTCCACGACTTTGACTTCAGTCGCGATGCTCGCATGATCCGAACCCGGAAGCCACAAAGCTGAATATCCCTGCATTCTCTTCCATCTGGTCAGTACATCCTGAAGAGTTTGATCGAGCGCGTGCCCCATATGAAGCTGTCCTGTTATGTTCGGCGGCGGCATAACTATGGTAAACGGCTTTTTGTTTTCATCTATCTCGGCATGAAAAGATCCGCTCTCCTCCCACATCTTGTATATCCGCTCTTCAAAGTCCTTGGGATCGTAAGTCTTGGACAGGTTTTTCCCCATATCTTATTCCTCTTCTTTCTCTCGTCTTTTCAAAAAAACATCCCTTGCAAATTCAATCGCAAAGGACGAAACACTCCGCCGGAGTTCATTTTATCATACACGCCGGAGACTGTGAAGAACAATTTTGTTACATTGACAGTTTTATGCATCTTCGGTCTACATCTGTCCTTTCCGGCCTTTCTTTTCTTATACGATTACTTTCACCCTTTTTTAAAAAGCTTAACAACGCTTCCGTTACCGAGCCCCATGGCATTTGCCTCTTCAGTATCGATGTGAAAATCGAGTTTTGATTTTTCGTTGGCGCGTATCACCACATTGCCCAGCACCCCCGCTCTATCGCCGATAACGGTAACCGACACGATTTCACCGTCACTCACTCCAAAATGCTCCGCGTCTTCCGGTGTCATATGAATGTGGCGCTGTGCCACGATTGCCGCTTCTTCCTTATAAACCGAACCTTTAGGCCCGACTATTGTAACCGGCGCGCTCCCCTTCAAATCTCCGGACAATCTGAGCGGTGCATCTATCCCTAACTTAAAATTGTCTGCCACAAACAGTTCCACCTGTGTTGCCTTTCTGGCGGGACCGAGTATACGTATCTTCTCAATCGCTCCTTTCGGACCGCAGATCGTCACGGTTTCCTTACATGCAAACTGTCCGGGCTGCGAAAGATCTTTGAGCGGGGTCAGCTCATACCCTTCACCGAAGCATATATCTATATCCTCCCTGCTCAGATGCACATGATGATTTGAGACTCCGACCGGGACATCAAATTCCCCGTCTTTAACGTCTTTCAATATTTTTGCGGTTTCTTTCTCCAAAGCATTTAAAACCGCCGAAGCCAAACTGTCTATGTCTATACTCATGGATCCGCCTTCCTTGTTCTGTCCGTTCCAAACACGTACAATTATCAGGTACCGATATATATATCTATATATACATCATTATCTCTTCCATTACAACGCTTTTATTACTTCCGCGATTATTTCCTTAAGTTCGCTTTCAGTTATGGATATGCCCCCGTTATCGTTATCCGACAACACGTTTTTCTCCACTCTGCCGTGATACTTTTGAAAGACGTCATCTTTTTCGGCCAAGGTTCTGACATCCTTAGTTCCGTAGGCAAGCACTTTTTTGTTGATCAGATGAAGCGGTGTCACGTTTTCGGAAACTGAAGAACCTCCCATGGTGCCGCACCCGAGGGTGAAAGATGGAGCCAGTCCTGTAGACGCTCCGGTACCGCCCTGAGTTCCTCCCGTATTAACCAGAATCCTCGAAGCCGGTTTTGCCGCAAATCTGAGCGCCATCTCGGGAGATTCGGTATGTATGCTCATGGTGTGTCCTATGCCGTTCTGCAAAAGCCTTATAGAAAGTTCGCATGCCTCTTCCCAATCAGCCACCGTATAGAATGCTATTACCGTCGTAAGTTTCTCATATGAAAGAGGATCGTCGTCGCCGACACCTTTCTGTCTTCCGACAAGAAGCCTTGTATTCTCCGGGATGTTGATTCCCGCCGCATCAGCGATTACCTGAGGGTTCTTTGCCACGAACTTTGCGTTCATTGCGGTACCGTTTTTAAACAAAAGCTTACAAACTTTCTTCGTTTCTTCTTCAGACATAAAATATCCGCCCTGCTTTTTTAATTCCGCGATCACTTCCGCCTCATTGGAATGTTCACATATTATCGATTGTTCGGAAGCGCAGACGGTTCCGTTGTCAAATGTCTTGCTGGCCATGATTCTCTCAACCGCATCTTTGACATTCGCCGATTTTTCTATGTAAGCGGGCGAGTTGCCGGCGCCTACTCCGATAGCGGGTTTTCCGGCACTGTATGCGGCCCTTACCATTCCCGGGCCTCCGGTGGCAATAATTAACTTCACTTCCTTGGAGTGCATGAGCGCGTCTGTCGCCTCCATGGAGAGGTTTTTTAAACAGTTCACGGAGTTTGCGGGAGCACCCGCCTCAATTGCGGCCTCTTCCATGAGTTCAGCCGCGCGGCATGTACATTTTGCTGCCGACGGATGCGGCGAAAAGATTATTGGATTTCTCGACTTAAGCGCAATAATGGACTTAAAAAGTACCGTCGATGTCGGATTGGTTGACGGAACTATCCCCATAACAAGCCCGACCGGCACCGCCAGTTCCACGGTTTTTTTCTCATCATCCTCATTTATTATTCCGACCGTCTTCATGTCTTTTATAGATTCATACAGCATACCGGTTGCCATATGATTCTTATACACCTTGTCATCGACAATCCCGAATCCCGTTTCTTCCACAGCCATCTCCGCCAGTTCAAGGGCATGTTCCTCCCCTACTCTGACCATATTTTTAATTATCCTGTCTATCTGTTCTGCGCTGTATTCAGCCAATGCCTCCGCGGCTTTATTCCCCAGAACGGCTAAATTCCCGGCTTCCTGTATAGACTTAAGGTTTTTCTCAAATTCCATCTTGTCCTCCTGACTGTTCAGTTTCTACTTCAAAAGGCCTTTCTCTTTCAAAACTTCGATTATGGCCGCAACCACCATCTTCCGTTCTTTTTCGGTGAAAGCGGAATGCTCTTTTTCATCCGCACACGATTTTTTTTCATCCGTGCACACTTTATTTTCGGATGTTACATTATTGTTCCCGCACACTTCTTCATCCTTGTTAACTCCGCAGCATGCGCCCGCGTCATTCGATTCCCCGCAAACAAATTCAACACCCTCTTTTCTTGCTAAATCCTTTGCGGATGGAGTGATTAAAGTATTTCTATCAACGCGAAACTTTTTTGAATTCCCCTTTAGAAATTCTTCCACGATTCTTTCAGTTATCAGTTTTTTCATCTTCTGCAACCATTCCTTTCAACACATTTTCACTAAAACCGAGCCTCTATATTCTCGCACATAACATCTGCGATTCGCCAACGTACAAACCGTCATACTCAGATGCAAACAAACGTCTGCCTTACGTCTGAGTATCGTAAAACGCAACCTTATTTTTCTACATTGCAGTCATCGTCTATGATGCCTATCACCGCGGCATCCACGGGAATACTGTCGTCGCCGAGCATTTTTCTCGCGGAGGAGCCGGTCGCTACGATAACTCTGTCCCCCACTCCACCGCTTATGTTGTCAACAACCACGATGCGTCTGCCGTTTTCTTTACCCCCTATTACCTCAGCGAGCATAAGTTTATATCCTCTCAACGCATCGGCCTTTTTAGTTGCCCATATGTTATCAATAATTTTGGCTGTAATCATTGTACATACCCTCTTTCAGTTTATTTTCTATCTCGGCCAAGGCGTTGGAAACTGATGCTGTATCACCGAATACGGCAAGCAGCGTCATATGTTGAGGGCAGATACCCTTTACGTCAAACACCTGTACTCCCACCGCCTTTTCCGCTATGTCCGCAGCGCACACCATGTCTATCATCTTGCCCTGAACCAGACCTATGGCATCCGCGTTGTCAAAGGGGCTCTCTTTCGGAAAACCCATTCTACGCTTGACAAGATCAAGTGTCCCCTGCGATGGCGATTTTATTATCCTCAAATCCATAATCCGACTCCATTCAATCGATGATATCCGTAGTACAACTCAAGGCTATTCCCAAAGGCGTCACAAACAGCGGATTCTTCGGTTTCAGTGTGCATATCCCCGTATTCTTTTCTATAACTTTCTCTATACCCGTGAGGCAACTGCTTCCTCCCACGAGGACGACCGTGTCAACTTCATGTACGGCAACGGCTTTTTCGATTATTCCCGCTATCTTCTCTATAACGGGTTTTACCACGGGAAGTATCTCGGTATGGTTTTTGCCGTTTCGTTTGTATTCGTCGGCGCTGTCAAATTTCATCCTATACGCCCCCGAAAGAACGAGCGAAAAATGCACCCCTCCCGTCGCCTCGTCAACGGAAGAAACTATTTTCCCGTCTTTTATGACTGATATTCCCGTGGTCCCTCCTCCTATATCGACTATTGCTCCGTTACCTATCTTGAGCAATCTGTTCGCCGCCGCAGGCTCATCCATGAGAGAGGTTATTTCAAATCCCGCAGCCCGGCAGACATTACTGACTGCACCGCCGTCGAGCGCATCCGTACCCGGAGGAAGCGCGGCGGCGGCATAGAGAAGTTCAGTTCCGAGTTCTTCTTCTATTTTCTCCTTCATGGATTTCACTGTTCTGATCGCGCCTATATAGTCGACCACCATCCCATCTCTCACTACATCGGCATACCGATAGGCGCCTGCCACGGGGCGATAATTTTCATCGAGAACCGCCATAACCACGCAGGCAGTGCCTAAATCTATACCGGCATAATAAACTTTGGAAGCGCTTTTTACAGGCTTTTCTATCACCTTTTCAAATTCTGCGACAAATTCATCGCACTTCTTAAAATTCATCAGTCCCTCGCTCATATACGCACTCCCGCTTCTTTCTCTTTTTACTGCTTACTGCCAATCTGCCGGATATACGAAGTATGCATACCTTGCAGTTGTCGGAGTCTGAAAGTGTATGTGACTGTCTTTAGGTATGTATATTATGTCACCCGCTTTTCCCTTGATGACTCTGCCGTCTATTTCGATTTCAAGTTCTCCGTCTATCACATAGTCATACTCGTCGTAGGTGAGCGTCCACTCAAAACTCGTATGATCAAGTTCCATTATGCCCGCTCCCATGCGAGGCGCCTCTTCAAGAGTCACGATGTCCTTGAGATACACTCCCTCAGCACCTTGGAACTGCTCGCATTTTACGGTGGACGGTCTTATCTTTATAATTCCGCTCTCGTCCTTTTCTTTCAGAAACTCCCGTTCCGTCTGTCTTTCCAACGTTTCCTTTACCACTTCGCTTATTATCTCTCGAAGCGCATTCTTATCTATGTTCATAGCTTCCGCTCACTTTCTTTTTCTACAGGTCTGCTCGTTTCAACCTTGGCGAGAAGCATATGCGACAGGGCGTTTGCCAATATAAGCGCCGTGATTCCGGCAACCAGCTTGCCCACGATAACAGGGAAAATCATCTCACTATTAACTCCCGCGGTAAATCCGAGATGATCCCCGAATACAAACGCGGCAGAAACCGCAAAGGCAACGTTGAGAATCTTGCCCTTGGAGTTCATCTCTCCCATTATATTGAACATGGCTATATTATTTGCCAAAGTTGCTATCAATCCTGCGGATCCCTCCTGATCCATTCCGAGTTTGGCTCCGATTTTTTTAAGCGGTTTTTCAAATGTGTTCGTGATCCACTTTACCATAGGGAAGGCCCCGATCAACACAATTGCTATCTGCCCGCAAACCAAAAGTCCCGATTCCAGAGGAATGACTCCGGCCGCATCAGGCTCAACCATCTTGTTGAGCAGAGGGAATTTGATTCCGGTCTGATACTCAAAGACAGCTATTGCGGTAAACACCGTGATCACAACGGTCACCCCCGTACCGAACTTGTTGAATCCGTTGATCATCTTCTGCGGCGCAAACCAGAGACCGAGGATTATAAGTCCCGCTATTATTATTACCGGGATTAAATTGATAACAATCGTAAGTATATCGATTTTGTACGGCGTCACATTCATAACCAGTCCGCCGACTATGCACCCTATCGGAACCGTTATCAGTCCTGCCAAGATTCCTGCGCCCAGGTATCCTCTGTCTTCTTTCTTTATGATACTGAGTGCAACCGGAATCGTAAACACAATGGTAGGTCCCATCATCGTTCCGAGTATAAGCCCCGAAAAATTGCCTATTGTCTCGTTCGAAGCCATCTGCATGGCAAGCGGGTAACCTCCCATGTCACAGGCCAGAAGCGTGGTTGCGAACATCGAAGAATCCGCTCCGAACAATTCATATACAGGTACTATTACAGGTTTCAGTATTATTGCCAAAACCGGCGCGGCGGCAACAACCCCCGCCATCGCTATAGCAAGAGGCCCCATCGCGTTGAAACCCTCGTCAAACTGTTCCCCGTAACCTTTCTTATTGCCACGGATCTTATCGACAGCTCCAACGATCATAAAAATCATCATTACGAAAATAATGATTTTGTTTATGGAAATCGTGGAAAACCATTCGGATATGCTCTTGGTGAACACATTGATATCCGTGATGCTGTTAACTAATTCCTTAAACATTCTTTCATCCTTTCTCCGTCAAAGAATACTCTCCCGCAAGATACCTGCACATCATTATGTGAAGTGCGCTCGACAGTCTGTTGAGTTCTTCAATTATATCTGTCCTTTCGAGTTTTCTGTTCTGCTTAAATGCCGAAACCGCAATGACTTCCGCCTCTCGTATTGAAGTTCTGATCACGTTCAGAGCTGAATGCACGATTCCCATTTTATAATCGGGCAGGAGCATCTGCTTTATGTTATAGAACTTCATCGGATTGTGTGAGCGTTCTCTCAGTTCTTTATGATTCAGACCAATGATCGTATCGTTGCTAAAAGGCTCATCCATAACTTCACATCTCATCATCTCTCTCAGAATGGACAGAATGTTATCCAACTCGTCAATCAGGAGAGTATAAGCCCCCTCTTTTTTTATGACACACTGTGCATTGATGACTTCCGCCTGAAGTCTGTCAAGTTTTCCCCGATACTTAATTCGCGGATGGTCTTTGTCGACCAGCATGTTAGCATATATTTGAGTCATATGTTCCGGTTTGACATCATATCCCGCGCCTGTTTCATAATCCGTGTATTTCGCCGGAGAAGACTTCTTCTCTCCTCCGGTCACATCCACATCTTTACTCAATCTCGTATCCGCGGAAATGCCGGCGGCAAGGTCGGCTCTTTTTTCTTTTTCGCCAACCATGCGATTCTTCTCCAACTCGATTCCAATCTGCATGCTCTGCAGGTATTCCCTGGCCGCAGGAGACAGTATTTTGCCCTCAGGTATGTAATACACTTCAGGTTGTGTAGCCTTTAGTTCAGCTCTTATCAAAGCTTCCGTTATAACTTTCAACTACCACACCTCCTTAAATACCACTATGCCCAAGTTACTGCTGCGACTTAGGCAAAATCATTTCCACATCGCTGTGCGGTCTTGGAATCACGTGAATAGAAATCAGTTCTCCGACCCTTTCGGCTGCGGCTGCGCCTGCGTCGACTGCGGCTTTGACAGCTCCCACATCACCTCTTACCATTACGGTGACAAGTCCTCCACCTACATGCACCTTGCCCGTAAGCGTAACGTTTGCTGCCTTTACCATCGCATCCGCAGCTTCTACCGATCCGACAAGTCCTTTTGTTTCAATCATTCCCAAAGCTTGCATATTAGTCATTTCTTTTTCCTCCATCATCATTTACATCTGCCTTAAATTCGTTTAAGGCTTTAACCAGTTCCGTCTTTTTCGCAAATTTAATTTCTTTCTTGGACATAGGGAAGCCTTCCGTCACCCTTGCCAAGGCTCTGAGCTGCCCAACCGTCATGTTGTCAGGACTTTCGTCACGGGCGTGCTCATCGCCCTTTTTGAGAGATTTATCCTCAAGCTTAACAGGTTCTTTTTCGGATTCCCGTTCCTTAAATTCTTTTCCTGATTCGGGAACTACGGGTTTTCCTTTATCGGAGACATTCATGTCGAGCATCGCTCTTACCGCTCTGTCCGGTCTTGGAATCACATGGCTTGAGCAGAGCTTACCCACCGCCGAAGCTGCGGCGGAAGCGGAATCTATCGCGGCTTTCACCGCACCCACATCTCCTTCAACGAATACCGAGGTCAATCCGCCTCCTACCCTAACCATGTTTACCAGAGAAACGTTTGCGGATTTCAAAGCGCTGTCCAACCCTTCAATTGCTCCGATTCTCCCGTAGACTTCTATCATTCCTAAAGCCAACATTTGAGTTTCTCCTAATCTTTTACTGCGTTTCGCTTAATCTTCCTTCTCAGGCAAAATCATCTCAACCTCGCTGTGCGGTCTCGGGATTACATGAATAGATATCAGTTCTCCGACTCTTTCGGCTGCGGCCGCGCCCGCATCTACCGCCGCCTTTACGGCACCTACATCGCCTCTTACCATGACGGTCACAAGACCTCCTCCGACAAGGACCTTGCCCGTCAACGTAACGTTGGCCGCTTTTACCATCGCATCGGCAGCTTCCACCGATCCTACCAAACCTTTCGTTTCAATCATTCCCAAAGCTTGCATATTAGTCATTTCTTTTTCCTCCCGTTTCTAAATATACTCTCGCATTTCAAATGCATTTTGCCGTTTCATACCTTAAGTGTCTTTAAAACGCAACCGGATTGTCCGCGACAAATTCAACCGCAGCCGCAAAAGCATCGCATGCGGATTTACACGCCGACTGACTTCCTGTAAGAAGAGCTCCTCCGAAGTTGGTTTCCGACGGCGGCGCATAAAGAACACAGAGTTTTACGTCAGCCGCCTTGATAGCGGCATCGACCGCATACATCGCTTCCAGCGGAGGCGCAATCAGATAAGCCAAAGCCTCTCCCTCAGCGACTCCCGCCCCCTCGGAAAGGTACGACCCCGTTCTCGATATACAGTGAGCATAATATGCTATGGTGTCATCGTCGTTTGCGGAGATAAAATAGGCTTCATTCTCTATCATGTCTATGGCCGCTTCCAGACCGCTCTTCACTTCCGCCGGATTCGGGCCTGCCAGTATACCTATGATTTCTCCGGCAAGTTTTGTATTGGCGTTCGCCGCACCTCCGTAAAAACTCTTTGCGTACGCAACCACAACATCGGCTTTCTTGGTCGCTTCATCAAGCGCGGTGTACGTCACATCGTCACAATCCGCCGTTATGAGTGCCAGCGATTTGTAATCTGCCGGCATGTCGAAGTCCTTCAACATTTCAGGACTTGCATTCGGGATTATCTTTGCGGCAAGGACGCTTGATTTTAATGGATCTCTTTTCATTTTTTCCTCTCCTTATAATTTCAACTCTGTTCCGCTTATTTTCTTGTCTAACATGATTTTAATCACTTCCGCAAGGTGAGCCCCGGCCTCGGCAGGTATGGTTCCTGCGGAATGAATATTGGATATAACGGTTCGCCTTGATTCCGGCATACCTATGGTTCCCTTATACGCCATATATGCCGACATGGATGTGGCGGTTATGAGTCCCGGCCTTTCTCCGATAAGCACGCAGGTTACATCCGCTTTCAATATTTCCGACACCTCATCCATGGCTCCGACTCTCCCGTATTTAAGGAAGAACGGAGTTCCTACTTTTACTCCGTTGCTCTTCAAACCCTGAAGCGCTCCGGAAAGAACGTCCTCTGTATTTGCGGCAACGGCTGCCGAACTCAACCCGTCAGAAACAAATATCTCGACTTGAGGGTTCATTTCGCATTTTTCTTTTATGGTTTTTACAGCCTCTTCGGACAGCCGTCTTCCCAAATCGGGTCTTGTAAGATATTCATCCTTGCTCTCGCATCTGCTTTGTACCGTGAACAACCCCAAATTGTCTACAAATTCCTGATCCACATCAGAGAATACGGCATCCTGCGCGGCAGAATGTGCGGCTCTGAACATCAGCTGAGGCAAAGTCTTGTAGCGTGCCCCGGCCTTACCGATTCCCAATCTGCACGGCGCAAACCGTTTAAGTTCCATGAATCCCTCTTTATCGACAGGATTGCCGACAAGATACTGGTCTTTTACATCGATCTTTGTTATATCTTCAAGAGTTCCCTCTTCAACTCCCTCCTGCTCGCAAGCACCGCCTGTCTGTGTTTCCGCAGTCGAGTCCCTGTCCGTAACGGTTTCCGCCGATTCATCCTTACCGGTATCGGCTTCATCCGAAACGTTCATCTCAGAAAGAACGTCTTCTATCAATGCTTTCAATTCTTTCGTATCCACTCTTTTTTCCTCCCTTATTTCTTGAGAAATACCGATCCGTCACCTGCAAGTGGTGTAAGCTTGCCATCTTTTGAGAATCCCATCTTTTCCAGCCATCTGTCGAATTCGGCAATCGGTCTTAGACCAAACACTTCGCGCAGTGCGGCAGCCTCGTGGAATCCGGTGCATTGATACATAAGCATGCAATCGTCTCCCTCAGGTACACCCATTATATAGTTACAGCCTGCGGCAACCAGAAGTGTTGCGAGATTCTCTATGTCGTTCTGATCAGTTTTCATATGGTTCGTATAGCAAGCGTCGCATCCCATCGATATACCCGTCAATTTACCCATGAAGTGGTCTTCAAGTCCCGCTCTTGTAACCTGCTTTGAATCATACAGGTATTCCGGTCCTATGAATCCCACTACCGTGTTTACGAGAAACGGGCTGTACCGTTTTGCAAATCCGTAGCACCTTGCTTCCATAGTCAACTGATCCCAACCATTATGGGCTTCGGATGAAAGTTCCGAGCCTTGTCCCGTTTCAAAATACATTACGTTAGGACCTGTTGCCTTTCCCTCGGTAAGTGCATAGTCACGGGCTTCCTGGAGCATACCCGCAGTAATTCCGAAAGCCTCATTTCCTTTTTGAGAACCCGCAATAGACTGGAATATCAGATCTATCGGGGCGCCCATGTTCTTTGCCGCCTCAATCTGCGTCGTAACGTGAGCCAAAACGCATATCTGGGTAGGTATTTCCCACTTGTCCCTAAACTCGTCGAACTGCTTCAGCACTGTGGCAACGCTCTCAACTCCATCATCCACCGGATTAAGTCCAAGCACCGCATCTCCGCAACCGAGACTGAATCCCTCCATCGTCGAGGCAATGATGCCTTTCGGATCGTCAACGGTGTTGTTCGGCTGCAGTCTTGAGGAAAACGTTCCTTTCTTACCTATTGTGGTGTTGCAGTGTGCCGTGATTTCAATCTTCTTTGCACCGTACACAAGATCAAGATTGCTCATAAGCTTGGTTACCGCGGATACTATCTCGCTCGTTATGCCCCTTGAAGCTCTTTTGATCATCTTGCCGCAGGTCTCAGTGTCCAAAAGCCATTCCCTGAACTCCGCAACAGTTTTGTTCTCATGTTCTCTGAATATGGCTTCGTTAACATCATCCTGAATGATTCTGGTCACCTCATCATCTTCATAAGGAACGGCAGGGTTGTTCCTCAGATCGTTTAGCGTGAGGTTTGCGAGCACCTGCTTTGCGGCAATCCTTTCCTCTGCGGATGAAGCACCTATGCCCGCCAGTGTGTCACCCGACTTTTCTTCGTTTGCTTTAGCCATCACATCACGAACCGATTCAAATTCGTAATTGTGACCAAATAACTGTGTTTTTAAGATCACTTTCTTCACCTCTTATTTTTCATTCTTTGATCAGCGGTTAAATATTAATGTCTTCGTAACGACGGGAACAACGCGCCCATTGGCCACAGGCTCACCGATGTCCACAAAGTCACCGTCCTTAACAAAGATATTATCTATACATATGATTTTTCTGTCGGAGCCGAGCATAATCTTTAATGTGTTGCCCAAAACCTTTCCGATGTCGTTTTCGCAGATAACCACCACAGGGAAATCGAATTTGCAGTAACTCTCAAGACCGTCGCTTATGGCTCTCCCGAGTTCCTGGATATCCTTGAAAGCGGTGTGGTGCATTCCGCTTATAGCTACTGCTACACAGTCATAAGCGTCCGTGCTTGTAAAAATTTCTATTTTGGCCGCCAGTTTCTCCGAAAACGTCTTTAAATTCTTTTCATCGTCTTCACTCATCTTCGCAACAGGTATATTCTTTATCGGCAAACAGTTTTCCTCATACCTTATCGTACTTCCGCTCACCTCAGTCGTATGCGTTCCGGCGCCCACCACGGTGGCTCTTATGGTTTCCGCGGCATCATATCTTTTTATCGAGGAAAAAGCTTCGCAGTCGTTTATTGCTTTTCCGAGTATCGGACCGATATCGCCATAGATGAATTCATCTTCTTCGGTGGGGTTGTACACTATATCCGCGACACCTCCCGAAAACGTAATTCCTTCAATTCGTGTATTGTCGGGAACCGGCGTCCCGTCATTTGTGTAAAGTTTCTTGTGATATGCATCTTTGGGAACAAGATTCACCGCCATAGCAAGCTGCTCTGCCATGATGTCGGCAACTTTCCGCAAACTTTTCCTGTCCGCCACATCTCCGACGCGTATGGAAATTCCTTTCTCTTCGATAAATTCCGCAAGTTTTTCGTATATGTAAGAAATCTTTCCGTTGCTTACCTTGACAAGTCTTCCGCCTATGTCAAGGCAGGACGTGGCCGCGAGATCCCCTCTGTCAAAGACCGCTATGTTGGACGTTCCGCCGCCAACATCTATGTTTGCCACGACTTTTCTGTCTTCATTTGAAATATAATCGGTGCCTGCGCCTCTTGCGGAAAGAACCGACTCAAGATCCGGTCCCGCAGTTGCGACGACGAAATCACCCGCCATATCGCTCAACGTCGACAACACTTCATCCGCATTGTCTTTTCTTGCCGTTTCTCCGGTGATAATCACCGCACCCGTATGCAAATCTTCAGGTTTCATTCCCGCCTTTGCATACTCGTCGTTCACTATCGTTTTCACTCTTTCGGAATCGATGTTTGACTCCGCATCAAGAGGCGTAAAATAAATCGCGCTTCGATACACCACCTGCGTGTCGACGATGCTGATTCTCGGAACCGTATAACTTGTGGCCATATTTTCGATCGTAAGTTTGCTGAAAATCAGCTGCGTCGTTGAAGTCCCTATGTCTATGCCCACGCTGTTAATAACTTCCCTCATACTCAATCTCCATTCCAACGCCTCGTTCGGTAACATGAACAGTCGCAAATTTTTTGTCTCGTTACTTCCGTTTTATCGTCTCAACCTGCAGAGAAACGACCGCAAAGGTCTTGTACTGTATATATCCGGTCTTTAAAAATAAAAATGCAGTCGAACCAATTCCCGACACAATTGTTTCAATTGCGTTAAGGAATCTATCCCGACTGCATCGTCCGAACCGGAACCGGCTACGCCGCCGTCCCGTGCATATTATTGAATTTTATATAAATATTATCCGTTCTTGTTATTAGTGTATCACACTTTATCGTTTTGTGCAATAATTTTTAAATTTAAAAAACGATTTTTACCCGGGTGCCCTTATCGTTTGATTTCACCGTCAGATGACCGTCCAGTTTCTCTTTTACCAAAGAACGGATTATCGTCCATCCCATTCCACCTGACGCAGTCTTCTTGACATCAAAACCGCATCCGTCGTCCATGACTACAAGTTCAATATCATCCGCGCGCCTTTGCATTGTCATAACACTTATACTTCCGTCGGTCCTGCCCTCAAAGGCGTACTTAAGCGAATTTTGCATGAGTTCATTCAGTATCAGCGCAAGCGCCGTGGCTTTTTCAAATTTTATCTTGAAATCCCCCCCGTAACATTCTACTTTCAGGTTGAAATCATGACTTTTATAATAAGCCACGGTGTTGTTTTTCACGTTTGCCATTATATCGTTGAGCATAACCTCTTCAACTTCCGTTTCGACTAAAATCTCGTGTGTGGATGAAATTGCGAGGATCCTGCTTATGGTGTCGTTCATCGCCTGTTTTCCTTCTTCGGAATCTATGCTGTTCCTCTGCAGTCTCAGGAGTGCGGCAATCGTCTGCAGATTGTTTTTTATTCTGTGATGCATTTCCTTGAACGCAACCGATTTAAGCACCAGTTCTCTTTCCTGAAGTTTTCTTGTCGTAATGTCGTTTATCGTAACGGCATAATCTATGTCCTTTCTGTCAACATCGACCGTCTTGACCGCAAAGCAGAAGTTTCCGAGCATGACTTCCTGTACTCTGCAGTTGGGTCCGCTGTCCGTGTCGGGAGTCGGAACCATACATATGTCTTTATAGCTTTCTCCGAGTATATCGTTTATAAAGCCGAGTCTTTTGAATATGTCGGCGGCAGCCCTGTTTCTAAAAATTATTTTCCCGGAATTATCCACAAACAGCAGCCCTTCCTCGATATTGTCTACGATATTGCTGTTCTCGTCGATCAGGGTAGCATCGTATTCGTCGCTGCTCACTTCGTTGAGTTTCTGTGTGTGAATCACCTGCTCCATCTTCTGCTCGACGATGAATACGCCTATAATTCTGTCCTTGTGGTAAATAGGTTCCACTGTCTGAACCACATGCACGTTCTCCTGTGTGGTCGCCTTCATGAATTTTGTGCCTACCCCCACCTGAAATCCGCGGTAAACGGCAGGTTCTTTTTCTTTGGTCGCTATCAACCCCACAACGGGCCTCGTATAAGATGATTTCGTATACATCGGCTTAGCTTCCGCAACAACGATTGCATCGCCGCTTCCGTCCGACATCCGACAGTCGATAAAAGCATCGGCGTTAAACAGATTTGCCATTGCAGGAAGAGATTTTGCCGCGCCTTTGATCTCCTCGATTTCTTCCTCATAAAGATCCGTATATTCTTTGCATAAATTCTCAAGAGTTTCAGTCACCTTCAAAACCTCATTTCACCCGTAGTCTCGGAGTTTTCTCTTTCTTTGCGACATTTTGCCCATGACCGGCGCTCATTCTGCACGCATTCACCTTGTTCAGGGTGTTATCTTTTGCTCAAGCATCCCGGTCGGTGCCGATTTCTAATTTTCGTATTGTTTTATAAGCATGCTCGCCACTTTACACATAGCGGTATTACGCCGTTTACTGACTTCTCTTATGTACTGATATGCCTCTTCTTCCGTCATGTTGCGGTTTTGCATTATAAAACCTTTTGCCCGCTCTATCACTTTTCTGTTCTCGAGCTGCTCATTTGCCCTGTCAAAATTCTCTCTGTATGATAGGAGTTCCTTGTTCCTCGCCACCGCCATCTCTATATTCGGCACGAGCAAGTTCTCATTTATCGGTTTGACAAGATAACTGCTGATTCCACTTTCACATGCTTTTTCGATATATTCACCTTTGTTATATGCCGTTAGCATTATCAAGGCGGTGTTGGGGTAATCTTTGTTTATGCATTTTGCCGCCGAAAGACCATCGAGATCCGCCATCTTTATGTCCAGAATCGCGACATCGGGTCTGAGTTCTTTACATAACGCTATGGCGTCAAAGCCATCCGCTCCCTCACCCACAACATTATATCCGGCATTGCCGAGCATAGCTTTCAAATCCATTCGTATTATCGGTTCATCGTCTACGACAACAACTGTCAATTTACACATTTGAAACCCCCTCTCACTCGTCCTTCAAAAAATCCGCTACTTCTTTTATACCCGTACCGTCATAACTACTAACTTTAAAAATCTTTTTTGCTCCCGCCATTTTTAAAAAATGTTCCGCGTCCGCAATTTCCTGCTCCGACGCCACATCGGTTTTGGTGACTACACCTATTACGGTTTTTGCGAATGAACCTCCATATCCCGGCGGAAACATCTTTTGGTTGTCTATGGCAGACTGTACAAACGCAATCACCTCCGCGTCGGCGGATGTAATCATCAACGCACCGCGATAATGATTGAGTTCCAGATATTCTCCGGGAGTGTCCAGTATTCCGTTTCCCAGAACTTCAACCGACTGCGTTTTCTTGTATTCCAATTCATCTCCCAGTATTGCCTGGCTCAAAGTGGTCTTGCCGGAGCCTATATTGCCTATGAAAATAACCTTTTTCATCTGTATCAGTTCCCCGTTATCTCGGTTGGAGTAAAGTGCATGCGGTCGCACAAGACTTTCATTACATCGTTCATAGATTCTCTCACCGCCGCCACCTCGCCATATATGAGAAGCGACCCGCTGAATCTGTCCACAAATCCAAGATGTACGTCAGAGGCCTTGCTTGCGACATCAGCCGCTATAATTGCTCCTTCGCTTGGCGTGATCGTGAATATCCCTATCGCATCTTTCACATCCACAATTCCCAGTTTGGCATAAAGTTCCGGAACAGGGCTTGCTATTATGTGCGCGAGCGTAATCTGTCGTCCCGGCACAAACTCTTGTATTATGCGTTCCTTCTTCTCAAAATCCATTTATTTCCACCTTTCCTTAAGCCGATTCCATGGTTTAAAGTTGTTTTCCCGCGCTCCGAGTGCCTATGGTTCAAAGTGTTCTTCCGGCCGTCCCGAAGTATGCGTGAACATACAGTTTTTTGATATCGTCGACCGTACAACTCCGAGGATTTGTCCGAGTGCAGCGATCGGCGGCCGCGGCCTTAGCCATGTCATCAAGCACCGCCTTGAAGTCTTCCTTTTTTATTCCCGCTTCTTCTATGCAGGACGGCATGTTGAGTCTTCCGTTAAATTTCTTCACCGAGCGTATTAGATTCAGAGCGCTCTGCCTTATGCTCCCTGAGTCGACACATATAAGCCTTGCGATTCGGGCATACGAACCCGCGCATTCAGTCAGACTGTCGAAACATCCTGCGTTATATCCCATAACGTATGGCAATAACACCGCATTCGCCATGCCGTGCGGCATATGGAAATTCGCGCCTAAAGCGTGCGCCATACCGTGATTCAGCCCCAGCCCCGCATTGTTGAAAGCGGCTCCCGCAAGGCATGAGGCGTTGTGCATAGCCTGTCTTGCCTCTATATCATCAGGGTTGCCGTATACCTTCAGAAGATTACTTCTGATGAGTTTGATCGCCTTTTCCGCCATGGCGTCCGAAAAGTCTTCCGCTTCCTTTGAAACTATCGCCTCAATGGCGTGAGTCAATGCGTCCATACCCGTAGCAGCCGTGATTTCCTTAGGGACGGTAAGTGTAAGTTCCGCGTCCAGTACAGCCACACCGGGCATAAGGGTTGGATCCACAAGCGGATACTTTGTGGATTTTTCCTTGTCCGTTATCACGGAAAAATCCGTCACCTCCGAGCCCGTTCCGCTCGTCGTCGGGATAGCGATCAATCTGCAACGGTCAATTATACCCTTCTTTTTCGCGAAAAACATCATCGCCTTACAGGCGTCTATTGCGGAACCTCCTCCGAATCCGACCATGACGTCGGGTCTCACCTCCGCAACTGACTCTATTCCCCTTATTATGAGGTCTATATCCGGATCCGGCATTACGTCTGAATATACAGTATATTCCACTCCCAGTTCTTCCAGTTTCTCGGTCAAATACGTTGTCGCATTGCTCTCTTTTAAGAACGGATCGCATACTATAAACGCGTGTCTGCAGTTCTCAAACTCGTCTGCCTGATGGATACCGCCGATTATTATTTTTCTTGTTCCGTTGAATATGCTCATTAAACATCACCCGCAATTTATGCATCGAATATGTCAATCCAACATGGTTTGTGTTTCCGATAAACAAAAAACGTCAATCCCCTCAAGAACTGACGCTTCATCGCATCTTCAGCGGCTGCATCACCGCTAATCTTTCTTTTAAGATACCACAATAAAGTGCTGTGGTCAATAGCTGAATTTCAGCAGGACGGTGCCAAGTTGTTGTGGAGTTTTTCTCCGGCATTACACGTGAACGGATTTCAGACTTCCTTAATAAAATGCGTACATGGGTACCCGGCAAGTCCTCGTCGCAGGCAATCGCGCCCATGGATATTTTTCGGGCAAATCTATTGCAAATTCAAAGAAAAACGTTTATCATCATTTTTTAGAGTTGCAGGTTGCATTCTTGCGGACTCAGGACGGGAATTCCCGGAAAGGTACCGATATGATGAGACACGGAAAAAATACCGTAAAAAACATATTTCACATAGACAGAGAGACCGGCAAAATTCGTTTCGGTAAGCTGTACATCGGCAGACGCGATCTGCTTACGATCGTCATCGCGGCGTTTGTGCTCATGTTCGTGTATAATGTTTTTCACCGCAACAGTGAAGCCGATGTCAAAGACAGTACGATACGAGAAAATCTGAAGTTCATATCCGGTTACGATTTTTCAAATGTCGCCTCCGTGGAAAAACGAATCGCACAGGCCGGCGGAACGATGCAGACGGTCAAAAAAAGCAATGATTTTTCAAAGACGAATTATAAAAAAATATTCGACGGTTGCGTGGCAATAGGCGATTCCATAACAGAGGGACTCTCGAGCTACGGTTTTCTAAGTGAAGAACAGGTATTTTCCAAAGTCGGCGCGTCACTTATGAAAGACGGTTCGATGGTGAGAAATGCGGCAAAAACTTTTCCGAAGGCGGCTTTTTTCACCTTCGGTATGAACGATATCGGGAACTACCGCGGAAATGCAACTGCCTTTATAAAAAAATACCGTGAAACCATTGCGGATTTTTCCTCCAAATCTCCTCATACGAAACTGTTTGTCAACAGCATATCCGTACCGTCAAATCCGGCGCGTGAAAAAAACCGATCGCTGAATCAATACAAGAAGTTCAATTCCTCGATAAGACAAATGTGCAGATCTATGCACATAACTTTTATTGAGAACAACTATATCCTCGAAGAGCATCCCGAATATTACGGAAATGACGGCATACATGTGAAACCCGCCTACTACAAACTCTGGCTCGACAATATGATATTGAAAGCAGGTCTGTGATGTTGAATATCATCAGAAATAAAATCATCCGTATATTGAAAGCTCTCGGTGCATCGGGAATCACCAAAATAGTTTTAATCATCATTCTGCTCGTATTCATGACGCTCGTTTACGCGAGTTCAAACGCCAAGAACATTTCTCTGGAAACTTTTGAAGAAACCTTGAAGTCAAAAAGCAATATGGCCGGTATGAAAAAATGTACAAACAGGCAGTTGATGCAGTTCATGAATCTTGACTATAACTCGTACGACTCTTTTCTTTACTACCGGAGTAAGGATGCGATGAGCGCCGACGAACTCCTTATAATAAAGGCATATAAAAAAAATGATATACCGCTCGTCGAGGATGCTGTCGATGCACGGATTGCGGGCAGGATTAAGACCTTTGAGGGATATGCACCGAATCAGGTCAATCTGCTCAACAACGCCGTGATATACAAAAAAGGGAGATATCTTTTCTATGCGGTAGGGAAAAATGCGGATTCATGTCAGGAGGTGTTCGAAGATGCTGTTTAGCAGTACCTCTTTTATCTTTCTGTTCCTGCCTTTGTTGCTGATAATATATTACGCAATCCCGAAAAAGTATTTTCCCGCAAAGAATGCGGCTCTTTTGATATTCAGCCTTATATTCTACAGTTGGGGTGAGCCTGTGTATGTTTTGCTTATGATATACACCTCTTTCTTCAACTACTTTATGGCACACATTATAGTCCGTGCGAAAATCAGAGGCGGACGCGGAAAACTCGACTTCGTCTTTACGATTTTTGTAAATCTGTCGATTCTGTGTTTCTTCAAGTACTTCGGCTTTCTGATGGACACCGTCAACGGTATATTCGGCAGCAACATATCCTACACTGCTCTGCCATTGCCTGTGGGAATATCTTTCTACACATTCCAGGCACTTTCTTACGTTATCGATGTGTATAAAAGCGAAGTCAGACCTCAGAAAAGCTTTTTGAACTTCGCCCTGTACATCTCGCTGTTTCCACAGCTTATCGCAGGACCGATAATAAATTATAAGGATATAGAACAGCAGTTGTCCGAAAGGACGACCACTCTCGACCGGTTCGGTCAAGGTGCGCGGAGATTCATCTTCGGACTTGCGAAAAAAGTAATCCTTGCGAACAATTTAGGCGTTCTTCACCGGTTTGTTATAGGACTTTCGGCATCAGAAAGTTCCGTGATGACATCGTGGATCGGTATCATGGCATACACGCTGCAACTATACTTTGATTTCAGCGGCTACTCGGATATGGCAATCGGCCTGGGCAGAATGTTCGGGTTTAAGTTCAAGGAGAACTTCAATTATCCGTATATTTCAGCAAGTGTCACCGAGTTCTGGAGAAGATGGCATATTTCGCTTTCCTCATGGTTCAGAGAATATCTGTACATTCCGCTCGGAGGTAACAGGGTGTCCGCAAGCCGCCACATCGTAAATCTTCTGATCGTGTGGGCTCTAACGGGACTCTGGCACGGCGCAAGTTGGAACTTTGTGGTTTGGGGGCTTTACTACGGCATACTTCTGATTCTCGAAAAATATCTCTACGGGGAATATCTGCAAGGTTTGAAACCAGTCATAAGACATGTGTATACCGGTCTTATCGTTATTCTCGGCTGGGTCTTCTTTTCGAGTAAAGATCTTCCGACCGCACTCGACTATATAAAACAACTGTCGGGAGTTTCGGGAATTGATTTTCTAAACATGACAACGATCTATCTGCTGAGAACAAATCTCATTTTGATGTTACTCGCGTGTCTTATCGCCGCCCGAAAAGGTATGGACGCTTTCAAGACAGTCGCCGGTAAATATCCGCTTGCGGAGATCGTCTTTCTTACGGGTATCTTTACGGTAGCCGCGGGATACCTGATATATGACTCCTACAACCCGTTTTTATATTTCAGATTTTAAGATTGACGGAGGTCTCCATGAAGTTTTCAACCGGAAAAATAACCGCAATAATATTTATACTCGTGCTCGGAATATTCTTCTTCGGCATACTCTTCTCCGACGACAGGAAATTCTCCGAGTCTGAAAACAGGGTTCTGCAGGGGAAACCCTCCTTTTCTATAAGCAAATACATCGACGGCCGTTTTGAACGTAAGACGGAAGACTACGTAAACGACCAGTTTCCTTTCCGCGATCTGTTTGTCGGGTTAAAATCCGTAACCGACGTTCTGGCGGGGAAACTTGAAGCAAACGGAGTGTACAGGTGTAAGGACAACTATCTCATGGATGAAATCTCGGCTCCCGGAAAACATTTCGCAAACACGGAGAATGCGCTTAATTTCTTCAGGAGAAAGCACAAGCATCTTGCCACGTACTTTCTGCTTGCGCCGAATGCGGCCAATGTTTATCACGACAAACTTCCAAACACCGTACGTCTGAAAGATCAGAACAGATACATAGATGAATTCTATAGGAAAATCGCAAGATCCGGATACAAATGCATAGACATCCGCAGGAAATTCGCGGCGGAAAAAGACAATGTACAGCTTTATTACAGAACCGATCATCACTGGACAAGCGACGGGGCTTATATCGCCTATAAATATTCGGCAAAGTCTATGGGCTTCACCGAAATCCCCGGCTACGACGGATACGTGGTGAAGAAGGACTTCAAAGGAACGCTCTATTCAAAAAGCGGTTTCGTCAACGGACTGGATGACAAGATCAAAATTTTTCTGCCCGAAAACAAGAAAAACCACATTAATTCCGTTATATATTATGCCGACACAAAAAAGAAGACCACGAACTTTTATCAGTTGAAAAACCTGAAAAAAAAGGATGCCTATACCGTTTTCGGAGGAAGTAACCATCCTCTCTACACGATACAGACACCCTGTGATTCCAAGCGAAATCTGCTTTTGATAAAAGATTCTTATGCAAACAGCATGATACCGTTTCTATCTCAGCATTATAAACGCATAGTGGTCGTAGACCCCAGATATTTTTATGACAGTGTGAAGGATCTGATCGCTTCAAACGGTATCACCGATGTGCTGTTTCTTTACAATGCAAACACCTTTTTCCTCGACAACTCGCTTGAAATGATGCTCCGTGATTCTTAATCAGTAAAGTCCCGTGATTTTCCCCGTACTGTCAATGTCGATCCCCTCAGCCGCAGGCAACTTCGGCAGTCCGGGCATCGTGAGAATGTTCCCCGTTTTCACGACTATAAATCCCGCTCCGGAATCCACCTTGGCTTCCGTAACTATTATCTCAAAATCTCTCGGTGCTCCAAGCAATTTCGGATCGTCGGAAAAGCTGAACTGTGTTTTCGCCATACATATCGGTAAATCACCGTATCCGAGGTCCTCGATCTGCCTGATCGCCTTGCTCGCTTTGCTCTCGAAAACGACATCGTTCGCTCTGTATATTTTCTTGGCAATGCAACGGATTTTTTCCTTTACCGGTTGCTGAAGGTTATATGCAAATTCCAGTTTTCTGTGACCTCTGTCCGCAAGTCCGAGAACTTCTTTCGCGAGATTTATGCCGCCTTCGCCGCCTTTTTCCCACACCTCGCTGCGAACCACCTTCGCACCCGATTCTCTGCATTTTTCTTCTATCAGCGCAATCTCCCCGTCCGTATCCGTGGGGAAAGCATTTATTGCCACGACGGTAGGAACTCCGAATACATTGCTGAGGTTGTCCAAATGTTGCAGTAGATTCGGAAGACCTTTCTCCAATGCATCGAGATTTTCATGATTGAGTTCGGATTTATCCGCCCCTCCGTGGTACTTAAGGGCTCTTACCGTTGCAACGAGAACGCACGCGGATGGCGCAATACCGGCTTTTCTGCACTTTATGTCTATAAATTTCTCGGCCCCCAGGTCAGCAGCAAAACCTGCCTCGGTCACAACATAATCGGAAAGTTTGAGACCCATGGCGGTTGCCATAATCGAATTGCAGCCGTGAGCTATATTTGCAAACGGACCGCCGTGTACAAATGCCGGCGTGTGCTCAAGCGTCTGAACCAGATTGGGTTTGAGCGCATCTTTCAGCAGAGCGGCAACAGCCCCCTGCGCCTGAAGATCAGCCACCGTTACGGGTTTATCCTCATAGTTGTATCCGACTATTATTCTTGCAACCTTTTCTTTCAAATCGACTATGTCTTTTGAAAGACACAGAATCGCCATTATCTCACTTGCCACGGTAATATCAAAACCGTCTTCGCGGGGCATTCCGCTCATCTTTCCTCCAAGCCCGTCGATGATGTCCCTGAGCTGCCTGTCGTTCATGTCCATGACCCTTTTCCACGTGATACGCCGCGGGTCGATGCCCAATATATTGCCTTGCTGTATATGATTGTCAAGCATTGCCGCTATGAGATTGTTTGCAACACCTATAGCATGCATATCGCCCGTGAAGTGTAGGTTTATATCCTCCATCGGAACCACCTGAGCGTATCCGCCTCCCGCAGCTCCGCCCTTAATTCCGAATACGGGTCCAAGAGAAGGTTCGCGCAATGCGACCATAACATTTTTGCCGAGACGGTGTATGGCATCGGCAAGTCCCACCGAAGTCGTCGTCTTTCCTTCTCCCGCAGGTGTGGGGGAAATCGCCGTGACCAGTATAAGTTTTCCGTCCTCGCGATCCTTCACTTTTGATAACATATTGTAATCTATTTTCGCCTTATAGTTCCCGTAAAGTTCAAGATATTTCTCCTCAATACCTATACTCTCGGAGATTTTCCTAATCGGTTTAAGATCCGCTTCCTGTGCTATCTGAATATCGGTTTTAATTTCCATTTTCCCTCCTTTTCATCTCATCAATACGTGAATGCGCCGATAAGTGCGATGAGGACTTATCGGACAGTCACCGATCATATTTTATCATCCGATTTTCCCATGATGGTCCCATGATGATCCCGGAATTTTTTTAAAAAGCTGCGCCTGTGTATCGGCGTAATACCGTTTTCTTCAATCCCATCATAGTGTGCCTTGGTTCCGTATCCTTTGTTCTTCTCGAAGAGGTATCCCGGATACTTCGCGGCATAGTTTACCATAACTCTATCTCTGTAAACTTTTGCGATTATCGAAGCTGCCGCTATACTGAGACTTTTACTGTCCCCCTTCACTATCGCCGTCTGTGAAACATTGAAATTCTCAAGTTTTATCGCATCTATGAGCAGATGTTCTATGCTGATCGCTTCGCCGGCTGCCACGTCAGATTTGTCTGCGCGGGCAAAGCGTACGGCGCCGGGATTTTTCTCCGCGAGCATATTATTCGCTTTTACGACCGCTTTCCGCATGGCAGATTTTGTCGCCTGCAATATATTGATACTGTCAATGACATCCGCATCTTCCATGCTCACACCGTAGGCAACGGCTTTTTCAACAATCTTATCATACAGGATCTCCCTTTTTTTCTCTGTCAGTTTTTTTGAATCATCTACACCGAGAACATCAAAGTCCTGCGGCAAAACAACGCATGCCGCGACTACGGGCCCCGCAAGCGGACCGCGTCCCGCCTCATCTACGCCGCCGATATACTTAATACCCTGAAGATGAAGTTCTCTCTCAAATTCCTGCATTTCAAACAGTCTTTTTTGCAGGTATTTTTCTCTTTCCTTTTTAGTCATCAGCCTACATTCCGTTTCACTTCAATCAATTCGCGTTTAAAGCCGCGGCTTTATCTGTCAATGCTTACACCGTACGCGCCTTTTCCAATGTAATTCTACCTGTTTTCCCAGAACGGAATTCATCCATGACGGTCCGTGCGCATCTCTGATAATCGATCCGCTTTCCCGAAAGTATGAATCCCCTTTTCAGCGCGATCGCTTCCATCGTTTCCAATGCGCTTTCTCCGAGAGAGTTAAGCTTATACCTTTCCGCCAATAGTCCGGGATAGTCGGAGCGCATCATCTCTATAAAAGACAGTGCCAGTTCCGCCACATCCAGGATTTCTTCTTTTATACTGCCGCAGTAAGCGAGTTTCAATCCGACATCGGGATCTTCGAACTTGGGCCACAAGATACCCGGCGTATCCAAAAGCTGCATCCCGTTTGAGAGAGTGAGCCATTGTTTCCCTCTGGTCACACCCGGTCTGTCTCCGGTCTGCGTACTTTTTCTTCCTGTCAGTCTGTTTATCAGAGATGATTTTCCCGTGTTCGGAACGCCTACCACCATAATTCTCAGCGATCTGCTCATGCCGTTTTTTAAAATCGAGGTTTTAATATCTTCAAGAGCCGAGTACAGTTCTTCCGTCCCCTTTCCCGTGATCCCGTTAAAATTCACCGATTTTAGGTTCTCTTTTCCGAACTTTTCATTCCATCTCAAAGTTTCAGCCGGATCCGCAAGATCCACCTTATTTAAGACTATGATTTCCGGCTTATCGCCTATGAGTTTTTTCACGGTCGGGTTCCTTCCGGATTCGGGAATTCTGGCATCTATAACCTCGACAACGACATCCACCAGTTTTAAATTGTCTTTTATCATTTCTCCGGTCTTTTTCATATGTCCCGGATACCAGTTTATCTTTCTTATATCCATAGTTCCATGCTATATAAAAGGGACCTTGCGGTCCCCGGTGATTATCTCTACCTTGATTTGATCTTTGCAGCCTTACCTGTCCTACCGCGCATGTAATGAAGCTTTGCTCTTCTGACCTTACCTTTGCGTGTGACCTCGATTTTGGCTACCCACGGCGAATGCAGCGGAAATGTCTTTTCCACGCCTATGCCGGAAGCGATCCTTCTAACCGTAAAAGTTTCTCCGACTCCACCGTTCTGGCGTTTCAGAACAAAACCTTCAAAGATCTGTATTCTCTCTCTGTTTCCTTCTTTGATCTTGATGTGTACGCGAACCGTATCACCTACACCAAAGTCCGGGATATCTTTCTTAAGATAATCTTGAGTTACCGCATCAATCGCATTCATGATTTTTCCTCCTTCCCTCATAGACGTTCGTAAATGCACTCGAGCCCTCTCTACGCGCAGATAAATGACGTCTCAAACTTCCTGCACGGTCAAATCCTGAAATTCATTCATGTGCCGGCAAGTATCCATGCAACGTCGTGCGCCTCATTCAGAGGAACGTCCGTACTACGCCCATCATTCTATCACAGCTCAATGCAGTGTCGCAAGGATTTTTTTCAGGCAAATCACGTCGCAGGGAATCCTGAATGTAATCCTGCAATGTCAGCTCACCAAACAGGCACGCAAGTCCGCATGTCAGCTCCCTGCCACAGATAATGCCCGCGGATGCGTCTTGTCGTACACATCTTTTATTCGTTTTCTCATATGTTCAAAATATACTTGTGTGGCTATTATATCCTCGTGACCCATCAGTTCCTGAAGCGACTTCATGTCTATTCCGTTCTGAACCATGTGCATGGCAAAAGAGTTTCTCAGTGTCTGAGGTGTAAGTTTTTCCTGCAAATCCGCGGCTTCTCCGTAGTGCTTCAGGATTTTCCAAAATCCCTGCCTTGTGAATCCTTCTCCCATATAATTGACAAAGAACGGGCTTTCCGGTCCTTTGTCGTTTTCTCTTATGAGCGCCGGCCTGCTGTCCGCCAGATAAGCCTCCACCGCATTGCGTGCCGGAACTCCCATAGGTACTATTCTGGCCCTGCCGTGATTTCCGTTGCACTTTACAAATCCCATCGTAAGATTCATGTCCGCTACCGTCAGTTCGATAATCTCACTCACGCGAATCCCCGTTGCGTACAGCAATTCAAGCATCGCCCTGTCCCTCTTGCCTTTAATCGAGTCGTCCGGCGTTTCAAGGAGTTTTTCCACCTCGGCTATGCTCAAAAATGAAATCTCTTTCCTTGAAATTTTAGGCGATTTGATCCCCTCTGTGGGATTTTCCTTTATTTCGCCCTCCTTTAGAAGATACCTGTAAAAAGCCCGTATTGAAGCAAGTTTTCTGTTCACGGTCGCCTTTGACTTGCCCGCATTCTTAAGTTCCAGTAAATATGACACCACCTGAGTGTTTGCGGCATCTGAAAAGTCCGCAATCCCCTCGGCATGCAGAAACTTTTCAAACGCCATGATATCCTGTTTATATGCCGACACGGTATTCGGAGAAACTTTCTTTGCCGTTTTTATGTAATCCAAAAACTTATTTACTTCCATAACTAAATACCCTGCAGATACTCCGCAAGTTCTCCTTTGTCAATTAAGGCTTTCACCATAAGAATGCCTATCTGTGTCTTTGCGTCCGTAATTTTTCCGGACAGCACCATATCAAAAAGATCATCCACGTGATGCTCCTCAATATCTATCGCTTCATTTTCATCAAGCTCCGTTTCGCCCGCCTCAAGGTTCGTGCATAAATATATATATAATTTTTCATCAAGAAAACCCACAGACGGCCACATCGAAGTGAGCAGTCTGATGGCGCCTGCCGTGTAACCCGTTTCTTCTTTCAACTCTCTGAGCGCCGCTTCTTCCGGCGTTTCCCCCTCATCTATTTTCCCTGCGGGTGCTTCAAATACCACGGTTTCCACCGGTTTTCTGAACTGACGTTCCATGATCAGTTTTCCGTCGGGTTTAAGTGCCATAATGACAGCGCCGTCCCGGTGCTCAACGAGTTCTCTGACCGATTCGCCGTTGACGGTCGTCACGATATCCCTCTTGACCTTTATAAGTTTACCTTTAAAAACATATTCCGAGTTTATCGTTTTCTCTTCAAATACCATACGCCCTCTTCTCACTTCCGAATTTCACTTTACAATATTCTATCACATGTAAACCAAATTTAAAATCAAAAATTATCATAAATTTTACTATTTTTTTGTTCTTTTTCTCTTGATTATTATTTTAAAGTGGTATATACTCTACTCAAGGTTATCCCCCTGATAACCTTATTAATCTCTAATCCCGATACCCCTTTTGAGCAAGATAGACTGCACCCCTGCGGTCTATTTTGCTATTCAGAAGCAATGAGGAAAACATTATGAAGACGATAAACAAAAGAGTTGACTGTAAAGTTTATGGCAGCAAAGCGTTTGAAATGTATTTCAGAGAGAGTCGAATCGCGGTCTTTGATATTGAAACCACCGGTTTATACCCGAATCGCGATAAACTCATTCTTTCGGGAATAGTTTTTCTTTCACCGAAAGAGCCCGCAACCTGCATGCAATACTTCGCGGACAGTATCGGCGACGAGCGGAATGTTGTTGAAAGCACGATAGAGGCCCTATCGCGGGCAGATCTCATCGTAACCTACAACGGAGCCTCGTTCGATCTCCCCTTTCTCCGGACGAGAGCCGGGAAATACGGCGTTGACGCAAACGCCATAACCGCGATCCATCTTGATATATACAATCTTGTAAAGCATTATTCGGATATAAAGCGACTCATAGGTTCACTCAGGCAAAAGAACCTTGAATATTACATGGGTATCTCCGATAAGCGCAGCGATAAAATTTCCGGTGCCGAAAGTGTCGCCATGTATGAGGAATATCTCAATGCGCGCAGCAGGCGTCTCGAAGATGAGATTCTGCTTCATAACAGCGACGATATCATCCAGCTCGCGAAACTCATTCCGGTGATTGAGAAAACGGACTTCCACAGAGCCATGTCCAGGGTCGGCTTTATCGCGGGAGATTACATGGTAGATGCTATAAGCGTAAATTCCTCCGCTATCGACATAACCGCATCCTGTCTCAAAAAACCTTTTGACTACATCTCATTTCCGACCGACGAGAAACCGTACACGGTAATGTCGTCTTCCGCAAGCAACCGGATCGATATCAGCATCCCTGCCGAGACCCCGGCAAAAGGCGTACATGTGATCGACGTTCAAAAGCTTCTGCCCGCAGCTTCTTTGGAAGAATTAAAAAGATACCCTGCGTTTGAGGCCGGGTATCTGATTGCCAAAGCCGATTCTTCCGAAAACAACCTTGAGATAAATCTGTTTGTAAGAGAGTTCTTGGAGAATTTATCCATTTTCTAAAAGTGCATCTGTCAGCCTGTCAATTTCAAGGCTCCGATACTCCTCCATTTTACCTGTGTCAAATGCTGTGGCAAGTCCGGGATCTATCGGAAGTTTGGCCGTGTTTTTCAGTCCGTGCTTCGCAGCGATTTCCCCTATGTGACTTTCTCCGAAAATCGCATAGTCCTTTCCGTTGTCGGGACATGTAAAATACGCCATATTCTCCACTATACCGAGGATAGGGACATCCATCATTTCCGCCATCCTGTAAGCCTTTTCCACTATCATTCCGACAAGCTGCTGCGGCGAGGTCACAACCACTATTCCGTCAATCGGAAGCGACTGATAAACCGTAAGCGCAACATCACCGGTTCCCGGAGGCATATCCACAAACATAACGTCTACATCGCCCCAGATTACGTTGCTCCAGAACTGTCGAACCACGTTTGCGACGATAGGACCTCTCCATACCACAGGATCCGTATTATTCTCAAGCAAAAGGTTGATGGACATTATCCTTATTCCGGATTCTGATGTTTCGGGAAGAATTATTTCTTCATTCCCTTTTGCTTTTTCGCTTATCCCAAACGCCGTGGGAATCGAAGGACCCGTGATGTCCGCATCCATAACCGCCACCTGTTTTCCAAGGTGCGACGCGGAAACCGCAAGCATCGACGTAACGGAAGATTTTCCGACGCCTCCTTTGCCGCTCACAACGCCTATAACCTTTCTTACTCTCGATTCCCTGTTCAATTTCGCTTTGCTTATCCCGCTGTCATTTCCTTTGCTTTCACATCCGCTTGTACCGCAGGAACCGCAATCCTGACTGCAATCCGTCATATTCTTCTTCCTTTCCTTAAAAAAACCTATGCCGTCACCCGGTACAGATAACGGCGTTCGCTTACGCTATTGGAATATTATCGACAATTTGTGAGATTTTCTGATATTGTTGAACTCATACCTGCTCTTCAACTTTACACTCTTTCCGTCGATTCTGACCTCGGATATCCTGTGACCCGCAAAAGGCGCGAGCACAACTTTGAACGATGAGCCGTATCTCACGGTCTTGCTTCCTGAAGCCTTGCCCGCCCCGACCTTTTTTACCTTTATCCTGAAAGTTTTGATGCTTTTCTCCGTCTTCAACTCATAAGCGGTAAAAATTTCATCGATTTTATCGACGTCTTTCGTCTTTTTGATCCTGGCGACCGCCTTTGTGACTATGCTTTTCAACTTCTTTTTATTATACCTCGGAGAACGCAGCAGTCCTTTCAGAATCTTAATGTACCTGATTTTCTTCTTCTTCAGTTCCGGAACTTTGGTCGGTACTTTCTTCATGTCGCCGATAGCTTTCTTCCATATGCTGTCCTTCAGTTCCCTCTGCATAGTGATATTTTCAAGCTTGAATATGGATGCGGAATATATATCCGTGATTTTCCCCCAGTTTTTCTCCGAATAATCACTGATGCGGTATCTCATATATTCGGTATAAAGCCTGTTCTTGCAACGTTCGACTTCTGCCACGTCCACGAATTCGCCGCCTTTCGCGATATTTCCGATCTCTACTTCAACTTTTTCCTCAAAAGCTTCATAGCGATCCATCATCGAGTCCACATCGTAATCTTTCCTGGTTTTCCTTTCAAATTCTTTCTTCCACTTTCTGATCTTTCCTGCCTTATTTTTCTTTAGTTTCTTTGTAACTTTAGCCACATAAGGTCCCGACCACTCAAGGATAGCTTTTTTGAGTTTCTTCACTTCACTTTTAGTGTATACCCAGTTCAAGGTGATAACTTCCCGGCCTCCGACCTTTACTCCACCTTTATCATCCACGGAAAACTCCTCTTCCGTGGTCGAGGTGGACACGACGTTGATCATCCCGAAATCCTGGTTCACGCGACTAAAGTCCGAAAACGTCTTCACATTCTCAAGTTGTTTGAGAAGCGAATATCTTTTCTGGCGGATATTCCCCCAATAAAAGCTGTTATACGACTTCTTTTTGAAATCCCTGAAATAGCTTTTGATTTCCTTTTTCTTACGCTTTTTGCCGTCAGGTATGTCCTTCTTCCCGTTAGGGAAAATTTGAGAGTTCATTTCTCCCAGAGCTATGATTTTTCTGCATGCGTCAATATAATACTGCGCCGGTAACAACATAAACGATCCCTGGATCAAATCGTCATCGTCCGTCGCCTTGTTTATGCGCGCAATGGCATCCGAGTAGATCGATGAAAGTTCATCCCATACATCTTTTGAATATCCTTTTACTCCCGGATCGTCAGTACGGTAAGAGGAAACCGCCAATCCCCATACTTCATCAATAAATGCTCTAACGATTGATTTTTCAATATTAAGAGAGGATTCGCCACTCCCCTCTTTTTCTTTTATTTTAATGGCTCTGCTGAAGTTGTCGATCGCCTTTTTCAGCTTCTCGCCGCCCACAAATCTTCTTACCGCGTTCTTTTTTGCATTCCCGGCATTTTTTTGATGTCCCGCCAGTACCGTACCCGGAATCAGAGCCAGTGACATTATAAGTGCAAAAAGTACAATAGCTTTCCTTTTTCTCATGACCTTCCCCTATTATTTCTTAGCTGCAACTCTCACTATGTTGGAATAACCGAAATACATGGTTTTCCGATTGACTTTGCAGTACGCTCTTACCTTATAGAATCCTTTACGCCCGGCTTTGAAAGCATACCTTGTCCTGCTTCCCGACTTTATTTTCTTCAGCTGTTTATATCTGCCTTTTGCGGAAGTGGCCCTTTTCAGGATATATCCCGAGGCGATCGGAATTCTCTTCCATGTGAGTTTTACCTTCGCAGAACGTTTTTTCCCGACGCGTTTCAGTCTGTAATCTCTCTTTCCCCTGTAGTTTTTCTTTGAAATTATGATTTTCCTACGGTCGTAAAAACGGTGTGCCTCTTCAAATTTATCGATATAGTTGTATTCCGCCGACAGATAGGCCACGCCCGGCTTCACGGCAGTAATCCTGCCGGTTTTTTCGTCCACCTTTGCGACTTGAGAATTGTTGCTTATATATTTAATCCCGTAGTGCGCGACAAGTTCAGAATCGCTCGTTCCTTTGAAGTCTTTTATTTTTGCGGATATTTTGCCCTTTTTGCCCTTCATGAGCCATGACGGCGACGAATATATTTTTATACCTTTCGGAAACTCTTTCACTTTCATCGTTATGGTGTGGGATATTTTTCTCGCCGCTTCACCGAGCTTCGTACCTTCCGCAGGTTTTGCAAATGTATATGCCGTGATCTTTGCGACACCGGGTTTTACACCTTCGACATTGCCATCATCGTCAACAGTCAGCGCCTTGCCGTCAGGTTTCTCCACCTTCCAGTAGATTTCCTTGTTGGTTGCATTCTGCGGGTATATTCTTGCTTTCAAAGTCAGCATTTCATTTACTCCGACTTCACCGTCTTTAGGTATTGAATTCGGAACGATCTCTATCTTTTCCGCTTTTACCGCCGGCTTAACTTTTACGACGCACGAAACCGATTTGCTTCCCGCACTTGCGGTAATGGTAGCGGTTCCCGCGGCAATTCCGGTCACTGTTCCGTTATCGTCAACTTGGGCGATTTTCCCGTCGCTGCTTGACCATGTGATATTTGTTAAGTTTGTTGCAGGTCTTACAAGCGCATCTATGGACACATCGTCGTCTTCATACACCGATGCTTCTTTTACTTTCATTTCGACCGATTCCACCGCTGCCGGATCCTCTTTTGCTTTCTGTGTGTTTTCGACGCACTTTTCCGCATCGACAAGGCCGTATCCGGTGTATTGGTTGAAAGGTGTTCCGTTTGACGCGCACATTATATTCTTTACCTGTCTCGGCGTCAGAGCGGGGTTTGCGTCGAGCATCAGAGCAGCCACTGCAGCCACTGCGGGAGAAGCCATGGACGTTCCGGTAAATCTTTCGTACCTATTCCCCGGAACGGTGCTCATGACACCTTCACCGGGTGCGGAAATGTCAACGGAATTGCTGTAGTTTGAGCCTCCCATGCTTCCGAAAGTCCACCTCTCTCCGTTCCGGTTGCTTCCCGCCACGGAGATGACCTCTTTCAGCCCTTCGGGTTCACCGTAATCATCTGTATTATTGTTTCCCGACGCCGCAACAAAAGTTATTCCCTTGTTGTAATAACCGTCTTTGATGGCTTTTCCCATGAGCCTGTCCCTGCGAGCGTCCCCGAAGCTCATATTCATCACTTTCGCGCCTTTTGACGCCGCATGATTTATTGAACTGATTATATCCGCGGTCGTCAGATATTCTCCATCCGCGCTGCTTCCGACAACCATTATTTCCGAAAGGTTGTTTCCGGGACCCGAAGCTATGCCTAAACCGCCTTTACCGTTTCCGTAAGTTGCGCCTATTATCCCCGTGACATGCGTTCCGTGATTTCCGGTGTCACCCGCCGCCTCGGTCTCATTTCCATTGTAAAATGCCTTGTACTTACCGTTCTGCAGCAACAGATTTGCCTGCAGATCCTCGTGCTTTGAGTCAACTCCGGTATCTATAACCGCCACACGAGTTCGTGCGGCGGGCTTATTCCCAAGTTTCTTCCACGCCTCTCTCGCTTTCACGGCATTTATGAAATACTGATAATACGGTCTGTCGGACTTTGTAAAATTTTCGTCGTCCTTATTTTCTTCAGATCTTATCCTGTATCTGTAGTTTGGTTGTACGGCAAGCACGCGTCCGTCCTGTAGGAATTTACCCATCGTGTTTTTCATCGTTTGCCCCGCCGCAACTCTGACGACCGCCGTCTTGGTATCGGCTGTCGCCTCAAAAATGTCCTCACATTTTCCGCTGTCCGAGTTTACCGCCCTCTTGATTTTACGGTCGCTCATATCATCATCATAAGTTACGAGCAACTCATTTTTTACGTATTTTCCGCCTTTCATCAATTCAGCGGCGGTTTCTCTCTTTTCACTTACAACTTTTGCGACCGGTGTTTTCGGTGTACCTTCCCCCGACCCGCCGTCCGTGAAAGCTGCCGCCGATTGGCTTGCCATCATCGTGAGCGACAGTGCCAACACCGTTATAAATTTCGCTTTCTTCATGCATTCCCCTTTCATTTACGCATACATTGAAGTTGTCCGCTCCTTGACATAACCGCGAATGACAACCGGCAATGACTTATGTTTAATTTTCTTATATTTTTATTTGATTGTCAACATTAAACATATGGATTTCACAGCTTCCTCAAAGAAAAAAGTCCTTACAATCGGCGCGCTGCCCGGTGGTACGTCTAAGCAATGGTACCCCCGGGCAGCGCGCCGTCGTTCAATATACGTATTTCTCCGTCATTCTCGCTCTGCTTATCATAAGCGAGTAAGTTGGAGATTTTTTCAAAAGCTCATCGTGTTTTCCCGTACTCTCAATTTTTCCTGAGTTCATAACTATGATTTTATCGGCTTTCTCAACCGATTTCAATCTGTGGGATATTATCACTACGGTCTTTCCCCTTATCAGGTGATTGAGGCTGTTCTGTATTTTCATTTCGTTCTCAACATCCAGGGACGCACTTATTTCATCCAGAATTATTATCGGAGCGTCTTTGAGTATAGCTCTGGCAATCGATATTCTCTGACGTTCCCCGCCGGAAAGTTTCATACCGTTTTCGCCTATCATCGTATCGTAGCCGTCAGGAAGATTGGCGATAAAGTCGCAGTTCGCCAGTTCCGCGGCTCTTTTCACCTCGTCGTCGCCGGCATCGGTGTTGCCGAGCCTTATATTTTCCATTATCGTTGTATTAAACAGCGTAACATCCTGAAAGACTATCGAAATCTTTTCAAACAGGCTGTCCGTATCTATCTCCTTTATATTTTTACCGTCTATGAGTATTTCGCCCGAATCATTGTCGTAAAGTCTTGACATCAACCTTAAAACCGTCGTCTTTCCGCACCCGCTCGGTCCGATCAGTGCCGTCACCTCATCCTGTTTTGCCACAAATGAAATATCGTCCACAACCTTTTGCTTCCCGTCATACGAAAATCCCACGTGACTGAATTCAATGTCAAACTTGCCTATCTCACAGGGCTTTCCCTCCTGAACCTCGACTTCACTGATTTCCCGTATTCTCTTTATTCTGGAATCAATGTAAAGGATCTCTGCAATATTCATAAACAGACCGCTTATTCCATCCACTATTCTGGTCGCCGCAATTATGTATCCCACAAGATATAAAAGGCTTATCTCGCCTGCCGCATACAGATAACTTCCGACGATTACCGAAAGTCCCAGAGCAAACCTGATTATTGAAGCGGATGCGTTGACCGTCACAGCCTGTGCAAATTCTGTCCTAATGTGTATCCTTTCAACTTCATCGACAAGATTGTCCATCTCATGTTCCACGAGGTCCTCTCTGCCGTAACTCTTTATTTCCTGTTGCATCTCTATGGCTTCCTGAAACGACTCACTGTTTTCCCTGAGCTTATGAAAAAATTTCGTCGTTGCATTCACCTGTATTTTTCTTGTTATAATCGCCAGAATCGTGCTCACCGCGATCGGCGCTATTATGCTCAGTCCCATCGTCGGGTTCGCGCTGATCATCAAAATTGCAATCAGCAGAAAATATATTGCAAAGCCTATGGCCTCCGGAATCGCGTGGCTCATCGCATGTTCGACATCCGCCACATCCTGCATTACCGTCTGTGAAAGATCGCTTACATCATGTCTTGAAAAATACGACAACGGCAGACCTTTCAGGGTTGTGGCTATTGAGATTCTGAGATTCGCCGCTTCTTTATATGTTTCATTGTAAGTTGTGTTATATGAAATATTGATAAACACATACATTACTACAATTATGGCAGCCATTATGCCTACATAAACGAGCGCTCCCTTAAGGTCGTCCCCAAGAGCATCCTGCACAAATATCATCAGTAGTATTATCGGCAGCATATATGCCATATACATCAGGCATGAACCCAAAGATGCTTTTATTATTCCTTTTGCCCCGTCTTCGGTAAGAGCAAATGTCCTTCTTATCTTATCAATCATAAACCCTCCAATCATTTGCTTTCCGGAACATATTCTGAAGCATCGCATATTTACCGTTCAGCTTCATGAGTTCTTCGTCAGTTCCTCTCTCTATGATTTTCCCGCGATCGACCACCAGAATCTCATCCACGTTGCGGATCGACGTGAGCCTGTGAGCAATCATTATAACGGTTTTATCTTTCATAAGGCTCGAGAACGCTTGCTGTATTTCATATTCATTTTCGGGGTCCGCCGCAGCGCTTGCCTCATCCAAAATGATAATGGGTGCATCTTTCAGTATTGCCCTTGCGATGGCAATACGCTGAATCTCTCCGCCGGACAGATGTACTCCTTTTGAGCCTATAATTGTATTTTCCCTCTCAGGGAATTTATCCAGTATCTCATCGCACCTTGCCTCTGACAGAGCTTCCAACACTTTTTCTCTGCCGGCAGTCGGATTGCCCATTGCAACATTCTCGTATATATCGGTCTTAAAGAGTTTGGAATTCTGAAATACAAACGCGATATTAGCCGATATTGCCTTTTCGCTGTAATCTTCCAAAGGAATATCTCCGATCAGTATCCTTCCTCCGTTCAGTTTATAAAATCCCGATATAAGTTTTGCTATAGTCGACTTTCCGCTCCCGGACGCGCCCACCAGCGCATATGTCTTGTTCCCCTTAAGTTTGAAACTCAATTTGCTCAGGACTTCATCCCTGTCGTATCCGAAAGAGACATCATCAAACTCTATGTCCGTATTTTTCATATTCTCTATGCTTCCGTGCAGAGGTTTGCCTTCCTGCATTTCATGGAAGAGTCCTTCCAGTTTGTTTATTACCTCCATAGCCTGGAACTGATACATCCCGACGTACATCACCCGCATGAAGCAGGCAAATATCGAGCCCGCAAAGCAGGCAAAGAACACTGTTTTGGCGAGTATCAAATCCAGATCGCCGCCTCCGTTTATGTAGTAGATAGTCACCGGAATGATCAGAACTATGACTACGTTAAAGAGCACCTGAAAAATCACAAACGGTCTTCTGCAGGATCTCGAATATTCAAGTGCATACCTTGAGTAAGTGACTATCGCATCATAAAATGATTTAAACGACATTACGGTATTTCTAAAGATCTTCACTACCTGCATGCCTCTTACATATTCCACGGATTCAGCATTCAGACGTTCAAGCGATTTCATGTAGGTTTTCATAAATTCCTGTCCGCCCATCATGAGTTTCATCTGAACAAGGCCTATAACCGTGAGCACGATGAGGAGAATACCCAGTTTGTAATCAACCATAAACATCAGTATATACATGATAGCCGGTATGGCTATCGCGCCGGTCAGATCCGGTATCAGATGAGCGACTATCATGTGAGTCTGCGCCGCATTGTCATCTATTATCTTTCTTATATTCCCTGACCGGTTCATATCGTAAAAAGCAAATGAACCGCTCAGCAAATGTCTTATCCCCGTCTTTCGCAAGTTCGTTTCCAGTCTGAACGCCAGAAGATGCGATGCCCAGAGGGAGAAAAAGTAGATAAAGATATGCGCCAGCATCAATACTGCGATTATTATCGCATATCTTATTGCCCGATCCACATTGCCCGAAACCATCAATTCCCGCAAAAACTTCCAAAGATACCAGAACGGCATTACTGTAAGCGCTGCCGCAAGCAGAGAAAAAAACATGGAAACAACCGCCAAGTACTTCTTCTCCGGTACATACGCAAATAATTTTTTATATACCCCCATATAAACCTCCTAAAAAAACGTTTAAATCGTACCGAAACTCTATCGACACGTCGCATAAAAATTTCAATTCGGGTTAGCCAAATCTAACTATACTCCTCTTCATAAAATCCGTCAACAACGATCGCAAAGTGACGGTGTCAGATCACTGCGGAACTTTACACTATCCGGAAAAGTCCACGGCGCCGTTCAGTTCACGCAAGCGAACTACAGTTTCCAGCTCACGGCGGTTTCTCTGGAGTTCACGAATCTTCTGTAGATATTGTCCTCCCGCATCAGTTCATCGTGCCTGCCGCGCTGAACTATTTTTCCTTCTTTTACTACTATTATCTCGTCTGCATTTCTTACCGTCTTGAGTCTGTGAGCGATCATTATTATCGTTTTCTTTCTCGTAAGTTCTTCTATGGCTTTCACCAGTTCCTTTTCATTTTCGGGATCCACGTTTGCGGTGGCTTCGTCAAGCACTATGACAGGCGCATCCTTCATTATCGCTCTTGCGATGGATATTCTCTGTTTTTCTCCGCCTGACAGCATGGCTCCCGCCTCACCTATATCCGTTTCATACCCGTTCGGCAAAGCGCTGATAAATTCGTGACAGCAGGCCTTCTTCGCGGCGGCTGTCACCTCATCCATGGATGCTTCGGGCCTTCCGAACCTTATATTGTTTGCTATGGTATCGTCGAACAGATACACGTTTTGAAAGACGAAGCTGAAGTTTTTCATAAGTGAATCCACGCTGTAGTCCTTTACATTTACGCCGCCAAGTTTCACAGTACCCGAATCCACATCCCAAAACCTTGCCATGAGTCTGCAGATGGTTGTTTTCCCTCCTCCTGAAGGGCCGACGATTGCCGTAGTCGTCCCCTCTTTTATGTGCAGCGAGAGTCCGTCAATGATTTTCCTCTTTTCATATGAAAAAGTGATATTTTCCAGATCTATATCGTGATTTTTCGGAACTATGTCCTTACCTTCTATGTCCATCGGCTCCAGATTTAGAATCTCGTTTGCCTTATCCACCGATATACTCACCGTTCTCAGCAACGAAGACATCCTTCCCGCCATATCGAGGCTGTTGAAGATCATGAACGAGCATACAAGCATCACTATGCACACCGAAAGTTCCATGCTCCCGTTCATATAGAAGCGGAGCGACATCAGCGACATCACTATCCCTATCGCCTTGGTCACAAGCGACTGAAGGGCAAAGTAGGGCAGAAACTTCTTTTCCATGCTGAAATTCGCGTTTTCGGCGCGTGTAAAGGAATCCGAAAGTCTTTTGTTTTCGTCCGAATAAAGAGCATAAGATTTTACTTCCTGCATCCCCTGTATATATTCCAGTACCATAGATACCATGTTCCTGTCCGCACTGTCTTTTTCTTCCGCTATTCCCTCGGCTTCTTTCTGCAAAATCATGTTGACCGCCAGAAACACCAATGTTCCGGCGAGAACAACAAGCGCAATCTTTATATTGAATGTAAACAGCATAACTATTATGAGAAGCATCTCCAGAAGTCCCTCCGTAGTCAGCATTACAACCTTTGCGGCAATGTCCGCAAGCATTTCCATCGTATTGGTCGTGACAGATGTGATATATCCCAGACTGTTTTTGTTAAAATACCCCATGGGTAAATATCGCATATGCCTTGCAATCTCTATCCTCTTATCGGCGCACGTTCCATATCCCGCCTCACACTGGAGCATGATGCTCTTACTCCTTACGATTATTCCCGCAACGACACTTCCGAGGATTATTCCGAAACTGATCAGGCAGGTAGATGGCGTAACGCTGTCCTTCAAAAGCGCATCGACCATGACAAAAGCTGCCGGGACCCTCAGAGCCTGCAAGAATCCCATCAATGCTCCATAGATGATGGAAATATGGAATTTCTTTCTGTTCTCTTTACCGCAGAACGCAAAGAACTTTTTAAAAATCCTAATCATTCCTTCTATCCTCCTTAACCTTATCTTTCACTGAAATGTGGGCCTCCCACATGTGCCTGTAAAGTTCGCTTTCCCTGAGGAGTTCTTCATGGTTTCCTCTCGCGGAAATATAGCCGTCCTCCACCACAAATATACGATCGGCATCGACCACGGTTGTGAGTCTGTGCGCAATGACGATGAGAGTCTTGTTCTTCACCAGTTTCACAACCGCCGCCTGAACGACAGCTTCACTCTCCGGGTCCGTATAAGCCGTCGCCTCATCAAGAATGACGATAGGCGCATCCTTGAGCATTGCCCTCGCTATTGAAATTCTCTGGCGCTCTCCGCCCGAAAGATGGCCCCCTGAGCCTCCCACTATCGTGTCATAGCCATTTTCCAACTCTTTTATAAACTCATGACAGCCACTTTTTCTTGCGGCTTCTTCTATTTCAGAATCGCTCGCATCAGGATTCCCCATCCTCAAATTATCTCTTACAGAAACATCAAACAGATAATTGTCCTGAGAAACATACGCTATAAGTCTGTTCTGAACATCAATCGGAAGTTCTCTTGCATTCACTTCGCCTATAAATATTTCTCCGGCCGACGGTTCCCATAACCCCGCAACCAGTTTCGCTATGGTCGATTTCCCTCCTCCCGAAGGACCGACCAAAGCGTTGACCGTACCTTTTTTCATCTCCAGATTTATTCCGTGGATAACTTCTTTTTCTTTGTATCCGAAACGTACGTCCTTTATCGTGACATCGCTTCCCTTTATCTCTTTGGCCAAAGTTTCAGGTCTTTTCATCTCTTCCTGTTCCAGTATGCTTGAAACCTCTCCTATTATCGTCCTCGCCTTTGCTATATCGTCCATGTAAGCCACACAGTTCATTATCGGAGCTATTATTCCGAAGGACAATATTATTATCAGTATAAAAGTTGACGCAGACAGACTTCCGTTTCTGTACAGCATCCCTCCGAGAGGCAATATGCCTATCAGCGTTGCCGGAAAAAATGTCATCGCCGTGCATGAAGGCACCATGCATTCCCGCATCCAGTCAACGAAGCATGCAGCCCCCTCTTTTGCCGCGGTGACAAATTTTTCGTATGAACTTTCCGCCTTTCCGAAGGCCTTTATGACCTCGATACCGTTTATGTATTCAACCGCGGTATCGTTCAACGCCTTTGTCTTGTCTACAGTCCTCTTATAGTTCTCCTCATACCCTTTCATCATCATTGCATAAGAACCGACTCCTATCGGTATCGTCGCAAGCGATATAAGCGCCATGCGCCAGTCAAGGGTAAACATATAGACAAGGACACACAGAGGTCCAAAAAGATTTGCGGTGAATTCAGGGATTATATGAGCCAGAGTGGTTTCTATGCTGTCCGTCCGTTCAACCATAATGTTCTTCAATTCTCCCGACGGTGTGTCCAGAACATATCCCAACGGCAATTTATAGAGTTTGTCACACGCCATGCGCCGGATTGTGCTCAAGACGTGAAAAGTCGCCTTATGAGAAAGTCCCGTGGACAAATTGTGCAGGATCACTCCCGCTGTCCAGCCAAGCATCATGAACATGCAGAGTTTCCTGTACAGTGAAAAATCCTTGTTACCTTGAAGCAGGTTCGCCACAATGGTACCCATTATAAAATACGGAATAAGCTTGCACGCCACTTCAAAGACCGCAAGAACAACGGAAACTATGTATGACTTTCTGTGCATCCCCGCAAACTCCGTCACCCAGCCAAGTGTTGTTTTCTTTTTCATAGTTACCTCCTAATATACTAAAAATAATTCTTTGATACCGAACAATCGATTCCCGGTATATTGTCCCGCCAAGTTAAATACAATCCCGCATACTTCATGTTCCCTGACCGCCTCCTGCTCACTTCCGCATTTCCGAGCGGTATTCCATTCCAAACAGTTCCGCCCAACCTGCGGAAAAAAATCTCTTCAGATCGTAAATATATTCCTTGGCATCCTCTTTTGAAAAGTCATGCGCAACCACTTCAAAGATTCCATTCATCATTGCACTTGCGAGCATGTGACACATTTCCTCTTTAATCGGAGGTACATTGTGACCATTCGCTTTTAGAGTCCGGATAAAATCAAATGTGCTCTGCGTTTCCGCATCCACAAGTCTGTCTGTGTAATTCTCGTAACTTGAGCCGCTGCCGAAACAGACTATAAGCTTGAATGCGTCAAAATACCGATACAATATATCGTTCAATTCTCCCATCCCATCATCCGAATAGTCGAACAAGCCCTCTATCTGAATATCACCGGGAAGATTCTTGAAATCCTGTTGCAAAGTCATAAACTTTTCTGCAAAACGGTCGGCGCCTTCTTTCACGAGAGCCGTAAACAATTCATCTTTATCTTTGAACCTGTAATACAACATCCCTGTTGTGCATCCGGCTTTTGCCGCGATTCTCCGCATTGACGCCTCCATATAACCATACTGCAGAAATTCTTCCTTTGCGGCATCTAAAATATTTTCTTCCGTCGGAATGTTTTTCATCATTCTATTCTCCCGATATTTTTTTACAACCTCCGACTGCCCGATAAGTCTCCGCCGTACTTGTTGATCACACGGCGCTGCACTCATGCAGGTCAGGCACGCATCTCATGCATCTTATGAAGGGAACATTCAATAATTTGTCCCGTCATAACGGTGTTATTTTCTTTTATGATTATAACACCGTTATTATGTTTGTCAACTCTAACCAAAGAATAATTTACTTTGCATCCTGTAAGGGTGGCAAATCCAAAGTTCGTGGGTCTACAAAGACACTGATGACAGAAAGGACAAAACACAACCTGCTTTTACAACCTGTTTTATTGTTCAATTCCGCGATATCCATGTTTTTCGGCATTTCCAAGCAGATAAAGGAAAGCAAATGTAGGAATTCGTAGCAAATCCTTACCGCACTTTGTATTATGAACGCCAAAATCATCCGCATTCTTGGTAATAACAATTGCTGCTGACGATTCCTCACACAGTTCTACGATCGCATCATCGTCCGCAATTGGTGCACCCTCTCTGTATTTAACTTCTATGAGAATGTTTTTCGTGTTGGGATAGTCTACTACAATATCAATTTCTTTTCCTTTTTTGCCACCTCTAAAATAACCTACAGATGTGGCGTATTGATAGTAAAATGCCGCAATGTGCTTATAAACGGCGCTTTCAACAATCTTTCCCATCTCAACGGGATCCGTCAAAACAGAATCATCCATCAAAACAGCATTCCGGATTGCCGCATCAGCGATATAAATTTTAGGACGCGCCTTTAATACCTTTTTCCCTGCCATATCAACCGGCCAACTCTGATAAATCAGATTTGCGCTTTCCAGATACCGAATATAGTTTTCTACGGTTGTGCGAGATACTCCGTTCAGTTCTTTCGTGATTGCCTCGATCGATACAATTTCCGAAGACACATTGCAGAGATATAAGAAAATTCTCTCCAGCTCCGTTGAGTTACGGATATTGTATAGAGACGGAAGATCACGCTTAAGAACTTTATCCACAACATCTTCCCTCATTATCTGCTGTGCCATCAAATCATTGTTAGCTAATGCCAATTCCGGAAACCCGCCGACCTGCAAATACCGTATAAAGTGATTTTGAACCTTGGAAAGTTGCATCATAATTTGAGTCCGCTCAATTTGGCTTTTATGAAGCAATGTTGTTACTTTCAAATCAGAAGCAATATTAGGGCGGTCTAAATTCAGCAGTTCACAGTACTCATAAAAAGACATGGTCGGAACCTGTATAACAGTCCAACGGCCGGCACCACTTTCTCTGCTGCCCTTCATCAATGTCGGGCTGGCAGAACCGGTTGCAACAACACGGGTATCAGGTTGTGTATCATAAATGATCTTTAGCCATCAATCGCTTCATCGATTCGTGAAATGCGAATCTCTTGTAGGTTTTTGACATCTGCAGACTAACCATCCCGGTTTTCCACCACGGGTTATAAGCGCTCAAAACTTTGAGGATGCTTTCTTTTGTTGTAATTGCCATTGAGATCAGCTCCTTTTCCAAACTAATAGCTGAGAAATTAATTTTTGTCAAGAAATATTGATAGTATACTATGGATATTTTATGAACAATATTGATTTTTTCGAGCTGCACTACTGCATATCATATTGGAAAATCCCATATTCTGTACGTTCCGCACTATCCCGATACCGGGCGGATTCGGGACTTTCACCCGTTAGAACGTGCGCTCGCCGGGTGCACCATTAAAAAAAACCGGTGCGTATATCATACTCACCGGGGGTTTAATGTGGTTGCGGGGGAAGGACTTGAACCTTCGACCTTCGGGTTATGAGCCCGACGAGCTACCAACTGCTCCACCCCGCGTCATCATAATTTAATTGTACCGCTGGTGCCGGCGACCGGGGTCGAACCGGTACGGGTATCACTACCCACAGGATTTTAAGTCCTGGGCGTCTGCCAATTCCGCCACGCCGGCAGAATAAACTGGCTCCGAGGGTGGGGCTCGAACCCACAGCCTACCGGTTAACAGCCGGTTGCTCCACCATTGAGCTACCTCGGATCATAAAACCAATTGCGTCGGCAACGCTTATGATTATAGAGGACGCAACCCCGGTTTGTCAATACAAAAAATCAACTTTTTTTGCGGGCGATTCTTAGTTGTCAAGACATATGTTACGCTTCGAGAAATGCTCTGCTACTACTTGATCCGTCTTAGTTGCAATAAAAAACTCCACAAAAAAACCGACACCGTCTCTCGAATTTTCTTGACACTAAAACACGACTTTATACTATAATATGAGTATGAACAAGGACGAAACAATCAAAGCCCGGGCTTTGGACAAAATAGAGCAATGCGTAAATAAAAATTTCATTACAAAGACCGTATTTCTGGATACCCATCAGCAATCTCTGCTCAGAGAACTGACCGCAAAGAAGAAATTCGGTTGCGATATCTCCTTTCGGGGCGGATATGAAGATGCGGAGCGGGTTGCCATGGTATGCGTCCCTGAATATTTGGATCCGGAAACGGCTGATATTTTCAGACTGATTCGAGTAAAGAAAAGAAATAAGGAAAAGCCGCTTTCTCACGGCGATTTCCTTGGTTCGCTTTTGGGACTCGGGATAAAGCGCGAAATGACCGGAGATATAATCGTCAGGGACGACGGTGCGGATATAATCGTAATGGATGAAATCGCCGAATTCATCTCGGACAATTACATAAAGGTTGGAAGGATTGATATTTCAACCGAAGTCCTGCCCCTCGATGAACTGCTCATACCTGAAAAAGAAAAGACACTTTTTTACGGTACGGTTGCATCTCTCAGACTTGACAACACGGTGTCATCGGGGTTCAAAATATCCAGATCAAAGGCCGCTCAAGCCATAAGATCCGGAAGTGTATGCGTAAATCACATGGAGGTTTGCCAACCGGATTTTCGGGTGGAAGAGGGCGATTTGATAAGCGTCAGGAAGAAAGGAAGGATACGCCTCAATGAAGTCGGCGGAAGAACCGGAAAGGATCGAATCGGAGTGACTTTTGAAAAATAGATTCGAAAATCAATGGTGTGGATTATGTTTGACAGAATTGTAACCTGCTATTTCAGCCCTACGGGTGGAACAAAGAAAATCGCGGAGTTTTTTTCGCAGGAAATAAAACGTTTCACGAAAGGTTCCCGCATAACCTGTGGAAGCATCGACTTTACCGTGCCGGAAAATCGCAAAAAGAAATATGAATTCGGCAAAAAAGATTTACTGATTATAGCATCGCCGGTGTATGCCGGCAGGCTGCCGAACAAAATACTCCCCGACTTCAATGACTGTTTTGCGGGGAACGGCGCAAAGGCGGTCGCAATCTGCGCTTTCGGCAACAGAAGTTATGGAGGCGGGTTGACTGAACTGCGTCTTATAATGCAGAATAACGGTTTCGATATGGCAGGTGCCGCGGCGGTGGTTTCTCAACACCCTTTTTCGGAGCTTGTCGGCAGGGGCAGACCCGATGAAGATGACTTTAAAAAGCTTTCGGTTTTCGCAGAGGAAGTTTTTAAAAACATCGCCGCGCGCAAATCGGTAAATCTGCCTGAAGACACGGAAATTCCGCCTTACTATATTCCACTGAAGCTCGACCTGACTCCCGCAAAGTTTTTGAAAGCCAAGCCCGCAACAATCGAGTCCGGATGCGATAATTGCGGAATCTGCGCCGGAGCCTGTCCTATGTCAAGCATAGAACCTGAAGATTGCACAAGGGTTACGGGAATCTGTATAAAATGTCAGGCCTGTGTCAAGGTATGTCCGAACGGTGCAAAGTACTTCGACGACCCGGACTTCCTTTCCCATGTGAAGATGTTGGAACAAAATTATATCGAACCTAAGATGAACTGTTTTATCGTTTGAGTTTTAATGCCGCACCTGCCTTCTATCGACATATGCGGCATTACAAAACCGCCGCCTGCCCTCCGACATGCAACGGTTTTGAAGGAGTTTTATGGAAGTTATTCATGAGCGCTCGTCGAACTCC
>CP016202.1:132720-139579 GCA_003433295.1 Eubacterium minutum ATCC 700079 | reverse complement strand
CCTCCGGTCGTCATTTTTTAAACGCTTGTGACGTTCGGAGTTGGCCGAGGCTCAAGCTCTTCTCGCATTTGCGTTAATGTTTTGCGCTTCTAGTAGAGATTTGCGAAAATCTCTCTTATTTCATCGTCTGTAAGGAATACATAATTATTTGCGAGGAGTCTTTGTTGATTTGCCACCGTCATCTTCGTAAACTCATCAATCTGAGTTTCAACCATCCCGTATTCTCTCAGTGCTTTCTTCTGAATCAGATGGTTCAACATCTCCTCAAGTTTATCGTAGCACACATCGACATCACAACCAAGAGCTTTTGCAAGGAGCGCATTTGCCTTTGCAATTTTACCGTTCGGTTCTTTTCTCATATACATCTTGAATACTTCCGTGAAGAATTGATAATTCGCCTCACCGTGCGGAACATGAAAGGCTCCGCCGATTGAATATGACAAAGCGTGCACCGCACCGCAACCGGCATTTCCGAAAGCAATTCCGGCATAGTTTGATGCCAGAGCGAAATCTTTCAAAAATGGTTTGCGAACTTCCTGGCTGTTTCCTTTCGCCGTGATTTCCTTGAAACCTTTCATAATCATCTCTATCGCTTTCAGAGAATACATCTCCGTAAAAGGTGATGCTTTCGGCGATAAATACGATTCCGTGGCATGAACGAGGGCATCGATTGAACTTGTAGAAAACACGTAGTCAGGCAGTCCCTGAAGCGATTCCGGAACCAGTATCGCATAATCCGCATAAGTTTCCTCAACCGCAAGTCCTTTCTTCGTCTTAAGTGACTTCAGCTCCGCAATCGCAACATTCGTAACTTCCGAACCGGTCCCGCATGTAGTTGGAATTACAAGCAATTCCTTTAGTTTTTTAGGTAGAACTTCTCCGGTAAACAGATCGACTGATTTTTCCGGAACTTCAAGCGCCAAAATCTTACAGATATCGACTATGGTACCGCCTCCGATGGCTATGATTCTGTCAAAGGTGAACTTGTCCATCTCTTTTTTCATGGCATCTATCATTTCATCCGACGGTTCTCCGCTTCCGAATTTCTCTTGATATATCACACCCGCCTTAACGCCCAAAGGCTTGATATACGGAGTGTATATCCATTCATTTGTGACAATGACATCCCTTTCCGTAATCTTAAATTCCTTGTTAAATTCTTTAAAGGTATCAAAGTAAAATACCTTAGGTACTACTCTAAGAGCTTGCATATTATTCTCCTTTCCATACCGCAAAAGTTTTTCTGATTTTCTTTCTCTGTTAAAAAGCGTTTTTTCTTATTCATCTCCTAAGAGATTCTTTACACATAATGTCTTTGAGAACCTGCACACACATTGTGCAAAACCCTCTCCGTTCTTCTCTTCAGTCTTCTCTGAAGAGAAGGGCTTGGCGTTCTTCTTCAGCAACGTCTTTATACTTGTTTCTTGCGTAAATCGCAAGGATCCCGCCGAATACGAACCATCCTATAACAAATATCCATTCTATCGGCGCCAAGGGACTTGGCCCCATAGGCAGATATAAGTATGCGAAGAATAAGGATACCAGTATCGCCATAAATCCGACAACTTTAGCATTACCCACCTTATACGGTCGTTCGAGTTGAGGCTGTTTTTTCCTCAGAACAACAAATGACAGCGTCGCCATAAAATACACGAGCACTACACCGAAAGAGCTTGCGTTTACAAACCATACGAGTGCTCCTTTTCCCAATAAACAAGAAAATGTGGAAAGCGCGCCACACAACAGAACAGCATTTGAAGGTGTATTGTGTTTCGGATGAATCTTTGCGAGTACTTCCGGAAGCATCTTCGCATTTGCCAACGCATAAAGTACTCTCGCACCACCGTACAGGAATCCGTTCCAACTTGTCAATATTCCGCAGATAGCGCCTATGATGCAGATTTTCCCCCATACAGGGGAACCGAAGTTAAACGCCATCGCATCAGCGACCGGAATCACTCCATTCAAGCGGACGGACGCCGGTGCGGATATAGACGTGGCAAAGATCATCGCCATGTACCAAAGCGCAGCCGCACAAATCGAAAGAATCAATATCTTAGGGATTTTTTTAAGTGGAACATTCATTTCGCTGGCGGACTGAGGTATAACGTCGAAACCTACAAACATGGCGGGAACCATCAGCAGTACCGCTGAAAATCCTTTAAAGTCCGTGAATAAAGGTTTGGTATACTCAGGCTTACCCATGAATGCGCCGCCTGTCAAAAATACCAGACCCACGGCTATCAATCCACCGGTGGCTATGGTCTGGAAAACTGCGGCTTGTTTCGCTCCCTTGTAGTTCAAATACGTTATAATCAACGAAGCGATGATGGACACACATGCAACCGAAGTATATACATCGTCGCCCTTTATGCTCCACAGCTTACCTGCTTTAGGGATTTCCACAACATAATTTATCGCCGTGGAAAACGCCGGTCCTTCCCATGCCGCAACTCCGAGATACGCAAAAGCCGTTGCAAGTCCCGCAAGAACAGCAGGCCAATATCCCATCGCTTTATACGAAAACACCACACTTCCCCCCGTATAGGGGATTGCCGGGGTCAGTTCCGAATACACCAGTCCCACAAAGACACACAAAACAGCTCCCACAACATAAGCTATTATGGCTCCCATCATGCCCGCCGATGCGGCCCACTGTCCGGACAACATTATCCAACCCCATCCTATCATTGTACCAAATGCCAAGGTAAATACATCTTTAGTCCCGAAGGATCTTTTTAATTTTTCTTCACTCATTCTATTCTCCTCGCGATCATTCACTTTGCCGAACCGAATCGCAGACTGCTCAAGAAACCCAAAACAGTTTCTCCAATTCATTGAGGACTTTATTCTCATCTTTTTCATTTTTAATCCGAAGAATGCAAGCCGTATCGTATTCTTCAAACGACATGCAACAGTTTCCGCAACCGCCTATGAGAAGAAGACAATGGTAAAACTCATTTTCTCTTGCGTAACCGAGGTTCACGCTACTTTTTTTCCTCTCAAACAGTTCCTTTATCTTCTTCTCCAGGCTGTTCTTGGTGTTCACTCTGTCGTATCGCGGATTACACCCGCCACAATATTTGATCCCAATATTGTATTTCATATTTTCTCTAACCCGCATTTTTTCGAATTATATCGCCAAAGTTTCTTCTGTCTCTTACAATAAATTGCATGAGCAGTCCTGCGATCGGTTACCTCATTACCAACACTTAATACTCAACGTTGAACATCTTCTTGAACGCTTCCTTAAGTCCGTCTCTGAAGTTCGGATGAGCTATGTCGATCAAGGCCCTTGCTCTGTCCCTCGTGGTCTTGCCTTTTAGTTTTGCAATCCCGTATTCAGTCACAATGTAATCCGCGTCATGTCTTGAAGTGGTAACTGCCTGACCTTCCGACAAAATCGGGGAAATCTTGGATATCAGCGTACCATCTTTCTTTTTTGCTGCCGACGGCATTGCGATGACAGCTTTTCCCTTGCCATCGTGACACATTGCCGCACCTCTGATGAAGTCGACCTGACCGCCCACTGCGGAGAACTGCTTGTACCCGATCGTATCTGCCGCAACCTGTCCGTAGAAATCTACCGCCAGAGCGGCGTTTATGCTCACCACGCTCGGATTTTCAGCTATTATCGCAGGATCGTTCACGTAATCGACAGGTTTCAACAGGTAATCCTCATTTCTGTGGCAAGAGTCATACAACCTCTTGCTGCCCATTACGAAATTGAAGACGAATTTACCCTTATCTATCCCTTTTCGGGAATTGTCCACAACGCCCGCTTCATACAGCTCAACGACGCCGTCTCCCAACATCTCGGAATGTATTCCGAGATGTCTTTTATGTTTCAGCTGATGACAGACCGCATCGGGAATAGCTCCTATTCCCAGCTGCAGAGTAGCTCCATCTTCAATGAGTTGCGCACAGTTCTTGCCTATTGCCTCTTCAATTTCGCCAATCTTAGCCTCCGGAAGAGTTGGAAGCGGTGTGTCGGCTTCCGTAAAAATGTCGATGTCGTCAACGTCGAACACAGCATCCCCATAGGTGAAAGGTACGTTTTTGTTTACCTGCGCTATTACGGTTTTTGCCGATTTGACCGCCTGTACGGTGTAATCTCCCGCCACGCCGGTGGAAACTTTTCCGTTTTCGTCAGGGGGTGTAACCATTATCATCGCCACATCAACCTTTATGGTTCCGTCTCTCATGAGTTTCGGGATTTCGTGGAAGAAGAGCGGTGTAAAATCTCCCCAACCTTTTTCCACGCACTCTCTCGTTTTTCCGCTTAAAAACCAAAGATTCGGATGAAAATTCTCCCTATATTCTTCAAGACAGTATTTATTGTCCGCCAAAGAAAACATGTGTGATATTTCCACATTTCTGTAGTTTTCCGCGTTCGCAACCATAGCATCGACCAATGCCACAGGTTCAGAAACACAATGACTCAAGACCACATGATCTCCCGAGTTTATATGCTTTACAGCCTCGTCTGCGGTAACTGATTTTCTTCTATAAGTTTCCTGCCAACTCATAATGCCTCCCAATCTTATTTCTTATTTATTCCGGCAATATCTTTAGCCAGTTCTTTCTTGTGTCCGAGGTTGCTCTGTCTTGCTATCATGATTCTCTGAGCCTGTGGAGAACCTGCGCCGTGAAGTGATTCCGTTCTGTATCCCACGGCTGCGGTGCCAAGGCAGGCATTCTCAAGGAATCTCAGGATTCTTTGACGTTCTTCCGTAGTCGCAACATCGCTACCCACAAAGTACTTGTTGCAGATATCACCCAAAGTTTCACCATTTGCTCCGACAACCGTATTCGATTTGAAGTCTGCTTCCGAAGGCATCGTTACCATAAGTCCGCCTGCGATATCTTCCGCAAGTCTGCCGATTTCGTAAGGATATCTCGTCACGTTCTGTTTGCAAACATTCGCAAGCAGAAGGTCAATCTGATAGTTTCCCGCTTTTGTCGGACATCCCTCGGTTGAACATGCAAGCCCACAACTGAACAATGTTTCGTTCAGGTGAGTCATTTCAATGATTTTGTCTTTGATGTGGGATGCCTTTGAGGCTCCGTTGTATTCGGCGGCAACTGCGGCAGCTCCGATGATCACATCTCCCACTCCGACTTTACATCCTCCATAAGACTGTCTGTGATATCCTGCAAATCTCTCTACCATCATTCCCGCAAAATCATACTCTCCACACAGGAAAATCCTATCGTTTGGAATAAATACGTTGTCGAACACAACCAACGCTTCCTGTCCTCCGAACTGCTTGTTCCCTACGTCAATATCGCTATTTTTTTCCATTTTTCTCGTGTCACAGGACTGGCGACCGTATATCATATAAAGGCCTTCCACATCTGAAGGACATGCAAACGAGACCGCATAGTCCTTATCCGCTTCGCCCATGGCAACGGTAGGCATTATGATATGTTCATGAGAGTTGATGGAACCGGTTTGGTGAGCCTTGGCCCCCTTAACAACGATTCCGTCATCTCTTCTCTCCACTATCCTCAGATACAGATCGGGGTCTTTTTGAGCATGCGGAGCAAGTCCCCTATCACCCTTAGGGTCTGTCATCGCACCGTCTACGGTCAAATCCTTTTCCTGAACAAACTTCAGATACTTTACAAAGTTCTCATGATACTTGGTGCCATATTTTTCATCCACCTCAAATGTGGTTGAATAAACAGCATTAAATGCATCCATTCCAACGCATCTCTGAAAACACGACGCTGTTTTCTGTCCGCACAATCTCTGCATCTTTACTTTTTTCTTGAGATCGTCCGTGTTCTGATGAAGATGGGCAAATCTGTTCACAACCTCTCCCGTAAGATTAGACTTGGCAGTCATCAGATCTTTGTATTCCTCTTCGTGAGCCAAATCATACGTCATCGCCACGGAGTTGATTGATGGACGAATAATGGGATGGTCTACCCAATTATCTATTTTCTCACCGAACATATATACTCTGGTCTTCAATTTCCTTAAACTTTCAATGTATTGTTCACCGGTCATCAACATAATAAACTTCCTTTCTGAAGAAGCCCATGAGAGCCTCACTACAAATTTTTTCTGTCTTCAAGCTTTTCCGCTTTCACCCTTTGATGTTTTATACGATCTGCCATATTCAAGATTCAGGGTTCGGAACTTTTCGCTCTTCACTCATTACGGTATCAACACTTCGCGCTCTTCACGATATTTTTTCTCATATCTCCGCTCACGAATCCTCCTGCGGAAGAATTGTTGTTCGATGGCGTGCAGCAATTCAATTTTACTTTCACAGAAATTCCTGCGCATTCGGATTCGCATGGTGGGCAGATTCGTTCAAACACGGTCCTAACCCGCGCACCGAGCGGATTTTGAGAGTTTTATAAGAGTTTTATATTTATATATGTTGAAATCATATTCTCTCAAAACTCGCCGAGCGGAACAGGCGGACAAATTATTCAGCCATGCACTCCTTGAGACATTCCTCAAATATATCCAGACCTTTTTCAAGTTGTTCGTCGGTTACGCACAGCGGACAGAGGAATCTGATTACATTTCCGTACGTCCCCGCACCCTCAATGAGCAATCCTTTCTGAACTGTTTTCGCAACCATCTTACCTACCAGTTCAGGATAAGGTTCTTTTGTCTTACAATCTTTTACAAATTCGATTCCTAGCATGGCGCCGACACCTCTTACGTCGCCCACCACATCATATTTCTTTGCCAGTGCTTTGAATCTTTCGGTAACCTTATTGCCTATATTAATGGCTTTCCGAGGATAATCCTCTTTTTCCATAATCTCAACAACTTTCAAGGCGGATGCACAGGCCACAGGATTTCCGCAGTATGTGCCGCCGATGGTACCTCCCG
>CP016202.1:129994-132575 GCA_003433295.1 Eubacterium minutum ATCC 700079 | reverse complement strand
CATGATTTCTTTTCTTGCGATTATTGCAGACAGCGGCAGACCGCCGGCAATGGATTTTGCGGTTGTCAATATATCGGGCGGGCATCCCTCTTCTTTATAATACTGAGAGACAAACATTCTTCCGCTTCTTCCCCATCCGCTCTGAACTTCATCAGTAACCATCATGATACCGTACTTATCACATACGTTTCTTACTGCCTTGACCCATGAAACAGGAGCAGGAATGAAACCACCCTCACCCTGTACAGGCTCAAATACTATTGCAGCCACATTCTCAGCAGGACAAGCCTCGATAAACGCATGTTCAAGTTTCTCAACGTAAAACGCCACGGCTTCTTCTTCCGTAAACCCCTTTGGAGCCCTGTACATATCAGGGAATTCCACCCTGTGTACGCCTGCAGGGAAAGGACCCATTCCAACGGAATACGCCTTATTTCCGGTCATTGCCATAGTCATCTGCGTCCTTCCGTGAAATGCGCCGTTAAAGACAATGATGTTATTGCGCTTTGTAAATCCTTTGGCAATTTTAACAGCATTCTCATTTGCTTCCGCACCTGAGTTTGCAAACATCGTCTGCTTTTCGTCACCTTTAACCGGAACGATGGCATTCATCTTTTCAGCAAGGTTAATGTAATTTTCATGAGTGGTTATGTTCATCATCGCATGAAAATATTTCTCCGATTGCTCTTTGACAGCTTCCACAAGTTCAGGGTTCGTGTAGCCGATGTTCAGCACACCCACTCCCCCGACCCAGTCAAGGAAGACGTTTCCGTCCACGTCCTCAAACATTGCGCCTTCGCCTCGCTTGATTACGCAGGGGTATATGCATTTGATTGCCTTCGGCATAACCTTTTCTCTCTTTTTAATGATTTCAGAGGCTTTCGGTCCCGGCAGTGATCCCGTTACAATTTTAGGTAATGAATTTCTTAACATTTTTTCCTCCATATTTTTTGACTGCATGTGAAATAATCTTCTGTTTTTATAAGGAACCGACCAGGAGCGAAGTAAAGAATTTATTCTCCGTCCTTGATTCCCGCTTTATAGAATTCTACATTTCAGTTACCTCCTCTCTCCGTCATGCAACGCATGCTTATAGGTTACAAACTCGCGACTGAGAGCCTGCCCCGGAAAGGCGAGTCCGCCAAAAGCCGCTGCAATAGTCACTGAATATAAACCTTCTATCATTAACATATGCAAGTTTCGTGCCAAAACTAAAAAAGCTTTATTCGCTTGTACTTTCAAGCGGATAAAGCTTCTGCGCGCATGCAGCGTCACGTTTCCCATGTTCAAAATTGACACTTTTATATGCAAAAATGACAATCCGTTGTCATAAATTGTACTTTTTCTTTTTCCTCATGAGTTGAGACTGACTTATACCGAGCATTTCGGCAGCTTCCTTTGTCGTCCTGCATTTTTCGAGAGCATTTCCGATAGCTGCTTTTTCATGATTTTCCATGATGCTATCCAAAGTTTGCGTTTCAGTATCACTGTCATTTTTTCCCTGTTCATTCGAGGCGCCGAGTGTATGCGAAGCGAATTTCAAATTAACCTTGTTCTCCAACAATGTTCTGACCATGACATCATCGATGGCATTTTCTTTGGTATTGACCAGAAGCCTGTGAACGACATTGTCAAGTTCCCTTATATTACCCGGCCAATCATATTTTTTCAGCTCATCAAAAGCTTCAAGCGTAAATCCCTTGTTCATGGTATATCTGTCGTTGTATTTCTTGGTAAACACCTCCACTATTGCCTCTATGTCGTCTATACGCTCGCGAAGCGGTGGAACTTTGACTTCGCAAATGTTCAGTCGGTAGTAGAGATCTTCTCTGAAGTCACCGTCTTCCACCATCTTCTTCAAATCCTTGTTTGTCGCACATACGAGTCTGAAATTGACATCTACCGGCATTTCTCCGCCGACGCGGTAAAAGGATTCTTCCTGAATCACTCTCAAGAACTTTGCTTGTAGACTGAGCGGCAAATCACCTATCTCGTCCAGAAAGAGAATTCCGTTGTTCGCAAGTTCGAAAAACCCTTTCTTTCCCTGTTTTTTTGCTCCCGTGAATGCCCCTTCTTCGTACCCGAACAATTCTGACTCCGCAAGACTGCCCGATATGGCGGAACAGTTCACTCTTACGCATCGCTGTCCTTTTCTGCTGCTGTTTTCATGGATTATGTCCATGATTCGTTCTTTGCCGACTCCCGTCTCTCCGGAGATTATAACGTTGCAGTCGTAATTGGCTATATTCAATACGTACTCCAACATCTCTCGGGTTATGGCGCTTTTAAAAGCGTATCCATCGACATTTTTAATATCAAAGAGATTATAATTATCAGTATGCCTGACCGGGGATTGGCTTATTACACCATATTTCCCGCATGTTTCGTGTATCTGCAGGAGTTTTTCTTTTACGCTTTTTACGATATCCTTCGTATACTGCGGGAACGTCGCCGTATATCCCTCTTGAGAAATTATATTAAGGTTTTTCCCCAGCGACTCGGTAAATAAAACCGTGGTGTTATGGTCGTTGACCAGGTTGGTAAAAAACAGATTGCCTCCGTTTTTTGTCAACAGAACTCC
>CP016202.1:83940-129927 GCA_003433295.1 Eubacterium minutum ATCC 700079 | reverse complement strand
CGCCTCGACTCCGAGCATATTCGAACACACTATGCTGCTGTCAAAAAGCATCTTGGGATCGTTATAATTCGTTTTTTTGTTTAAGAGTCTGTAATTTTCGACAGGAGATACGGGTGCGGTTATGTGGAGTTCATCGACATAATCTCTAAGCATCTTTTCTATTTCACCGTGTGGAAGATTGGGCATGGGATCCAATTCAAGCAGAACAGTTATATGACACTGCGAGTTGTTGGAAAACTTGACCGCCGCAGCATATATAAGCGCCATCATGATTTTGCTGCTCAGTATGAGAAATCTGCTGCCGTCTTTTGCAAGTTTTCCCGCCTTCGCGATGGAACCGGACTCGTCGTACGCAGACAGGAGAATTTCTTCATGTATGGGAAGGTCCAATTTTGACACCGGGCTTGTGGAAAAGAAAATGCCGTATCCCTCAACCTCGATTTGACCGTAATTAAAATTTATGTTCTTTACTTTTTCTATTTTGATCGGGATCGACGTCAGTGAAACAATTCCTATGACTTTATCTCCAACCTTTAAATTCTGTTCATTGGGATAGTCATCATCTATCTCTTCCACGGTGCCGAGGCAAATCCCTCCGCTGTTGGTTAAATGATTGTGCAACTTTCCTCTCTCCTCGACAAGATTTATTATCCTTTCCCTTATCGACTCGACCTTGTAGTTGCATGAATTGCATAGCTGTCTAAAACTGCCTTCTTCAACTTTGATTCTTTCAATGGATACTCGCATTTCACCGCTTCGCAATTCTTCGGAATTGTCGATCTTCCACGACAATACGGGGAAATATCCTTTAGGCTTTAAGACTCTTGATTGTCCAAATTTTTCAAGCATTGACAGACTCCTCCTTTCGCGTAAAAGCAGTTTTCCCTCCGTCATCCATGAATTCACCCCGTCATCTATGACAATAAAGATGCCGGTTTCTCCTTACACGCTTCGCCGTTGTCCGTGTTATCATTCTCCGCTTCGCCATCGTACGGTTTGTCATTGCCCTGTTCATCATTGTGTTTTTGCAGTTTGTCCCTATCCTGTCTGTCCAGTTCAATATTCCCCTCAACGATGCGAATCTTGTTTCTGTATTTTTCAGCATTTTTTTCATCGCCGTCGGAAGAATAAATATCCACCAGTTCTTTCATGGCGTCAATGTTGCTGGGCGACAACTTTAGGGTTTCAAGAAACATATTCTTTGCATCGGAATTTCTTCCGACCTCCTTGTACGCTATACCGATATAGTAACGGAGAGGCCACCATGAGTTGAATCTTCTGTCGGTCTTATACGTTTCAAGAATGTCAAGCCCTTCTTCGTATCTTCCGCTTATGACGGCGTTGTAGCCCTCTTCTATTCTGCACGGCTCCACAAGTTTATCGAGCAGCGATTCTATTTCTTCCCGCATATCCTTGTCTGCGGACAACTCGAGAAATCTTTCCCATGTCAGCTTTGCTTTTATGTAAAGTCCGAGGTTGAGATAACCGAACCCGAGGAAATAAAAGCCCTTGTCGAAGTCTTTCGCCATTAAAGTCAGATGTTCAAACGCTTCCAAAGATTCGGCCTTGAATCTTCCCACGTATTCTTCTTCTTCGCCGTTTTCATATGCGTCTTTGCAGGCTCTGCCGTAGCAGTAAAATCCATCCCTGTTGTCGGGATCGATCTGTATGCATGCCCTGAAAAATATACACGCTCCCTCATAATCGTCTTTTTCGGCGCACTCCACCCCCTGCTGCAGGAAATACGGCACAAAGCCGTCTTTAAACACTCTCTTTATATATTTAGTATAACTTTCCGCATACCTGAAATTTATGTCGCATCCCATTACGTATGCCATGTTCTTTGCGACATTCAATGCGCTCAAGTCACCGATTCCGGTCTTTTTTACGGGTATGGGGACCCCGGACAATACGTCTTTCAACCCGCATCTGTTCAGATAATTATCCGAAAACTCATCGAAAAGAAACTCATCTTCCAGTTTGGGTATCAGGTATTTTGCTATTCTGTCTTTGCGTATCTTCCCGTTCATGGTAAACTCCATCCTTTATCATCGATTGTCATCAATTTTTCCGGACTCACCCGAAACAGGTGTTTCCAGCATGTCCATCGTCAAAAAGTCCTTTGTTCTGCCCGCTATTCCCGTACTTGTCTCCTCAAAGTTCTCCGCAAATCCGCAAATCGCTTCATACAGCTTTTCCATGTCACGGTTCATGGTATGAAAACCCTTCCCGTAATAGAAATCCGCAAGTCTTTGATAGAAGTTGAAAGCGCCGAAGCCAAGTTCATCCATGAGAAAATCGAGGCTTTTCCGGAATCCTTTTCCGTTCCGGAATATATCCACGACGTTTTTGATCATCTTGAGTTTGACGAAGTCCAACGCCGACATGGAATCCGTCGCAAGGACTTCATGAGGGGCATCCTGCCTGTACCTGTAACCGTATCCGCGCAAAACATCTTTTAACTCCTTATCCGCCGTAACTTTCAGGAATTCAATATTCAGGCGTGTCGGTTCCACACCATGCAACATGTCAAACGAGCGGGCAAAATCTCCGTAATTTTCATCCGGTAGTCCTGCGGTCAGACTAACGCATGTTTCTACGTTATCCATTGAAGCAAGTCGTTCCAGTTCAGGCAAAGAAGTTTCCTTGAATCGCATCTTGAGCCTGAACATTCCTTTTCTCGCTTTTCTGAGGATACGAAATGCCTCATCGTCGAGATTGGACGCGGATACCCGGAAAGTGAAATCGGTCACTCCGTTATCCTTGCCGATCAGATATTTCCAGATGTTGGCAGCTCTTGCGGGATTGTGATTGAAGTTGCCGTCCGTAAATTCGACCTCTCTTACTTCTTTATACATCAGATATCCCACATCCCTGCACACACGCTCAAACGACATGTTTTTGAAAGGACCCTGTTTGCCGCCGACACTTCGCCTTCTCGACGATTCATAGCATATGACTTTATCCTGCTCAACTTCAAGATGCGTGTACGGAAAAGGCAGATTCTCCATCGGAGGCAGCGATCCCCCCGGCGTAGAGACGATCTTTCCGTTTTTTCTGTATGTAAGGGAATCCACGAAGTCGTAGTTACCCTCTTCAGAAGCAACTGTACCGCTCTCCCTGCGGGCATTTTCAATGCGGACGTATTCTCCGACAAACTGCGAAAACGGTTTTTCACACTCACCCCTTATGACGAAATCAACCCATGGATTTTCTCTCATGAATCCTTCGGTTCCTACTCCGGTTTCAGGACCGCCGAGCAAAATATCAATGCCGACTTCCGCATTTTTCAAATCGCGGCAAAGTTTTCCGGTTCTGCTTATATTCCATGAGAAACAATCGAAATAGACAAGGTCATACCCGCCTCTTACAATTTCGGTAAATATGAAATCCAAATCATCTCCCGTCGAATACTCTTTGAGCGTTACATCCAACCCGGAGTTGGAAACAATGCAATAAAGATATTTCAGTGTCAAATTCGCATATATGTTTTTTTTGTTCAGCGTGGTAAGCAGCAGCCTCATCAGAGCATCCTAAACCTTTCGTCTTTAAGCATTCCCGTATCTTCCATAGCCCTTTTGAGCATGCTCATCATCCTTTCCTTATCCGCCGGCAAAGTTCCTTTGAGCGATAAGTAGTTGGATGCGTGATTGCTCCTGAACACAACCGGCTTTGTCGGATTCATGTGTTCCATCATCAGATATGTTTCCGCCATCACCTCTTCCGGGGATAAAAGTTCAAGTTCTCCCCGTTCTATTTCCTGCATTATTGGTGCTCTCGGGTCGAGCATCAGCGTGAGCAGCGCAACATATGAAGCATTCATTTCACTTATCATCCTGCCCGTTTCAACGGCATGCTCCCTCCATCCTTCCTTTCCGGCAATCCCTGAAATAAATGTAACAGACGCCTTGATTCCCGATTCTTCAATCATGTGAACCGCCCGGATCAACTCGGCTGCCGTTTCTCCTTTTTGTATCTTCTTCAATATCCTGTCGCTTCCGGATTCAGCGCCGATATACACCATCCTGACTCCGTTTTCATAAAGCTGTCTGAGTTCCTGCGGTGTTTTGCGCAATACATCGCTCGCCCTGCCGTAGACATTGACACGCCTGCACCCGGGAAAAACCTCTTTTATCTTGTTCAGCACGACCATAAGTTTCTCGTTGCCAAGACATAGAGCATCTCCGTCACAGAGAAAAATACGCTCGACATGTCTGTATAATTTCCCGGCTTCTTCCAAGTCTTCAAGAACTTCTTCCATCTTGCGCAGATGGAATTTCTTGTCCTTGTACATACTGCAGAATGTACATTTGTTGTGCGTACAGCCCACCGTCACCTGAAGCAGGAGGCTGTACGCTTCACTTGGCGGTCTGTAAATATCTCCCTCATATCTCATTTTTCGTTCCTTAATCCAACTGAGTTACATGCGCTCCGGCGCTTTGATTCCCAGGAGTGAAAGACCCGCTTTTATCGCGTTCTTTGCCGCTATCGTCAGTGCGACTTTTGCCGTCTTTTCATCCTCGTTGTCGGTGAGGATATGCTCATTGTGATAGAATCTGTTGAATGCCTGCGCAACGTTCACAACATGACGTGTTATTATCGACGGTTCATACTTCTCTCCCGCTTCAACTATGACATCGGGGAACGCGTACATCAATTTTATGAGCTCATACGCATCGGGGCTTTCAAGATAGCTGTAATCTATATCGCCGCTTTGAGCTTTCGCCGTCACTTCTTCCCCCGCCTTTACGAGAACGCTTGCCGAGCGCGCATGAGTATACTGAACATACGGTCCTGTTTCGCCGTCAAAATTCAAAACCTTGTCCCACTTAAACACGTAGTCTTTGATCTTGTTATTTGACAGTTCCTGAAAAATAACCGCTCCTATGCCAACCTGCTCCGCTACGGAATCTATAAATTCACCGCTTGCGTCCGGATTTTTCTCCGCGATTATTTCACGCGTTTTTTCAACCGCCTTGTTCAGCACGTCCTCCAGGAAAACTACTCTCCCGGATCTTGTCGACATGGTGCCGGCTTCCAGACTTACCATTCCGAACGGAACGTGAACGCAATCTTTTACCCAGTCATACCCCAGAAGTTCGACAACTTTCATCCACTGCTGGAAATAGAGGTTCTGCTGAGTCGCAACCACATATATGTTTCTGTAAAAATTGTATGTTTCCTTTCTGTACACTGCCGTGGCGATATCCCGTGTACAGTAGAGAGTAGATCCGTCAGATTTTGTGATGAGCGCGGGCGGCATGGAGTACTTTTCAAGATCCACTATCTGTGCCCCTCTTGAAACCTCAAGAAGCCCTTTTTCTTTCAGTTCATCTATGAATCTCTGCATCTTGTCGGAATAGAAGCTTTCTCCGTCCACCTCGTCAAACTCTATACCGAGCATTTTATAAACTTTGTTGAACTCCTTCATGGACTCATCGCTGAACCACTTCCAGAGTTTCACCTCTTCCGGCTTTCCGTTTTCGAGGTCGGCAAAGGCCTTTCTCGCTTCGTCTTCAAGTTCCGGATGCTTCTCCGCTTCAACGTGGAACTTTGTATAGTAAGCGAGAAGAGTCGTTATCGGGGATTTTTTCACATCTTCCTCGTTCCCCCAATGGCGATATGCAACTATCATCTTTCCGAACTGAGTACCGTAATCCCCCACATGATTCAATCTTCTCACTTTATATCCCAGCGCGGCATAAATGAGGTATATGGCGTTTCCTATTACCGTGCTGCGTATATGCCCTATGTGGAAAGGCTTTGCTATATTGGGAGAAGAATATTCAACGATTACCATCTTGCCCTCGCCTATATCGAGTTTTCCGAAATTCTCCGCATCGAGCGCCTCGCGCAGCGTGTTCTTTATATAGTCCCGCTTTGACAAGAACATATTCACATAAGCATTTACCTGCTCTACTTTCTCAAACAGTTCATTTCCTTTTACGGCTTCCACAATATCGGCAGCTATCGATTGAGGTGACTTTTTCATGATCTTTGCAAGTCTAAAACATGGAAACGCATAGTCACCCATATTCGAATCCTGCGGGATCTCTATAAGTTCAAGCACTTCTTCCTCAGAAGTCCCCTCAAGCTGCCCGCCTATTATTTTTCCTATTTCTTCTCTGTAATTCAACATATATTTCCTCCTGAACACTCTCGATGAAATTTATTCAAAGTCTTCTTCCGTCCTGATTTCAATTCCGTTCTTTCTTAGAATTTCAGCAAACATGCCGTTGCCCTCCGTCAGTCTTCCGCTGAAACTCCCGTCGTAAATCCGCCCTGCGCCGCACGACGGGCTTTTTGATTTCAAAATGGCTCCCTCTATTTTTTCTCGTCGCCTCTCCGCCTGCTTCAAGACATGCCGCCATGATTTTTCCGCTCCGGTCTTAAAGGCGTCCGTCATGTCCGTCCCGGTCCTGTCTATCACTCTTTCTCCCGAAATTTCAGCGGGTTCTCTCGGCGAAGAAAGTCCGCCGAACGTTTCCGGGCATACCGTGCAGCACGAGTGACACCGGTAAAAATCCACGATCCTGTCGTTACGGTTGTTACCGCCGTCATATCTGCAATTATTGCCTAAAAGGCAGCTGCTTATAACATACATTTTCCTTACCGATTTCCTCTCTCACCGTGTCTTAAGGGTAATCACGGTAACTCCCTCATCGCCCTCACCGTAACTTCCGGCTCTGAACGAAACGATATTCCTGTTTTTCCTCAGGAAGTCTCTAATCCCTTTTCGTAAAATCCCGTCGCCTTTGCCATGAATAACGGTCACTGTCTTTAGACCTGCGACAAACGCGTCGTCCATGTATTTGCCTACATCCATCATTGCGCTGTCAAGGCTCTTCCCTCTGACGTCAAGGGAAGACTTTACATTCAGCGCTTTCCTGCTCAACATCGATCCGATTCCGGGAGCATATGATTTTTTATGTCCTTTTTTGTTCCCGGCGCTTATAAGCATTATATCATCAATCCCGACCTTTGTTTTCATAATTCCAAGCTGCACCTGCACTTCATCGTTATTGTCCGGCAAACCGATGAGTTCACCGTTTTGATTCAGTGACAGCACCTTGACCGCGGCGCCTATTTTGAGATCCTCCGCTTTTACGGGAGTGCTGTTGACCTGCCTGACTATGCGCCGCGCATACTCTCCCTCTTTTTCTTTCAGCTTTCTGCGGCTCTCGTCAAAGTTCCTCGTTCTTTCTCCGAGGCTTTCCATCTTTGCCAATTCTTTCAGTTCTCGCCTCACTTCGTCTGCGGTTTGCTTTGCTTCGCGGATTATCCTGCGGGCCTCTGTCTTGGCGTCCTCCATAAGTTTTTCTTTCTTGTTTGTGAATTCCTTCCGCTCCAGCTCCGCTTTCCGCTGCTCCGCTCTTATTTCACGCGTAATGTTGATCGCTTCGTCTCTTTCCTCTTCCGCTTTTTTCTTGTCGCGTTCAAGTGCCGCAAGGATCCGCTCAAATTTGATGTCATCGCTTTGTAGGAGATCCCCCGCTCTCTCTATCACCGTTTCCGGCAGACCGAGTTTGCCGGAGATCAGAAATGCGTTTGAACTTCCGGTTGCGCCCATGAGCAGGCGGTAAGTGGGACTCAGGGTTTCCACGTCAAATTCCATGGAAGCATTCTCAACTCCATCTGTCGCGATCGCATACTTTTTTATCTCGTTGTAGTGCGTGGTCGCCACAGTCATCGCGCCGCATAACGAGATTTTCTCCAATATCGCTATCGCAAGAGCAGCACCCTCGGTCGGATCCGTGCCCGCTCCGAGTTCATCGAGTAGAACAAGGGAATTATCCCCGGCTTTTTCAATGATTTCAACTATATTCTTCATGTGCGAAGAAAATGTCGATAAACTCTGTTCTATGCTCTGCTCGTCGCCAATATCCGCAAAAACCTCTTTAAACACGGGCATGGTGCTCGTTTCCGATGCCGGTATGTGAAGTCCCGACTGCATCATCAGCGACAGCAGTCCAACCGTTTTAAGCGTTACGGTCTTTCCTCCCGTATTCGGTCCTGTTATCACAAGTGTCTTGAAGTTTTTGCCCAGACTCATGGATATGGGAACGACTTTCTCCGGTTCTATCAGCGGATGCCGCGCATTTTTCAAATCCATGGTTCCGTTCTCGTCAATTTCCGGAGCGCTGCCTTTCAATTTCAGAGAGAATCTCCCCTTAGCCATGATAAATTCAAGTTTTGAGAGAATGATCTGATTATTGATAAGTTCTTTTGCGCATTCTCCCACTCTGCCGGAAAACTCCGTCAGAATCCTGCTTATCTCACTCTGCTCCGCAATCTCAAGTTCCCTGAGTTCATTATTCATGTTGACTATGGACTGCGGTTCTATAAAGAGGGTGGTGCCGCCTCTTGAACGGTCATGGATTATACCCGGGAATTTGGCTCGATGTTCCTGTTTCACCGGAACCACGTATCTGCCGTCCTTAACGGTCACTATGCTCTCCTGAAGATAAGCTTTGTTCGCTCTGCTGTTTACTATGCGGTTCAGCTTATCTCTGACCTCATCGTGTTGATGCGCTATCTTCTTCCTTATGATTCCAAGCTCGGAGGATGCGTTATCCGCTATCTCATCTTCCGACAGGACGGCTCTCCCGATGTCCGAGGCCAAAGGCCGGTTTACATGTATCAGTTCAGCCAGTGACATTATAAGAGGTACATCGGGCACGTCAGTCTTGAGAAATCGCCTGACATCCTCCGCCACGGTGAGATTGTATCGAACCGACAGGAGTTGGCCCGCCGTCAGGCAGCCTCCCTTTTTCGCAAAACCGGCCGCAGATTCTATATCGTTTATTCCACCGGTCGGAAGCGCCCCTTTACGCATAATAAGGTCAACCGCTTCCGTGGTTGACCTTAACTCTTTTCTTACAGCACGGATATTTGTGTCCGGATAAAGCTCTGCTATTATGTCCCTCGACAACTGACATTCCGTTTCCGCCTGCAAAAGCTCCACTATCTTATTGTACCCTAAAATATCAAGTGCTTTTTTATTCATCGAGTGTCAGCCTCTCTGGACTTTTTCCAATTGGCTCTTAAGCTGGATATTCTCCATCTGCAGATCGAATATCTGGTTCTCGAATTCCGAACATCTCTCTTTCAGTTCTTTGAATTTCATATTCTCCTTCTGCTCGTCTTTCTTTATCTTATCCATTTCTTCGCGAAGCTGCTTATAATTTTTCTTCGCGTCTTCCCAAAGTTTTATGTAATGCGCCGTATCTTTGTCCAGCTGTTCATTGACACTTTTGAGTCTTTCCACCTCATTTTTGTCATCGAAATACTCCTCGGCGATATTCACAGACGTGAGAACCGCAATTGAACCGACGGCATTGCGCCCCACAACTTTAGAAATAAGATTCATGCGTTCATCCACATACTTTGCGATTCTCTCGATTTCTTCCTGCGTTTTGTCGCCGGAAATGTTGTATGTCTGTCCGAAAATCTTAACCGTTACTTTATCACTCATCATCTCACCTCTCTGCTCAAAATAATCTTACTTAAACGCGATCAATCGCGCAAAACCGCACCGAAGCGTTCTTTCAACATCTCCACGATTTTCCCGTGAGCCTCATCCACGCGACTGTCGGTCAATGTTTTGTTCTTGTCTCTGTATCTCAAACTGAATGCGACGCTCTTCTTCCCGTCTTCCAGCTGCTTTCCACGGTATACATCAAAAAGTCTTATATTCTCAAGTATATCCGGGGCAAGTTCTCTCACCGCCTGCTCGATTCTGCCGATTTCAAGATCCTCATCGACTATGAGAGCCATGTCTCTGACGGTTGCCGGGTACTTCGGAAGAGGTTCAAAGTGTACTTCTCTGTCGGACATATCGAATATCAGCTCCGCGAAAAGTTCCGCGCAGTAAGCTCTTGTATCGATACCGAAGTTCTCCGCAACATCGGGATGAACTTCTCCCATGATTCCCAACTCAACCTTGTTTCCCGGTGAATCTTCGCTCATCACCCTTGCACACCTGCCCGGATGATATACGCCGTATTCGCTTTCAGCCTCAAAGTACAATTTTGTTATGCCGAATTTCCTGAGAAGCGCTTCTATCATGCCTTTCAGCGTATAGAAATCCTCTCCGGCGCCATAACAGCCTATGCTGAGGTTATACGCTTCATCGGGAAGTTCATCAGGTTCAATAAGATTTTTGACAAACGTGTTTCCTATCTCATATGCGCGCACGTTTTCCACATTCCTGGAATAATTGCGTCCCAGTGTTTCCAGCATTCCGGGCGTCAGCAGGCTGCGCAACGCGGAAGTTTCCTCTCCCATCGGATTTATTATCCTCACGAAATTCCGCTCCCACGAGTCTTCATCTATGCCTATCCTGTCCAAAAGCCTGTCGTTTGAAAACGAGTACGTCTGAATCTCACTTGCGCCCATGCCGCATAGAATTTCACGCAGAAGTCTTCGCATTTCCCATTCTTTCGGAGAATCCGCTTCTGAGGAAGTATCCGGAAGTGTCATAGGAAGATTGTCATATCCGTACATCCTTGCGACCTCTTCCACAAAGTCCACTTCTTCGAGCAGATCGAGTCTGACCGTCGGAGGTGTCACGAGCATTTCGTCGCCTTTACCGTCAACTTTCATCTCAAGGCCGGTCAGGTACCTTTCCATTTCCTCTCTCGAAAGCTCAGTGCCCAGAACCTTATTGATTCTGCTGACTCTTGCGCTCACCGGCAATGCCTCCGCCTTGTCCGGATAGACGTCAACCGCTCCGGTCAGAACTTTGCCGCAACCGAGCAGTTCTATGAGTCTGCACACTCTGTCGGCTGCTTTTTCGCACAGGTTGGGATCAATGCCCTTTTCGTACCTCGCTGAAGATTCCGTCCTCAGACCCAGTTTCTTCGACGTCATACGCACACTGTTATCGACAAAGTTTGCGGATTCCAGAACCACCGTATCCGTTTCGTCGGTTATCTCCGAGTTCAGTCCGCCCATGACACCTGCAAGCGCCACCGGCTTTACCGCGTCTTTTATCATGAGCATGGTATCGTCCATTGTTCTTTCCGTTCCGTCGAGCGTCTTGAACTTCTCTCCGTCGCGCGCGTTTTCAATTATTATCCTGCCGCCCTCAAGGCTGTTTATGTCAAAGGCATGCAACGGCTGACCGTATTCCAGCATGACAAAATTCGTTATGTCCACAATGTTGTTTATGGGCCGCATTCCCGCTGCCATAAGACGTTTTTGCAGCCACCACGGTGATTGCATAATCTTGACATCCTTTATAACTCTCGCCGTGTATCTTCTGCACAGGTCGGATCTGATTTCCACGTCTATGTAATCCTCGGCGCGTTCATCGGAAGTTTCGCACTCCGACTCGGGATACACAAGTTTTTCCCCGAACGTGGCTGCGGCTTCCCTTGCCATTCCTATCATGGAAAGACAGTCAGAGCGGTTTGGGGTGATTTCAAAATCTATGATGTGATCGCGCAGGCCGAGACACTCAGCCGCTTCTTTCCCGAGATCTTCTCTACGGTCACCCTCCAGAATCCATATTCCGTCCTTGGAACGCATCGGAACCACCTTTTCGGGGAAACCGAGTTCCGACGCCGAACATAGCATACCGTCACTTTGAACGCCTCTCAGAATACCCGCTTTGATTTCAACGCCGCCCTCCGTCTTCGGTTTTCCGTGAAGAGGACCGGGGATATGGCTTGAATCAAGTGCAACCGGAACGTATGCCCCTTCAAATATATTTTCAGCGCCGGTCACCACCTGTATGTTCTCGTCTCTTCCGATATCCACACCGCAAACTTTAAGCCGGTCGGCATCGGGGTGTTTTTCTATCTTCTCGATTCTTCCGATCTTGACGCCTCTTATCTCGTCTCCGAATCCCACACAGGTTTCAATATTGGAACCGGACATTATCATCCCTTCACAGAACCGATCTATATCAACGTTTATGTCAACATAATCTTTCAACCAATTTACCGATACAATCATCGCTCAATAAACCTCCGTCGCTGTATTTTTACCTGAACTGTCTCAGGAATCTCATATCGTTTTCATAGAACAGTCTTATGTCATCGATTCCGTATTTGAGCATGGCAATGCGTTCAACTCCCATCCCGACCGCAAAGCCGGTATATTTTTCCGTGTCTATTCCGCCGACCTTGTGAACATGAGGATGCGTCATCCCGCATCCGAGTATCTCTATCCAGCCGCTGCCCTTGCAGACATTGCAACCCTTTCCGCCGCATTTGAAACACGATACGTCCATCTCGGCGCTGGGTTCCGTAAACGGAAAATGGTGCGGTCTGAACTTTGTCTTCGTGTCGGCTCCGAACAGTTTCTTTGCCATGTGATCCAGGGAACCTTTTAAATCCGCCATGGTTATATCTTCTCCTATCACCATCATCTCCACCTGATGAAAGGTTGGAGAATGAGTTGCGTCGGGAGTATCGCAGCGGAAACACCTGCCCGGCATTACCACCTTGTACGGCAACGGAAGTTCTTTCTCGGCCCTCACTTCTCCGGAGGACGTATGTGGTCGTAAAACCACGTCCTTATCTATATAAAACGTATCTGTCATATCACGCGCAGGATGAAATTCCGGCGAGTTGAGTCCGTCAAAACTGTTAAAGACGGTGTCCACTTCCGGACTTTCATATACGGAATAACCCATAGTGCGGAAAATCTCCACTATCTCGTCCACAACTTGAGTTATCGGATGCCTTACACCTATTTCAGGCTCTTTGCCCGGTTCAGTCACATCGAGAGTTTCCGCCTTAAAGCGTGCTTTCTTCGCTGCCTCTTTGACAAGTTCGAGTTTCTGCGCAAGCATCTTTTCAAACTTCGCTTTCGCCTCGTTTGCAGCTTTTCCCAATTCTTTCTTCTCCGCCGGGGAAAGTCCTCCCATGTTCCGCAAAATCTGCGTGAGTTTGCCCTTTTTACCCGTAATGCTTACACGTATCTCTTCGGCATCCGCCACGGAGACAGCCTTATCAAGCTTCTCCCCGGCTTCTTTCAATACTTTCTCCAGTTTTTCCTGCATAAACTATACCCCTTAAACCATAAAATTTACAATCGAAGTTCATTTCCTCACCGATTCATACATCAAAACGGCGGCGGCAACCGACGCATTCAAAGATTCAAGTTTGCCCCGCATAGGAATGGAAACCACAGTATCGGCTTCTGTCATTACGGCACGTGAGCAGCCATTCCCCTCATTTCCTACGACGATTGCAACGTCCTTGCTTAAATCTACATCAAAATAGTTCTGTTTCCCGTGCATGCCCGAAACTATCAGACGCTTACCGAGCATTCTCACCAAACCGACGAGTTCTTCCGGTTTTTCGACGAAAATCACGGGAAGCCTGAAAAGAGATCCGGCAGCAGCCCTTACAACCTTGGGCGCGAACGGATCCGAAGTCCCCTTCATGCATACGACCGCAGAATAACCGCATGCTTCCGCGGTTCTGATCACCGTCCCGATATTCCCGGGATCCTGCAGCCTGTCCAGGACCACAAGGTTGGTTCCGGCGCCACATAGGTTTACCATATCTTTTATATTGTATATTTGTTTTTTAACAACCGCAAGAATACCCTGACACGTCTCGGTGTCGGCAACATCGTCAAAAAGTTCCGGCGGCAGGGTGTAAACGGGGACGCTCGTTTCATCTGCTATCGCTTCAAATTTGAGTGCAACATCTTCCCTGAGGATTATCTCCTCCATGCACTCCTCATTATCCAAAGCTTCACATATGAGATTTTCGCCCTCTATGAGATATCTGCTTTCCCTGTCTCTGTACTTTTTGCGTTTCAATTTCCGCAGCTGCTTGAATATGCTGTTTTCTCTTGATGTTATCGGTCTGTACATATATAGCAGTAAAAAGCCGGCAGAAATCACCGGCTTTTCATAAAGCAAACGTCTTATTTAGTGTTAAGGAATGTCGGAATATCAAATTTCGAATCCGAAGGATCTTCTCCTCTGGTTCCTTCGAAAATGTCTTCCAACGTCACTTCCGTTCCCGCGATTCCTTCTTCGTTGATAACTGTTTTAGGTGACTTGGCACCTTCAGGCATCTTGAAATTTTCCGCGCTTCCATCGGCGCTTCCGTCAAAACCGGTAGCTATTACGGTAATGGAGATTTCATCATTCATGTCTTCGCTTACCGACGCACCGAAGATGAGAATGGCTTCATCGTCAGCCTGTTCCTCTACGAGGCTTGCAATCTCGTTCACTTCCATCATACCCAGGTCATATCCGCCCGATACGTACAGCAGTATTGCTTTCGCTCCGCCGATCCTCGTTTCAAGCAGGGGACTCTCTATGGCCGTGGTGACCGCTTCCTTGGCTCTGTCGTCTCCCGTACCGTGTCCTACACCCATGTGCGCCACGCCGCGGTCTGTCATTACCGATCTGACATCGGCAAAGTCCACGTTTATGAGTGCGAAATCGGATATCAGATCGGAGATACCCTGAACTCCCTGACGGAGTACATCGTCCGCCATGGCAAAAGCCTGCATCATCGAGGTGTCCTTGGCACAGTTGGCAAGCAGTTTATCGTTTGGAACAACGACGAGCGAATCGACATATTTCTTAAGGAAATCAAGTCCCAAATCAGCCTGTGACTTCCTCTTGCGACCTTCAAACGAAAACGGTTTGGTTACAACACCGACCGTGAGTATTCCCATATCTTTGGCAGCCTTCGCAATTATAGGCGCGGCGCCCGTACCGGTTCCGCCTCCCATGCCTGCCGTTATGAAAACCATATCTGTTTCTTCCAGAAGGTCTGCGAGCGCGTCCAGACTCTCCTCGGCGGACTTCTGTCCGATCTCGGGATTGCCTCCTGCGCCGAGCCCTCTCGTGAGTTTCTCTCCTATCGGTATCTTTGTCTCCGCATTGCAGCGACCGAGTGCCTGTTGATCGGTATTGATGGCAATATACTCAACACCCTTGAGGTTGGTTTCTAACATCCTGTTCACGGCGTTACATCCTCCGCCGCCGACACCGATTACTTTAATGACAGCACCGTTCGTTTGTTCGTTTTCAAATTGCAACATTTAAATGCCTCCTTGGATCCCATATTGTTCTAATTTTATCATAAAGTAAAATAGTTTTCACGATTTTTTTTCAAAAAGCCGGTGAGAATGATATATAATTGTTCTCGCCGAGATTTATCGTACCTCTTTTGGTCTTGTTGCGGTACAGTTTATTGACCACTTTTTGCAGGTTACCCTTTTCTATTGACTCTTTGAGCCGTTCGGGAGTTCCTCTGACTACCAGTGTATCATATATGAATGCTTTTATATACCTTCCGGAAACTTTTATTTTTTTGAAATAAAGATCTCCTTTTTTCATAAGAGCCACAACGGCAAGTGTTTCCTTGAGCGTCAGTTTTTCTTCCGCTCTGACTTTCTCTCCGACCTTTATTTTGCTGAGCGTAAGTCCCTTTAAAAGAGTCAGTTTCGGATCTATGCCTCCCTTTCTCAGAACCATGCCGTTTTCCGCAATCACTATGTATTTGTTTCCATACTTTACGGTAGCTATCTGTCTTCTTTCGTCCACCTTTATTTCAAGGGTCGAGGGCAGATGACGTTTTAAGTCGATGCCCCTGAAATACGGATCTTTCATAAGCTTCTTTCTAATCTTTTTTTCCCCGGTTCCGAAAAATATATTGTTCCCCGGTTCGGCGCCGCTCATGGCGATCACTTCTTCATCGGAGTAGTAATAATTCCCCGTAACGGTGAACTTTTTAACGTTGAAAACCGAGGAAAGTGAAAATGCCACGGCGCTTCCGATTATGAGCAGGAATATAATAAAATTCCTGCCGTAGTGCTTCTTCTTCCTCTTCTTTTTGTTTCTGGGAATTTCCGCGCAGTCCAACACCTCAAGGGGATCGGCTCTTTCAACATCCTCCCCTGTTGTCTTGACGTTCCTTTCAGTTTTTTCGCCGTGCCTGCCGCTCATACCGGTTTTTTCGCCGTGCCTGCCGCTCATATTCAAGATAAATCCTCTCTTATGCATTCATATATTTTTTCCGCTCCGTTATCCGGGACCGCATTCCTGCTCTGTTTCTCCATTTCGGCAAGTATTTCGGGTTTCTTCTCGAAATTCAAAACCGTATCCGCAAGTTTTCCGGGGGTTAAATCTCTTTCTTCTATGATGACCGCTCCGCCTCTGTCCGCAACGGATTTGGCATTAAAAAACTGATGATTCCCTGTCACGTTCGGAGACGGGATCATGACAGCCGCCCTGCCGCTGACGCAGATTTCCGCGACCGACAGCGCTCCCGACCTTCCCACCACTATGTCCGCGGCGGCAATATATCCCGCCATATCTTCCACATATGGGCTTATCCTTATGCGCTCCGATTTTTTTATCCCGAGTGCACTCATCTTTTCCATGACTTCATCGTAGTACATGCTGCCGGTCGCAAAGAGCAGATATATGTTTTCACTCCCGCTCACCTTATCGATAAGATCGAACATCGCATAGTTTACGGCTTCGGAGCCTTGACTTCCGCCAAAGACAAATACGACAAACGCCTCCGCCGGAATCTCAAGTTTTTTACGGGCGACCGCTCTGTCGGAGCCGAAAAACTCTTCTCTGACGGGATTTCCCGTCACGACGTGTTTTTCGGGTTCTTTGAAGTATGCGCCGGCCTCCGGAAAGCCCAGAAAGATTTTGTCCACAAACCTTTCAAGCGCTTTGTTCGCCATTCCGGGGAATGCGTTCTGTTCGTGTATATAGCATCTTACGCCAAGACGGTGCGCCGCATATATTACGGGAAAACATACGTAGCCTCCCGTCCCCACAACGACCTCCGGCTTGAACTTCTTCACGATCCGGTGAGCCTGAACGATACCTCTCAACGTATGAAATCCGGTATCCGCAATCTTAAAGATATTTCGCCTGTCTATCCACTTTGCCGATACGAATCTAATATCATATCCGGATCGCGGCACTATATCCTTCTCCAGACCTATCTCATTGCCTATATAAAGGATCTCCGATTCCGGTTCTCTTTTCTTTATTTCATCGGCTATCGCAATCGCCGGATATATGTGTCCGCCGGTTCCTCCCCCGGTAATTATCGCTTTCATGCCGGCCTTTTCCTCTTTCTGCGCTTTTTCTTCAAATAGCTGCCGTTACCCCCGTCTTCCGCGGGTTCCGTGACGACATTTCTCGATACATTTAGGACTATCCCCATCGCAGCCATGCATACCCAGAGTGCATTCCCCCCGAAACTTATGAACGGAAGCGCCACTCCCGTAGGCGGCATCGAGGATGTGACCACCGCCACATTGAATACGACCTGGACTCCTATCATTATCGTTGCGCCGCCCGACAGCAGCATTCCGAGAAGATCGGGGGCTTTGAGCGTTACCCTGAGGCATCTCCATATCAGCAGTATAAACACCACCAGTACTCCCAAGGCGCCGATAAAACCCAGTTCTTCACCTACTATGGAGAATATAAAGTCATTCTGCGGTTCCGGAAGATAGAGATTCTTCTGTATACTCTCTCCCAATCCTCTGCCGGTCAGACCGCCCGTTCCTATCGCAAGGAGAGATTGAGCTACCTGAAAGCCCCTGTCCTTTGCATATTCAAACGGATCGAGAAAACCGAAAATTCTCTTCGACCAGAAAGTGCCGCTCATCAGTATTCCGACAAGACCAATCACTCCGATCCCCGCAATTACCGCAACGTACTTCAGGCTTATCCCTGCAATGAAAAGCATTCCGCAGACTATTGCCGCAAGCGTCAGAGCCGTCGAAAGATTAGGCTGCTTCGCTATCAGAAGTACGGCAACGCACATCAGTCCCACGGCGGGAAGCAGTCCCTCTTTCGGCTTTCTTATTCTTGTCGGGTCGTCGGAGAAAAATTTCGCCGTCATCAATATGGCTCCGAGTTTCGCAAATTCTCCCGGCATTATGCTCACCTTGCCAAGCAATATCCATCTGGTTGCATTGTTGGCTGTGTAGCCGGCGGGCGTGTAAAGGAGCAAAAGGAGCATGAAACAAAATATGGTAAATCCATATGTGAATTTTGTTTCATACACCTTATAATCAACAAATGACGCGATATACATTATAATTGCTCCGGTGAGGGCAAAGGCAATCTGTTTGGTCAGAAAGTTGTACGGAGATCCGTTTTCGCTGATGGATTTATAATAGCTTGCGCTGAAAATCATCACCGTACCGAATATCACCAAAAGAGCGACAAGCACCACTATAACAAAGTCGCAGGAGCCTTTGGCGCTCATGAAATTTAAATTTTTTCTAAAAGATTTCTTCATTTAATCCACCTTTCGGGCAATGCATAAGTTTAAATGCCCGTTCACTTCATGAGTTCGGCAATGCATCTCTTGAAATGCTCGCCTCTCTGTTCATAGTTATCGTACATGTCCCAACTTGCGCATGCCGGCGACAAAAGCACACAATCGCCCTCAGCGGAGATTTCCGAGGCTTTTTCCACACATTCACGCATATCCCCGCAACGCACGCAGTCGTAAAAGCCCGCTTCGTTCGCGGCGTTTTCAATCAGTTCCGCATCTCTTCCCAACAGTACGAGTTTTTTCACTCTGCCCGCAAGCTCATCCGCAAGAGATGAAAAATCCTGCTCTTTACCGTCTCCGCCCGCAATCAGAATTATATTCTTGTTGACTGCCTTTATCGCCGTTATGGCGGCAGCCGTGTTGGTTCCTTTTGAATCATTGTAATATCTTACGCCGTCGTATTCCCCACAGTATTCTATCCTGTGTTCAACGCCGTTGAACGCTCTGATTCCCGCTGCAATGATCTCTGCATCTATCCCCGCAAAATAGCATATTCCCGCCGCAGCCACAACGTTTGATATGTTATGCCCGCCTATGATCCTTATGTCATTCAATGCGCATATCGTGGTTCTGCTTCCGTCAAAATCGACCACGACCACTTTTTCATCCTCGACAAAAACTCCCACATTCAGTTTTTCCTTTGTACTGAAAGGCACGATCTTGGCTTTGCATTCTGCGGCAAGCCTGTAACAATCGGCATCGTCCTTGTTTATTACCAGATATTCATTTTCTGTCTGATTTGCGAATATCTTCGCCTTGGCCTTACCGTACGCGCTCATGCTGTGGTGCCTGTTGAGATGGTCCGGCGTCAGGTTCAATATGGCCGAAACCGCGGGCTTAAAATATCTTGTCGTTTCCAGTTGAAAACTGCTACATTCGGTAACGAGCCAATCTCCTTCCTCTGACTCGGCAGAAGCTGAAATTGCTGCAACGCCTATGTTTCCGACAACTGAAGTTTTTCTTCCCGAAAGTTCGAAGATTTCACCCACAAGAGAAGTGACGGTCGTCTTCCCGTTTGTACCCGTAATCGCTATATAGTTGCCTTTCCCTATTCTGTACGCTATCTCAAGTTCTCCCGCAAGTTCGGTTCCGGTCTTCACCGCATCCGAAATAAAATCAAGTTCCGGACTCACTCCCGGGCTCAGCACGAGCATATCAAACGCTTCCATGTTTAGAGGCAGCGTTCCGAGATAGAATTCCACACCTTGATTTCTGAAAAATGTCAGGACATTCGGATCAAACTCCTCTTCCGGTTTGGAGTCCTGCACAGAAACCACGGCACCGAGTTTCAGAAGCGCCTGCGCCGCCGCCATACCCGACTTGCCGAACCCGACAACAAGGATCCTTGTGTTTTTCAAATTTTCTCTGTTAGACATCTGTATTTCTCCTGTCCGTTCCGCCCCGTACCCGGTTCTGCATCAGGCAGACAATATAGCATACGTGAGAGCGCAGCACAGTACGGTCACGAGCCAAAAGCCCTTGACAACCGCAGTTTCTTTCGTACCGCCCTCCTCAAAGTGGTGGTGAAGAGGAGCCATGCGAAAAACCCTCTTTCCCGTAAATTTAAAAGATATTACCTGGATTATAACTGAAAGCGCCTCTGCAACAAAGACAAAGCCCGCTATGGGTATCAGCAGTTCCTTACCGGTCAGCATTATCGCCGCCGTCATCCCTCCTCCAAGTGCCATAGACCCGGTATCGCCCATGAATATCTTCGCCGGATATCTGTTAAAGAAAAGGAATCCCAGACATGCTCCCGCAACCGCAAGCATATACAAAGAACTGCTTTTAAACTGCGGTGTGTCGAGTATCCATGCAAAGAACAAGGCAAATATCGCGCTTATGCCGCTGCATAGGCCGTCCATTCCGTCCGAAAGGTTTACACTGTTTGACATTGCCGCCATCGTAAAGGTGACAAATACAGGAAAGAATATGCCGAGATCCACTTCCATGTTTACAAACGGCACCCAGACGTTGCCGCCTGCCGGGGTGAATTTCATTATGTATATTCCGAACGCCAGACCCGTCGCAATCTGAAGTACGAGTTTCTGCCATGCGCGAAGCCCCAGATTATGCCTTGCGGCGACTTTTATGTAATCGTCGGTAAAACCTATCATGCCGTACAAAAGCCCGACGAGCATAATTACCCATATCTCGGAACTTCCGTTCATTCCAAGCAACAACGAACCCGCAGCCGCCGTTACGACGACTGCCGCGTATATACCGATCCCCCCCATTGTCGGTGTTCCCTGTTTCTTAAGGTGAGACTGCGGACCGTCCTCTCTTATGTACTGTCCGAACTGCAATCTCTTGATCACAGGGATTTCAAAATAAGTAAACAGCAAGCCCAAAACCGTGGCTGCCATAAAAATAGTGAAAACAATCATATTTATTCTCTCTCAAGTTCCGTTATCTTATCGGCGATTTCCCAGAAGTGTTCCGTCATTGAAGCTTTGGTAAGTATGAGATCTCCCGTCTCAACAATCTTCAAAAGTTCGGGATAAAGTTCCTCTTTCTTCTCAAAATAGAGGGTTTCAATCCCGTACATTTTCGCTCCTTCCACTATATCTTTTGCCTTCCTGCCGATTCCTATAAGTATATCCACACCGTGATCTGCGGCAAATTCCCCGACCTCGCGGTGGTACGCGGGCGTATCGTCGCCAAGTTCGTTCATCGCCCCCAAAACAGCGATTCTGCGAGTGCATTCGCTGTTTTCCATCGTTCTTATGGCGGACTTCACGGAGTCCGGGGCCGCATTGTAAGAGTCGTCAAGAATTTTTATTCCGCCTGTCTCCCTTACCTTCATTCTCTTGCCCGTAAGCTCCACCTTTGAAAGCCCGGAAGCCGCCTGTTTCCACGTAACATCATACAGGTCGCAGGCTGCTATTGCAAGTGCCGCATTTATCGCATTGTGTGCTCCGGGGATCGGAACACCGAACCTTTGACGCTTTTCTCCCGTGGCAAGTGTAAACTCCACGCCGTCCACTCCCTTGTCCGCGATATCGGACACTACATAGTCCTCAACCCCCGTTTTTCCTACGGAAACGACATTATATTTTCCCGCGCATTCTTTCAGTATTTTTTCTTTTGAAAGCATATCGTTGGATTCGTTGATTATAAGGACATTGTTTTCCCCGAAAAAATCGGTGATTTCCATCTTTGCTCTATAAATGTTTTCTCTTGTTCCTAAATTTTCAAGGTGTGAAATTCCAATGTTCGTGATTATCGCCACGTCCGGTCTGGTCATGGCCGCAAGGCGATGTATTTCGCCCGGAAATTCCATCCCCTGTTCCAATACAGCCATCTCCGTATCTCCGGAAAACCCCGCTACGGTAAGCGGTATCCCCACATCGCTGTTGTAATTTTTTATCGGTTTTCCCGTTCTGTACTTTTCGCTCAGTATATGATAAACCATATCCCTGGTTGAGGTTTTGCCGACACTCCCCGTGACAGCAATCTTCCCAGGCGCGATTTTTTCAAGATACCATCCGGTAAATGCCTGCAGCGCGACAAGTGTGTCCGGGACTAAAACCGCGCTAAAGGTTCTTTTTTCGTCTAACGATTCGGTTTTTCCGGCTCTGCAGTTCATTTCCTCAAACAGCTTCTTCAATCGGTCAGCCGAGTTTTCTTCCGATACAAGCAGCACTCCGCAACCCTTTTTTATAACATCTTCGATGTAATCGTGTCCGTCCGTATTTTCTCCTGCAAGCGCGACGAACATGTCTCCGTCCTCAAATATTCGGGAATCCGTGCAAAGTCCCGTAAAGCTCCCGTCATCATCCCCGCAGATCAGTTTCCCCGATGTGGCACCTTTCAATTCTCTTACTGTTATATGATCCATAGTTTCTCCATCTGTGCCGTTCAGGCTTATTTTCTGTATAAATATACGGTTTCACCCTTCGTTACACGCGCTCCTCCCTTTGGATACTGATCTATTATCCTGAAATTCCTGTCATCGGTTTTCGGACTCATTTTATACCTGAGTCCTGCCTTTGAAAGTTCGTGTACGGCCTTGGCATACGTCTTTTCCTTGAGCTGCGGCACGTAGACCACATTGGTTTTCCTGTCTTCTCTGCTCGTATACCTTGGGCTTATTTCCATATATGTGAGTGCATTTTTTAAAAAGTCCTGTGCAACCGGTGCAGCGACGGCACTTCCGAACTGAACTCCTTTGGGACTGTCTACCACCACAAGAACCGCAAGTTTCGGATTCTCCATAGGCGCCATACCTACAAAGGAAGAATATGTATCTTTAGTGTATTTGCCTTTTACAACTTTATCCGCCGTTCCGGTTTTCCCGCCGATTCTGTATCCCGGCACCTTTGCATTCGCGCCTCCGCCTTTGCCGACCACATACTCCATTATATCTTTCATCTCTTTGGCAGTCTTGGCGGAAATCACCTTTCTGACCGTCTTGGTTTTGTATTTCTTGACGGTTTCCCCGTTTTTGTCGGTCATCCTGTCAACAATTCTCGGTTCCATCAGGGCTCCTTCGTTCCCTATGGCGCATACCGCAGTCAGAAGCTGCATAGGCGTTACCGCAATCCCCTGACCGTATGACATCGTCGCGAGATCGACATTGGAAAGCCCCACCTCGTTCTTTATTATGGCGGTTGTTTCCGCGGGAAGATCTACGTGCGTGGCGTCCGTTATTCCGAACATGTCAAGGTAATTGTAGTACTTTTTTTTCCCCAGTTTCAATGCCAGCTGCACCTGCACTGTATTGCACGAATTTCCCACGGCTTCCACCAGGGTCTGATTTCCGTGTCCCGCCTTATTCCAACAATGCAGAACAGTTCCGTCAACATTTATTCCGCCGCTGTCGAAATAGTGATGCTTAGGCGTCGTAACACCCTCTTCCAGCGCCGCCGAGGTGGTTATCAGCTTGAACGTGGATCCCGGCTCATAGAGATCGCTCACAAGAGGATTGCTCCACATCTGGCTCAGATACTTGCCTTGTTCAGAGGTTCTAAGCTTTGCGAATTCCCTCTTTTCAAGCTGCGATACGGGTTCAAGAGGATTGTTGGGGTTGAACGACGGATTCGTCACCATGGACAGTATGTCCCCCGTTTCGGGGTTCATCACAAGGCACATTATTCGCTTTGCCCCGGTCTTTGCCATAGCTTTTTTAACAGCTTTTTCTGCGTAGTTCTGAAGTACTTCGTCGATGGTAAGATACAGATTGTATCCGTCTTTTGCGCGGTATAGCTTTTGACTTCCATATGACAATGTGTTTCCGTTCAAATCCGTTTCTTTCAGCCACCTTCCGGAAACTCCGCTGAGATAATTGTCAAACTCCGCTTCAATCCCGGAGCGTCCCACACTGTCATCCGTAACGCTTCCGAGCAACTGTGCCGCGGAGCGTCCGAGAGGATAGTATCTCTTGTTGGCTTCTGAAATCTCTATCCCGGCAGCCTTCAGTTCTCTTATCTTGTCACATCTCTTCTTTTCCACATATTTTGCTATGCTCGTTATCACCGCTTCGGAATTCAATTTCGCCATCACCTGTTCAGCTTTTATTCCGAGTATGGCAGCCAATTTCTTTGACAGCTCCAGTCGTTTTTCCTCCGTGGTATAGTTTTTCAGAATCTGAGAAGGTCTTGCCCAGACGGAATAGGAGATTGCGCTGGATGCAAGTTCCTTGCCGTTCCTGTCATAGATAATACCTCTGTTGGCCTGCAGCGGCATATCGGTCATCTGCTGATTTACCGCTTTTTCTCTGTATTTGTCGGCTCTTACGACCTGTATCCATGCAATACGCAGAACAAGCCCCGTCATCAGCAATGCCAGCGCTATAAACACTATCAATATTCTTTTTCTATTTTTGCCGCTTACTCTTGCCATCCTGCCGCGTCGCCTCCCTTTGTTCTCAAGCACCTTGCGGGTGATTCCTATGAAGTCCCGAACGCCTTACAATTTTCTGTGCGCACTCATATAAATCAGTCCGATGCTTAGACATTTATATGCATTTTATACTTATTTCACTCATTTTTCAACGCTCCTTTGACTTGCGCTCTTATCAAAAAACCGGACATTCTTCAGTTATGAAATTGTCCGGCTGTAATCTATTCAGTTGATGCCTGCCCGGCAAACTCTGAAAATCGATTTTTCAGTTATATGCTTCTTTTTTTATGACTGCGGCAAAATTTCTTTTGGGACTGTCATCCGCCTTGAGGTACACACAATTTTTTGATGTTGGGTAAACCATGCCGAGTCTTCTTTTGGCTTCTTTTTCTATATGAGCAACGTTGTTGGATGCCTTAATCTTTATCCCCAAGGTATCCACCTCTCCCTGCAAAGTCTTGTTTTTTGCGATCAGTTCATTGTTCTCGCATCTCAATTCTGCGGCATAGGCCGTCATAACCACCATTGCGATAAAGATCAGACCTGCCAGAACGATTGTAAAGATTATTCTTCTCTTGTCTTTCTTACTCATATTCATTGTCAACCTCTGCTAAAACTTATACTTTTTCACAAACCCTGAGTTTCGCGCTCCTGGCTCTCGGGTTATTATCGAGTTCTTTTTCTCCGGCGATTATCGGTTTTCCGGTTATTAGTCTTACGTCGCCCTTCTTTCCGCATACACATACAGGAAACTCCGGTGGACATGTGCACGGATTTGCCCGCCTGCGAAAGCTTTCCTTGACAATTCTGTCTTCAAGCGAATGGAAGGTAATTATGCAAAGCCTCCCCCCGCTTGCCAGAATATCTAAGTACTCGTCTATGGCTCTCTTCAGTTCTTCCAATTCCTCATTTACTTCTATTCTTATCGCCTGAAACGTCCGCTTTGCCGGATGTGGCCCCTCTCTCCTGGCCTTTGCGGGTATCGCCGCTTTTATCAAATCGGCAAGTTGCAACGTCGTTTCAATTCTATTTTCCTTTCGGCTCTTAACGATAAGGCCCGCTATCCGCGATGCCCATCTTTCTTCTCCGTATCCTGAAATTATTTCCTTAAGCTCATTTTCCGAGTATTCATTTATGACATCGTATGCCGTTTTGCCGTAACTTCTGTCCATTCTCATGTCAAGCGGCGCATCATGCATATAAGAAAATCCTCTTTCAGGTGTATCCAACTGGTAAGACGAAACTCCTATATCCAAAAGTGCTCCGTCTATTTTCTCTTTTCCGCTTCCTCTGATCAGGTCTTTTATATCCGCAAAACTTCCATGCCTCAGATACTTGTCGCAATTGTACCCGGCGAGACGCTCCTCGGCGGTCTTAAGCGCATCGGTATCCTTGTCGATGCCTATGAAAGTTCCGGCTTCGGAAAGTTTCCCGCAGATATGTGATGCATGACCGGCTCCTCCGACAGTTCCGTCCACATATGTTCCGTCATACCTTATATCAAGGCTGTCGATGCATTCTTCAAGAAGAACGGGTACATGCTCAAAATTCATACTCCATACGCTTTCCTGCTGTCGCTGCGCGACGGTTCTTTCACTATTGACTGTCCGACTGTCGCTTTTTGACAATCGTTTTACGTTGAATATCTATCTGCGCAACCTTCCGGCGGCAATCTTTCTACGAAATCTTAGAAGTTGTATCTGGCCAGCGCCTCCGAGAAATCCTCATCTTTTTCGTCATTTTTAGGAGAATCCCACACTTCTTTGCTCCAAATCTCGATCTTTTTCATCGCCCCCATGGTCACAAGTTCTTTTTCTATGCGTGCATACTCTATCAACTGCTGAGGAATTACTATTCTGCCCTGCCTGTCAAATTCACATTCAACGGCATTTGCATAGTGATCTCTTATATACTTCCTCACCTTAGGGTCGGATTCCGGGAGTTCAGATATCTTCTCTGTGAGTTTGTCCCATTCCTCCATGGAATAAATGTACAGGCACATATCCAACCCCTTCGTCAGGACGCATTTGCCTGCAAGCCGGTTCCTGTGCTTAGACGGAACTATCAGCCTGTTCTTGGAATCTATGGAGTTGTAATATGTGCCCATGAACATTTCGCTGAACTCCTCTTTCACCCTTTCAGTTTATACAAGGCAATTTTACACCACTTTACCCCACTTATCAAATTTTTATTGCTATTTATATGACTTTTTCCCCATTTTTCTCCACCATCCCCCATGTTTCATTCAAAGCACTAAAAAAAGCCACAACATATGGTGGCTTTTTCGATTTCATGTCACAAATTGTGTAAATATCTATTTACGGGGTGTATCTGTTTTTTTTAGGTTCGGTGCCCCGCTTCTTTTACGCCTATCAGAAATTCAACGTTCTTCTTCCCCTTGACGAAAGTTTTAAAAGCAAAGGTTTCGCTCGCTCTCGGATCTTTCGAGAACTCGTTGTCAAAAGCACGCATATATATATCTATGGTACTTCCGAGCTGCGCTTCGTGGTTGAATCTCACATTTATCGAGGTGATTTCCTTTTCTTCTATTCCGGGTATGTAGTCCCACAGCATATTGGAGTAATTGGCATTGTTTACATGCAGGTTCATATCACAGTCGCTGTACGACACCACGTGTTCTCCCTTTCTTTCAAACTCAAGATTTCCGGGAAAGCGATATTTTTTAGGTATTGAAAGTTCTACCGCCTTTTCATTCTCGTAGTTGCTTATATCTATTTCGTCATGTCTGCACAGTTTTCCCGTGTTGCGATTCGGCACGGCCCACTCGCTGTACGCCTTGACTATAACCCTGCCGTCTCTCACTATGTCGTAACTTCTCGGGAAAGTTGCTCCTCCGGCGGGGCAGGCCCACGTTCTTACCTCCACTTCTTCGTACTGTCCGATCTGTTCCATGACCTCTATCGACATTCTCGTTACCACAAATGACTTTCCCTCTCTGAAAAAATCATAATATGACGGCTTTCTGTCCCTCATCTGATGATTTGCGGTTTCCTGCAAATAATTGATCAGGCTGGTCGGTCTCATATTGTTGTTTATATCGACATCAAAAGATGTGATCGTGTATTTCTCGCTGTATTTCATAGTTTCAGAACCGGTTTCTTGTCGGTGGTATGGTTTTCCGAAAGCGAAAACATGTCTATCACCTTGGACATCATGTCAGAGAGATGTTTCAGATCCTCCGGATTTGCGTACTTCTCTCCAAGAAGAAGTTTTTCCAGTTTCTTTCTCGCAAGTTCCGCCTTATCGGAAATTTCCATATATAGCGGGAAGTTGTCACTTTCATACGCATTCACATATCCGTCGAGATCTTCTTTTATCATTGCAATTAACTCATCGGAGTTTTCCGGTTCGCCCAGAAAATACGGATAAGGGGTAACTCTCTGCAGGTATATGGTATCGTTTTCCTTCATTTCGTACACATACTGAATTTCAAACTCATCTTCGATTCGAAATGTAACGATGTTTATATAGGCGGGCAGGGTTTTGATTTTCACCGCCCCCATCTGCCTTAGCATCGTGTTCACTATTCCGTCGGTAACCTGACTGCTGATCATAAATTATCACCTCATATTCATCTTTCACAGTTAAATTGATCATTTCCGGTTTCAATACATAAATGGCATGGTTTCCCGCTCATCAAATTCTCATCGCGGAAAGGCAGACATTCCTTGAGTCATATTGCAAATCTGACCAAAAGAAACAACATGGCTATAAATACGGTAACTATCATAACAGGCATCCCGACCTTGAGATACTGGTTAAAGGAAATCGGATATCCGTTTTTGCCGGCGATTCCGCACAGAACCACGTTTGCGGACGCTCCTATCTGTGTGCCGTTACCTCCTAAACATGCTCCGAGAGAGATCGCCCACCAAAGCGGAGTTATATCTATTCCCTGTTTTCCCATTGCGATGATAAGCGGAATCAGGGTCGCAACAAAAGGTATGTTATCAAGGATTGCGGACAGGAATGCCGATGCCCACAACAATATCAACATTGTGACGACAAGATGCCCGCCGGACAGATTCATGATAAACTTTGCCATCTGAGATATGACGCCGGTTTCCACAAGTCCGCCGACAACTATGAACAGGCAGAAAAAGAAGAGTATCGTCGGCCATTCAACATCGGATACCACCTCGTCTATGTCCTGTCTCCCGACTATCATCATCACCGCGGCCGCGGTAAGTGCCACGGACGAACTCTCTATGCCGAAGTTTCCGTGAAGCATAAAGGCTATTATTACCATGCAAATCATAAACACGCTTATATGCATAAGTTTTCTGTCCGAGACGGCCTTGTCTTCATCCAAGTTCATTATCTCTTCTATTGCGGCCTCGTCCGCAACGAGTTTTTTCTTGTACACGAGTTTCATGCCGAGTATAGTGACCGCCAAACCCGCCAGGCAGGCGATACCCGTATTTTGGATAAAGTCTATAAAAGCAAAGTTTGCCGCACTTCCTATCATTATGTTCGGCGGATCTCCTATCATGGTCATCGTTCCGCCGATGTTGGATGATACAATCTGACCGAGCAGTATCGGCAGAGGATCGATTTTCATCATCTTTGCAATAGTGATCGTCATCGGTCCCATCAAAAGAACCGTCGTCACGTTGTCCAGAAATGCCGAGCATATTGCAGTAATCAGCATGAATGCCACCATAATCTTCCACGGGTTGCCCTTTGCCATCTTGGCAGCCTTGATCGAGATATATTCAAACAATCCCGAGTGCTTTATTACGGCAACAAACAGCATCATCCCCACGAGCACACCTATCGTATTGAAATCCACGTACTTTATCGCCTTGTCTACGTTTAAAATCCCTGTCAGCAACAACAAAACCGTCCCCCCAAGGGCTGCCGACGTTCTGTGCAATTTTTCGCTCATAATTGTCACAAGCACTAAAACAAATATGAGAACAGCTATAATCTCCTGATGCAAAATTAACCTCCAATTAACAAAACGTCGGATTCATCGGGCTTTGAAAACCCGACTAATCCAACGCTTATTATATCATTATTGAATATCTCTTCAATAGTTTTTTGGATTCGGACCGCGGCTAATTTCGCCGCAACATCCATTTTTTCGGTCGCAAAGCGACCGTTCTATTTCATCGAATTCAATGATGTCGCCACATTGGCAGGAGCGTAAATCGTCTTTCCGTCCTTGAATATAGGATAGATCAGATCGTCCGCATAAGCTCCGTTCTTGTGAACTCCTTTTGACTTGAGCTGCAATCTATATGTAACTCCGCCTTTTTTCAGGTAAACCTTGTTGTCCTTCTTCTTTTTCTTGTACGAGAATCCGGCGTTCTTTGCAGCCGCTTTGAGATTAACGGGTCTTGCAAACGTCACTTTTCTGTCAACCCTGTCATTGTCGTTTCTCGTGGTGGTGTACATGAGAGCCTTGTAAAGCACTCTTGCATTTTTAAGCTGTTTAACAATTGCCTTGGACGCTAACTTTGTAACGTACTTGCGGCCGGCTTTCTTCGATTTTTTATAAGCCTTGTTGACTTTCTTAACGGCTTTCAAGATGCTTGCGTACTGTTTCTTCTCCTGGTTCTTCCAGAAATCCTTTGTGCCGCTGCTTAAATTGGCACGATCCGACTGAGCCAGAGTTTCGTTCTGTTTAAACTGCCAGTATGCACTGCGTGCATCGTACATAGCACCGTCTACATTGTAGGACTTATCGGTCTTGTTAATCGAACTGAATGCCGGAACGAACACCGAATGTTCCGCATTCCCCATGCACAGCCACTGAAGGTTTGACGCTTCTTTAGGCATGTTTGCAAAGTTCTGGATGATATGAATATCCGAAGACTTCGTAACGCCTATAGGACGTCTGCTCTTGTTTTCGGGCTTGTTCATGTCATACTTCGTTCCTTCGTAACGATCTCTGAACAGATCCATGATCTGCAGTGCCGAAACCTTTGCTTCAGGTTTGTAGAACAGAGGATAGAAAGTCTTGTCGCTGTATTCCTTGCCTTTTACCCACTCGCTGTTAGGCGCAAGGACTCTGTGACCTTCCCATGTTCTCATGTTCGAGTATTCTTTTCTGGTATTGCCGGATACGGATTTTGCAATGTTGTACTGTCCGTTTTCCTTAACCGCAAGACCGGCCTGGTCAATCTTGTTGAACAGATCGTATTTGCCCTTTGAAAATATGTAATTCTTGGTGTCATTGCGATCTACGGCGCCTATCATGCACTGGTTTCCGAACACTGCCACTTTATCTTCCGGCATCTTCATCGCACAGTAGGTATGCCCGCCGTAGTTCTCAAAGATCCATGCTTCTTTTTTATCCATGAAGAACAGCGTGTTCCATTCTTCCGAGCCGTACTTATCGTGCAATTTTGCGCAGAGTTCCGCCGCCTGCTTTGCGGTTTTCACCTGGCATGCTATAAGTCCCGGCAAAGTAGCCTCTCTCAGGCTCTTTTCGATCGTGGGATCGACCTTTTCATACTTAGGGTCCACCTCTGTCGACACCGTTCCCACAACGGCAACTCCGTATTCATTTGTGCATGTTGCCGGATACATTCCGTCATTGTGGTCACTTGAATCTCTTACATAGGTAAATTTGTAAGTGAGTTTAGGAAGCTTTGCTTTGAATCCGTTTGCGGTATCTCTAAAGTATCTTCCCGCCTTCTTGGTACGCGGCTGAACCTTGTACAGCTTGTTGTACGCACCGGTACCCTGGTCCTCACTTCTCGCAATAAGCGGAGTCCCCTCCTTGCTGACTGCTTTTCCCACGTACATCCCGGTGCAGGCAAACGCACCGGCAGTTGTTGCGATCATCGACACAGTGATCGCAGTGATAAGTAATTTTAGTTTCTTCATTCTTTACTCCTCTCCGATGTGCAGTACATCATCGGGGTTAGTATAACACTGTTCAACCGATAAGTATAGATGATAATCAATAAATCCATAATTTTTTTTAATACAAAATCCATGTTGATTGATTAATCATTTTATTCGGTAAAATGGCTGTTATGCGATAAACATCCAAGAGGAAGTATCCTTGATCACGTTATACAGATGCGGTGAAACCGGGTGGCCTTTTCTCACCCGATATCTCCCTCGGGAATTTCTTTTCCCGGATCTTCCCCTCCGGAACCGCCGCCATTGTTTCCGCCACCGTTGTTATTTCCGCCGTTATTTCCGCCGCCGTTATTGTTTCCGCCGTTTCCGCGGTTGCCGTCGTTACTCCTGTTTCCTCCCGCGCCGCCGTCATCGTCGTCATCGTCATCGTCGTCACCGCCGAGGTCCTGACCATTCTTTCGCGGCTTATCCATCTCATCCTTATTCTTTTTGTTTTGCTCTTTTTCCCGCTCTTCCTTTTCTTTTCGCTCCCGTTCTTCTTTTGCCCGTCTCGCGGCCTCTTTCTTCGCTTTCTTTATTCTCAATATCTCATCCAGGGCTTCTCTTGACGTGCGCGCCTCTATTCTTACATTCGAACCGGCTTTTTTGTACCAGTATTCTCCAAGCCAGTCCTTATGCAAAGTTTTATTGTCCTTTACCAGCTTTATCGGGAAGACCACACCCTCAAGATCGTTCAAAGTACGCCTGTTGTACGACATAGGCCATTTCATGGTCCTCCCCGCTTCATACGCCTTTATCCTTGCGGCCAACTGAATGAAATAATCGTCATCTATATTATTGGGGCCGTCCAACAGCATTCTCCTGACTATGGCAAGATCTGAGAGGCTTCCGTTCCTTAAATTTCTGAATATCCTTTTGATGACCATTCTTATGTACTTTGCGTGCTTTGTGCTCGGGTGCTCTCCCCTTCCGAGCCTTGCGTATGCGGCTGCCTGAAGTCCGTTCATTCCCTGAATGCCCGGTTCTCTGACTTTTTTTATATGCGATACGCCGTACTTTTTCGCAATTTTTTTCTGGTATTTGTTTATGTCGGATATATCTTCTTTTTTCACTTTCAGCCTGATTACTCCAAGCATGTTGGTCACTTCCATGATTGTTTCGTCATCGACCGTGATATAAGCATACGTATCGAAATCCGTCACGCTTTTTATGTTGCGCAAAAATCTGTTCGGATGTTCAGGATCAAACGAATCGTACAGAGGTTTTCCGTTGCAAACTCCGTCATCTTTGAGATCTATATACGTGTCGGGCAGCACCGAGACCACACCGTACTGCCGGAGAGGATTCCCGAATCTAAGCGTCGTAATGCCTCTTATTCCACGTTTTTTAAAATCATCTCTGTCATTTACATCTATGATTGCAAGGTCCGAACAGTCGGCTCCTCCGGAAATTTTCAGATCTGCGGCCACCTTAAGTATGTTCTTCGATCTGTTTATATCCATGGTGTCTCGAACACTGTACGAAAACGTGATCAGCAGAAGTACCATTGCACCCATGACCATCACTATTTGAAGCGCATTGAGTCCGTTAAGTTTCGAAAAAGCTCTGCCCAATGCTCTCTTATTCTTATTCCTGTCACTGCGCATCCACAGACACCTCCTCCCGATTATTCGTCTTTACTCCAAAACCGAGCAGCACTGTCAATGACAGGAAGTACAGCAGAGTGGGCAGACTGGAAAATATGTGGGAATACGTTTCCATATTACCCTCGACTATAAAAATCATGAACGCGGGTACCACAAATAAATCATACGCTTTCACATTCTTTCTTCTGCCGAATATCTTTTTCAGTGAATAGACAAGCGCTATTAACTGCATGAGAAGATATATTATTCCAGCTGGCAAACCTGCGCGTATGACTATGTCGTATGCGTTGTTGTGTGTAGTTGTATAGTATCTTGCGCTCTGACCCGTATAGTGAAGCACCCTGACCGGAAGCGTATATGTCACATCGTTTCCCGTCCAGTTTATGTACTTGCTGAACACCTTCCAGATTCCGACTCTGCCTGTAGTGTACTGGTTGAGGTTATTGAAATTCTCAAGTCTGCCCAGTATGTCAGTGGAAGAAGGGCTGTCAGGCTCGGACACCGTCTCATCGGCATACACGGTCTGGCCGGCGGCAGTCACGGAACGGATGTTAAGAGGATCATTCCCACCTGAAACAGTCATGTAATATCCGAAAAAAGAAACCGCGGCTATGACGACCGACAATATGAGCGACAAAAGCTTTCCCGATTTCTTAAAGTAAAGTATGAACCAGCACAGTACAACAACACCGGCCGTAAGGTATGCGCCTCTTGAAAAACTTATCAGTATAACGCACAGTATCAGGCCAAGCATTACGGATGCAAACAGCCTTTTGAGTTTTGACTCTCGAGATATAAGATACAGTCCCGGACACAGACCCGCCACAAAAGTATATGATATTACATTGGAATCTATATAAGGTCCTCTGTATTTTCCCGAGATACCGCTCACGCTGTCGAAAGGATAATGCAGCAGTAGTATACATTCAATCAGTATAAACGCGAGCGCGGCAAGCGCTATGAGATCGTAAAGTTCTTTCAGATTCTCATTCCACGCGATGTACAAAGCGGGGAAAAGCAGCAAAACCGCTATCTGAGCAATCAAAAATCCGGAACCTATATCGTGAAATATTCCGGCTATGATTATAAGGATACTTCCGACGAACCAGAATAAGCTTATGTACCAGTTGAATTCTATCTTTTTCAAGGGTTTTCGCACACTGAAAAGAACGATAAGGGTCATTAGAATCACCGCTGTGACCCCACGGCCGCCATCGCCCAAATCAAGTAACGAAGTGAAAAAATCGGATATTGAAGTATTATATGATATCATCCTGTCCTTATGGACGTATTTACCCATTATCGGGATCATCATTCCAAGCATACATAGGAATATAAGCGTTTTCTGTATCGCAGGATGAATCCTCTTATTTATCGCCGCCGCCGGCTTTGTTATGTTGATAAAAAGTGATTGCATAAGAATTCTATCTCCTCGCCAGGAAACTTTTCACGGCACCGGTCACAGTATCTATATCGCTCTCGCTTAAATACGGGTGCATCGGCAAAGACAACACTCTGTCGCACAACTCAACGGTAACCTTATAATCCTCATCCCTGTAAATATAACCGTTGTCTTTGAACGCATCCTGACAATGCATGGACTTCCGGTAATAAATCATCGACGGAATATCTTCGGATTTCAGGAATTGCTGAAGATCATCGCGCGTATCCCTGTCTTTCAGTTTGATCGTATATTGTGCCCATGAGGAGAGCATATTATCAGGAACATATGGAGTTTCAACGATTTTTTTAAGCCTTTCGTCATACTTCCTTGATGCGTCATTCACTGCTTCAAGTTCATACTCTTCAAATGCATCGAGCTTTATGTCCAAAACCGCCGCCTGTACCGTATCCAGTCTGCTGTTGAGACCTATGCGGATATTGTCGTACTTGTTTGCCCCCTTTCCGTGAACTCTATACGATTTCAGCAGGTCCGCCCACTCATCGTTGTCGGTAAACAGCGCTCCGCCGTCGCCGTAGCAGCCGAGAGGCTTGGCGGGGAAGAATGATGTGGTGGCAATATCGCCGAAAGAGCATGCCTTTCTTCCTGAAATTTCGCCTCCGAAGCCTTGAGCGCCATCTTCCAGAATGTACATGCCGTATTTATCCGCGATTTCGCGAAGACGCGCAAAATCGGCGGGCAGTCCGAACAGATCCACCGCAACGATTACCCGCGGTTTGAGCCTTCCTTCTTTTACAACTCTTTCTATCTGTCCTTCAAGTTTATCACAGTCTATATTGAAAGTTCTTGCGTTGACATCGACAAATACGGGTGTCGCACCCGTGAGCGGAACCACCTCACCGGAAGAAAAGAAAGTGAAGTCCGGTACAAATACGGCATCTCCGGACTTTATACCCCAAGCCATAAGCGCAAGTTGGAGTGCATCCGTGCCGTTCGCGCATGTCACGCAATGATCCGTGCCCGCATATCCCGCAAGTTTTTTTTCAAGTTCCGTCACCTGCTTTCCCATTATAAAATTGCAGTCTGTGGAAACTCTTATAATCGCCTCGTCAATTCTGTCTTTCAATTTTCGATACTGTGTTTTTAAATCCCTGAATTGCATATCCTATCCCTTCATTCCGCATTGCCTCATGTCGCATTGCCTCATGTCTTTTCAATACAACCGCGTCTGCTGGCAACGCCGCTTCACGTCAATCATCAGATTGAACGCGATTTCAATACCGTTCATTCGGTTATCGTATACGTGTCGCAGACGCTTTTCGTCTTTTTCTTTATGTCCGGCGAATTGTTCTCCGCCGCATCCATTAAGTCGAGGACTCCTTTTTCAAAAACTTCATAGTCTATCTGTATAGGCTTACCTATGTGAATAAGTCTGTTTTCGGTGACGTCAAGTCCCTCTTCGTCCATGAGAACTTCCTCATAGAGCTTCTCTCCGGGCCTAAGTCCCGTTATTTCAATATTTATATCTTCGTTTGGTTTAAATCCTTTCATCTTGATGAGGCTTACAGCCAGATCATATATCTTTACCTGTTTGCCCATATCCAGCACGAAGATTTCGCCGCCCATCGCATACACGCTCGCCTGCAGAACCAGAGAAACCGCTTCCGGAATAGTCATGAAAAACCTGGTTATATCCCTGTGGGTCACGGTCACCGGTCCTCCCATTTCAATCTGTTCAAGGAACAGCGGAATCACCGAACCGTTACTTCCGAGGACATTTCCGAATCGTACCGCGGCATAATGGGTATGCTCCGATTTCCTGTCCCAATCCTGTATAATCATCTCGCATATTCTCTTGCTTGCGCCCATTATGTTGGTCGGTCGAACCGCCTTATCCGTAGATATCAGGATAAACTTTTCAACCTTAAATTCATCTGCAAGCTTTGCCGCGTAAAAAGTCCCCTTGACGTTATTTTTGATGGCTTCATTGGGAGAAATCTCCATGAGGGGCACGTGTTTGTGCGCTGCCGCATGAAATATCATCTCAGGCCTGTATTTTTCAAACAGAAGTTTCAGTCTGTCGTAATCTCTTACCGACGCTATCACTACCCGGAGATCGAGTTCGTCCTTGTAAAGATTCTTAAGCTCCATCTGGATGGCATACGCGTTGTTCTCGTATATATCCAGTATTATCAGTGTTTTGGGGTTTCTTTTTGCAATCTGCCTGCAGAGTTCGGAACCTATCGATCCTCCTCCCCCCGTTACCATTATCACTTTGTTTCGTATGTTCTCGTCAATTCCGACATCGTTAACATCGATCTCATCGCGGTACAGGAGATCCTTATACGATATATCGCGAAGATTCGATGATATGTTACCCTTTAGGCTGCTGGTTATGGACGGGAGTATCTTTACCCTTGCATCCGTACGGCTGCAAACTTCAACGACTTCCGACACTTCTGTCTTGCCGGCGGACGGTATGGCGATAAGGATTTCATCTATTCCGTACTGTAAAACCAGAGAGATTATGTTTTCTCTGCCGCCTTTTATAGGTATACCGTACAAATACTTGCCCCACTTGTTCCGGTTGTCGTCAACTATGCAGACAACCTTGTTGTTATTCCCGTGGTTACGCTCAAGTTCGGTCAAAAGCATCGCGCCTGCGGATCCGGCTCCCACTATCATTGTCTTTACAATACCCTCTTCATCCTTGGAATACCTGTGTATGTAAAATCTGAGAGCGCGTACAGATAATCTGCTCATGGAAACAAGAACAAGGAGCATGATATAGTTCATGAAATATACGCTGCGCGGAAGAACCAGAAAAAGCATGGCCTTGTAAGATATCTCCAAAAATACTACAACCGTAACGGCTTCAACGACCTTTATCAACTCGTTTATTGACGCATATGTCCAGACACTGTGATAAAGTTTAAAATACCAGAAGACCACCACGGTCACCGCCATATCAAGTACCATACTCTGCTTTGCCGCAGAATAGTATTCATACGGAATATGGCCCCATCTGAAACGCATAAATAGACTCACCCATATGCACAGTGCAACTATGACCAAGTCTATTGCTATAAGTATCCCTTGCCTTACTTTTTTATTGTTTATTATTTCTTTCATTTTCCTATACACAAATCCCTGAATCTTCTCTGACCAACCTATTATACCATCAGGTCAGGCAGTAACCAACCGTGAATTTTGTTATTTAAGATTTTTTGTCTTAGTTGTCAAGACATACGTTACACTGTTCTCACCGTCCCGGCGGCGTATTGCCGGAACTAACGGTCTTGCGCCCTTTTCAGTTTCAAAAAGTATTTCGCCATTGACGGTAGCAGTATCAGTGTCGTGATCGTCACCGTCGAAAGGGTGGCGACCGCCGCTCCTATCATGCCGTATCTCGGAATCAGCCAGAGATCGAGACCTAAATCTATAACCACCGCGGCTATATTTGCGATCAGGACTACCTCCACCCGGTTCAGCGCATTCATTATATTTATGGTCGTGAATCTGAACGTCCCCTGCACGAAATAATTCAACGACAGTATTCTGAACGGCGTCACCGCATCCATATATGCCTGTCCCCAGATAGTACTAATTATGAAGGGGGCGAATATGACAAGTGATCCCGAAATTAGGAAATTTACCATTATACTGTTCCCGATAAGTTTTTTGAAGTTGGCTTTCAGCCAATCATATTCTTTCTGATGCTCGGCAAAATACGGATACACGAACACAACTATGCTGTTGGGAACTATCATCATTGTGAGCGGTATTGTGACGGCTATCTTATATACCGCCAGAGTTGCGGGATCGGCTATCAAAGTCCCTATCAGGAAAATATCCAAAACAAGAAGAAGATTGGTCATGGCGTAACTTAGAAATGAATATGATGAATACCTTATAATCCCGAGTTTCTGCTCCCTGTTGAGTCTGGATTCACTGGGGTTCATATTCTTTTTCATGTATCTCATTCCCACCATTGATGCGATAATCGTGGAAAGGTAAAGGGCAACCACCATTCCGAATTCATTCACAAAGTAAGAGGCTATTATCTCGACAACCGCATATATCACGGCATTTATATTGGTCAGAAAGGCATATTTTTTGTTTTCCTTTCTGTATCTGAACACCACAGAGTAATATGAGAAGAGGAAGTATGTTACCGGATAAAATGAATACACCATAAAAACGAGCTTTGAACCGTGAATGGAAAACGATCCGAAAGCTCCGTATACCAGACATCCGACGGACAATATAAAGCTGGACAGGACTCCGAAGTTCAGTCCGAATTTGGCATATGCCAGTTTTTCCCGCTCGTCTCTCTGCTCGGAGCAGAATTGCAAAACCCCGCTCGTCATGCCGAGTCCGGCAAAGTTTATTATGAACGCCATTATACTGTCCGCGTAGCCGAACGTTCCGTACTCGGCCTTTGTCAGTAGTATCCGCACAACAAACACGTTGCCGACAAAGGTGCACGCTTTATTGAAAAAGCTGGAGCTGAGTATGTGAAGCATCCCGGCATCGTACAGCCATTTCAACTTCTTCGGGATTTCTCTCAGGCTCCCCATTCTTACTTTTCGCCTCTTTTCGTCTGTTTAATACTGTCGAAGAGATAGCAAAGCAAGGTAAGAACGATCAATCCGCCCATCAGGCCTACAACGAAGTACTTCTGAAATTCCGGAGGATTGGTATTTTCCGTGCTTTCGGCTTTATCAACATCGGCCACCGTATCTTCGCCCACGATATTCCTTCCTTGTTCATCCACGGCCTCAACTATGGCATTTACAATCTTTATCGCATTGTCGGAATTTCCGTCTTCAACGGACACATCAATCGACTGCAACTTTTGTTCAACCACCATATTTCTTTTTAAACCGGCATAATCATAGCCGCTTATGTTTGTTTTTTGCTTGACCAGATTTATCACGGAAGTCGTATTGACAAGCCCGGCGTAGACATCCAAAAGCATCTTATCCTTTTTCAGGCTGTTGAGGTTTCTTCCCTTTTTATCTTTGTTAATTACCAGTATGGTGGACTTGGCGCTGTACATAGGCACGTAAGTCTTTGACTTATATGCATAGAAACCTCCTCCAGTGAGCAGTGATATGATCACTATCAGTATAAAATGTCTTTTGAATGAACTGATCAATTTAGTCTCAAAGCTTTCGTTCATCGGTTTAAACCTCCATCTCCTTCATCTTCTCTTTCAAGTTTTTTTCTAAAATCTCTCTGAATTCCTCTTGCCCTTTTTCCACGACTCTATCTTCTATGATTTTGTTTACATTATCCTTATAAAAATCGTAATTGTCATGGACGAGTTTTATACCTGCCGCAAGATCTTCCCCACTTTCGCCGACGTGATATCTACTGTTGAAATTCAGCAGCGGCGGATTGTCCGAGGTTACTATAGGTATGCCTTCATAGAGATACTCGTATATCTTGCCCGAGGAACAGTACTTATTGTTCATATTCCTCTTATGATATACGGCAATGCCCGCATCGGAACTGCCTATCAGGTATTTAAGTTCGTTCATGCCGACCCTCGGTATAAACGCAACCTCAGGATTTCCTGATTCCGCAACGAGCCGTTCCATCTTCTGCTGATTATTGTCGCCTTTACACCCCACCAGGATTGCTCTGGCGGGAAAATTCATCTTCCCCACCGCCTCTATAAGTTCCGAAGTTCCTCTGTCAGGCTCACAGCCCGCCGTTGAAATTATATTGAAACAGTTGTCGTCAAACAGATACGCATATTTTTCGGTAAAGTCGTCCGCATCCGCGCCGTCGTAGTTCAGTTTGCGGAAGTTTTCAAATACCATCACGGGGTTTTTGAGATTGTACTCCTTTTCCATTATCTCTTTTCGCTCCCGATTGGCGCATATCACAAAGTCCGCTTTTTCAAGCATCTTCTTCTCAAAGATACATCCTATCCTGCCGTATACGGAAGTCATTTCCCTGTAAAAATAAAGTTCCCTGGCGTCATATACCAGCTTCGCGTCCTTATACTTTTTTTTCATACGCAACGCAGGTATACTCGCCTTCCTGTTGTCCGCAAATATTATATCAACATGTTTTATGTTCCCGCAGGCCGCGGATATGCTCCTGAGAAAAGAAAAGTAGCCCTTCTCCGGGTTTTTCACTATTATATCATCATCCGTCGTTTTTTCCGACAGAGGTGTAAGTGACGTAACATCCCCTATTTTCTTCAGTACGGATTCCAGTTCTCTGGTCCTTCCGTCAAACTCCTTATTCGCACCGCTTATAAACAAAATTTTTAACATATTTCCTCTTTAAACTCCCTTTAAAGTAGTGCCACACAACAATCTCTTAACAGAAATTTACAATCCGGCGCTCAAACTTCAAATTGGCGGATACGTATCAAGCAAACGATCTGTGTCGCTTTTTTCGACCGCGCCAATAAAAATATACTTTTTTGACCATATATATAACGGCAAGGCCGAACAGGAAATTTATGATCGCATTATAAATAGCTCCTCTCCCGATAAGTATTGCCATGGTACAACAAAGACTCGCCTTTAAAACGGATACTGTCTTACAGTCTTCATGATTTATCATTTCGTCCAGCAACATGAACAGACCCGCATAAAAAATACCGGTAATCCACCCCGCATAGCCGAAGTTTCCGAACGCGTCGCCAAACAATGTCGGGTGCATGGTTCCCATCGGATCGTCTTTTCCAAACCATTCTTTATACATGTCGATGGCAAAATCACGCGGTTTGAAAGCGAATACACTTGCGGGAAACAGTATCAACGCCAGTCTTACGAAGCCGTTTCCCTGACCGAAATTCGGAAAGTGGTTATTATGTCTAACAAAATAATAAAAAGCTCTCACAAGACCGATCTCCCCGTTCCCTTGTCTGAAATATCCCATCGCGCGGTCCACCACGGTTTCAAAACCGACTTTTGACAGATTTTCGATGCCTCCGAGCCAACGCAACTGTTGAAAAAGATATACGAAAAATATCACCATAAAACCCATTCCCACACCGAGCGCTATTCTTTTTCTGTCCGTGCTGAAAATAAAAAATATGAGAAACGGTGCCACGAAACCTACCATGTTGTACCTTATCTGAGTTATGATCAGATACATCGCATAGCAAACCGCAATTACGATAAACTTGACATATTCCTTTCTCATCAGATATACAAATCCTATCCCGGAAAGACTTATGAAAGTCACCATCGCAATCTGTTCCACGATACCGACCTCATAGTCGCCGTACGCAACCGCTGTCAAAATCGTGCCCCCCCTACGGTGCATATAGAACAATACCACGGCCATGGACACTATTTCTATAAGAAAGATAAAATTCATAAGTCCTTCGGGTTCGTTCTTTAAATCCGAGAAATCCTTGAGTTTGCTTACCGACGGGATCTTATAAAAATAAAGAAATCTCAACACAAGGTAAACGAGCATGAACAGAATGACAAACAGATTCACCCTCTCCATCACATGCTCCGGGTATATTCTCAACGACAGATACATCAGGTGCGGGAACGTAAAAACGACAAACAGCATTGCCCACAAAAACAATGCTATTGAACGTTTGCTCCATTCATATAGGATTATTGTCGCATGTAGAATCAGTAAAAAAATAACCAATTGATATCTCCGTATTAAGTAGACATTAAAAACTGTCGGGAACACATGCCTGTTCAGGCGTCCATCACTTCAGGGGCACGGTTCGTTCAATTGTCGAATCGTTTGATTTCAATCAACGCATTATTATCGATTGAAATATATCTGACCGCATTTGCATAACTTATACCGCACCGGTTTTGCGATTTCATAAAGCCTTTTCCAATATCTCAACGATCCTGTCGCTCGCGAAACCATCGCCGTATGGATTTTTCGTCCGGCTCATCGCAAGATACTCCGCCTCATCTTCCAAAAGAAGTTTGAAGTTCTTATATATATTTTCCTCATCGGTACCGACAAGCTTCAACGTGCCCGCTGCAACCCCTTCAGGTCTTTCCGTGGTGTCTCTCATGACGAGAACCGGTATGCCGAGCGACGGCGCTTCTTCCTGTATTCCTCCGCTGTCGGTAAGTATAAGATGACTCTTCGCCATCGTGTTCTGAAAGTCATACACATCCATAGGTTCTATAAGTTTCACAACTTCGCTATGGCCGAAAACTTCTCTCGCCTTTTCGCGAACCAAAGGGTTTTTGTGTATAGGATAAACCACCTTTATGTCATCCCGTTCCTCTGCCAGTCTTCTTATCGCTCTGAACATGTGTCCCATCGGCTCACCTAAATTTTCACGACGATGAGCCGTTATCAAAATAAGTTTCTTATCTCCGACCCAGTCCAAGAGAGGAGATGTATAATCTTTTTCGACCATCGCCTTGAGAGCATCTATCGCCGTATTTCCCGTGACAAAAATATTTTTCGTCTTACCCTCGTCGAGCAGGTTCCGCTTTGCCGTTTCAGTTGGCGCAAAATGATAATTCGCCACGATTCCGACAGCCTGTCTGTTGAATTCCTCGGGGTACGGAGAATAGAGATTTCCCGTTCGAAGACCGGCTTCCACATGCCCCACAGGTATCTGCGCGTAAAAAGACGCAAGCGCCCCCGCAAAAGTGGTCGTCGTATCTCCATGAACCAGAACCATATCGGGTCCGACCTCGGCAAGCAACTTCTCGATACCGCTCAAAACTCTGCACGTTATATCCGAAATACTCTGCCTGTGTTTCATTATATCCAGATCGTAGTCAGCTTTTATATCAAAGCGTTCCATTATTCGATCCAGCATCTCCCTGTGCTGCGCGGTAATGCAAATACGGCTCTCAATGCCCTTACTTTTCTCTATCGCCTTGACAACGGGAGCCATCTTTATGGCCTCGGGTCTGGTTCCGAAAATAGACAGTATTTTTTTCACCTGTTCCTCCTAAATTACACTTCCGCTTCCGGGATTCAAAAGTTCGCAATAAATTTCGCAATAAATATCCTGATTTTTACCGCCCTCAAAACTCACCTTTCATGTCGATACTCGCAAAATCCGACAGAGGGTATCTTACGGGTTTTCCCGTCTTTTGACTCTTGTATATCGACAGAACCGCTTCCAGTGCATTTCTTCCCGCCACCGCGTCCACGTACGGTTTTCTGTCATTTTTTATGGCGTCCGTCATATCTGCAAACAGACTGGTGTGGCCGTTGCCGTATACGTTGCTGGTCTGCTCGCAAAGCCCCTTGTTTTCCGCGTCTTCGGCAGTCTCATCGGCAAAATCCCACACATCTATGTTATTTGTGGAAGTTCCGCCTATCTTCACGGTCCCGTTCTCTCCGAATATATAAAGCGTTTCCTCCAAGTTTTTCGGATATACGTTGGTCGTTCCCTCTATAGTTCCTATAGCTCCGTTTTTGAACTTTATGACCGCCATTCCGACATCCTCGGCCTCAAGGTAACCGTGAAACCGCTGTCGCGTCGCGCCGTAGATCTCTTCGATCTCATCGCCCATCATCCAGCGAAGAAGATCTATGCCGTGTATACACTGGTTCATCAGGGCGCCGCCGTCCTCTTTCCATGTTCCCCTCCACGGAGCCTGATCGTAGTATCCGCGGTTTCTGTTCCATCTAACATGTATGGAGCCGTGCGACAGTTTCCCGAATCTCCCGCCTTCCAAAGCTTTTCTGAGTTTCTGTATGGCTATGTTAAACCTGTTCTGGTGACATGCGGAAACCTTTACACCGTATTTTTCGGCGGCATCGATGATCGCATCCGCATCCGCTATACTCATAGCCATGGGTTTTTCTATTATAACATTGATTCCCATTTTGATAACATCAAGCGCAATTGCCGCATGGTTTCCGCTTTCCGTCGCAATGCTGACAAGCTCCGGCTTCTCTTTTTCTATCATCAGTTTATAGTCAACATATCTCTTTATGTCCGGATTATCGCTCAGTTCATGCTTTACAAGCAGATCCTCCGTCTTTTTTTCCATGACATCACATACGGCCACAATCCGCAACTTGTTGTTCACCGCCGCAGTCATGTGATTTGTCGCAATTCTGCCGCAGCCTATCAAAGCATATTTCATGTTTACATCACATCCTTTCATCGTCCACATCGCCGGTCACGCCGAACCGGCGGTTAAGTCAAGGTCATTTCCTCCCGGTCTTTTTCCTGAAATCCGCCTGAACTCAACAGTAGGATTTCTGCCGTTGCCGATTATTCTCCTTTGAGCTTTTTCAGAAACTCGTCATGCGGTATCGCGAAATTACCGCTCACCGCCTGTCCCGCCGCAACGTCTTTCGTCACGACGGCCCCCATGTTGACCCTTGCATTGTCTCCTATCGATATTCCGTTTCTTATTGTGACTCCAAAACCTATCCAGCACTCGTTTCCTATCGTCACTCTCCCGCCTATTCCGCTGTTTGCCACTATCAAGGTCAACTTCCCTATTTTAACCCCGTGCGCAATGTGTACGAAATTATCTATCTTTGTATATCTGCCTATAACCGTGCTGTCCCAAGGGTATATCGCCTTGTCTATACATGCATTCTGTTGTATTTCCACATTATCTTCTATTATAACTTTACCTACGTGCTTTACGGGAAAAATCTCCTCGCCTTCTCGTTTGAACTCAAAGCCCTCTCCCCCGATCACGCTTCCGGATCTGACGACTACATCATTCCCCAGAAAAGTATTGGTCTTGATTGTGACAAAAGGCTCAATAACAACATTGTCCCCGATTTCAACTCCCTTTTCTATATGTGCCAAAGGACTGATATCGCAGTTTTTCCCCCTTGAGTCCCTGATTTCGGAGGCTCTGTAATCCGCTCGTTCCGACAGATAATTATGAATCTTGAACAAAACATTTCTCGGATCGTCCACTATGCAGCAGTTAGCACCACATGCCGGCGCAGTCTCCTCGTTGGTCAGGAGCACCGAAACATTTTCCGGCACATCACCGACAAACTTTCTGGACATGACAAACGAACAGAGTTTCTTGTCCGTACGACTCGCCAAAAGTCCGAGTACCTCAAATGTACCATCTCCTCTCAAAACATATTCTATTTGAAGTTCATCAAGAATATCACCTATGTGATACATCACAGCACCTCTATCTTGTCGCGTTCAGTTATCTTTTTCATGGCATTCTTAGTATCGAACACACTGCTTGCATTTTTGTTAATCATATCATAATCCACATTGCTGTGGGAAGCCGCTATTACAACAAGGTCATACCTTCCGATCAGCGTCCCGTCCACTGAACCAAGTCCCTTATGCAATTCTCCGTGATACTTGTATTCAGATATATACGGATCGTAAAAATCCACATCGGCACCGCGCCTTTTAAAAATATCTATAAGATCGAGAGCGGGACTTTCTCTGTAGTCATCTATGTCCGCCTTGTACGCCACGCCGAGAACCAGCACCTTGGATCCATTTAAAGGTTTCTTTTTTTCGTTCAGTATCCTTGCTGCTCTCTCCACGCAGTATTCAGGCATCTTATCGTTCACCATCATCGAACTCTCTATCATTGAAGTATGAAAACCGTATTCCCTCGCCTTCCATGAAAGGTAATACGGATCGAGCGGTATGCAGTGTCCGCCAAGGCCCGGTCCCGGATAGAAAGGTTGAAATCCGTATGGCTTCGTGCTCGCCGCATCGACCACCTCCCAGTAATCGATTCCCATCTTGTTACAGAGAATCGCCATCTCGTTGGCAAGACCGATATTGATGTTCCTGTAGGTGTTTTCCAGAATCTTTTCCATCTCGGCCACTGCAGGACTCGATGCCTTGAATACGTCGCTGTCCAGCACCGCTTCATACACTGCCGCAATTACATCGACCGCATCCTTTCCGATTCCGCCCACAACCTTCGGCGTATTCTTCGTCTTATATACCGCATTGCCCGGATCCACGCGTTCAGGTGAAAAGCCGAGATAAAAATCTTTTCCGCACTCCAGT
>CP016202.1:79349-83915 GCA_003433295.1 Eubacterium minutum ATCC 700079 | reverse complement strand
TCCAGTCCGGATCCTTTCTCAAGTATGGGCTTGAGCAGTTCTTCCGTGGTTCCCGGATAGGTGGTGGACTCCAGGACCACGATGGTTCCTACTTTCATGTACTTTGCGATAAGTTCCGCCGACGACCTTACGTAATTGATATCCGGTTGCTGATGCGAGTCAAGAGGCGTGGGTACACATATCGCTACAAAGTCCACATCCTTTATAAAACTGAAATCGTTTGTAGCCGAGAGCATGCCCGTTTCAATCAGTTTGCTCAGTTCTTCATCAACCACATCGCCTATATAATTGTGTCCGGCGTTGACCATATCGACCTTGCTCTCCTGAACGTCAAAACCCACGGTTTTAAATCCCGCTTTTGCTTTTTCCACGGCAAGCGGCAGCCCGACGTAGCCAAGACCCACAACTCCTGCGGTGAGTTCTTTATTTTTAATCTTTCTCAACAACTCATTTTTCATCAAAGCAACTCCTCTTATCATTCGAACAACTCACTAAACTGTTTGGCCAGTATATCATACCTGTATTTCTCTCTGACGGCCTTTTTGCCTCTCTCCCCCAATTCCTTCATTTTTTCGGGTGAGTTATCCGACATCTCTATTACCGCGTCAACTACGGCGTCGGTACTGCCGGAATCCACACATATACCGCACCCGGCTTCGCTTACCTGGGACGACGGCACTGTTATGGCACATATAATCGGGAGTCCTCCCGCCATGTAGTCAAAGACTTTATTGACACATATACCGAATCTATACAACGGAGAAGCCTTTGCGCCCACATAACCGCAGTCAAAGAACTTAACCAGTGTAGGAATCGCTTTTTTGTGGACGGGGCCAAAAAAATCAATGTTGGAAAGTCCACGCTCATCCGCAAGCTCGATCAAAGACTTTTTTTCGACTCCGTTGCCGACCAGAACAAAATGAATTTTCCTCTCTTTCAGCCGTGTGGCAACTTCAATGAGTTCTCTGAGATTGTTTGACAGAGCATGCCCTCCGAAATAGCCTACGATAAACTCACCGTTTGCCCGTATTTCTTTGAGCCTCTTTTCCATCTTCTCCGGTAAAGGTTCGGGATTTCTCCATTCCTCGTAGTCCACACCGTTCGGTATGTGTATAAACTTGTTTGGCGCAAGACCGTGTTCCCTCATATAAGGTTCTGTAAGAGGTCCGAGCGACACCACCCGTTCCGAATTTTTATACGCCGCATTTTCCGCAAACTGCATGGCAATCACAAACGGGTGATACTTTGACATACCGCCTATTTCAGTGAGGGTCGAAGGCCACATGTCATGCGCCTCATGTATGAGTTTTGCCCCCGCTTTCTTTGCGATCCTGCGTGCGGGATACGTGTCAAGCGGATATGTCGATGACGATATCACCACATCCGGAGAAAACCTGTCTGCGATTTTGCCTGCCGACATATACAGTTTACTGACAAAGCGCTTCATCGTCATCGCCCTTTTTACGCCGTTACCTTCGTATTGCCCTGTTTTCAGCCACACATATCTGATCCCATCGATGTTCGACTCCTGAAAGTCCTTAAGTACATCGGGGTTTTTCGATCTCAGGTGTGAGTAATCCCCGGCTATCATGGTTACGTCATGTCCCATCTTTACCCACTCCCGCGCAAAATAGTATGGTCTGAATTCCATGCCCATCCGTGGGCTTCCCGCATAATGATTTATATAAAGTATATTCATCCGATAAACACTACCTTTACTGTCAAAAACATGGTTTTTATATCATCCGTACACGAAAATTTTCTCAACGATTCCAGATTCAGTTCCATCTTCTTTGGAAGAACTTTCTCAAGGTACGTACTGTATACATCATCCGAACCTTTCAGTATCTCGTCTTCATCTTTAAAAAGTACGCTCGCCCTCGATGTTATGCCCGCCGGCAGAAGAAGCGTAGCCAGCATCTCCGGCGAATATGCATCGACGAACTTCGGAACCTCGGGTCTTGTTCCCACAAAGGACATGTCACCGAAGAGAACATTGAAAAGCTGGGGCAATTCATCGAGTCTGTGATCCCGCAGGCGGGCTCCCGCCCGGGTGATGCGCGCATCCTGATCCGAAGTGACCTGTTCACCGAGTTTTTCCGCGTTTTCCACCATGGTTCGGAATTTCCAGACCTTGAACTTTTTACCGTACCTCGTTACTCTTTCCTGTTTGAAGATCACCGTTCCCCTCGAGTCGATCTTAATCCATACGGCAAGCGCTATCATCGGAATCGCCAGTATCACCAGCAATATCAGCGCCATGATCACATCAAATATCCTCTTGATTATCAACGACGCCCTTTTTCCCGACAGCAGGTCATAATATGGTCTCAATTCTTCTGTCCTCATCTCATCCGGAAGTTTTTCCCAACTGCGAAGTCCCATCAAAACCCTGCCTGTTCAATACTCTTTCTCAAAGAGTCGCATACGTATTCCACATCTTCATCCGTAAGACCCGTATGGAGCGGAAGAGTAATCTCATTTTTATACTGATTGAAAGCATTCGGATAATCACCTATATCAAAGCCGAGGTTCCTGTATGCGGTAAACATCGGAAGCGGCTTATAATGAACATTGGTGACCACGCCAAACTTCGCCATTTCCCCTATAAGCGCATTTCTTGCATTCTCGTCCGCTCCCTCAATTCTCGAAATCATGAGGTGACAACTCGAAACGTTGTCACCGTCGAGATGCTTTATCAATCCGACCTTCGTCCCGGAAAGTTCTTTTTCATATATTCCGCAGATCTCCCTGCGTCTTGCCAGCAGATCTTCATATCTTTCCAGCTGCTTCAGCCCTATTGCGGCCTGCAAGTCGGTCATATTACACTTGAATCCCGGCACAACTATATCATACTCCCAGCTTCCGAGTTCGGTCTTCGACAGAGCGTCCTTGCTCTGTCCGTGCAAAGAATACAACATAAACAGCCTATATATCTCATCATCGTCAATACCGTCAATGCCTTTCCACGTAACAGATCCGCCCTCCGCTGTGGTGAGATTCTTGACCGCATGGAAACTGAAGCATGTGAAGTCCGCAAAGTTCCCGCTTTGGACTCCCGCCCTTTTCGCACCGAAAGCGTGAGCCGAGTCGGCAATAACGCAAACCCTGCCGATTGCCTTCTGAATATCTCCGCTCGGCTTAAAAAGTTTTTTCTTCTTATCGACTATCTGAAAAATCCTGTCGTAATCACAGACAATGCCCGCCACATCAACCGGTATGACTGCTTTTGTCCGCTCATTTATCGCTTCCTCAAGCCGTGAATAATTAAGTTCAGGTGTATCAGGTTCCGTGTCAATCAGCACGATTTTCGCACCGACATGCTCTATTACGGCGGCGGATGCCGTATAAGTGTAGGCGGACGTGATAACCTCATCACCTTTCCCTACACCGAGCACTCTCAAGGTCATTTCCATTGCCGCAGTATCGGAATTTAAGCAAACGGCCTTATTTGTGCCTATATATTCCGCGATATTATTCTCAAATTGTTTAGTTCTGACGCCCGTGGTAATCCATCCCGATTGCAGGGCATCGACCACTTCGCTTATCTCCGATTCCGTGATGTCCGGCGGTGAAAATTGTATGCTTCTCATTCTCTTTCTTCTCTAAAATACAGACAAACCCGATAAATGCCCTACAGGGCATTCAGAGGATTCTATGCTTGCTCCCGGCATGAAAACCCGGGCAAAAACTTCCGCATAGACACTGTTCATCCCCTTTTAAATCTAAAACTCTGCGTGCCATTCTACCATATAAACGCCTTTTCCGCAAACCGCCTCATTCTCCTTGCTTTCCCTTCGCAGGCTTTGCGGGAGTGCCTATAAGCACCTGCCCGTCCTCGGCATCCTTAAGTACGGTGGCCTTCATGCCGACCAGCGCGTCTTTTCCGATACGTAGCTGTTCCCTCACGGTCGCGGAAGCGAAGTACGCATGGTCGCCGGTGTGAACCGAACCGTACAGTTCGGTTCCCGTAACCAAGGCGTTGCTTCTACCTATATGCACATTGTGCGCAATGTGACACAGCGTATCTATCTTGGTACCGTCGCCTATAACCGTGTCATCTATCGTTCCGCGCGCAATCGCCGTATTGCTTCCGATAAAGACGTCATTACCGATAACGACTCCTCCGTGGTGTTTTATCATACGCTTATTCCTCTCCGGGTCTTCCGAATATGAAAAGCCGTCATGTCCTATGACAACACCCGACTGAATCACACAATTTGAACCGATGCTCACTTTGTTCACTATGGACACATTGTTATAGATTACGGTTCCGTCTTCAATCGTTATTTCACCGTCTATGGAGCAATTGTGTCCTATCCTCACGTCTCCGTTGATCCTGACCTTCTCGCCTATGTACGTTCCGTGTCCCACTTTCAGTAAAGACACCGCAGGATCGAAAAATTCTTCAAGAATCGAAAAGAAGACTCTCTTGGATTCCTCCGTTATTATCGCATTTCTCGTGCTGAACGGCAGTTCTTTTTGTATTACCGCAAGCTTTATATCGTCTAAATCCATGTTTTCCGGCACTGAATTTGCTTTTCCGCTCCATGTGAGCGTGCCTTT
>CP016202.1:66696-78606 GCA_003433295.1 Eubacterium minutum ATCC 700079 | reverse complement strand
TTTCCGATCCATGTGAGCGTGCCTTTTTTATAATATACGAGAGAAGAAAAGCCATCTATTTCAAGGTTCGTGTCGCCCTCATAGCGAAAGGGAATTTTTGCCTCTGTTAAGTATTCCAATATATCCTTTATTTTCGTCATAAGCTACCGTCCCAAAGTAAAAAATCCTGTCATAACGTAAAGACGTCTTCAAGCGCCGTAAAATTTTCTTTTAAAGCATTGTATCTTTCCACCGCGGCATTTTCCACAAATTCTCTCAGAGCCTCTTCCATAGTCTTCTCTTTCTCGTTGTACCAGAAAGGATGTGTGAGAATCTGCAGTTTATCAAAACGATCGTCCGCTATTATTTCGTCTATATTTTCGCGCCAGCGCATCCTGCTGTCTGAAAGATACTTAAACTCGCTGTTGAAAAACCTCTGTTGGTATGCATTCACAATCTCTTTGAATCTCATATTTCTGTCCAGAAATCCTTTTGACGGTCTGTGCATGGAAACGGCGTCAACCTCAATGTCCAATATTGCGGACAGCATATCTCTTTCTCTCATGACGATTTTCTCAAATTTTTCATCATCGGAAGTGTCGGCCGCCGGATATATGGTCTCATCAAAATGGAGTCCTATGCTATGCCCCATTTTATGTATCTGCCTGATCATATCCCTGCTGTCCTTTGCTCCGACATTATAAAATTCCGTGTTAAGCAGGAAAAAATACGTCGATCCTATACCTTTCTCATTTTCCAGTGACGCAAGTTCCAGAGCCTTGGTTACGGAAGAATCTATATCGTGCCGCATGATCACGCATTTTTCATATGCGCCGCAGTCGTTGAAGCCGCAGAAACTGAATTTTTTACTCAAAAGTCTGTCTACTAAATCTCCATACCACTCAAATGTGAATCTCATTGTTCTCAAGTTCCTTTCTTTCTTTTAAATCTTTACTCTTAATCTTTTCGTTTGCGTAGAATGAAATCATGACCGTCGACGTAAACAGGAATGCGCCGTTCTGGTACAAACTCGTATACGTCAGATATGACGGTATGAAGCAGAGCGCAAAAATTACCGTGTACAGCGCCGTTCCGCTCCCCCGTTTCTTTTCTCTTCGTATCGCGAACAAAAGCAATGCCAGAAACATCACCGAAAAAATCGTCAATCCCGCAATACCGAAATCCGACAACATTTCAAGTGCCATGTTATGCGGGAACGTACCTCTGTATTTGTTTTGATAATGTCTCACACCGTTTCCGAAAACGGTATTCTTCCTCCATTCATTTATGGCAGCCGTCCACAAAAACGATCTGTCCCGGTGGACAAAGTAGGTGCCGGCAAACTTTATATTCTTTTTCTTGGTGATAATGTACTTCTTTGTCCTATTCGATATGTCTTCGTGCAACGTTTTCGTCGTTTCATATTCCGGCCTGTCGCTCGAAAAAATATAACCCTTAAAAACGTTTTCTATCGTCGAAAACCTGTTGTTTCTGACATCGAACACAGTAAGGTAACTGCTGTCCCAGTAATTTCCTTTTTTAGGGAACTTGAGATGACGTATGTCAACTTTCTTCGGAGCCTTAATCTCGCCCGCATCATGTCCTTTCAATTCATATTCGGTTATGGCCTCTATGAACATGGCCCTGGATCCCGGCGGCATAAACTTATGTCCCACCGCCACCACCGCCACGGAAACCACGGTCAGTACTATAAATCTCTTGAAAATTACTTTTTTGGAATCTCCATGCAAAAGCACTAACAAAATAGTCAACACCACGGCAAAGAACATCGAGATAGTACCTGTTCTAAGACCGGTATAAAATACGGTCAAAGACAGCAAACTCAAATAGATCATGATTAATACCGATTGTCTGCCGTTCCTGTACCCCCCCGCAACAAATTTTATTGCGGTCAGGAAATGGAATGTAAGGAAAAACCATGCTATGTTTCCATACGACAATGCCCTGATATCCAGAAAAGTATCTCCGCCCTTAAACGTTATAAGTGCGGACACGTATATGACGGCGAGAATCGCAACGACCGGAATAAATTTATCTATGCAGCTGAAAACCTTTGACCTTATATGTCCGGATGACACGAGCAGTACCGCAACGAGTGAATACGGCGCAACAAATATGATATATTTAGATATATCACTGACACTGCGTGTTGCCAGTATCGGAAATATGTACACGCAATTGATTATGAGCAGTATCACGAACATCGCATACAGTTTCTTTTTAATCAGAACCGCCACGGCGTATGTCAAAAGAATCGCATCCATTATCAAATAGATAATAAGCGAAATCGTGGTCGGTTTTGAGGATATTCCCGTAAACATAAAGAAAAAGTTAAGCACCGTGAGGTTGCTCAGGCTGAACATCAGAACCATGAACATGACCGATGTATTCTCTATGAGTTTTGTAATATTTTTTTTACACTCCATTATAATATTGACTCCTTAATAACCGAATAAACCGGTCACTTCACCATGCGACGCAATGTTCCCCCCGCATCAGTACAAAACTTCCGTCACCGACAACTTTGCAGGTTTATGTCCATGCCTTTCTTCTTCCGGCGGAAGTTCCATGTAATCACCATACATTTTAGTAAGAAATTCATGGTATTTTCCGGGTATCGGAAACCGCTCACCTTCAAACTCCACAGTAACGGTCGGAACGAGCATATCCTCCGGAAAATAGTACATCGCGTCGTAGGCATGGCAAGTCACCTGCTGATCTTCAAACCTCATGCCCCTGTATTTCACGAATTCTTCCTCTATCTTTTTATCCAGCTTATGCGTGGAAGTGAATTTCATCAAATAGTATTTTGCACGCCTCGCCATGCTTCCCGCAAGCCACTTCAAACTTCTCTGAGGCTGCATCGCTCTGTCCGGCGTCATCTTTACGGTCAGTTTCCTGTCGAGGGCGGCACATTTCCTGAAATACTCTTCACGCCCCTCCTCCGGCAAAACATCGTATGGAAAAATGTCGACAAAAATACCGTGATGCATTTTCACGTTCCTCTTGTTCCACTCAACAAAAGTAGTCCCTTCTTTTCTGACTTTCGCAAAAGAAAAGGGACATTTGGGATCGGTCTTCCTCGTCTGCAGGAAATAATCGTTTCCCAGTTCCGCCTGCGCTATTTCAATAAACCTGTCATAATCGTCTCTGAGCATCCCGAGGTCTATGTCGTCGTCCCATGGAATAAATCCTCCGTGCCGTACAGCTCCCAGAGCCGTTCCGCCGTCCAAAAAATACGTAATGCCGTGCTTTTTGCATATCCTGTCGATTTTCTTCAAAATATCGAGTTCAACAAGTTGCACGGCCCGTATATCGTAATCCATATTTTCGTCAACACCCATAATCCAAATGCCCCTGTCAAAGTTTAAAATGTCAATAGGATTATACCAAAGGTTTTCACTTTTTTCCACACAGATTCATAAAAAGACTACGTTTCGGCGACAAGAAATCACAACTGTTTTGAACGTTCCCGTATATATTCCCCCGCGTCTCTGAAAAAACTCGCAACTATGAGCAGCACTATTATGCCTATGGGGAATGCCGCTATTATAGCCACCGACTGCAAACTGTGCATGGAATTCTCGGAAAATATAAGAGCTATCGGCAACAGTATGAACATAATACACCAGAATATCCTCACAGGTTTGGCCGGTTCCGCGTCGGCGGAAAGTTTCTTGTATGAATACGACGATATGACCATCGTCAGGGCATCAAATGTGGTCGCATAAAACGCGATCATGGTTATTACCAGAAGAATTATGGCCGCGTACGGTACAGGCAGAGTTCCCAGTATCTTAAGGATGGCCTCCGAATAATCTCCGCCTTTTTCTATGAAGCCCGACACATCAAGCCCGTGCTTGAACTGCTGCGCCATGCCGTAATTCCCGAGTATTATGAACGACGTGAACGTCCCGGCGAGACCCCAACCGTATCCGCCCAGCACGGTTTCTTTCACAGTTCTTCCCTTACTGATCTTGCCTATGAAAAACGGAGTCGCCACACACCATACCATCCAATACGCCCAGTAATAAATTGTCCAATTCTGTGGAAATGAATTTTTTCTCAACGGATCCATCCACGTCGACATTCCGATGAAATTCTGAATCATATTGCCGAGCGATGAAAATCCGCTTTCCAGTACAAATCGCGTCTCACCGCCAAGAAACAAGACATAAAAAAGAAGTGCAAAAAAGAGGTAGCTGCATATGGATGCAAGTTTTGCTATTCCTTTCATACCCGATATCACCGTTATCGTGTACACCAAAGCTATGAGTATCAGAATCATTATGGAAAGTCCTATACCGTTTGACATGCCGAACACCTTACTAACGGCTTCCGAGAGCAAAGGTGTGGCAAGTGAGAAGGTGGTCGCAGTCCCCGCAATAAGCGCGAATATCGCGATGAGATCTATCACCTTTCCCAACACACCGTCGACCCTGTCTTTCAGAATAGGTCTGCACGCCTCGGAAAATTTCTGTTTGTCCCTCTTTCTGACGTGCAACATGAAGCCGAATGCCACCGCTAAAATTATATAAAAGCTCCACGCTATCGGTCCCCAGTGAAACAGAGGATAAGTAGCCGACCATTTCTGTATGTTACCTGTCTGCGCAATATATGATTCATTGGCATAGAGCGACCACTCGCACAGTGAATAGAAAAGAATATCCGCCGCCATCGTCGATGTGAAGATCATTACTCCCCACGAAAAATTCGAGTGTTCTTTCACCGCATTCTTTCCCAATCGTATTTTGCCGTATTTTGAAAACGCAACATACATCGAACATGCGAGTATCCCGCATCCTAAAATTGCGTAATAGAGTCCTGCTTCATCTCCCAGAAAGCTTCTTACAACAGTCAGAAGCATTTTGGATTGAGCCGGTGAAACCATGAACACGATGCTCAAAGCCGCAACGCCCACAAGCGGAACCACCATGGCTATCCAATCCATCTTTTCCTTTTCCGGCTTCTCTTCCTCCTGTACTCTTCCTCTCGCCGGCAAGTTTCTTCCTCTCGGCGGCACGTTTCTTCCGCCTGCCGATTCATCACCTGCCGCCGAATCCTCCGCCGATAAAGTGTTCTTTCTCAACCGTGTGTTCTCTTCACTCATAATTACCCCTCAATCAATAGTTTTTACAGTGCGCGCAAGCTTTGACACATACTCCGAATTTCCTGTCGCCCAAAGTCTACGCAAGCTTTGATACGATTTCTAAAGTTCATAGTTTTTATAGCTTCCGTCAATCCTGACGAGTTCTTCAAAATTATCAATTTCGATTATGTCTCCCCGTTCTATCGGGTAGAGTTGCAACTCATACTCGTCTTTATGGCGAAACATCGGTACATCATCCCAATAAAGATCGTGATTTTTCTTTTCTTCAAATTCAATCTCAAGGTGTTTTTTCAGTTTTTTTCCGTCCTCCCCGGTCCATCTGGAGATTCCGAATAACTGCCATCCTCTCCTGCCGCCGTTGCGGTCACACTTTGTTATGATGCCCCGATTGACTTCCATCAGCCACTCATCGGTGTCCGTTTCCGTCCACGCGCCGCTGTATCCGGACTTATCGATACCGGCATCCAGAATTTCGGGATTATATATGATCTGATCCCCGTCCACTATTATTGACTCCTCCAGATGATGTCTCGCGACGTACAGCGAAGAAATGTTGTTGCAGGTAGCGAAATACGGATTCTCTATTATGTCGATTTCAGGATACCGCTTGCGCAAAACTTCAAACGCATCCTTTTTATAGCCTGTCACAACATGTATTTCCGTTATTCCGTTATCGCAAAGTCCCTCTATTATGGTTTCTATCATTCGCTTTCCGTTGACCTTTATCAATGGTTTCGGCGTTCGATTCGACACAGGTTTCATCCTTCTTCCAAGACCTGCCGCCATAATTATTCCTCTTTTAACTTTACCCATTCGATCGATAGCCCTCTTTCATCTTTCCATTTCTTTCAGCGCCAGCTTTGCGTATTCTTTTGCGTATCTGTACTGCATCAGCGAATATTCACCGAATTCTATTCCGAGATTGAGTTTGTATTCGCACCAGTTGCTCCACAACAATCCCGCAGCCGATATGTAACAATATATCTTCACTCTCCTCGAATGCTCGCATTCCCCTTCAAAATACATATCGATTATTTCGTCCACCTGTTCCCTGCTGCATGGTATATAGGCTATGAAAAACGCTATATCGACATCGGGATCATGCATACCGGCATATTCCCAATCTATCAGGCGCACTGAATCAAGGTCCGTCTCATCGTCGCCCGGTTCGCCGTTCTTTTTTTCCGTGAAGAGAAAATTGTCCACGTTGGGATCAATGTGGCTCAACACCTTAGGTAATTCATTTTGCCCGACATACCGTCTGAGGGAAAAAACCCGTTCCCTTGTAGCCTTATAATCCCTGTATATGGATTTTCCGTCAAATAACGACTCGTAGAACTCTATCTGCTTATATATTTCAAATTCATGACCGACTTGAAGTTTCATCTCGTGAAGCCGACGCAGTTTTTTCATGGCAAGCCTTACCTGTTTCGGATCATTTCTGTCACACACCGTTGCATTTTCAATGTATTCGGTAATCTTGTATCCGCTGCTTCCGTCAATATAAACGACATTGTCCGACAAGTTCCTGCCTTTGATTGCCCTGTATACAGCCTCTTCATTTCTCCGGCTTACCAATTTGCCCGTACCCTCTCCCGGGATACGCATTATATATTTCTTCTCACCGCATCGGAATATAAAAGACTTGTTCGTCATGCCCTTTTTAAGAACTTCTATGTCTCTTATTTCTTCCGAAGTCACGTTCAGCGCTTTTGCCGCCACTTCGATCGTCTTGTTCTTCAGATTTGCCGACTTTTCGTCCAGTTCCCGAAGCTGCTCATAAGTGTTGATCCCCACGTAATTCGCTTCATCCACCGCCTTCGCATATACCTTCAGGTTCTTCGACTTAAAAAGCGCGTCTTCCCATGACCGCGTTTCCACATTTGCTTCATGGATGGATTTCATGTCCTCTTTGAGCTTTTGTGCGGTTTCCCCCTCCACATAACATACTCCAAGCATCTTACTGTTCTCACCTTGAGAACGTCTCGACATGAGGCCCGACTTCCTGCATCTGACGCCTCTGCCTTCGGTGAGTTTGTCCGAGACCATGTACCACGAGTACGCTTCAACTTTACCGAACGGATTCTCTCTGCAAAATATGTCACATGGCACTATGTAGGAATTGTTCAGCCTTTCCTTTGCTACGAAAAGTGAATTGAAATTACTTTGTTCTTTATAATCGGGATTCATCAGCAACTTCACATCATACATATCTATCAGGTACTCATATCGTTCTTTCATAAAGCCCACGACCACCGTTATATCGCTTACACCGGCTTCCCTAAGCTGTTTTATGAGTCTCTCGATGAGCGCTTCCCCCTCAATCTCTATGAGACCTTTCGGGGTTTCCATATTTATCGGCACCATTCTCATTCCAAGTCCCGCCGCCAATATTATCGCGGACTTCGGAGAATGCTCATCCAGAAAAAGTTTCCCTTTTTCGGTAATCTCATAATCCCGCGTTATCATCCGTTCTTCCATTAACGTTTTTAAATATTTGTTCACGCTTCCGAGGGAATTTCCCGTTACGGTCGCCATTTCTCTCTGACTGCTTGCATTTGCTTTCTTTTCACCGCTTCCGGCGGAAGTAGAATAAAGTGAAAGCAATATGTCCAATGTTTTGGCGTTCATTTTTTAACTCCTTTGTTTGTTAGTGAACATTGTACCATCCCTTCACGCAAAAATCAAGTCCTCCCCGCACAAAGTCACATGCTCCCATTAATGAAAATAAAAAAAGCCCCGCGGTTTTTAACCGCGGGACGGGTTGGCGGAGGACATGGGACTCGAACCCACGAGGCTGTTACACCCTACTCGCTTTCCAGGCGAGCTCCTTAGCCACTCGGTCAATCCTCCTGAACGTCCGATGAAGCCCCGTAAGCGCAAACATCATGCATGACATACGATGAATAATTCAATCAAATGCCTTGCAAACACGCCACGGCCTCATCAAACAGGCACGTGAGTAATTTAACATAAAAAGGAATGATGTGCAAGCAGTTTTTTTACCGTCGGCGAGTTGTCTCAGTTGTCAAGACATTCTCACACTGCCGCTAACCGTCTCTTTCATCTCCGGTATTTCAATCAGCCCTTTGTGGAGAATTTTCTTTTCGGTCAAATCTTTAAGTCCTGCCGGCACGGGAACGTGCGTTGCCTTGTTTATTGCAACAATGTATTTAAAATCATCGTCTTCTTTTCCCAGACCTATCGATTCTGCAACGCTCTCGGCAAATTTATACGGACTTGCCGTCGAAGCTATAAGAGTCGGTTTATCATCGCCGGAAGTCTTTATGTAATCTTCGTGGACTTTATATGCAACAGCCGTATGAGTATCGATCAGATATGAATTTTTTGCATACATTTTCCCTATGGTTTCGTTGGTCTGTCCGATGTCCGCAAAACCGACGCGGAAGTCCGCGAGAGCCTCCCTGACGGTATCATTGATTCTATATCTGCCTGCCGAGTCCAGAGAAGCCATGAGGCTTTTCACTACCTGCGAATCACATTCGTGCACATGATACAGGAGACGCTCGAGATTACTGGAAATCAGTATGTCCATGGATGGCGAATTTGTAAGATAAAAATCCCTGTGAACATCGTATTCACCGCTCAGGAAAAAGTCCGTAAGCACCTTGTTTCTATTTGAAGCACAGATAAGCTTATCGATCGGAAGCCCCATCTTCTTTGCGTAAAAAGCGGCGAGTATATTCCCGAAATTTCCTGTGGGGACAACCACATTTATCCTGTCACCCTCCACTATACGGTTTTTCTCAAGCAATTTGACATATCCATACACATAATATGCGACCTGAGGGATAAGTCTGCCTATGTTAATCGAATTTGCGGAGGAGAGTCTGAATCCGTCTTTCGCGAGCTCATCAGCCATAGCGCGGTCATTGAATATCTTTTTGACTCCGGTCTGCGCATCGTCAAAATTCCCTTTGACGGCGAACACGTGTGTGTTTTTTCCCCGTTGAGTGACCATCTGCCTCTCCTGAACCTTGCTCACGCCGCTGTTCGGATAGAAAACAACGATTTCGGTACCGTCAACGTCCGCAAACCCTTCAAGCGCAGCTTTACCCGTATCTCCTGAAGTCGCCGTGAGTATGCAGACTTTCTTGTCTTCGTTTTCTTTCTTCATTGCGGTTGTAAGCAGATAGGGCAGAATCGAAAGTGCCATATCCTTGAACGCCGCGGTCTTTCCATGATATAGTTCCAGAAAATACGCTCCACCGGCTTCTTTCACGGGAACTATATCCTCAGTGTCAAACTTTTCATCGTAAGCGCTTTCCACACAGAACTCAATTTCATCAGCCGTGTAGTCATCAAAAAAAGTTCCGATAATTTTCTTCGCCACCTCCTTATATCCTTTGAATTTCATATCCGATATTTCAAAAGGAAGTTGAGGAATATACTTGGGCACATAAAGTCCTTTGTCAGGCGCCATTCCCTGTATTATCGCCTGTGCCCCCGTCAGTTCCTTTTTCTCTCCTCTGGTGCTCACATATTTCATCATGCCAAATACTCCTCATACATCATATTCTTAACGTGGCGACGCACGCAAAAAAACTTTTATCCGGCGGTTTTTTCTCTTGAAAACTCGCAAGCATTAGTATATAATAATGCTTGCGAGTTTTCAAGAGAAACGTGTCGCCTTGGTCAAGTGGTCAAGACGTAGCCCTCTCACGGCTGAATCAGGGGTTCGACTCCCCTAGGCGATACCAAAACGATAAGCCGGGAGCATATTGCTCCCGGCTTATCGTTTGTGTGTTTAACGACCGGCAGAGGTTCGATCCCAACCTAACATGCTCATGCTTCAATAAGTCCCCGTCTGACTTATTGAGCGGTCACTGCTTATGATCGACTCTTCTACGTGAATAAACAACCGCAAACAGCATTGTCGATATAACCGCAACAATTAGGTATAGATATAGATTCGTTTTGTCTCCCGTTTTCGGATTATGAGTATCCGTATTTTTCCTTTTCGCGTGTGACGACGTTTTAGCGGTGGAAGAAGGTTTTCCATCCGACTTGTTCTCCGACGTCAGGACCGCCGGTTTACTGTCGCTGACGATTTTGGGATCCGGGTTGGGCTTTGAACCCGGTTTTGGATCCGGATTTGGTTTCGGGTCGGGCTTTGGATCCGGTGGTACGGATTTTTTGTTCAATATCTTTTTCACCGCACCTTCAGTGTCACTTACTTCCATCGTATATTCCTCATTGCTGAGTTCATAACCTAACGGTGCCTTTTTCTCTTTGACCCTGTACTTTCCGGGACTCAATATTCCTGAAGTCACAACACCGTCATCATCTGTAGTGAGTTCAAACTTGCCGCCATCCGGTGCGGTAACATCAAAAACCGCCCCTTTGAGTAAAATCGAATCGTCTTCGGCATCGGCTTTTATAAGCCGCATTCTCTTTGCAAGTCCGCTGCCGCCTTCTCCGCTACCGCTTATTTCGCCGAATTGCGAAATAACCTGTTTAGATTTTTCACTGCTCTCAAGTTTTGCTTTATTATGCAATTTTATTCCCGGTTTGAAGGTGGATCTGTAATATAAGCGATACTGCTTCCCCTCAATTTTGCCCATATAATATGTAAACTGTGTCCTGTCGGCATTAAACTGAACCTGCCTGCTCACATTCTTCTGACTTATGATATTTACGATTTCCCCTCTTTCATTCATCTCAACTTCTTTGAGAATAAAAGAGTCCGGCACATATCCAATCCCCGAGATACTCCCTGAATTCGACGACAGCCGGTCGGAAATCGTAACATTATTGAGGGTGCCCTTTTTGTGATTTATTCTGAGAACCCACGTCACATGACCTTCTTGTGTAAGAGTGCTATTCGACCATTTATTGAGTATTTCATCTTTAACCTCACCTCCCGACCCCGGAAGCACCGGAATCGTTACGGTTGAAAAGTAAGATCCTACGGAAATTTCAAAAGTATTCTTCTGATTTGGGGTAACCACTTCGGTATTTAAACGTGAAATCAAAGATATATTACCTTTAATATGGTACTTCCCCTCTACATATTTTGTAAATACAACTTTTACCTCGCCACCGGCACCGTTCTCGCCTATTTTAACATTTACATTTGCGATTATGCTTCCGTCCGCACTTTTAATCGGAAAATTTGTATTCCCTGCCGAGTTAATGATTTTAAACGCTTTTGGCAGTTTTATCTTAAAGTAGTCGCCTTCTTTTAATGAGTTGCCGTAGTGGCTTGCATCCCAATTGATATTCAGCTTGATATTTTCATTTAAAAAAAATCCGTTCGGCGGGATCGTCCCATTCGTTCTTGTAATTGAGAAATCTGTTATTTTTGTTTTTGTATTTTCACCGATATCGTCAGCATATACTTTATCAAAGGTTCGTGCCATCACCAAGATCAAACAAAATACCGCCATCAGAATAAAAAAAATCCCACCCAAGCTTTTTTCACTGTGTTTCATGGTTTTTCCTTCCTTTACTTGTAGTTTTTACACCCAAATTCAATCGTATGCGGCTAAAGAGGATTATTAAGATCCAACTATGTTGATGAGTGACTTTAACGCCTATAAGTCAACAGCGACGACGAAAAGATAAAAAGATCCTCAAAAGCGCAAAATTATTTCTTATCGAAGTACAGACTATACGCATTGTAATACACATTCTTCCAAAAATCAACAGAAATCGAAAAAAGACCCCGAGCAATCGGGGTCAAGGAGTCAATTGTAAGATTAAATTTATTTTGCGGTGTTTTTCCTTAAACGTACATTCGGCTCGCTCGGCAGGCGGAAGAGCGGAATAAAGCGATC
>CP016202.1:62105-66671 GCA_003433295.1 Eubacterium minutum ATCC 700079 | reverse complement strand
TCCAGTCCGGATCCTTTCTCAAGTATGGGCTTGAGCAGTTCTTCCGTGGTTCCCGGATAGGTGGTGGACTCCAGGACCACGATGGTTCCTACTTTCATGTACTTTGCGATAAGTTCCGCCGACGACCTTACGTAATTGATATCCGGTTGCTGATGCGAGTCAAGAGGCGTGGGTACACATATCGCTACAAAGTCCACATCCTTTATAAAACTGAAATCGTTTGTAGCCGAGAGCATGCCCGTTTCAATCAGTTTGCTCAGTTCTTCATCAACCACATCGCCTATATAATTGTGTCCGGCGTTGACCATATCGACCTTGCTCTCCTGAACGTCAAAACCCACGGTTTTAAATCCCGCTTTTGCTTTTTCCACGGCAAGCGGCAGCCCGACGTAGCCAAGACCCACAACTCCTGCGGTGAGTTCTTTATTTTTAATCTTTCTCAACAACTCATTTTTCATCAAAGCAACTCCTCTTATCATTCGAACAACTCACTAAACTGTTTGGCCAGTATATCATACCTGTATTTCTCTCTGACGGCCTTTTTGCCTCTCTCCCCCAATTCCTTCATTTTTTCGGGTGAGTTATCCGACATCTCTATTACCGCGTCAACTACGGCGTCGGTACTGCCGGAATCCACACATATACCGCACCCGGCTTCGCTTACCTGGGACGACGGCACTGTTATGGCACATATAATCGGGAGTCCTCCCGCCATGTAGTCAAAGACTTTATTGACACATATACCGAATCTATACAACGGAGAAGCCTTTGCGCCCACATAACCGCAGTCAAAGAACTTAACCAGTGTAGGAATCGCTTTTTTGTGGACGGGGCCAAAAAAATCAATGTTGGAAAGTCCACGCTCATCCGCAAGCTCGATCAAAGACTTTTTTTCGACTCCGTTGCCGACCAGAACAAAATGAATTTTCCTCTCTTTCAGCCGTGTGGCAACTTCAATGAGTTCTCTGAGATTGTTTGACAGAGCATGCCCTCCGAAATAGCCTACGATAAACTCACCGTTTGCCCGTATTTCTTTGAGCCTCTTTTCCATCTTCTCCGGTAAAGGTTCGGGATTTCTCCATTCCTCGTAGTCCACACCGTTCGGTATGTGTATAAACTTGTTTGGCGCAAGACCGTGTTCCCTCATATAAGGTTCTGTAAGAGGTCCGAGCGACACCACCCGTTCCGAATTTTTATACGCCGCATTTTCCGCAAACTGCATGGCAATCACAAACGGGTGATACTTTGACATACCGCCTATTTCAGTGAGGGTCGAAGGCCACATGTCATGCGCCTCATGTATGAGTTTTGCCCCCGCTTTCTTTGCGATCCTGCGTGCGGGATACGTGTCAAGCGGATATGTCGATGACGATATCACCACATCCGGAGAAAACCTGTCTGCGATTTTGCCTGCCGACATATACAGTTTACTGACAAAGCGCTTCATCGTCATCGCCCTTTTTACGCCGTTACCTTCGTATTGCCCTGTTTTCAGCCACACATATCTGATCCCATCGATGTTCGACTCCTGAAAGTCCTTAAGTACATCGGGGTTTTTCGATCTCAGGTGTGAGTAATCCCCGGCTATCATGGTTACGTCATGTCCCATCTTTACCCACTCCCGCGCAAAATAGTATGGTCTGAATTCCATGCCCATCCGTGGGCTTCCCGCATAATGATTTATATAAAGTATATTCATCCGATAAACACTACCTTTACTGTCAAAAACATGGTTTTTATATCATCCGTACACGAAAATTTTCTCAACGATTCCAGATTCAGTTCCATCTTCTTTGGAAGAACTTTCTCAAGGTACGTACTGTATACATCATCCGAACCTTTCAGTATCTCGTCTTCATCTTTAAAAAGTACGCTCGCCCTCGATGTTATGCCCGCCGGCAGAAGAAGCGTAGCCAGCATCTCCGGCGAATATGCATCGACGAACTTCGGAACCTCGGGTCTTGTTCCCACAAAGGACATGTCACCGAAGAGAACATTGAAAAGCTGGGGCAATTCATCGAGTCTGTGATCCCGCAGGCGGGCTCCCGCCCGGGTGATGCGCGCATCCTGATCCGAAGTGACCTGTTCACCGAGTTTTTCCGCGTTTTCCACCATGGTTCGGAATTTCCAGACCTTGAACTTTTTACCGTACCTCGTTACTCTTTCCTGTTTGAAGATCACCGTTCCCCTCGAGTCGATCTTAATCCATACGGCAAGCGCTATCATCGGAATCGCCAGTATCACCAGCAATATCAGCGCCATGATCACATCAAATATCCTCTTGATTATCAACGACGCCCTTTTTCCCGACAGCAGGTCATAATATGGTCTCAATTCTTCTGTCCTCATCTCATCCGGAAGTTTTTCCCAACTGCGAAGTCCCATCAAAACCCTGCCTGTTCAATACTCTTTCTCAAAGAGTCGCATACGTATTCCACATCTTCATCCGTAAGACCCGTATGGAGCGGAAGAGTAATCTCATTTTTATACTGATTGAAAGCATTCGGATAATCACCTATATCAAAGCCGAGGTTCCTGTATGCGGTAAACATCGGAAGCGGCTTATAATGAACATTGGTGACCACGCCAAACTTCGCCATTTCCCCTATAAGCGCATTTCTTGCATTCTCGTCCGCTCCCTCAATTCTCGAAATCATGAGGTGACAACTCGAAACGTTGTCACCGTCGAGATGCTTTATCAATCCGACCTTCGTCCCGGAAAGTTCTTTTTCATATATTCCGCAGATCTCCCTGCGTCTTGCCAGCAGATCTTCATATCTTTCCAGCTGCTTCAGCCCTATTGCGGCCTGCAAGTCGGTCATATTACACTTGAATCCCGGCACAACTATATCATACTCCCAGCTTCCGAGTTCGGTCTTCGACAGAGCGTCCTTGCTCTGTCCGTGCAAAGAATACAACATAAACAGCCTATATATCTCATCATCGTCAATACCGTCAATGCCTTTCCACGTAACAGATCCGCCCTCCGCTGTGGTGAGATTCTTGACCGCATGGAAACTGAAGCATGTGAAGTCCGCAAAGTTCCCGCTTTGGACTCCCGCCCTTTTCGCACCGAAAGCGTGAGCCGAGTCGGCAATAACGCAAACCCTGCCGATTGCCTTCTGAATATCTCCGCTCGGCTTAAAAAGTTTTTTCTTCTTATCGACTATCTGAAAAATCCTGTCGTAATCACAGACAATGCCCGCCACATCAACCGGTATGACTGCTTTTGTCCGCTCATTTATCGCTTCCTCAAGCCGTGAATAATTAAGTTCAGGTGTATCAGGTTCCGTGTCAATCAGCACGATTTTCGCACCGACATGCTCTATTACGGCGGCGGATGCCGTATAAGTGTAGGCGGACGTGATAACCTCATCACCTTTCCCTACACCGAGCACTCTCAAGGTCATTTCCATTGCCGCAGTATCGGAATTTAAGCAAACGGCCTTATTTGTGCCTATATATTCCGCGATATTATTCTCAAATTGTTTAGTTCTGACGCCCGTGGTAATCCATCCCGATTGCAGGGCATCGACCACTTCGCTTATCTCCGATTCCGTGATGTCCGGCGGTGAAAATTGTATGCTTCTCATTCTCTTTCTTCTCTAAAATACAGACAAACCCGATAAATGCCCTACAGGGCATTCAGAGGATTCTATGCTTGCTCCCGGCATGAAAACCCGGGCAAAAACTTCCGCATAGACACTGTTCATCCCCTTTTAAATCTAAAACTCTGCGTGCCATTCTACCATATAAACGCCTTTTCCGCAAACCGCCTCATTCTCCTTGCTTTCCCTTCGCAGGCTTTGCGGGAGTGCCTATAAGCACCTGCCCGTCCTCGGCATCCTTAAGTACGGTGGCCTTCATGCCGACCAGCGCGTCTTTTCCGATACGTAGCTGTTCCCTCACGGTCGCGGAAGCGAAGTACGCATGGTCGCCGGTGTGAACCGAACCGTACAGTTCGGTTCCCGTAACCAAGGCGTTGCTTCTACCTATATGCACATTGTGCGCAATGTGACACAGCGTATCTATCTTGGTACCGTCGCCTATAACCGTGTCATCTATCGTTCCGCGCGCAATCGCCGTATTGCTTCCGATAAAGACGTCATTACCGATAACGACTCCTCCGTGGTGTTTTATCATACGCTTATTCCTCTCCGGGTCTTCCGAATATGAAAAGCCGTCATGTCCTATGACAACACCCGACTGAATCACACAATTTGAACCGATGCTCACTTTGTTCACTATGGACACATTGTTATAGATTACGGTTCCGTCTTCAATCGTTATTTCACCGTCTATGGAGCAATTGTGTCCTATCCTCACGTCTCCGTTGATCCTGACCTTCTCGCCTATGTACGTTCCGTGTCCCACTTTCAGTAAAGACACCGCAGGATCGAAAAATTCTTCAAGAATCGAAAAGAAGACTCTCTTGGATTCCTCCGTTATTATCGCATTTCTCGTGCTGAACGGCAGTTCTTTTTGTATTACCGCAAGCTTTATATCGTCTAAATCCATGTTTTCCGGCACTGAATTTGCTTTTCCGCTCCATGTGAGCGTGCCTTT
>CP016202.1:49309-59687 GCA_003433295.1 Eubacterium minutum ATCC 700079 | reverse complement strand
CGGAAGAGCGGAATAAAGCGATCCAGACCCGTCAGCGTTACGAGCAGCAATGAGAATACTGCAATCATTGCCATAAAGTTGAACTTGATAAAATCGGTATTCCTGAAGTGGTACAGCGGATATACGTTTGCCGCGATACCTACATAGAATCCAAGGTAAACGTGCCAAGGTATAAGCTGGGAACCGAATACGCCCATGGCATCACCGAAGGTTGCGTTCCTGAGCTTAATTTTATACATATCCTCTTCGCTTCCTTCGATTTCTTCCTCAGCTATCGTCTTGATGATAGGTCCGATAGTAACAATCTGCGCCATCTCATCGGCAAGAACGAAGTTTCCTCCGATACAGAGCACGCCGTTCCAGAACATAAGGTGTCTCACCTTTCTGGATATGGCGACGATGCCCCTTGCGAGCGGATCGAATGCTTTCATCTTACCCATTATTCCGCCGAATGCGGCAACCCACATCATCATTACTATAACCCAGCTACCTGCATCTGCAAAACCTTTCTGGCAAAGGTCCAGATAATCCTGGAAACCATGTCCCGCAAAAGACGTAGTCCCTGCAGCGAGGCCGAGCAAGTAAGCGGACACGATACCGGATCCGATGCAAACAAACGTGTTCAGACCTGCTATAGCAAGACCGATTACAAGAAGCAACGGAATTATCATATACATTGGTACCGCAACCTTTGCGTTTGAACCTACCTGGTTGAGAAGATCCACAGCCTCAGGTCTTTCCTGTGTCAGATAATCAATTGCACTCTTTGGAATCGTGTTCATGATACCGGATGTGTCCACATGGTTTGATGGAAGTCCCCAAGCCATGCCTACGATGGCAAATACTATAATCGCCAAGATCAGGCACGATACCGACCATACACCCTGTGTCCTAACTCTGTCCACAACCTCTACTCCCTGTATACCGGAAGATACGATGGTAGTGTCGGAGATAAGACCGATGTTATCACCGAAGCAGGCGCCGCCCGCAATTGCACAGGTGGTGAGCAACAAACATCCGTCCGTTGCCGCGTTAGGGTCAACGATGTGGCACAGCCACAGGAAAATCGGCGCGCAGGCCGCAAATGTTCCCCATGAAGTACCCGTCGCAACCGACAGTATGGAGGTGACGAGAATACCTACAACAGCCACGCTCCTTGCAGTTATACCTGCATTAAGAGCCAAGTTGATTACGGATGCTCCTACACCCGTCTTCATAAATGCGCTTGCCATAGCATAGGCAAACATAAGAATAAATAGCGCAATAAGAATATTTTTCACGCTCTCCACAGATGCGTCAATACAATCCTTGAAGGAAAGTTTCTCCGTCAGACGTGCAACGATCATCGCCGCGATGGTAGCAATCGGTGCAGCGATCAACGCATCTTCTTTCATAAATGCCATCAAAAATGCGAGAATGATGACAGGTACGAACTTGATAAAACTTTTCATAACAACTCCTATTTCATTTCATCTCTTTCATCAAGCCTACAATAAAACTCCACACCAATTATACCAATTCACACCGGTTTTTGTACACACTTTTTCTAATGTTTGACATTATAAAAAGTAATGTCTATACCGCCGGTTAGATCGTGTAAAAGCAGTCGTCTTCAATCAACTATTTTACTTTTAAAGGTTGATCCGCCATCGGAGTAGTTCCTGCTTTCAGGTAAACCTTTACTATGTATAGAACAAGGCAAGCCAGGGCAAATACTATGCCTGCAATATCAGACGCGGTCGGATCCAAACGGAAACCCTCCTGTGCCTGCAGGATGTAAGCCAGTGAAACAGCTGACATATATGTTGCAGGGATTGTGGAAAACCAACTTGCCTTTTTGTTGACATATCTGCACAGATACGTTGCACCCGCCCATAGCGCCATCATAGCCAGAGTCTGGTTTGACCATGAGAAATACCTCCAAATAACAGCATAATCAAGTGTTGAAATGAAGTAGCCTATTAAGAGTAAAGGAAGTGAAAGAAGAAGTCTTTTCTTTGTATCTTTCTGGTCAATTTTGAACCAGTCAGCTATTGTAAGTCTTGCAGAACGGAAAGCTGTATCACCTGACGTAATAGGGCAGGCAATAACACCTACCATTGCGAGTGCGCCGCCTGCGATACCCAGCAAACTGGTTGACATTTCATATACCGTACCGGAGTTTCCACCCTTCATTGCAAGTAAAGCCTGCAATCCGGTTCCCGCACCGGCTTTATCATAGTAGAAAGCGACACCTGCCGCTGCCCATACAAGAGCAATCATACCCTCGGCAACCATGGCTCCGTAGAATACTTTTCTTCCCTCCTTTTCGTTCTTGAGGCATCTGGCAATCATAGGCGATTGGGTTGCATGGAAGCCTGAAATAGCTCCACAGGCCACTGTAATAAACATCAGCGGCCAAATCGGAAGTTGTTTATCTCCGGGATACATATTTCTAAAGTGATCCCAGAGTTCAAGCATCGGGCGTTCACCGTTGTGGATCAGTGTAGCGCCGCCGATACCGATAGCCATGATGATTAGCGCCAATCCGAAGATCGGATAGATCCTACCGATAATCTTGTCTATCGGAAGCAATGTAGCCAAGAAATAATAAACCAAAATTACTACCGTCCAGAACTGAACTCCAAGGGAACTCGGAGTAAGCAGGGCGATTAACTGTGCGGGTCCCACAAGGAATACCACACCTACCATGACCAGTAGCACAACAGAGAAAACTCTCATAACATTTGCCATTATAGGTCCTAAATATTTACCTACAATTTCTGAGATGGAAGCGCCGTTATTCCTCTCCGACATCATACCTGAAAGATAGTCATGAACACCGCCCGCAAATATTGTTCCAAAAACAATCCACAGATAAACTACAGGTCCCCATATTGCACCGGAAATCGCGCCGAAAATCGGACCGAGTCCTGCAATATTCAGAAGCTGTATTAGAAATGCCCTGGGCGATGACATAGGAATGTAGTCAACACCGTCCTGCAACGCGTAGGCAGGAGTTGTCCTGTCATCAGGTTTGTTAAAGCGTTCAACGATTTTGCCGTAAGTCATATATCCGACAATCAGAAGAACGATACCGAGTAAAAATGAAATCATAATAATCTCCTTTCGAGCAACATAATGCACCTTACATAGATTATATTGTTGATATTACCTTTTGTAAACGTATAAACGATAAGTATACATTATTCTTATGGTGGGAAATTCTTGGGAATACGGATTTTTGCCGTTACTATGTTCACATTAATTTTTCATTACCGGAATTCCGAACACGGACGCAGGCATAGATAAGTTATTAATTGTTTTTTTACCGTATTTTCTGTATAATATGCGTTAAGAACGTTTGAAAACATATAAACCGCTCAGAAGACGGAGAAGAATATGGCAAAAAAAGATTTCGATCACTCAAAGCTCACAGACATTCAATTACGAAGAATTTTACGCAAAAGGAAAAGGAAAAAGACCGCAATCAAAGTTGCCGTAAGGCTGGTGATAATGTTACTGTTTTTTCTTCTGCTTATTACACTGATACTTTTCGGATTGAAAAAAGCCTTTTTAAAACCGGAGAGTCAAAAGACCGTTTTACGCGGAACCATATTTATCGATCCGGGACATGGCGGCAAAGATCCCGGTGCTCGTGAAGGCGGTCGGACGGAGAAAAAAGACACCCTCGAATTCGGTTTTGCAATCAAAAAAGCGGTTGAAAAGGAGGGATTCAGGGTTTCGATGTCAAGAACAACCGATGAATTTGTCGGACGAAAAGAGCGGGCTGACCGAGCCAATAAAAGTAAAGCGAAGTTAATGCTTTCAATACACAGAAACACCGGACCCGACGGACATGGCGTGGAAATATGGATTCCGTCCGCAAACAATTCCAATGACAAACTTCTAGGCGAAAACATCATGGCGGAAATAAAAAAGGTGGGCATAACTCAGGACAGAGGCGTTCACGGAGGTTCTCTCGTAAACGCAAAAAAAGACTATGCGGAAAACAAGTACTCCAAGATGCCTTCGGTTTTGATAGAGTTCGGATTCATAGGCAACGAGGAAGACAATGAACTTTTCGACGAGAAAATGAACGAATACGCCCGGGCGGTCGCAAAAGGCATAAGTTCGACATTCGCATCAATTTATGAAACAGAATGATGCGGCGCGAACACATGTTTACTTTTGCGTACGGATGTGTTAGAATCATTCGTATCAAAGGGGAGAAATTCCTCAACAACTATGAGTGCCAATGGCGGAGCGGAGGATTCCATGAGCAAATTAAAAGAACGAGAACAGCGAATATTGAATTTTATGAGGAGTGAAATTCTCGCGAAGGGATATCCTCCCACAGTGCGGGAAATATGTACCGCAATGGATATTAAGTCCACTTCCACGGCGCATAAGTCCATAGCGATACTTGTGAAAGAAGGATATCTTGAAAAGGATCCTTCAAAGCCTCGTGCGCTGAAACTCGTAAACCTCAATCTTCCCGACGCCGTGACGGGCAATACGAAAAGCGATAAATCCGGCGCAGGCCTCGGCAGAGACGAAACTCGTGCCGGAAATGCCGGCAACGCCGGAACCGGAAATAGAGCCGCGGAAAATGCGGCAGGTCTTTCCGGTTCATTTGAGGATGATCGACACAATACGATTGAAATTCCGATAGTGGGCAGGGTTGCCGCGGGCATTCCGATAACGGCCGAGGAAAATATTGACGGTTCCTTCCCCGTACCTGCGGAATATGCGAGAGGAAATTGCTTCATGCTCAGGGTCAGCGGGGATTCCATGATCAATGCCGGAATCATGGACGGCGATCTGATTCTTGTCGAGCAGCAGCAGACCGCCAACAATGGGGATATAGTGGTCGCAATGGTGGACGGCTTCGAAAGTGAAGCTACCGTCAAGACTTTCTACAAAGAATCCGGGCATATACGGCTCCAGCCGGAAAACGACTCAATGAGTCCGATAATACTCAATGATGTAAGCATACAGGGCAAGGTGAAAGGCGTTTTTCGCTATTTCAGCTGAGCACGCGGCGCACCGCCGATGATCCGGAAGAAATTTTCGCTTCATTGCATGCTCAATATGCTCAACAAGCCATGCAACTGTTCATGCCCCGTTCTCGGAGCGATAAGTACGGCGCGGTTTCTAAACCGGTTATCGGTTTATAGGTTTCTAAATCGGTCATCAACTTATGATGGCTGTAACCAGTATAGGTCATCAGCTTATGATGGCTGTAACCAGTATAGGTACGGCTATGGAGAGAACCGCACCGTTTACAAACGAATATACTGCCGTTGCACTTGATGTTGAACGTTCCACTATGGGGAGACAGACGTCCATTGATGCGGCCCCCGGCAGCCCCACCGTCTCCACATATCCTATGTAATGCGCCACTATCGGGATTACGAGTATTGCAAAAAGTTCCCGCATGACGTTATGCATGAACGATATCGCTCCCGCTACGACAAAACCGTTATCCATTATTATACCGGGCGCCAGTGAATACCATCCAAGTCCGGCGCCTATCGCCATGGACTCCCGCATTGATATGGGCAACAGAATACCGCATATCAACGATCCCGCAAGCGTACCCGCAATCACCGCCGCCGGAATCGCGATTATCCTTATCCCTACGCTTTTGAACTGCTTTACGACCTTCCCCTCAACACCTATATCCATTCCTACAAATACAAGCAAGGTACAGAGTCCTATCTTGATGCACGTTCCGAGCAGTTCGTTGAATGCCGTCATATTTTCAACGCTTCTTCTGAATACGATGTAGCCCGTCGCTATACCGAGCGATACGAATGCCAGTATGAGAATCGTCATAAGGTCGATTTTGAATCCGGTCTTTTTCTTTATTTTTCCGCTTCGCTTCACGTCGGCGTCATTGCCTTTTTTCTCGCGCAAACCAAACCTGTTTATGCCGAGAAGTTTTCTTGTAAGCGTTATTGCGGCCGCACTGCATACCATAACCACCAGTGTAAAAACTGCCGCATACACACCGATTGAATCCAGCTTGCCGACGACTTCGTCGTTGGATCCGATTCTGACACCCATTGTAAATACGAGTGCCGATATTGCAAACGTCTGAACCTTTCTACTCCAGTTCAGCGTCATGTTCTTTCGTTTTGCAATATCACCGGCGACATATCCCGCCAAAGTTATGCCGAGGTACAATACCAAGTCCCACATTCTTAAATCCTTTCCACGCTACAATTCCATAACCGGCCCGCAAAGCCGCAGACGGGTTCCACTTTCATCACACGTACTCTATATTCACATTTCTGCAGTTGGTCAGATAGACAAGCGACGCATAGTTTATGATAAATTCCAACACATCTCCCGGCTTAAGTTCACGGTCAAGATCCTCTATGTCGAGAATGGTATGATCACTTGACGCACCGAGTATTTCTACTCCCGTATCTATCGGGAATATTTCGTCGGCGCTTCCGTAATCAACCTTACCTATTCCAAGCAAAGCTTTCTTCCTGATTCCTCTGTCGGTATATTCCGGAACCTTGCCGAATGCATCTACGGCAAGCTCGCCGACCGGATATGTCGGCTTGTCCTTGACCTCCACAACTTCCGCTTTCAGTCTGTATACATCCTGATGCATGTAACTCATATCATACCCGTAGAAAACATCAAGATCTCTTGCAAGCAGAATACCTTCTCCACATCGAAGCATATTGATGCGTTCGGGAATATCTCCGTCGATCACGCGCATCAGGCTGCTTGTGGCACCGCCGGAAATGTATTTCAGTTTTCTTCCGATTTTAGTTTCAATCTTCTCCGCTATTTCAACAAGCTCATCAAGTTTTTCTTCCGTGGCAAGCACCGAACCGTAGCATCCCAAATTGGTTCCTACTCCGGCAAGTTCCAGATTCCGCATATTTTCTTCAACTTCCACAGCTACATCAATCATCTCATCTTTATCCCAGAAACCCTCGCGCAGATCGCCCAGGTCGGCCATAAGAATCACTTGATGGACTTTATCCTGCTTCTTTGCTTCTTCGTCAAGCATTTTCAGCACAGAGACCTCACTGTTAAGAGAAATATCGGTCAACCTTATCACTTCCGGAGTTTCGCTCGGCATAGGAATTCTGAGAAGCATGTACGGCATTTTGATTCCCGCCGCCATACAGTCTTCTATCTGCTCAAGCCTTGAAGATGCCATAATGCTGCACCCTCCGGCCTCAAACTGCTTCGCACACTCAACCAGCCCTGTGGTGCCCTTTATGACTCCGGCTATTTCGATACCTCTCTCTCCGCAACGTCTTACCATTTCAGCTACATTTTCTCTTAGATAATTTAAATTGATTTCCAATTTAGGATACATCTGATTGACCATGTCCATCTCTCCTTTTACACTTTAAACATTTTTTGTATTCCACGAAAAAACGGAGTGGCCGGATTCCTCCTTGACCACTCCACACACCGATTACGATGCGTTCTACACAAACTCTGAACGCAACTTTTCGATAACCTGCCGCATCCAAAGCCTGCTAAAGCACAGAGGATTCCCTTATCCGAGGGCGCCTCTCACATTATTTTTCACTCTGCTTTATTGCCGCCTGAGCAGCCGCCAATCTTGCCACAGGTACGCGATAAGGCGAGCATGACACATACTGAAGTCCTACGCTGTTGCAGAATTCTATCGACTTAGGGTCGCCGCCGTGTTCTCCGCAAATTCCCAGTTTAATGTTAGGGCGGACTTTTTTGCCGAGCGTGACCGCGGTTTCCACAAGTTTTCCTACTCCCGCACGGTCAACAGTCTTGAACGGATCACTCTCCAAAATCCCCTTATCCACATACTGACGAATGATTTCCGCCGTATCATCCCTTGAGAATCCATAGGTCATCTGCGTCAAATCATTGGTTCCGAACGAGAAGAACTCGGCTTCCCGCGCAATCTCGTCGGCAGTCAGAGCCGCACGAGGGATTTCTATCATGGTTCCGACGAGATAATCGATTTTCCTGCCCGCTTTCTCCATGCATTTTTCCACTGTCGCAACGACGGTCTTCTTAACATTTATAAGTTCTTTCTCAATCCCAACCAGAGGAATCATAATCTCCGGTACTATTTCAAGGTTTTCCTCTTCAACTACCTCAAGCGCCGCGGTTATTATAGCTTCCGCCTGCATCTCCGCTATTTCGGGATATGTAACGGCAAGACGACATCCTCTGTGACCGAGCATCGGATTAAACTCTTTCAGCTTTGCAGCTTCGCTTTCTATCTTCGCGACAGAAACCCCGGAAATATCCGCAAGCTGTCTGATCTCTTCATCTGTCTTCGGCAGGAATTCATGAAGCGGCGGATCCAAAAGCCTGACCGTCATAGGTCGGTCACCCAAGGTCTTGAACATCGCCTTAAAGTCACTTTTCTGGAAAGGAAGCAGTTTCGCAAGAGCCTTTCTCCTCGCTTCCTCGCTGTCCGCAACTATCATCTCCCGTATCGCCGGAATCCTTTCTTCTTCAAAGAACATATGCTCCGTTCTGCAAAGACCTATTCCCTCCGCACCGAATTCTATGGCCTGAGCCGCATCCCTCGGCGTGTCGGCATTGGTTCTGACCTTCATGGTGCGAAGCTCGTCCGCCCAGTTCATTATGGTGTTGAAGTTTCCGGAAATATCCACAGGAACAAGCTTGAGTGTTCCCTCATATACATCTCCCGTGCTTCCGTCGACCGAAATAGAATCCTTGTCCGTGTATACCTTGTCGCCCACTTCAAGAGTTTTCGCATCTTCGTTTATCTTTATTCCGGTACAGCCAGTAACACAGCATTTTCCCATTCCGCGCGCAACAACGGCCGCATGTGACGTCGCTCCGCCATGCGCCGTCAAAATACCTTGAGCGGCAACCATTCCCGCAAGATCCTCCGGCGAAGTTTCCGTGCGCACAAGAATAGCTTTTTCTCCCGCTTCCGCAGTTTCAGCGGCTGCCTCCGCAGAGAAGCAGATTTTGCCGCACGCGGCTCCCGGTGATGCGTTGAGGCCATGAGCTATAGGTGTTGCACTATTCTCTTCCCGTTCGTCAAATCGCGGATGAAGAAGATGCTCGACAAAATCGGGTTCTATCCTGAGAACCGCCAGTTTCTTGTCTATAAGTCCTTCGTTGACCATGTCCACGGCTATATTCACCGCAGCTTCCGCCGTTCTCTTTCCGTTTCTGGTCTGAAGCATGAAAAGTTTTCCGTTTTCAACGGTAAACTCCATATCCTGCATGTCTTTATAGTGTTTCTCCAGCAGTTCGGCTATGTGTTCAAATGATTTATAAGCTTCCGGGAATGATTCTTTCATCTCGGAAATTTTCTTCGGCGTTCTTATTCCTGCCACGACGTCTTCGCCCTGAGCATTCACGAGAAATTCTCCGTACAGTTCTTTACTGCCCGTAGCCGGATTTCGTGTGAAAGCAACGCCCGTACCCGAGTCATTCCCCTTATTTCCGAACACCATCGACTGCACGTTTACCGCAGTTCCGAGGTCATCGGATATATCGTTCAGCTTTCTGTAAAGTATGGCTCTTTCATTGCCCCACGAGCGGAACACCGCCTTTATCGCCTCCATGAGCTGTTCATACGGCGTCTGAGGGAACTCGCGTCCCAGAGCTTCTTTATAGAGGTCTTTGTATTTAACGATTATATCCTTCAAATCCTCCGTGGTGAGATCCACGTCAAATTCAGCATTCACTTCAGCCTTTTTCCCGTCAAAGATACTGTTGAACCTTTTCATCGGTACTTCCATTACAACGTCGCCGAACATCTGGATAAATCTTCTGTAACTGTCGTATGCAAATCTTTCGTTTGCCGTAAGTTTGCCGAGCGCCACGACGGTTTGATCGTTAAGCCCGAGATTCAATACCGTGTCCATCATTCCCGGCATCGAAACAGGAGCTCCCGAACGAACCGAAACAAGGAGCGGGTCAGCCGGATCTCCGAGTTTTTTGCCCATAACTTTTTCAAGTTCCGCAAGTTTTATCTTGATTTCCTCGATGATTCCGTCGTCTATCTTCCCGCCGTCTTCATAATACTTCTTGCATGCCCCCGTCGTTACGGTAAATCCGAACGGCACCGGCAAGCCGATCTTCGTCATTTCGGCCAGGTTTGCACCCTTTCCGCCGAGCATGTCCCTCATGTCCTTCGATCCTTCATTGAAGGAATAAACAAACTGATTTTCCATTGGTACTTCTTCCTCTTTTCTCTCTTATTTTCTCTCTTCAGAACACCAATCGTTCTTCTATGTAAGCTCTGACTTCTTCAATCGGTATGCGCACCTGCTGCATGGTATCGCGGTCGCGCACCGTGACACATCCGTCGGTTTCCGTATCGAAATCCACGCATATGCAGAACGGCGTGCCGATCTCGTCCTCTCTTCGATAGCGCTTT
>CP016202.1:39909-49284 GCA_003433295.1 Eubacterium minutum ATCC 700079 | reverse complement strand
CCTCTCTTCGATAGCGCTTTCCGATCGACCCTGTAATATCAAAATCAACGTTGAAATATCCGGCTAAATCCTCATATATCGGTTCCGCCTTTTCCGCAAGCTTTTTGGCCAGCGGAAGCACGGCAGCCTTGAAAGGCGCAAGAGCCGGATGAAATCTCATAACTACCCGGGTGTCCTCCTTGCCGTTTGCATCGGTTACGGTCTCCTCGTCGTAAGCGTCTACCATGAACGCGAGCGCAACCCTGTCCGCACCGAGAGACGGTTCTATGCAGTAAGGAATGTATGTTTCCTTTTCCTTCCCCTCTCCCTCGGTATAGGTCATCTCCTCTCCCGAAAATTCGCTGTGCTTTTTCAGGTCGAAATCGGTACGGTCCGCAATCCCCCAGAGTTCACCCCAGCCGAACGGGAATCTGTACTCTATGTCGGTGGTCGCATTACTGTAGTGAGACAGTTCTTCTTTTTCGTGATCTCTCATTCTGATGTTTTCCGCTTTCATCCCGAGCGACTTCAGAAAATCTCCGCAATACCGTTTCCAGTAGTCAAACCACTCCAAATCCGTACCCGGCTTACAGAAGAATTCCAGTTCCATCTGCTCAAACTCCCTTGTTCTGAAGGTAAAATTCCCCGGGGTTATCTCATTTCGAAACGATTTGCCTATCTGCGCTATACCAAACGGGATCTTCTTTCTCGAAGTTCTCGCGACATTCCTGAAGTTGACAAAAATCCCCTGGGCCGTTTCAGGTCTAAGGTATATCTGTGATTTGCCGTCCTCGGTAACTCCTTGGAAAGTTTTAAACATCAGGTTGAACTGTCTTATCGGAGTAAATTTTTTCTTACCGCATTCCGGGCACGCTATCCCATGCTCGGCTATATAATCCTGCATCTTTTCGTTCGACCACCCGTCAACAACCACAGGTTCAGTTCCCCGGGCGGAAACGTAATCTTCAATGATTTTATCGGCTCTGAATCTTGACTTGCACTCCCTGCAGTCTATCAAAGGGTCGGAAAAGCCTCCCACATGACCTGATGCCTCCCATGTCCTCGGGTTCATCAGAATGGCGGCGTCAAGTCCCACGTTGTATTTCGACTCCTGGACAAATTTCTTCCACCATGCTCTCTTTACGTTATTCTTGAACTCCACACCCAACGGTCCGTAGTCCCATGTGTTTGCAAGTCCTCCGTAGATCTCCGATCCGGGGTATACAAATCCCCTTCCTTTCGCCAGTGCAACCACTTTCTCCATTGAAACTTCATTACTCATACTAATCTGTCAACCAACTTTCCTAGAAAAATTTAAATCTTTTTATCTGTTCTTCCGACTTCGCTTTCTCTTCCGCGTCGGACGCCGCTTTTTCGGCCTCATCTTCTATGGCTCCGGCCACGTCCTCCGCCTTGTCTTTCACATCGGAAGCAGTATCTTTTACCTCTTCTTTCGCATCGGCTACAGTGTCTTCAACTTTCTCCGTACCGTATTCAACGTCCGGGACCATGCCCTTTGCTTTCTCCTGCACGACCTCTTGCACTTCACCTTCCGCATCCGTGGCATCCTCGGCTGCGTTTTCCGACTTGGATCTTATCTTGTCTGCGCCGGTTTTTGCAACTTCCACCGCCTTACTCACGGCGTCGCCGCTCTTTTCTTTCACGGTTTCGTAAACCGCCGGAGCTTTTTCTCTGATTTCATCGTAAAACTCGGAGCCGCGTATAACCGCCTCATCGTAGAGATTTCCCGCCTTGTCGGTAATATCGACGATGTCTCCGTTGTCCTTTACAAGTTCAACCTGACACTTGAAGCCGAATGCGGCCAAAACTCCGATAACGATTCCCCAAGGCGCCACGATGACTCCGATCACCCCGATATTTAGAGGGATATTCAGGATTATTTCATCGCCGCGTTTGATGACGATCCTCGCAATATTACCTCTTCGGATCACCTCTTTCATCCTGGCTATCAGTTTTTCTCCGCGGTCGCTTATCTTTTGAGACGAAGATGTTTCGTCTATCTTCTCCTCAAGAGATATGATGGCCTCCACGACATTTCCGTCCGCCTGTTCGAGGGCTTCCTTCGCCTCCTTGTAGGTTACGCCTGTTCTGTCCTTCACCAATTCAATTTTTTCCAGTGTAATTTCCATAAAATATCCTCCCCGATAAAGTCGAACAACAAAAGGCCGGTCACACTTTGCCGTAATCACACGCCGCGCCGCCGAACCGGACCGCGATCCACGGCATGAGCACTAAATCCGGTCATTCAACATTTTATCACTTTTCAGCTTCCCCACGTCCATATGAAATGAAATGTAGCTTCGCATCATATCCTGCAGTTCCGACTCAACATCCTGTTGAAGCGTTATGTTCCGGAAGTTTTTGAGCGAATTTGAAGCAAAATAATTCAGTACTTTTACTATATCAAAATTCAGTTTAAAAATCAATCTTTCATCGTCTGTCGACTTCAATGTCTTGTTGTCTGCCGTTTTTTCAGAGGACACTTTCAATGTGCCAGAAACCGCGGGACCCGTTCCGGGCACTTTCGACGTGTCGGAAACCACGGAACCCGTCCCGGGCACTTTCGATGTTCCGGAAACCGCGGAACCCGTTCCGAACGCTTTTGTTGCATTGTGGTCTTCGAAACACCTGCGGCAAATCACACCCCCATCGGGAACTGAAAAGAATTCGGGGTTTTCTTTGCTCCCGCAGGATGCGCATGAATCGAGCCGGGGAAATGTTCCCAGAGCAAAAAGCAGCTTTGTCTCAAATGCCAGAAGCAGGGTAGTGTGTTTCTGTTTCCTCAGTTCCATCTCATTGAGAAAATCCAGCAACAAAGCAAAGATTCTCGGCTGCGGAACTTCCTCGGGCACGATTTTTTCCGTCAATTCCAGTGCCAGCGACGCCGCCATGTATTTGTCGAGATCCTCACCGATGCCGTAAAAACTTTTAAGTGTTTCCACCCTGTCAAGGTTATAATAATTCCTGCCCTTATATATACTGTAATTTCCACACGTAAACGGCCTTAAGGCAAGTGAGGCATGCTTTTGATTCTTTTCCGGCAGACTCGTTCCGACGCTGAGTTTTCCGCATTTTTCCGTGAAAATAAGCAACATTCTTCGCATGTCCGTGGTTTTTACCTGTCTGAAAATTATTCCCCGGGAATCTATGTGCATTGATTATTCCTCATTCCTTGTAACCGAAACTGCTGAGGTCAAAATCTCTGTCGCGCCATCCTTCCCGTACTTTGACAAAGATTTCAAGAAAAATTCCGGTTCCCAGTAGCGCCTCAAGTTCAAGTCTTGCCGCCTTTCCGACACCTTTCAGCTTCTTGCCCCGTTTACCTATGATTATTCCTTTATGCGACTTCTTCTCACAATAGATCACCGCACCTATACGCGTAATGTCCGGCAGTTCTTCAAACGATTCTATTTCGACGGCAACACCGTGCGGAACTTCTTGCTCAAGGAACATGAGTAATTTTTCGCGTATAACTTCGCTTACCAGAAACCGTTCCGGATAATCGGTTATCATATCCTGCGGGAAGTACATCGGTCCCTCCTGCATGTAACCCTCTATGGACTTCAAAAGTTTATGCACGTTTGTGCCCTTCAGTGCGGAAATTCCGTATATATCTCTGAAAACTCCTGTTTTCTCGTATTGAGTGTACGTTTTCAGATATTCTTCAGGCGTCATTGCGTCTATCTTGTTTATTACAAGTATTGCATCCGTTTCAACCTGTCTGATGATATCCAGAATGTAGCTGTCGCCCCCGCCTTCTGAAGGCTCACCGTCCACTATGAATAAAATGAGATCGACCTCTTTCAGTGTTCTGACAGCAATGTCGCTCATCATCGTTCCAAGCTTATTTCTGCCCTTGTGTATTCCGGGAGTATCTATGAATACTATCTGGATCCCGTTTTCGATTCCGGTAAGACTTCTGAATTCCGCTTCGTTGCCGATTCCGGCGCCGGTCTCATTTTGGGTTTCATTCCCGTTCCCGGTTGCGGAAGCCTCTTCGACTCCATCGCCGATTCTGGTGTATATTCCTCTTATCTCATTTCTTGTAGTCTGCGGTTTGCTGCTTGTAATCGCAATCTTCTCGCCCATTATTTCATTGAGAAGCGTCGACTTGCCGACGTTGGGTCTTCCGACTATGCCCACAAAACCCGATTTCATGCTCATCTCTTTCTCCGTAATCAAATGACTGTTCGGTCCCCGCCGTTTACATGGAAAAAACATCCGGCAGAAGTTCACTCAAATTTTTTACCCGCAGTTTTTTCGGATTTTCTCCCGTTATGACTTCAATATCCGGGTTGAATTCACTTAAAAACTGTCTGCAAATTCCACACATGGACGTCTTACCCTTATTGCACGCCACGGCTATGGCCTCAAAGTCTCTGTATCCCTCGGAAATCGCCTTTGCGCATGCCGTTCTTTCCGCGCAGACAGTACATCCGTATGACGCGTTTTCCACATTGACTCCGGTAAAGACTCTGCCGTCAGCGGTCATGATTGCAGCACCGACCTTATAACCGGAGTAAGGCGCATATGCATTCTTCATGCATTCTTCGGCCATTTTGTACAGCTGCGCGTAATTCGTATCCGCGTCGGCAGCATCCCCGTGCGTTCGCAAAGTCGTGCCTGTGGAAATCTTTTCGATACTTTTTTCCCTTTCCATACATCACCTTGCAATATTGAGATATTGCATTATCTCTTCTTCTCTGTTTCTCATCCTTCGCGCATCATCCTCGTCCATATGGTCGTATCCCAACAGGTGCAGTACGCTGTGGGTGAATAAATACACGATTTCCCTCTCAAAAGAATGACCGAACTCGACAGCCTGTTCCTCGGCTTTATCCGCGCAAATCACGACATCTCCGAGTTCTATCACCTCTCCGTTCATATCATCGACGGATTCATACTGTGGGAACGAGAGAACATCGGTAACCTTATCCGTTCCCCTGTATTTCCCGTTCAACCGCCTTATTTCGTCCCTGTCCGTAAAAGTAACGCTCATCTCACAGACGGTCTCGTCTATCCCCTCAAGATCAAGACAGCGTTTCGCGGCTTTTTCCATGGCGGATACGATTCTTTCGGCACATGGATTTTCTTCACCAAAGAATATGTTCATCCTCTTTCCCTGCCCTTTCCGCATGAAAGCATGCTTTCCGACGGTTGCTCGGAGAAAGTATTCATTCTTTTCCCTTTCTCCTGTAATATGTGTCGTAGGCTCGTATTATCCTGCGTACCATCTCGTGTCGCACAACATCCATCTCATTCAGGTGACAAAAATCTATGCCTTTGACGTTCTTTAAAATCTTTTCCGCTTCTACGAGTCCGCTCTTCTTCCCCCCGGGGAGATCTACCTGTGTGATGTCCCCCGTTACGACAACTTTGGATCCGAATCCCATTCTCGTCAGGAACATCTTCATCTGCTCCTGTGTGGTGTTCTGCGCTTCATCAAGAATTATGAACGCCTCGTCAAGGGTTCTGCCCCTCATGTATGCGAGCGGCACCACTTCGATGACTTCTTTTTCTTTAAGGCGCATGGCATTTTCTCTTCCCAGTATGTCATAAAGACCGTCATAAAGCGGTCTGAGATAAGGATCGACCTTTTCCTGCAGATCTCCCGGCAGAAATCCGAGATTCTCTCCCGCCTCAACCGCCGGTCTTGCCAAAATAATCTTCTGAATTTCCTTGTTCTTATAGGCATTGATCGCCATTGCGACCGCTATGTACGTCTTTCCCGTGCCGGCAGGACCTATCGCAAAAACCATATCCCTGTTTCTTATACTGTCGACATATTCTTTCTGCCCGAGTGTCTTGGCTTTTATCGGTTTTCCTCTGGTCGTAAAACATATGACATCGCTGTCGATATTTTCCTCATCGTACGAAACACCGTCCCTTTTAAGTGAGATAATATACGCCGCTTTCTGTTCTTCCAGCGCATGCCCTTTTTTAAGAGCGGCAACAAGTTCATAAATGATCTCCTCAGCCATCTTTATGTCACCGCCTTTAAGAACAAGAGAATCCTCACGCTGAAATATTTCGGTTCCGGTCGCTTCTCTCACTCTTTGAAGATTGCAGTCCAGATTCCCGAACAGAAGATTTACGTCTATGCTCTCGTCTATCGGAATCTTAATGCTTTCGGTTTCCTTCAACACCTTCCCTCCAATTCAATCAACATCATGTTTTAGATTATACTCCAAAATCTATCGTATTTCCACGTATTTATGCAGCGAGCGACTGAGACAATACAAGACCAGCGCCAGTGACAAAACAAGCAGGGCGGAAGCGGCCGTAACGACAAGGACTCCCCCCGCACCCAAGGGCAAATCATACCTGAACAATGACAAATACGCCGCCATATTGTTTAAAACATGAATGACTACGGTGAATTTCAGTACTCCGCCGATCTCATACACGTAGCAGAATAAAAGTCCCGCGAAAAAAGCGAGCGGCGCCGCCGCGGAAAATCCGTGTATCAATGCAAAAGCCAGCGACGACACCACGGCTGAGCATTTTACGCCCCTGTACTTTTTCAGTGTATTAAAAAACGCGAAACGAAATACGAATTCTTCTACCGCCGGTATTACGACACACAGCATTATAAACGAAAAAACACCGGTTTCATATCTGCCCGGTTCAATCAGTCGCTTCAGGTTCTCGGGTAATTCTACATTCGGCAGATTGCCCGCAATCTCAGTCCAAAGACTGTTTGCCAGAAAAATGCTCAAAAGCCCCAACGCCACTATACAAACGGCGTACTTCGCTTTATCTTTACTCATTCCATGATTCTCTTTGATTTCTAAAAAAGGGATTACTGCATGAACAATAACCCCTTACTTTTCTCTTGATTTTTCTCTTTTTTCACTGCTTTGATTTGAAACGAACCCGGACATCCGCACGGAAACAATCCGGCGGACCGGTCGGGGACTAATATTTCCTAGCCTTTTTCCTTGCGGCTTCGGATTTCTTCTTTCTCCTCACGCTTGGCTTCTCGTAGTGTTCCCTCTTTCTGACTTCAGCCATTACGCCGTCTCTTGCACAAGATCTCTTAAATCTCTTGAGCGCACTTTCCAAGCTTTCGTTCTCTCTCACGATTACCTGTGCCATATTCCGATTCACCTCCTGACGTAATGAAATGACAGACTCAAACAATCAAGCCTGCGGTGGGTAAATTATACTATCTTTGCCCTTGCAAAGCAAGCATTAGTTTTTACCCAGACAGAGTTCTTTGCCCTTGTATTCATCGAGTCCTTTAAACGCATATCCCTTTTTCTTGTAGAATTTCAACAGTTTTTCGGTCAATTTGCCCGTGTTGGGATGCAGTTTTGAATCATACAGAAGCATTACGGGCACATCCCCGGTGTTGATTGTGATCTCCACGGAGTTCTTGCTCTGTTTAAAATTTTCTTTCAGACCCGCTCCGGCGTTATCGTTTACGCTGCTGTTCCAGTCCATTTCCGTAAAGCCTCTTTTATGCAGGCTTTTCATGATTCCCTCTTGCACTTTTTTTGTCACAAAATCGTTGTTTCCGCCCCCCGGGAATCTCCAGTAGTTCGGGTGATACCCCGTCTTTTTGACGATCAGATCTTCCGTCTTTTTGAAGTCATTCAGATAAGATTTCTCGGTCTTGTATATCTTGTTATAATCCTGAGTATAATTGTGCACCCCGACCGTATGTCCTTCGTCTATTATCTGTTGCAGATGCTGCGGACTTGAGTTTACGTTTTCTCCAATGACAAAGAACGTCGCTTTGGCATCGTACTTTTTCAGTATACGCAGTATTTCCGGAGTCGTGTTCGGGGTGGGACCGTCATCAAAGGTCAGGTATATAGTCTTACTATCCTTTTCAGAGGTAACCTTGACTCCCATTTTCAATCGCTGCCCCCTCGGAGTACTGACCATTATACCGCAAGTTCCCTCTCTCTTTGCCGTCACCGTCCCGGATCCACTGACGGTCGCCACGGAATTGTTTGTAGACGTGTACGTGAGCTTCGGCTCGGTCTTGTTTTTCCCCTCTATATTCACTTCAAGCCTTGCGGTCGTTCCCGCGGCAAGGTTCAATTCCTTTGTAACCGCCGTGATTTTACTCTCTCCCGCCAAAGAAACGATAAATACCATTCCCGCCAGAAAAACAGCCGTCAAAAGCAGCACTATCGTCACCGGCACAATTTTCCGGGACATCAACTTATTTACTTTTTTCATTTACCTTCTTTTTCAGCTTCCTTTCAGGTGTAAATTCTTTCCGCCACGGCAGGGATTGAATCAGCCCGGAGGCCATGTGAGTTTTCTTTTTCCCATGATGTGGACATGTATATGCTTGACAGTCTGAAAGGCATCTTCTCCGGTGTTTATTACCACGCGATACCCGTTTTTCAGTTCCAGACTTCTTGCAATTTCCGGGATTTTAAGCATGATGTATCCCATTAAGTCCTTGTCACATTCTTCAAGTTGATCCAGTGACCTGATGTGTTTCTTCGGGATCACCAGCACATGAACCGGCGCCTGAGGTTCCAGATCGTGAAAACATATGATTTTATCGTCCTCATACACCGTATTTGACGGAATCTCATGATTCGATATAGAACAAAAAATGCAATCCGACATCTTTTTCTCCTTTCCTTCGTATCTCTTAAAAGGCAATATCCTCAACTTACGCCCACAGGTTCGCCGTGCAAACGCGAATAAGCGAAAACCGGTCACGATCTCCGTGTATCTTCACGCCTTATGTGCTCATGCCCGCGCATTACGCCCTCTATGGTCGGTCATCACGGTTTGCGGACGACTTCTCCAATCATACCATCTTTATATGTTTTTAGCAATTTCACAAGGTAAAATCCCGAAATTTCTCTTTCTCCGAAGTCATCTTCATCTATGTAGACTTTTGTGTAGTTGTCGGAATATCCGGTGACGTATCCGCTTTCATTCCTCTCCGCGAGGACCTTACTCACCGTCCCGATACTTCTCCGGTTGAAAGCTTCTCTCTCCTTTTCCGCCGTCTCCATGAGTCTGCGAATCCTTTCGTTTTTGGTTTCTCCGTCGACCTTGTTGGTTCTTGCGGCGGCAGGAGTACCTCTGCGTTCCGAATACTTAAATGCGTGTACCCTGCTGAAGCGCGACTCCTCAATTATTCTTACGCTGTCAAGAAATTCTTCTTCCGTTTCTCCCGGGAATCCCACTATAATGTCCGTCGTGATTCCATAAGCGCCGTCAAACTCTCTGAGGGTTTCAACGATTCTCAAATAATCGTCCCGATTATACCGCCTGTTCATCTCACGCAGGATCTTGTTTGATCCGCTCTGAACGGACAGATGAAGATGATGACACAGTTTTTTACAATCTAAAAGCCGTTTTACGTACTCCGCGTTTATGACCGTCGGTTCAAGA
>CP016202.1:25557-39884 GCA_003433295.1 Eubacterium minutum ATCC 700079 | reverse complement strand
GTTTATGACCGTCGGTTCAAGAGAACTCAGTATCACCCTGAAATCTCCCCGTATCTCATCTATCTTTTTCAGGAGATCCAGAACCTCAAGTCCTCCTCTTTCCTTTCCGTAAAGGGCTGTATTTATTCCTGTCAGAACTATTTCACCATATCCTTTTGCCAACAGACTCCTGACTTCCGTCAAAATATCTTTTTCGCTTCTGCTCCTCACTTTTCCTCTTGCAAACGGTATGACACAATAAGAACAGAATCTGTCGCAGCCGTCTTCTATCTTTACAAAGGCTCTGCTTCTTGAGTCCATGGCCTCAATGACGCCAAGGTTCTCGTACTCCGTAAGTTCCGCATAATCCTTTACCATGACGGTTCTTCCGCGGTCCATCATATATTCTTCAACCTTACGAAGTATGTTGTTTTTCTCGTTGGTTCCTATGATTATCTCAACCCCGTCTATCCGGGAAACCTCTCCGGGATTTGTCTGCGCATAGCATCCGGTCACCGCGATTACCGCATCGCGGTTGTTCCTCTTCGCTTTTCTTATAAACTGTCTTGACTTTCTGTCCGCCAGATTGGTTACGGTGCAGGTGTTTATTATGTAGACATCGGCAGAACCGTCTTCTCCGATTATCTCGTGTCCGGCTCTTGCAAACTGCTCTCTTATGGCTTCAGTTTCATATTGATTCACTTTACATCCCAATGTATGAAATGCAACCCTCATTAAAAATTATCCTCTTTCCCGCTGTATACACCCGAAACGGACACTATTGAAGTTCTTTTTTCCGTTTCCTGACGATAATTAAAGTTCTTCCTTTTCATCGAACGCCGTCTTTTTCCTTGAGACGATGCAGCACCACTCACCTTTTTCGCAAACTTCCGCAATTTCAAGTTCGACCTCGTTCAGGGCTTGAAGCACTGCGGACTTCTTCTCCGTAAGTATGCCCGACACGATGTATACGCCGCCTTTTTCAAGGTACTTTTGAACAACTCCGCTCATGTTGCGGATCAGTTCGGCCGTAAGGTTTGCGACTACCATGTTTCCGAGAAAGTCGATGTTTTCTCCTACATCTCCAAGCTCTGCTCTTGCGGTATTTCCGACATCATTTCGGCGTATATTCTCCCGCGCGACCGATACAGCCGTTTCATCTATATCGATTCCCAAAACTTTTGCCGCTCCAAGTTTTGCCGCGGCTATCGTCAGGATTCCCGATCCGCAGCCCGCATCAAGGACCGTGTCCCCCTCATCCATATATTTCTCAAGCATCTGTATACACATAGACGTTGTTTCGTGTGCGCCTGTACCGAAAGCCATGCCCGGATCTATTTCAATCACTATATCGCCGGTACCGGCATTATCATACTTTTCCCATGTGGGCTTTACAACTATATGCTCCGATACCCTGAAAGCCTTAAAATATTCCTTCCACTTATCCTTCCATTCGGAATCATCCCCGATGGCGATCTCCGGTCTTAACTTTCCGATGTCGGCACCCTCTCCGAAGATGCCGTCACCAATTTCCGCGGAAAGCTCATTGAGCGCCCGCATGACGTCCTCAACTTCAGAATACTTGTCCGTATACACAGTAATCTTCGGAGACTCCTTCATCTTTTCGATAACGGAATCTTCAATGTAATCCCAGCCATACGCCGTTTTTTCCTTCATAAGCTCTTCTATGTCGCCGGCATCCGTCACCGCACTTGCGTCAATTCCGTGCGACATGAGCTTCGCCGTTATTATCTCTATTCCCTGTGACGTCGTTTCCACATCTATCCTGTAATATTTCAAATCCACCCTCCGAATTATTTCAGTCTTTCGATTGCCCGTCTGCCGTATATATCACTGAATTCTTCCATGTCTATCTCTTCGCCGCGCTCTTTTCTTTTCAATGCAAGCAATATGGCATTGAACCTCTCCCCGTTTATGGGATGCTTGTATATTACCGCCGCAACCACAAGCATGCAGATACCCGGAATTATTGAAAAACTGCTGTCTATCCACGACAGCGTCAGCGCGGACTGATCTTTTGCCGCGGCTTCAAATCCCGCCAGTTGAAGTATTATACCCAACATCTGAGAACCTATGGCGACAGATAGAGATTCAGACAGAGCCTGCAGAGAAATCACCTGACCCGAGTGTTTCTCGCCCGAGGCCAGTTCCGCCGCTTCGCACACGTCGTAAATCATTGAGGGCATCAGCTGCCAGTAGCATGTGTTGCCTATACAGTAAAGCGCCGATGCCACACAGCTTCCCCGGAAACTTTCAATCCCCACGAACTTACCGGCCGCCAAAAACACACCCGACATTCCTACACCTGCGGTAAATACATGTTTTTTGTCGATCCTGCCGCATATGAACGCCACCAAAGGACTGAGCGAGATTCCCGCCAGAATGATCAGCGTCATTATTGTCGTAATCTGCTTTGCCGAAAGTCTCTGATTGTATGTAAAAAAATATACCCTGTCGGAAAGGAAAAAAGTGTTCGCGGCGAGATAGAGCAGACTGGCGCCGATAATATACCGTATAGGCCTGAGCTTTACTATCTCCGCATACTCGCAAAACATCCTCTTCAGTTGAGGTATAAGACCGGCTTTCTTACTTCCGCTTTTCCCGACGAAACCGGGATTGTCCGTTTCATGTATTGTAAATCCGCAGGTCAACAGCGCCGCGGCACACGCAATACCTATGATTCCGCCCGTAAACATCCACGAAGTCGCCCTGCTCTTGCCCATATTCATCAAAAAATCGACAAACGCCGTCGGGAGTATAAGCCCGAAAGCCATTCCCAACTGGTTAAAAAAATAAGCGAACGTCCTGAGAACCGTTCTTTCCTTATAATCGCTTGTAAGATCAGACCCCCATGCAAGATAAGGGACGAAGTACATTGCGAATGCCTGCCAGTACAGCAGTGTCATTATCAGGTAATAGATGAGTTTGAGTCCGTATGGCGCATTGATTTTCGTAAAAAGAAGGGTGGTCGTAAGCGCCACGGGAAACGACGCGGCGAGCAGAAAAGGTTTTCTCTTTCCGTATCTCGTTTCCATGTTATCCGACAAAAAACCCGTAACCGGACCGCATATGGCTTCCCATACCGAGCCCAGCGCAACTATTGAGCCTGCAGCCGCCGGTGCAAGTCCCGCAACCGAAGTCAGGAAAAAAAGAAGAAAAGTCCCCGCAAGAGTGTACATCGCTTCATCTGCCACTCCTCCGACACCGTATGAAATTTTCGTAGACAACTTCAGTTTCATAAATATCGTTTTCAGATATCAATATCCTCGTCCTCGCGAACGATTTCTTCATCCACTCTCCGATTTATATATCCCGCAACTTCGCTTTTCTTTATGTTAAGCGCCGCCGCAAATTCTTCGAACAGCAAATTTCGCGCTCTTTCCATGAATTTTTTATCTATCTGCCCCAAGTGTTTGTTCTGTCTGTTTGCGGCTTCCTCTTTCAATCGAATGGATTTTGCAAGTTGTACAAGGTTTCTGCAGTCATGTGTATCTATGACCGACTGGTAATGCTTGGAGAGTTGCTGGACGCTTCCGCACTTCACCGCCTCCGCCTCCACTGACGGCATGTCGTCTATCAGTTCGTTCGCGTCGTCCTCGCTTATTATATGTCGCATATATACCTTGTTGTTTTCAACCGGCGCATATATCCTTCCATTCTGATACAGTGGCTGCAAGACATAATACATCTGAAGTTCTTCAAGGCTGAATTTCTCCTCGGAAACCGCCTCAACTCTGCAGACTCCCGTTGCTCCGTACATAACCAGGTCGCCTATCTTATACATCACGTCACTCCTCTCAAACGTTTCCGCCTGCATCACCTACGCTTGTATTATACACCATCCCTATCTAAATTGTAAAGGAATTTTCAAATCTTACGACTTTCTTCCAAATGTTGTGACATCTAAAAGGTCGCCACCTCCGGGATTGCCGGCGAGGCGGGCTTCACCTTTGAACAATACAGTACCGGCCCCGGTCCTCCCCCGTAAATCGGATCCTCTTCGACTTTAACCTTTGCCGTAACGGACACCCACTCTCCGTTATTGAACTTTGCGGCTTCATCCGACCATTTGCAGACGAGACCGGCAAACTGTATATCTTCGACGCAACATGTCATAACATGGCGTCCGAAAACAAATTTATTCTTCGGTATCTCACCGCCGTTGACAAGCCTCGCCTTAACGTTGAGAATCTTTCCGTCATACTTGTACTGCTCTTCGTTTATGTCCCTGTACCATTCCGCGTACCAGTCATCCTTTATGGTTATGACGTCGGCCTCTATATCAAACGGCAACGGATCCTGGATATTGTCGAGTTCAACGTCATCCTTGCCGTACTCATATATAATTCGACTCTTCCTGTTTGCAACACGACATATCTTGTGAAAAGCCATCTTTGTGGAAACTCCCTCATCGTCCGTCTTTTCCATTTCCGCGTGATCGCAGCGATTAAAGGCTATGAGTTCCGCACTCTTAAGCTTATCGAATACCTGCTGGCGCATATTTCGGTTATATGCAAGAAACGTCCTCGCATCCGCGAACATCATCTCCTGATACGTGAGCCACTCCGCCGGCATGGCTCTATAGAATGAATCCAGTTCCCACATGCCGTTGTATTCGACAACAACTCTTTCAACCCTGTGCTTTTTCTGCAATTCCGTCAGAAAATCTCCGGACAGATCTTCCTCATTTTCCACAGGTTCGATGAAAACGTTCTTTCCGAAGAAACGCTCAGGCTCATACTCTTCTATCCCCTCCTCGCAGAGCAACAGCAGGGTTCTTTCGCCCGCATTAAAATCCGGTCCTTCCAGAGCTTCCTGGATGAACTTTGTCTTTCCCGATTCCAAAAAACCTGTAAACAGATAAACAGGTATCTCCATCTCTTGTCTTCCTTTCCAATGTCAGGCGGTCTCTCGGCAAACCCGCCCGGAGCCTTATGCCCGTGCCCGGTTCTTAAGCCGAGGGATTGCTTCCTCCGTGGCCGCTTTGTTCCGCTCTTCATATTTTTCTTAAGTCCTAAACCCGTTAAATGCCGAATAAAGATCTGATCTCATCCTTTTTTATCCCCGCTCCTATCACGCATATCATGCCTGTGGTCGCGGGGCTTCCGATTCTCACATCAGGCTCACCGGGCACATAATCAAAATGTATCCATTCTCCGGTTTCCGCTTCAACTATTCCCTTTGCTCTTAAAACCTGTCCGACTTTCTCCTCGTCCATCAGAGATTTCAATGCAGTTTCTACGGCGTCTTTCGTAAATTTGTGACTTGTTTCCGTTCCAAACTCGTCGAACACCTCATCGGCGTGGTGATGGTGATGATGGTGGCACCCGCACTCGTCGCCGTGGTCATGGTCACCATGACCGTCATGACCGTGGTGACGGCATTCGCCCTCATGGCTGTGGTCATGGTCGTGATGTTCATGATGATCACATCCGCACCCATCGCCGTGGTCATGGTCATCATGCCCGTCATTACCGTGATGGTGATCGCAGTGTTCGTGAGCATGGTCGTGATGTTCGTGACCGTGGGAGTGAGCTTCTTCCTCGGCGTATGCTTCTTCTCTAAGACGCTCAAGTTCCGCCGAAAGAGTACGTTTCTTTTCCATCGTTTCAAGTATCTGGGCGCCCGTTATCAGATCCCATGACGTGGTTACGATGGACGCGTCCTTGTTATGATTACGGAGAATATCAACGCATGCGTCCAGCTTTTCCTGTGACACTCCGTCGACATGGCTGAGAATTATGGAACTCGCATTCTCCACCTGATTGTTGAAGAACTCACCGAAATTCTTCATGTACATCCTGCACTTCTTCGCATCCACAACGGTCGTGAATCCATTCAAACTGATTTTGTCATTTTTCAAATCCTGAACCGCTATGATCACATCACTCAGTTTCCCGACTCCCGATGGTTCAATCAAAATTCTGTCGGGAGAAAATTCTTCTATCACGTTATTGAGCGCCCTGCCGAAGTCCCCGACAAGAGTGCAGCAAATACAGCCCGAATCCATCTGATTTATCTCTATTCCCGTATCTTTGAGGAATCCTCCGTCGACGCCTATCTCTCCAAACTCATTCTCTATGAGAACCAGTTTTTCTTTACCATACGCACCGTCTTCAATAAGTTTTTTTATAAGGGTGGTTTTGCCCGCGCCCAAAAAACCCGAAAAAATATCTACTTTTGTCATTATATTCTCCATTCCGCCGCCTTACCCGGCGACATATCCGCAATACCGGTTTCCATATCCGCAGTACCGGTCTCATCGTATTTCATCAAGTATATCGCATATAACCGAGGCGGTGTGACCATAGCGCTCAAGACGCCTCGCTATTCTCGCCTTAATCTTATCCGGAACATCTTCTCCGTCCGGAATCCCGGCATTTCTCAGGAGCCTTTCAGCCTCCGTTCTTGCCCTCTGCAGTTCATCTTCCGCGGCGCCATACTCTTCCCGGGTTTCACGATAAAGACGACTGAGCAGATCGCCGCCCACGCCTTTTTCTCTCAGTTCGGCAAAGATACGCCGCATACCTCTGTTTCTGCTCAAAGAATACTCAATGTATTCTTTTGAGAAACTCTCATCGTCGAGGTAACCCCGGGAAATGAACGACGTCACCGTTTGTTCAATCTCAGCTTCTTCATAGCCTTTGCGGCGCAGGAATCTCTTGAATTCGCATACGCTCAAGCTCCTGTCCGCAAGTTTTCTCAGACCTGCCTCTTCACATGTCTTCATCCAAGCACCTTTATATCAAAATCGTCCGTAAGCGGCTGCGGCGTGCAGAATGCGCACTTCATGCCATCGGAAATCTCTATTTCCGTAAAATAGTGTCCGCTCTCTCCTGTCAGCACGGAGGGAAAAGAAGCTCCGAAGATCCCGTCGCCGGTCATCTTGGCGTAGGCTTCCTTTCTCACCCATATTTTATAGAATCCGTCTACGCCATGTGTGTTGACATACTCAATTTCTTCTTCTGAGTAATATCTCTCCGCAATCTTGACATGGTCACACTCTTTCATTATCTGAAGATCCAGTCCGCACGGCTTGTCGGAAAACATGCACATCCAGAGTTTCCCGCTGTGTGTGAGGGAAAACTCGATCGGTATGTTCTCAAAATACGGCTTCCCCTTGTCATCTCTTATTATCTTCGCCTCCCGCATATTGTACGGAAGCTTTTTGTCAACACAAAACATGAGCGCTGCCAGTTTGATTAAATCAAAGCCTTTGTCGCCCCTTTCAAAATTTCCGTCATAAATGTAAATTGAATTCATCTTTTCTCCGATTTATTGTGACGGCTCGTTTCCGTTTCGCCCGTATGCACAAGTTCAAACGGGAAGAAAATACCTTCCCTTACTCGCCCAGACGTTCAAGAACCCGCTTGTAACCGTCCGCCCCGTAAACCAGGCATTTGTTTATTCTGCTGATAGTCGCCGTCGAAGCCTTGGTTTCCTGTTCTATCTCGTTATAAGTACGACCCTGTGAAAGCAGCTTGGCAACCTGCAGTCGCTGCGCTATGGCATGGATTTCGTTCACCGTACATATATCTTCAAAGAAACGGTAACAATCCTCATAATCCTTAAGTGTCAGAACCGCATCGAACAGCTCGTCAATGTCCTTACGTTTGTATTTTGATTCATACGACATATAATTCCCTCCATTAATAAATATTATGTTTACAGTGTATAACTTTTTCGCTTTAGTGTCAATTAGCAATACGACAGTTATTTTGCCGACTTCAACAATTCCACGGCTTTTTCCAGCTGCCTGTCCACCTTATACTCAGGCTTCAGAGGAACATTGTAATCCGGCGTGATCCCCTTCTTGTTGATGCGGTGTCCTTTCGGGGAAAAGTACTGATTGGTCGTCAACTTCAGCGCCGAACCGTCTTTAAAGGGATATTCCACCTGCATCACGCCTTTTCCGAACGTTTTGCTTCCGACAATCGCACCGCCTTTATTGTCCTTTACCGCGGCGGTCAGGATTTCGGAGGTGCTTGCCGTGTTGCCGTCGACCAGAAGCACATACTTCAGCTTTGTCGCATCTTCATTCGAATTGAAATACGTCTTTTTACCCTTGCTGTCCTTAACATACATTATGGTACATTCCGGCAGAAGCATGTCCGCTATCTTCACTCCCTGATTGGCATATCCGCCGCCGTTTGCGCGTATGTCTATCACGACGCCTTTAACGTTTTTCTTCTCGAGCGCGGCAAGTTCGGTCTTAAACTCCTCCGCCGTTTTTTCGGCAAAAGAACTGATTCTTATATACCCTATTTTTTCTTTTGTTACCGTCCCTTTAACCGTAAACTCAGTAACCTTTCCTCTCACTATGGATACGTCGGCGCTCTTGCCGCCGCGTCTGTATGTGACTCTGACTTTGCTCCCGGCTTTTCCCGTTATGGCTTTTTTCAGCGCTTCGGCATTCTTGTATTTCTTTCCGTCCACCTTCTCTATGATGTCGTTTTTTTTCAGTCCGGCTCCGGCCGCAGGACTTTTCTCAATAACCTCACCTATGATAAAATCCCCCTTTTTGTCCTGTGCAAAGATCACACCTATTCCAAAAAAAGTTCCGTTGAGGCGGCTGTTCCATTCTTTCGCTTCCCCGGCGGTGAAATACTCGGAATACGGATCTTTCAAACTTTTGACAAGCCCCTTGTAGATTGCATCCATCTGCCTGCTTTCACTCACCTTGAAATACCCGTCCCTGTTCATTTTCTCCTGTATTGCGTAAAGTTTGCCGTACTTCGACATTATCTTTTTCACAAACGTATAGTCTTCACCTTTGATAAGGCTCCTTCCGGTAACCTTACAGAATACGGAAAACAGGATCCCGACAACTGCAACGGTCATGCAGACCGTAATAATGATAACCCTTATAAATTTGCCTTTTTCAATTTTCATCATTCTATTCTTCCTTTAAAAAATTCCGGATATGCCGGTATATCACACTCTGTTTAACATGCGTCGAACGGCTTACAATGCTCCGTCCGGCAATCAAACCGCCTGACAATATTCGTAAGGTTCGCTTCTACTTGGATTCAATAGCTTCAACAGTCATGCGAATGCTTTCATAACCCTTCCACGAGTTTATTGACAGCCTGCCTATTACGACTCTATCCGGATTTTCATCGATCGCCTTTTCGACGGCGTCAGGGTCGTTGAAACTCGTGCAGTTCAAAATCCGCCCGTTACGCAGCTTCTGAACAAACTGCAGATACCGATTCCGATTTCCTATCCGCCTCAGTTTTTCCGCCCTGCCACACACGGCCATGAGGGGTTTCTCATTCATGCAGCCGCATGGTTCCAGCAGGTCGAGCTGACGAACAAAATCCATGGAAACCTCGTCCGGTTCAAGGACAATCTCCGCTTCTGTCTTCTTATCCAAAAGCGACGGATTTTCATCCAGTATCTTTCCCATCAATTCCTCAAGGTTTGCTCTCAGTATCCCGGCATTCTCCTTTTGCATCGTAAAACCGCAGGCGGCCGCATGACCACCGAACCTGAGAAAAAGTTCCTCATTTTCTTTTAATAGTTTGAAGAGATCTATACCTTCCATACTTCGCCCCGTACCTTTCAGACAACCGTCATGTGTGTCGGTAAGCAATATCGCGGGGCGGTTATACTTCTCCTTTATCTTACCCGCCACGATTCCCGTGACCCCTTCGTGGGCGTCGGAAAGATACAGTAAAAATATATTACTGTCCGCATACCTTGATTCTATCGTGTTTATGCAATGCTCATAGATCGCTTCCTGCTTAAGTTTCCTCTCATCGTTGAGACGACAGAGTTCTTCTATTTTCTTTTTTGCTTCACTCTCATCTTCTTCAAGAAACATCTCTATGGCCAATTTCGCATGCTGCAGGCGTCCCGCCGCATTCAGGCGTGGAACGATTCCGAAAGAAACATTTTCTGCCGTTACTTCGCCCTTTCTAAGGCCTATGGCCTCGATAAGCATTCTGAGATTTCTCCTCATTCCCGCGTTTATTGCTCTTATGCCGTACTTTGCAAAAGTTCTGTTTTCATCGACGAGGGGAACGATGTCGCCTATCGTTCCGATCCCCAGCATGTCGAGATTTCTGTACAGCACAGTCTTTTCCAGCCCGACAGCATCCACTATCGCCTGACACACTTTAAACGCCACGCCGCATCCCGCTATGTGCGGACATGGATAGTCGCATTCGGGCTGATTGGGGTTGATTATAAGACAATCCGCCTTTACGTCCGTAACCTTGTGATGGTCGGTAACGAGCACTTCCATGCCGAGATCCTTTGCATGCCGGACTTCTTCAACCGATACGCTTCCGCAGTCCACCGTCACGAGCAGATCCACGCCCTGTTTTTTCAGTTCAGACACGGCATCCATATTGAGTCCGTACCCCTCATCAAACCTGGACGGAACATAATATATGATATTCTTCGTGAGTTCCGAAAGAACGTCCATCATGATTACGGTCGATGTGATTCCGTCCGCATCGTAATCGCCGTATACGCATATCTTTTTGTTCGCTTTAATCGCAGACAGTATTAAATCCACCCCTTCTCCAAGGTTATGGAGAAGGAATGGATCGTGTGTTTTTTGAGGTCGTGGCGAAATGTATTCTCCGATTTCGTCACCCTCTATTCCCCTTTTTTTTAGTAATTCCAGTATCTTCGGTTCCAAATCCATCTACGAAACTCCTATGTAAGGTCCCGGGCTTATCGGCGTTCCCGAGCTGTTTCTTACCTCAAAATGCAGGTGAGAACCCGTACTCCATCCGGTGCTTCCCGCCAGAGATATCTGCTGTCCTTTTCGGACACGCTGACCCGTCTTTACTGTAACGGAGGAATTGTGTCCATAGACCGACGTCAGGCCATTACCGTGGTATATGACGACTGCGTTTCCGTATCCGCCGTACCATCCCGCGGTAACCACCTTTCCGCTTTGAGCCGCATACACGGGCGTACCGGTAGGAACAGCCAGATCGACGCCCGGGTGGCTCTCATAACTTCTGCGTTCTCCGAAGTGCGAAGTCAGAGTATATCCGGACTTCAGAGGGAATGCCCACTTGCCGCCGGCATAACGAACGCCTCCGTTGCTCGCGGCCTCCGCTATTGCTTTTTTCAGGTTGTTCTCGGTTTTTTCAAGTTCCGCGTATCTGCTCTCCAGCTTTGCTTTTGTCTTATCCAGTGAGTTCTTCGTTTCATTTGCGGCGGTTATATCCTCTTCAAGAGATTTCTTTTCTTTCAGAAGCTTGGCTTCCTTTATCTCTATCTCTCTTTTCTGCGCCTTAAGTTCCGTGAGAATCGTCTGATCGTTTGAGAATATCTTCTGTACCAGATCTACATTTGTGACAAGTTCTTCGACACTGTTTGAGCCCAGAATAACGTCCAGATACCCTATGGAACCGCTCTTGTACATGGTACGCAGCCTTGTATTGAGTCCCGTTCTTCTTTTCTTTATGTCGTCCTTCGTCTGATCCAGATCCTGCTGTGATTTCTCTATGAGCTTGGTCTTTCCCTTTATCGACTTTTTCATGTCGGAAAGTTCATTGGTCTGCTTTACGATTTTGTTTTTCATGTCGTTCAAGTCTTTTGACACGTCGTCTTTCTGGTTCTGGACTTTCTTAAGCTCTTCTTTTTTTTCTTTTATGCTCTTGGCGCCAAAGATCGACCACGTCGGCACAAAACAGACGATAAGCGCAATTATAAGCACCGTAACCGGCATTTTTTTTCTCATGATCAAAGCTCCTTTGCTGTTCGTCGTTTGTTGTCTGTCGCTGTTTGCACAGTCACACTATTTTTCCAGGAATTTTCTCATGGAAACGATACTTCCCACGGCACCTATTCCAACTCCCATGGATGCGAATATAATTATAAGATTCGATGCCAGATACGCCGCAGGTACCAGCGGCGTCGACAAAACTGTCATAACTTTAAGTCCTATGGCATCGACAATCCTGTCATAGAGCAAATACGTGACGCCCGCCGCCATCCCGGAGGAAATTATCCCCAATATTACACCTTCTACAAAAAACGGACCGCGCACGAACCAGTTGGTCGCACCTATATACTTCATTATCGAAATTTCCTTGGCTCTCGCAAATACAGTCAGTTTTATGGTGTTTGCAACCACCACTATCGACACTATTATCAGAAACATCATTATGACTATTGCGGCTATCGACATAAAATTCGTCACCTTGGTAAGCTTGTCGACGGTCTCCTTATAGTACTTGGTACTCTCCACACCGTCCAGTTTAGCCGCCGCAGTGTTCACCCGATTCGCCGCATTAAGGTTTTCCACTTTTATCAGTATGGAATTCGGCAGGGGGTTTTCTCCAAGCGAATCCAGCAGATAACCACTTTCTCCCCAGCGTTGTTTGAGCACCTGCAGTGCCTGCTCTTTCGTCCTGTATTCCACCGAGCTTACACCGTTTATGTTCTCGATGGTATCCATTATCACCTTTGCCTTGTCTGCATCCGTCGCATCTTCAAGATACACCTCAACGGTGTCATAGTCCTGCTTCACCATCTCCGAGAAGAGATTTACGTTAACAGATATGACAAAGAAAAGCCCGAGTATGAGCATCATCGCGGTTATCGCAAATATGGACGCGACGGCCATCCCCTTGTTTCTGACAATCTGAATTACAGCCTGTTTTACGTTGTAGAGGAGTCTAAACATCGATAAATACCTCCTCCCCGAAGTCAAGGCTTTCGTCATAGCCGTACTGCCCGTAATCGTCTCTCACTATATGCCCGGACTCTATTGCGATCACGCGCTTGTTCATCCTGTCCACTATGTCCTTTGCATGAGTTACCATGACGATCGTCGTTCCGGTGCGGTTTATCTCATCAAGCAATTCCATTATGCCCGTTGCGGTTTCCGGATCGAGATTCCCCGTCGGCTCATCCGCTATGAGGACCTTCGGATTGTTGATTATCGCCCTTGCTATGGCGACACGCTGCTGTTCTCCCGCGGAAAGTTCCTGCGGATAACGTTTCCCCTTGTCCTCTATTCCCATCAGTCCGAGAACCTGCGGAACGCGTTTTCTGATCTGACGCCTGCTCTTGTGCATAATTTCCATCGCAAACGCCACGTTCTCAAAGACCGTCTTCTTCGGCAGCAGCCTGAAATCCTGAAAAACTATACCTATCTTTCTCCTTAACTGCGGTATCTGCCTGCTCGCAAGTTCCGTAACGACATAGTCACCGACCTTTATCCTTCCGGAATCGGCATTTATCTCTTTTAAAATCAATCTTATGAAGGTTGACTTCCCTGCTCCGCTCGGTCCCACGAGGAAAACAAAATCACCCTTTTCTATGTTGACGCTGGCATTCTCCAGCCCTATGTTCTTTCCGTATTTTTTCGTTACATTTGTAAAAGTTATCATAAAGATCCTTTGATAAAATCATGTAATAACAAGGTGTACGCGCTCTTTGCAGATGCACCTTGCTCAACTTCCTTCTTAAAACGCCGCAACCGGATTCCTGTGCAAAACCGGCAGTTGACAGTTCCCTACAACCTCGTGAGTATAACATAATATCCGTTTTTTTAAAACCGCATCAGTGTGAAACTTTAGTGAAGCCGGCACACGGCACGTAAAATCCACGGACAGTTTCGTTGTAACCTGCGGCACGGGATAAATCACACTCATGGTAGGTGAAGCGGACTGTCAAAGCCTTAATAAAGCTCTTTTATCGCTTTCACTATATCCCTGTTCGTCATTCCGTACTTTTCGCGCAGTTCATCGGGTTTTCCCGATTCCCCGAAAGTGTCGTGCTGTCCTATCATCTTTATCTTAACCGGGTATTCTCTCACAAGAACTTCAGCAACGGCGCTCCCCAATCCTCCTATTATGGAATGTTCTTCAGCCGTTACGATTTTTCCTGTTTCCCTTGCGGCCCTTATAATTATATCTTCATCAAGCGGTTTGATGGTATGCATGTCGATGACTCCGACATCTATGCCCAGTTCCGCCATTTCTGCGGCAGCTTCCATGGCGGATGTAACCATTATTCCGTTCGCTATGACGGTAACGTCCTTTCCCGGGCGAAGTCGATTCCCCTTTCCGATCCGCAGTTTTGCCTTATGATCATAGAACACCGGAACGGCGGCCCTGCCCAGTCTGACATACGCGGGTCCTTCCATGTCCACAATCTGTTTGAGCAGCAACCCGGTGCTTTCCGCGTCACACGGCGAAACCACCGTCATGCCCGGTATGGTTCTCATCAGCGCAATATCTTCAAACGTCTGATGACTGGCGCCGTCTTCCCCCACCGTGATTCCGGCGTGTGTCGCGCAGACTTTTACGTTTGCGCCCGTATATCCGACTGAATTTCTTATTATCTCAAAG
>CP016202.1:23593-25532 GCA_003433295.1 Eubacterium minutum ATCC 700079 | reverse complement strand
CTCTTCCGCTCGCAAACATGGCGAAAGTCGACGCGCATACCGTTTTGCCCGACATCGCAAGACCTGTAGCCATACCTATCATATTCTGTTCAGCTATGCCTGCGTTGAAGAAACGCTCCGGAAAAGCTTCGGCAAAGCCGCTCGTCTTGGTGGAACCCGAAAGATCCGCATCCAAAACGACCAGTCTTTCATTTCTCGCTCCTTCTTCCGTCAAAAACTCTCCGTAAGCCTGTCTTGTAGCTATTTTTTCTGCCATTACCACTCACCCCCAAGTTCTTCAACGGCCTCTCTCGCCTGTTCTTCGTTCGGAGCCTTTCCGTGCCAACCCGCCTGATCTTCCATAAAAGAAACGCCCTTGCCTTTTACTGTTCGGGCTATTATCGCCGAAGGGCTCCCCTTCACTCCACCGGCTTCATCAAAAGCATCGAATATCCGGGCAAAGTCATGGCCGTCGGTTTCCACTGTATGGAATCCAAATGCTCTGAATTTGTCCGCAATAGGTGCAACACGCATGACGTCGTCGTTCTTCCCGTCTATCTGAAGTCCGTTCCAATCCACGATGACACACAGGTTGTCGAGTTTATAATGTCCCGCGGACATGCAGGCTTCCCAGACGATTCCTTCCTGAAGTTCGCCGTCGCCGAGGAGTACATAAATTCTCCCTTTACTCCTGTCAAGTCTGTTTGCCAGAGCCATTCCGACCGCCACGGACACTCCCTGACCGAGAGAACCCGTGGACATCTCTATTCCGGCAACCTTGTGACAATTCCCGTGCCCCTGAAACGGACTGCCCAGTTTGCGCAGGCTCATCATCTCTTCAACCGGGAAATATCCCCGTTCGCCAAGTGCGGCATACTGCGCGGGAACCGCATGTCCCTTGGACAGAACAAACTTATCGCGGCCTTCCATCTTCGGGTTTCGGGGATCAACGTTCATTTCCCCGAAGTACAGCGCGGTTATAAGATCCGCGGCCGAGAGTGACCCTCCCGGATGCCCCGACCCCGCATTGTACACAGCCTTTATTATGTCTATCCTGATACGGCGCGCAATTTCCTCGTAGTATTCGATCTTTTCTCTTTTCATATGACTCTCCCTATCCATCACATATCTCTTTTATCGCATAAGGAAGCGATCTCACTATATCTCCGGCAATCATTCCGTACTCACCTTTTTCTTCCGCTGCAATGTCACCCGCCTTGCCGTGTATAAAGACTCCCGCTTTGGCGGCTTCAAAAGAGTCCAGACCCTGACCCGCAAGGGATGCCGCAACACCCGTGAGCACGTCTCCGGAACCTGCGGTCGCCATTCCCGGATTTCCGGTAGTGTTTCTGAACAGTTCGCAACTTGATTCTCCGGCGTCCCGGAACAGTTTGCGACTCACTTCTCCGGCGTCCCGGAACAGTTTGCGACTCACTTCTCCGGAATCACCTTCATTCACCCGTGCTTTCGCGTGCGCTTTTTCGCACACATTATGTCTTCCGACCAGTGTGCCTGCGCCTTTAAGCACCACATTGCACCTGTATTTATCTATCAAGGCTTCAATCATGCTTTCCCTGTCCATGGCGCAGTCTCCGGGGTTTTCTCCGAGCAGTCTGCACGCCTCTCCATAATGCGGAGTAATGGTCACATCGGCATCGCACGCCCTTACCATGCCCGCAAAATCCATCTTTGCGATTATGTTAAGTCCGTCGGCATCTATCACCAGCGGACCTGTGAAAATCTGCAGAATACGCCACAGCATTCCCGTACTTTTCCCGGAAATCCCCATCCCCGGTCCGAATGCAACGGCATCGTACATTTCATGACCCGACCGTTCCTCCGACATCATCTCTTCCAATCGCTCCGTCTTCATACATATGGCTTCGGGAACCAGCGTCTGAATCACTCGGAAATTTTCCTCCGCGGTACAGACGTAGACGAGGCCCGCGCCCGTCCTCAT
>CP016202.1:0-23568 GCA_003433295.1 Eubacterium minutum ATCC 700079 | reverse complement strand
GCCCGCCATGCCGCCGGCGCCCGCAAAGATAAGCAGTCTTCCGCAGTCTCCTTTATGTATGTCTTCGGGTCTTTTCTTTATACTCTTTTTTACGGATTCAAGCGAAATCTCGTTCATACCCATCACTTCACACTCTATATGTTTAAAAATACCGTGGCCATCGCAAAATATATGCTGAGAGCCACCGCGTCCGAAACCGAAGAAATCGCCGGATTTGCGATCAGCGCCGGATCCAGATTCATTTTCTTTACTATTATGGGAACCATGCTCCCTATAACCTTGGCGAATATTACGATAAAAATCATGGACATGCACACCGTCAGTGCGATGCCGGGCGCGTGTATTCCGTCAACAAAATATATCCTGAGATAATTGAATATACTCAAAATCACGCCTATTATCACCCCGACTCTGATTTCTTTCCACAATATCTTCAACGCATCGTCGGTATCCACCTCATCCGTCGCAAGACCTCGTATCACAAGTGTCGCCGCCTGCGATCCGGTATTTCCGCCCGTTCCCATGAGCATCGGCATAAATGCCACAAGACCCATGACTTTGGAAAGAGATGACTCAAATCCCGTTATGATCTTTCCGGTAAAAACATACGCAATCATCAGTATGACGAGCCACGGCAGTCTGTTCATCGCGTGACGCCACACCGGCGTATCCAGATAATCTCTGTCGGAAGCGTCAAAATCTATGACACCGTTCATACGCTCAATGTCCTCGGTGGCTTCATCCTCCATGACATCGAGTATGTCGTCGAAGGTTATTATTCCGACCAGTCTGTGTTCCTTGTCCACGACCGGGATGGCAATGTAACCGTACTTCTTGAAATCCTCCGAAACTTTTTCCTGATCGTCGTCGACATGCTCGTATACATAGTCCGTAACCATTATGTCCTTGACCTTCTTATCTTTCTCCGTAACGACAAGCGTTGCCAGAGAAACGATTCCGATCAGCTTTCGTCCCGTATCCTTCACATAGCAGGTGTATATGGTTTCCGCCTCGAGACCTTCCTTTCTGATATAGTCAAGAGCCATCTCAACCGTCCAGTTTTTCATCAAGGAAATATATGACGGGGTCATCAGACTTCCCGCACTGTCTTCCGGATAGTTCAGAAATGTGTTTATCTGTTTTCTCTCGTTTTTCGGTGTCTTTTCAAGTATTTTATCGACTATATTTGCAGGCAGTTCTTCCAGAATATCTATCTTGTCGTCGAAATCCAGTTCTCTCACTATGTAAGAGATTTCCTTGTCCGTGATTTCATTTATTACATCCAACTGATCGCCGGGCGGTAGATAGGAAAATACGTTTACCGAAATGTCTTTCGGCAACAGTCTGAACAAAATCACCGCCATCCGGATTCCGCTGTCATCGATTATGTCTTCCAACAGCTCGGCAATGTCAACTTCATTAAATTTGAGAAGTTCATCCCGCGCAAGAAAATACTTTTTTTCGACGAGAAGTTCCATTATCTTCTCTAAAGACTCCTCCATTTCGCGTTCTTTTTCGTCCATTTTTCCCTCCTTTCCCAGAATCAGTACTCAATCTCACACTTTGCCGTATACAGGCGAACACTCGGCAGGCAGTATCCGGCCGCTCCCGAGACAGCCTACCGGTTCCGCGCGGCGGCTGCCGGTTCCGTACGGCAGTTATCGCTTCCGTACGGCAATTACCGGTTCCGTGCCGCGGTCGCCCGCTCCACTAAATAATACTATAAGCCGCATACATTGACAACCGCCAAAACCTTGAATCGACCGCTTGCCTTCCCACACTTACTTTACAAATTAACAAAAATGTCATTTGAACAAAATCCTTCCCTTCAACATGTTGACTAAAAAATAACAAAGTGGTATATTTGAGTTGTTTGATGGCGTGTGTACGCATTTTAAATCACATTTTAGAGAAAGAGGAGATCAAAATGGGAAATCTAGTACAGCAATATATAGATATTGCTAAGGAAAAGAATCCGGGCGAACCTGAATTCCTGCAGACAGTTGAAGAAGTTCTTACTTCTATCGAGCCGGTTCTGGAAGCGCACCCGGAGTATGTTGAAGCCGGTCTTGTGGAGAGGCTGATTGAACCTGAAAGAGGTATCATGTTCCGTGTGCCTTGGGTTGACGACAACGGAAAAGTGCAGGTTAACAGAGGATATCGTTTCGAGTTTAACAGTGCGCTTGGACCTTACAAGGGTGGTATGCGGTTTTCGCCGAATGTTTACCCGGGAATCCTGAAGTTTTTGGGTTTTGAACAGATCTTCAAAAATAGCCTGACCGCTCTTCCTATAGGAGGAGGTAAAGGCGGCGCGGACTTTGATCCCAACGGAAAATCCGATGGTGAAATCATGAGATTCTGTCAGTCCTTTGTAACCGAACTTTACAGACACATAGGACCGAATACCGACGTGCCCGCGGGCGACATCGGCGTCGGAGGCAGAGAAATCGGCTTCATGATGGGACAATACAAGAGAATCACCAACGTGTACGACGGTTCATGGACAGGAAAAGGCATTCAGAACGGCGGACTTGCCGGAAGGACTGAGGCCACGGGATACGGAATCGTGTTCTTCGCAAGGGAAATGCTGAAACACTGCGGAGAAGACATTAAAGGAAAGACCGTTGTCGTTTCCGGATTCGGTAACGTTTCATGGGGAACGGTTCAAAAGCTGAATCAACTCGGTGCAAAAGTCATCACCATATCAGGTCCTGACGGGTACATCCTCGATGAAGACGGTATTTCCGGCGAGAAAGAAGATTTTCTGCTTGAATTGAGAGCTTCCGGAAAGAACATCTGCGCGCCTTATGCGGATAAATTCTCCGGCGCAAAATTCTTTGCCGGCAAAAAGCCTTGGGAAGTCAAAGCCGATCTCTACATCCCTTGCGCCACACAGAACGAGATTCATATGGAAGACGCGAAGACCATGGTTGCGAACGGTTGCAAATTCCTGTGCGAAGGTGCAAACATGCCTACTACCAACGAAGCACTGGCTTACCTGCAGGAAAACAACGTCATAGTCGGACCTGCCAAAGCCGCAAACGCGGGCGGAGTTGCCTGCTCATGCTTGGAAATGGCCCAGAATGCGGAACATCTCATCTGGTCCGAGGAGGAAGTCTATAAACAGCTCGAAGCTATAATGGTCAACATTCACAGACTTGCCGCAGATGCATGCAAACGCTACAACATCGGCTACAATTTGGTAGTTGGCGCAAACATTGCGGGCTTTGAAAGAGTTGCGGAAGCTATGATGCTTCAGGGTGTCGTATAAAACATCCGCCGATCGGTCGTAACAGAAACAAGAAAATATAAATCTTGAAAAAGAATGTAAAACCGCCTCATCCGTTGAATTCTCAACGGATGAGGCGGTTTTTATAAACACGCTTTGTCCTATGACCCCTTATAGCCCCATACAATGCTCTTTTTATGAGGAATTCTTTTTTCCGCGCTTCCCTCTCCTGTGCTTCCCGGATTTACCGCGTTTGCTCAACTTCCTGCCCTTACGGCTACCGCCTTTTTTATCCTTGACATGCTTATTGCCGTGTTTGCCGGCACGTCTGACGCGACGACGGGCTTTTCTGTGCTTTGCGTGTTTTTTCTTTCCCTTTGAGAATTTCCTTTTTCCAACCTTTATAACAATCGGTTCCGACAGCGCCTCATAGAAACCCGCTGTTGCCCCGGCTTTTGCATATACCTTGGCCGTTCCTTTTTTTAATATCCTGACCTTTCCGGCAGGGCTTACCTTTACTACGCCTTTCTTTGCAAGATGGAAAGTGAGTCTGCCGTTACCCGGTTTTCCCACCTTTGCTTTCAGATAAAAAGGTTTTGACTTCCTTGTCTTTCTGTAACGTTTCTTTTTAATTATTATCCTCTGCTTGCCCTTTGCAACCAGGATTTTTATTCTTCTCGTCGATTTTGCATAACGTGCGGTTTCCTGTGCCGTCACCGTCACATCACACCTGCCGGGACCCACGATGGTCGCTTCGTTTCCGTTCATCCTCACCACGCCGGAATCCGAAGAAACATATGTGAGTTTTCCGTCGCCCTTTGTGAGGTTAACATTTAATCTCGTCCTCTTCCCCACGCTGTTCATGTTGCCGTAGAGTTCAACCACGGTATTTATAACCTGATGCGGTTTTTCGGAACGCACCTCATTCAAAGCATACGCGGACATATCCACATATCCGTATCCTGTATCGAAATCTTTCTCCGGCTCTCCGACATCGACGGTATTGTCCTGTAATGCCGCATATACGTCCCACTGGTTATAATTACGGTGTCTAAGCTTGATCATCGCCGCAGCAGCCGTAAGATGGGGCGTTGCCATGGACGTTCCGCTCGAAATATAACCTGCCGCAACTCCCGGCTGGCCTATCCATGCGCTACTTATATATCGACCGGGACCGACAAAATCGAGTATCTCACCGTTGTTTGAGAAATCCGATCTTACCGGTGCACCACTGTAATTCCCGTTATATACGGGCATCATGACTCCGTTGACAAACTCCGTTATCGGCGCTTTCGGTTCGATCGAACCTATTGCGATCGTCCATGCGCTGTTTGCCGGAAGCGTGCCCGCAACATTGCCATAGTCATTTCCCGATGCCGCAAAGAGCGTTATTCCGGCGCTCACCGCTTTCTGCATCGCCGCTCCCATAAACATCTGCTCGGCGTCGGTTGAATCTTTCTCACCGAAACTCATGTTTATTACGTCCGCGCCGCGCTCGCGAGCATAGTCAATACCCGAAGTTATGGACAGTATGGAAGCCTTGCCGAGTACGTTAAAAACCCTGATCGCCATAATCCTGACATTGGAGGGTGTTGCCTTCGCTATCACTCCCGACACGTGACTTCCGTGTCCGACTATATCGTCATATCTATCCGGCTGTCCCGGGTAGTCCTGCGCAAGATTCACGCTGTTTGCGGTATCTATGCGGCTGCGAAGCCACGGATGATTCCTGTTGACTCCACTGTCGATTACCGCTACCGTAATCCTGCCGTCCTTGCCTCTCCAGCCCGACGGGTTCCTTTCCGCCGCGGTCTTCAGTCTGTCAAGCCCCATTTGCCTGATCCCGTCTATGGAATCCTGCGAACTCGCTTTCTTCTTTCTATGCTCTGAAGATTCATGTTCATCACCGTCCGCCGAATCCCCGCATCCTTCACAATCCTCGGAATCGGTATTATCAACGTCACCGCTTTCCCGTTGGGCCACGACATCGTCCTGAAATATCAATGCGCTCCGAGAATCTTTTTTCATTGTCGCCACTATCTCCGACGCGGCTTCGGCAGAATTGTATTCAAATATATAGAAATCCCCGACGCTGTAATAATACACTTTTTTCGCGCCGTATCCGCTCTTTGGAGTCTCACCTTTAAAAACGACCCGTCGTCTTACTTCTTCCTCGTAATCGGAATACCTGCCGCTTCTTATTCTCTTCAGGCTCTTTCTCGATTTCGTCTCGGCCACGGCACTTGCCATAGCCTGCGGACTCTCAAGTCGCACCACATCGTAGTTTTCACCGTTTCCTTTGCCGCTCCTGTCCGAAACCGTCGCGCTTATGCCGCTCGGAAACGCGGAAAAAATCAGTCCGATCGAAACGATAATCGATATAAACTTTTTATACATCATCTCTTCCTTTTTTTACCCGAGTTCTGCGAGAAGTTCTTTTAAATAATTCCATACCCGTTTTGTCGATGAAATCGACAGACATTCATTCGGCGAATGGAAACTCCTGCTGTCCGGACCTATCGAAATCGCATCCATGTTAGGTATGACATCTCCGAGAAAACCGCATTCAAGACCCGCGTGCAGGACCACCGGAGTCATCTCACGACCGTACATTTTTTTATACACTTCCATCGCTTTGGTTCTCATCTCGGAATCCGGATTGTATGTCCACGGCGCATATCCGTCAAACTTCTCCCATGTCCCCCCTTTGACCTCAACAAGATGAGCGACTTTCTCCGCAATATCTATGACAGTGCTCCCGTATGCGCCTCTAATCTCAGCCTCTATATAAAACTGACCGTCTCTCTCGTCTATTATGCCCATATTTATGGAGCTTTCCACGATATTGGCAAACGATCCGTTCATCTGCATTATGCCGTCGGGAAACAGGGTGAGCAGGGTCATAATCCTGTCAAAGGTGTCTCCCGAATACTTAAGTCCCTTCGCTTCGACTTCTCTGACACTTATGTCGAGATCGGGGCAGACCTCACCGTATTCGTGCATGAATATCTGGTGCATCTTTTTAAGCGTCGGAAGCAAATCGGCATATGTAAGAACGACAGCCCTGCAGTCTCTCGATATGGCAAGACGCGAAGTTCCGCCTTTTATGCTCACAAGTCCGATATCAAACTGGCGCAGGAGCTGTCTCAGAACTCTCGTCATCAACTGGTTCGCACTGCCGTACCCCTTATCTATGTCTTCTCCGGAGTGACCGCCATGCATTCCCGTAATGGAAATCTCCCATGCTTTACCGTTTTCTTTCACTATCTCCTCGCGCTGGATCAGCAGACGGACTTTCATGCCCGTACCTCCGCAACTGCCCACAACCACGCGATCTTCCTCCGCAAAGTCGAGATTGATCACTCTGTGCGCCTCAAACATCGCACCGTCAACGGACGCAACGCCCAAGAACGTGGATTCTTCTTCGGTTGTAAATAAGACTTCAATCGGCGGGTGCTTAATGTCGTCGGATTCCAGAACCGCCATCGCAAGCGCAACGCCTATGCCGTCATCGGCGCCGAGAGTGGTTCCGTCTGCATGCAGTATATCGCCATCCACTATCAGATGGATCGGATCCTTGTCAAAATCATGTTCTGAATCCGGAAGTTTCTCGCACACCATATCCATATGCGCCTGAAGCATCACCGGCTCACAATCCTCATAACCGGGACTCGCTTTTTTCTTTATAATCACATTGTTTGTTTCGTCGCGGCTCGCCTCAAGTCCACGTTCAAGCGCCCTGTTAAGCAAATATTCGCTTATTCTTTCTTCTTTTCCGGAAGCCCTTGGGATCGCCGAAATGTCTTCAAATATGGCAAGCGGCATATCTTCCCGCGTGTACCGGAATATCCTGTTGCTGTTATTCATGGAAATTTTCCTCCCTGCGAATAATACTACCCTGAAAATACTCATATTGCAAGTGAAAGAGTGTATTGCCCATATTGCCGTTCGCTCAGTTTTTCGTGCAGATCAACTCGTGTATAAGTTCGGGCATTTCCGGTTTTCTATCAACCATCCTATATGCTTTTCCTGTTTTCGCGGCGGCATCGGCGGCTTTTTCCTCATTTGACGCGTAAACCGTTGCCAGTTTATCGCCCGTTTCCACAAAATCGCCTACTTTTCTTTCGAGCAAAATCCCGGCGCCCGAATCTATGGCGTCTCCCTTTTTTTCTCTGCCCGCGCCGGCGTGTACCGAAGCTGTTCCAACGGTTTCACCGTCTATTATTCCAATGTATCCGCATGTGTCCGCGATGACTTCCTTTGACACGCAGGCGGTTTTCAAAAGAGAAGTGTCGCGGCAGACTTCGGGATTTCCGCCCTGCGCCTCTATAAGCCCGGCAAATTTTTCGAGACCTCTGCCCTCTTTGAGAGTTTCGCCTGCAAGCTCAACACCTTCTTCAACGCTTTCGGCTCTGCCGCCCAGATGAACCATAACTCCGGCAAGTTGCAGCGAAAGTTCCTCTATGTCAGCCGGTCCCTCACCCCGGAGCACCTCTATCGCCTCAATAACCTCTATCGAATTTCCGACGGCTCTGCCCAGAGGTTCACTCATGTCGGAAATCAATGCAGCCATCTTCTTTCCCTCAAATGCTCCTATCTCTATCATGATCTCCGCCAGATGTTTCGCGTCAGCGGCATTTTTCATAAACGATCCCGAACCGCATTTCACGTCCAACACTATGGCATCACTGCCTGCGGCAAGTTTTTTGCTCATTACGGAAGCGGCTATGAGACTCTCATTATCCACCGTTCCCGTAACATCGCGCAGCGCGTACAGTTTTTTATCTGCGGGCGTTATCCGACCGGACTGTCCTATTACGGCGATACCTGTTTCTTTTACCTGACGCAAAAAAAGAGCCGGTTCAAGCACCGTTTCAAATCCCGGAATCGACTCGAGCTTATCTATGGTACCACCGGTAAATCCGAGTCCTCTCCCGCTCATCTTCGCTACGGGAACACCGCATGCGGCAACGAGGGGAGCAACGATGAGAGTAGTCTTATCTCCCACTCCGCCCGTCGAATGCTTGTCCACCTTAATCCCCGGAATTCCGGACAAGTCCACCGTATCACCGGAATATCGCATAAGATTGGTGAGTTCTGCGGTTTCCACAGAACTTAGTTTTTGAAAATATACAGCCATCAGAAGTGCCGCGGCCTGATAATCGGGAATTTCTCCCGAAACATATCCCTGAACAAAAAACTTAAGCTCGGACGGAGTCAAAACACCTCCGTTGCGCTTTATCTCAATAATTTCTCTCATATCCATAAGGCACCTCACACTTAAAACAGAAAAAACTCAACGCTTGATTGAACCGCATCAGAGTGCGATTTTCGAGCAATTACCGCCTATCGGTCAAAATCTCATGCAGAAAACTCGTACCTATGAGCGTCTCGGGTACGCCAAGATAGTCTGATATAGTTCTCCCGCAATCCGCAAATGTATTTCTCGTACCCAAGTTCACGCCCGGCTTCACATTTCGCCCGTAAACGAGCAGAGGCACATATTCCCTCGTGTGGTCAAAACCTGAATGAACCGGATCGTTTCCGTGGTCTGCCGTAATAATCAAAATATCTTCATCTTTCATCGCCGCCATAATTTCGGGCAGTCGCGAATCGAGTTCCATTATCGCTTTTCCGTATCCCTGAGGATCCCTGCGATGACCGTAGAGCGAATCAAAGTCGACCAAGTTGGTAAAAATCAAACCTTCAAACTCCTCTCCGACGGCTTCAACGGTCTTATCGACTCCATCCATATTCCCGTTGGTATGCACCGATTTCGTACACCCCTTGCCGTTAAAAATATCGTGTATCTTTCCTATGGCACAGACCTCCTGTCCCGCGCCGCTCACCTTATCCAGCAGCGTGTCATGTGGAGGGGTTACCGAATAATCCCTGCGTTCGGTCGTCCTTACACGCTCTCCGTCTTTTATGACATACGGCCTCGCTATCACTCTGCCGCATGCCCACTTTCCCACGAGCATTTCCCTTGCGATCTCGCATATTTCATACAGTCTCTCAAGCGGAACGACAGCCGTGTTTGCGGCAATCTGAAACACGCTGTCTGCAGAGGTGTAAACGATCGGTTTCCCCGTAGCCTCATGTTCGGGACCGAGTTTTTTTATTATTTCCGTACCGGAAACAGGATAGTTGCCCAAAACCTCAATTCCTATTTTTTCTTCAAAGGCTTCTATAAATTCCTTTGGGAACCCGTCGGGATAAGTTTTAAACGGAATTTTTGTTTCTATGCCCGCAATTTCCCAGTGTCCCGTAGTCGTGTCCTTACCTGCGGACAGCTCCCGCATTTTACCGAATGCACCCGCAATTTCGCTTTCGGGTACCGCATACTTCCAATCCGGGAAATCCGCGGGATTCAGGATATTGCCCAGTCCCAGTCTGCTCATGTTCGGAATCTCAAAACCCGGCGTGTTAAGCGCCGCGTGAAGCAACGTATTCGATCCGGCATCGCCGTACCTGTCCGCATCGGGTTCCGCTCCGACACCCATGCTGTCTGCAATCATCAAAATCACTCGTTTCATACTTCGCCTCCTCGTACATCGTCATCTGAGTTTTCTCAGTCTGCATTCCATATAATCAAGCGACACAAGCCTGTATTCAACTGCATTCATCATCCCCTGATAGCCTTTTTTGAAAGTTTCCTTGCCGTGCAAATGACCGTATATACACGTTTTCACTCCGTACTCTTCCAACATTTCGGAAAACCCCGACGGCTGATGCTTATCGTTTGTGGGCGGATAGTGCAATGCCGCTATTATATCTTCCGCGCCCGAACTTTTTGCCTCTTCAAGCGAAAACCTGAGTCTTATCAGTTCTCTGTTGTAAACCTTTCTGTCGTGCTCGTCAAAGCCCTCCGTCCCGGGACAAATCCAACCGCGCGTTCCGCATATTGCGGTATTGTCGTCAACTTTGTAACAGTGATTCTGCAAAAATGTTATGTCGTCAAACAGTGTGTTCATTCTGTTTATGGAATTCCACCAGAGATCGTGGTTCCCCTTTGTGATGATTTTCCTGCCCGGAAGTTCATGTATCCAGCGAAGATCGGGCATAGCCTCTTCAAGACGAAGTCCCCACGATATATCCCCCGCTATGATCACGATATCAGAATCGGCGACGGTTCCGATCCAGTTTTCTTTCAGCCTTTCCGGATGGTTCTCCCACTCTTTGCCGAACACATCCATAGGTTTTTCTATCCTCGGATCAAATGCCAGATGTAAATCTCCTATGGCATATATGCTCATTCCATCATCTCACTTTCAGAACCTTGGATCTCAAGACCGGCATCGGAAATGTCATCTTTCTCCGCTAAAGAGCGGCACTCAAATTCCGAGGTCACGCTCCCTCCGTTCGGTATAACCGATTCCGGCTCAGGTGATTCACTGTCAGGCAGCTTTTCGACCTTTTTAAGGCTGCTGAGTACCTTGTTGCTCCTCGTGCCGATCAGCGTATCCAGATTTTTATTCGCCTGCGAAATGTTCTTTTTGGCCTTCAGCAGTTCCGCCTCGAATTTTTCAAATTCGCGTCTTACCGCCCCGAGGACTTTCCACACTTCATCCGAACGTTTCTGTATGGCGAGAGTTCTGAATCCCATCTGCAGGCTGTTCAGCATCGCCGCAATCGTTGTGGGTCCCGCGATATTGACACGATACTCTCTCTGCAGAAGTTCAACCATGCCGAGCCTTATGACCTCTGAATAAAGGCCCTCAAACGGCAGAAACATTATGCCGAAGTTCGTCGTTTTAGGCGGACTTATGTATTTCCGGTTTATATCTTTGGCTTCTTTCTTTATTATGGACACGAGTTCCTTTTTTGCCGCATCCACGATCTTTGCATTGCCCGTTTCATACGCATCGAGCAGTTTCTGGTAAGTGTCTCCGGGGAATTTCGCATCTATCGGCAACCAGACCGGTTCCTCACCGGCACCGGGCAGTTTAACCGCAAACTCCACGACATTGCCGGCTTCCCCCGTCGTGTTGACGTTTTCCTCATATTGCTCATGCGGCAAAATTTCTTCCAAGATGGCTGCAAGCTGTATTTCGCCCAAAACGCCTCTCGTTTTTACATTGGAAAGCACCTTTTTGAGATCTCCGACTCCGCTCGCGATCGACTGCATCTCTCCGATCCCCTCAGTCACTTTGGCAAGACTCTGATTGACGATTCTAAACGACTGTCCGATCCTTTCTTCAAGGGTTTTCTGAAGTTTTTCGTCCACCGTGTTTCTCATCTGCTCGAGACGGCGGTTGTTGTCATCCTGCATTCTGTCAAAACGGTTGCCCATCTCCTCGAGGCTCTTGTTCTGGGCGTCGGCAGCGCTCTTCTGCGCATTGTAAAGCATACTGGAAAAGCTGCTGAAAGACTCTTTTATCTCCTTGCCCGTTTCCGCCCGATAATCGTTTATCTCTCTGTTAAGACTAATAAATCGGCTCAAAATAAATACCGATACGCAGATCAAAACCACTATAAGCAAAAGTAAAATTATCTCAACAGTTCCCATATATCCTCCCTGCAGGCACTCACAACTAAAGCATACTCCTTAAAAAGACCCCCTGATTCCGGTCATAACGACTGCAACGCCCGTTGTGCAGTCAACCGCGCCCGGTTGCTACGCCCGCGCCGCCTGTTGCGGGCAAATGGGCATCATCCGGCATCGCGGTTTCGTATTTTTACTGAAGCGCCTGTTTCAAATCTTCTATTATATCGTCGACATTCTCTATACCGACAGAGAAGCGAATAAGATCCGGTGTTACGCCGGCCGCCGCAAGTTCATCGTCCGAGAGCTGCTTATGCGTGGAATTCGCCGGATGAAGTACGCACGTGCGCGCATCCGCAACATGCGTGGCAATCATTGCCATCTTCAGGCGCGACATAAAGTTCTCCGCACCGTCACGACCGTCTTTAAGTCCGAAAGACACAACTCCGCAACTCCCGTCCGGAAGATACTTCCGTCCGAGTTCATGGTATCTTGAGCTCTCAAGCCCCGGATAGTTGACCCATGATATTTTAGGATGTTTCTCGAGAAACTCCGCAACCTTTTGAGCGTTTTCACAATGTCTTTCCATGCGAAGCGCCAGAGTTTCCAGACCCAGATTAAGGTAAAACGCATTCATCGGCGACTGTATAGCTCCGAAATCCCTCATCAACTGGGCAGTTGCCTTCGTGATAAACGCGCCTTCTTTCCCGAAAGTTTCCGCGTATATTATACCATGATATGAGTCGTCGGGGGTGCAAAGCCCCGGAAATTTTTCTTTATGCGCCATCCAGTCAAACTTACCGCTGTCCACTATGACTCCGCCGACTCCCACATCGTGACCGTCCATATACTTGCTTGTCGAATGGATCACTATGTCGGCTCCCCATTCAAAAGGTCTACATTTTATAGGCGTGGCAAACGTATTGTCTATTATAAGGGGAACTCCGTGCTCATGCGCCGCATCGGCAAACTTTTCTATGTCCAAAACCGCCAGAGACGGATTTGAGAGCGTTTCTCCGAAGACGAGTTTTGTGTTGCTCCTGAACGCCTTTGCCAGTTCTTCTCTCGTACAGTCCGGGTCGACAAATGTGAAATCTATCCCCATTTTTTTCATCGTGACGTCAAACAGATTGAACGTGCCCCCGTACAATGCGGCTGAGGCTATCACATGATCTCCGGCATTTGCCAGGTTAAAAACCGAAAAGAAAGAAGCCGCCTGTCCGGACGAAGTCAGCATGGCTGCCGTCCCTCCCTCAAGTGCCGCTATCTTGGCAGCGACCATGTCGTTCGACGGATTCTGGAGCCTGGTATAAAAATAGCCCGATTCAGCCAAATCGAACAGTTTCCCCATGTGCTCACTCGAGTCGTACTTGAACGTGGTGCTCTGTATTATCGGCATCATCCTCGGTTCCCCGTTCTTCGGCTCATAACCCGCGTGTATACATTTCGTTTCCTGTTTCATGAATAGTTCCTCCTTTTTTATTCTCTAAAAGCATACTATTTTTTATACCTCAACCGCCTGATTGCAAACATGCAAACCGAGTAGTATAATGAGAAAATGAAAAAAAAATCATTGACATTGAAAATAGCCGTGTTTGCCGTTTTTCTCACGATCGTGTTCCTTTTCATGGAAAACAATTCTTTCCTTTATAGAAAGGACATCGGCAGGATCACGTCGGTAACCCGACACGTCTACAAGGTGAGAGAAAATGACGACGGCAATAACACATATAAAGAAAAGTACATACGCCAGGAGATAAAAGCGAAACTTCTCAACGGGAAACACAAGGGCGAGGAAGTCCGACTTACCAACAGATACGAGAGTTCCGAGGTCTACACCACCGGTTATTCAAAAGGTGACAGGATTTTTCTGGACAATCTCTCATACACAAAAGGCGACGGAAAATCCGCAGGCGTAAAACCTTTCCTCACCGCTTCCGTGGCGGGCGCAAAGCGTGATACCTTTGTGGTCATGGTTCTTGCAATACTGTTTGGACTTTTCCTCATCATCGGAGGCAGGCACGGCCTTCTAACCATACTGAGCCTGATTTTGAACATGGGCGCTTTCTACGCAGTTCTTCTTCTCCACTCCAAAGGTATAAACATACTCTTCACCACAATACCGATGAGCATCTTCTTTACCGCAATGCTCCTGTTTTTCATGTACGGGAAGAATATAAGAACTTACCTCTCGTTTTTCGGGACAATAGTAACGGTGCTGATAACCCTTGCGATCTCCGCTCTTGTAATAAGATTCGGAGATAAAATAGATTACGATTTCATGGACTACCTGCTCATGCCGTATTCACAGCGAGACGCGACTTTTATATTCATGTCGGAAATACTTGTGGGATGCCTCGGCGCGGTCATGGACGTTGTCGTCACCGTGGTAATGACGGTCGATCAGATTTCCGAAACCGCCGTTGCTCCCGGAAAAAAGCAATTCATCGCCTCATGCCGCGCGGTCGGCGACGATCTCATAGGCACGATGACAGCGCTGATGTTCTTTACGAACATCGCCGCCTGCCTGCCGAACTTTATTCTCTCTTTGAGGAACGGAATAGGGTTCAGAACGATTCTCCGATATAATACTTTTTTCGAAATCGCAAGGTTTCTGACCGGTTCCATAAGTATCGTTCTCGCAATCCCGATATCCTCCGCGATAGCTATCTACTACTATATGAAAAGACGCGAAAGGAAAACGCGGTGATGAGCGATGAGGAGAAAGGAAAACGCAGTGATGAGCGATGACGCGAAGGGAAAACGCGATGATGAACGTTGAGGCGAAAGGAAAATGCGGTGATGAACGTTGAGGCGAAAGAAATCATGAGTATGTTGGAGGATACGAATAAATGATTCTGATGGTTTTGACGGCGCTGCTCATAGCGCTGATTCTGCTTGTATGCGGCGAAAAAGGTTCCAAATCCATAATTACGACAACACTCAATGCGGGGTTTGTTCTGCTGTCCGTTTTTCTGATTTATAAGGGATTCCATCCGATTCCGGTAACACTTTTCTCATGCCTGACGATAAGTCTTGTGGTGCTTTATTATCAGAATGAAGGTGGGATAAAATCGCACATTTCCCTGTTCTCCATATTGTGTGTGTTCATAATCGTTATACCTTTCATATGCATATTTGCGTTCAAATCGCACGGACAGGGATTTCCGCCCGAAGAGTATGAAATAACCGATTCCAACGGTTACAGCAGAAATATCGACGTGAGCATGCTCGCGCTTCAGATCTCCACAATGATAATAGCGCTTATCGGCGTCCTTCTCGACACTTCTGTTGCGATCATAAGTTCCATCTTTGAAATATCCGCAAACAATAAAAAACTGACGCTTTATGAGCTTATGAAAGCATCGTTCATCGTCAGCAAGGCGATACTCGCCACCTCAATACATACGATTTTCTATATATACATAGCCGAGTTCATGACCCTGTTCATACAGTACCTGAACGACTATTCATTTGCCGCCGTTCTGAACAGCAAGTCTCTTGCCAAAGAAATCATATCCATTTCCGTAAGCGGCATCGGGTGCTGTCTTATAGTCCCGGTCGCCACGGTACTCGGTTCTGTTTTCATCACGCGTCATCATTCAGCTGAAGATGATTCAAAATCAACTTGACAGCCATCACATACCCGTCAAAACCCTTTCCCGCGACCGAAGCTATGCACGCATTCTTCGTCAGGGAAACCCTGCGGAAATCTTCTCGCTCGTCTATGTCGGATATATGAACCTCTACAGCCGGGAGATTTACCGACTTCAAAGCATCGAGTATTGCCACGCTCGTATGGGTATAGGCTGCCGGATTTATGACGATACCGTCAAATTCCCTCAAAGCGCTCTGTATTTTATCAATTATGTCCCCCTCGTGGTTCGACTGAAAATACTCCGCCTCAAGGTCGAGCGCCTTGATGGCGCCTTCTATGTAATTGATCAGATCCTCATACGTTCTGTTCCCGTAGATTTCCGGTTCTCTTATGCCCAGCATGTTTATGTTGGGACCGTTGATTATCAAAACTTTCATGACTCATCTCCATCCAAATTTCGACCTTGAACGCAGTAATAGCGGTCGCCGCATCCACCTTGTTCCCGAACGCTTCGAACGCGTCAGCCTAAGGGGTTTCTAAAGTTCTTCATTATTGTCTATGAAGTAATCACTCCATCTCTCATAGGCATCTTTTCTCTCATCGTACAACTGCCCTACAGGTGTTGCGATGGACAGCGGCCTGCCCTCTGTCTGAAGTTTGTCCAAGTCGCGCTTCACCCAGATCACAGTTCCGTTCTGACGGATTATCTTGAAATTTTCTTCCGTCTTCACAACTCCTCCGCCCGTGGCAATCACGAGCCCGCGTCCCTTGCAAGCCTGCCTGAGTTTTTCGGTTTCAAGTTTTCTGAAATACGCCTCACCCTTCAAGCTGAAAATTTCGGAAACGGACATGCCTTCTTCCGCCTCTATTTCCACGTCTATGTCCACAAACTCTCTGCCGCTTGCTTCAGCCATCTTGCTTCCGAGGAATGTCTTTCCCGCGCCCGGCATGCCTATCAGAATTTTGTTGAGCATGCTGCTCCTTATTTCTTCAATTGCCACAGAAATCTCTTCATAGTTGAGATCTTTTTTCTGAAAGATTTCACTCGCCTTGAATGCCTGCGCCACGAGCATTCCGAGCCCCGATACACACGGTATTCCGCGCTCCATGGCGTCCAATATGAACTGCGTCCTGTTGGGATTGTAAATCAGATCCACAACTCCCCTGCACTTGGGGAAATCATCGAGGTTAAGCAATGTTTTCAGGTTGTTTGGAAACATCCCGACAGGTGTCGTGTTTATAATGATTTCCGCATCCGATTCTTCCGTTACATTTTCATAATTCAGTTCGCCCGTTCTGGAAACGAGTAGGATCTCGTTCGCGCCCAGATCCTCAAGCACGACCTTCACCGTCTTTGAACTCCCTCCTGAGCCCAAGATAAGGCATTTTCTGCCCGCAACGTCTATCTCGCTGTTTTCAAGAAGGTATCTGAATCCAAAGTAGTCTGTATTGTAGCCGTCGTACCCGCCGGTTGAATTTTTCACTATCGTGTTAACACATCCGATTCTTCTGCTGTCGTTACTGATCTCGTCACAGTATTTCATGATTTCTTCCTTGTAAGGAATCGTAACGTTGAAACCGTCATAAAGCCCCGAATTGAGCAGTTCCCGCAGGTTTTCCTTTTCAACCTCGCAAAGCTCATATTTATAATCGCCGAACTTACTGTGAATCATCGGTGAATAGCTGTGCGAAAGCGATTCTCCGATCAAAGCGAATCTGTACATATCCGATATTCCTCCTCGAACTACTTCGATGTCGTATGTTTTCTCTGGTATTCCCTGCTGACTTCCATAATCTTATTATAAAGTATCAGGCAATATTCTTCCATATCTTCTTCCGCAAGCTGCGAGACTTTCTTCAGTTTCTCCTCTTCTCTGGCTGAATCGAGTATATTAAGCCCGTTCTCTTTCTTATACTCACCTATCCTGCGCGCAACTTCCATTCTTCTGCCGAACAGTTCGATAATCTGTTCATCTATGCGATCTATCTCTTCTCTGTAATCATCAAGCCTCATATTTTCACCTTTTTCCCCATATTCGCCTCACTATTTTCGTGACTGTTCGCTTACCATGCATCTTTACTGCGGTGTCGGCTCGGTTGCTCGCTTGCTCCGCATTTTTCCGCACGGCGCCGGTGCGGCTGCTCGCTTGCTCCGCGTCTTTACATACGATGGCGGTACTGCTGCTCATTCACGCATGGCATCCATCACCGCCATTGCGGCAGCGGCTTCTACACAAGGCAGCGCTCTCGGCACTATGCAGGGATCGTGTCTTCCTTTAACTTCTATCTCAATATTTTTTTCCTCATCGTATAAAATCGTATTCTGCTTCCTCGCAATTGACGGCGTCGGTTTAAACGCAACGCGAAATATAACCGGCATCCCGCTCGAAACCCCGCCAAGTATTCCGCCGTGATTGTTTGTCCTTGTGCGCACATGTGTTTGAACACCGCCGGAGCGCAAGCCGGGGTTCGGATCGTCCTCATAATAAAAATCATCGTTGTTTTCGCTTCCGAAAACGCGTGCGGCTTCAAAGCCGAGACCAAACTCTATTCCCTTGACAGCCGGGATACCAAAGACAGCCTGCGATATTTTATTCTCAAGACCGTCGAACATCGGCGATCCGATGCCTGCCGGCATACCGGATATTTCACATTCGACAACGCCTCCCACGGAATCCCCCAATTTTTTTGCTTTTAGAATTTCCGACATCGGATCCTCTCTGTTACCGCCTATCTCAAGGATGCTTGCCGCCACGGATATCCCCCTTTTCTTCAAAATCTGAAGAAATATTCCGCCCGCAATGCACAGCGGCGCTGTAAGTCTTCCGCTAAAATGACCACCACCCCTGTAATCCTCATGCCCGCCGTACTTCACGTGGGCAGCATAATCCGCATGACCCGGTCTGGGCATGTTCGCCATATCTCTATAGTCGCCGGACTTCCTGTTACCGTTGGTTATTATCGCCGTTATCGGACTTCCGCACGTGACCGAATCAATCACACCGCTTATAAACTCCGGGGAATCATCTTCTTTCCTCGGTGTGGAATATTCATTTCTTCCCGGTGCTCTTCTCTTTAAAAAAGCCTCCAGTTCATCCATGTCTATCTCTATTCCTGCGGGGAGGCCGGCTATGGTTACGCCTATTGCCTTTCCGTGAGATTCGCCGAATATCGATACTTCTATGTTTCTGCCGTATATAGATGACATATCTACCTCGTGCTTTCTTTAATCATAACAAATAACATTTTCCTGCGATTTTTCAGGTAACGCTTTTCAGTCAACAAACCCGTAAATCCGTGATGATCCGCACCATTGACGCATTGATCCCCGCGGTGTACGGTGCGCAAACGTCCAAAACACCTATCCTATATTTCCGCCCAATCCGACCTCGCGCATAATTTTGAAGAAATCGGGATACGATTTGTCCGCCGCCTCTTTTCCGTCGATTATCACTCTGCTGTACGAGAATAGAGAAGCGACAGCTTCCATCATTGCGATTCTGTGGTCGTTAAAGGATGAAACTTCTCCACCGACGAATTTCGCGCCCGACAATCCTTTTATGACAAGTCCGTCCTTTTTCTCTTTGACCTTACCTCCCAAGATCTTCAAATTTTCGGCAATTGCGCTCAATCTGTCACTTTCCTTAAGTCTCAGTCTTTCCGCATTTATAATTCTGGTCTTACCGTAAGCCGCACAGCCCAAAAGCGCAACGACCGGTCCCAGATCCGGAATCGGAGCAAGATCGACCTCCGTTCCGTACAGTTTCGACGGATATACGGTCACGGAATTTTCTCCTTCATGGACTTCAGCGCCGAAGGTCTTCAGGATTTCCACAATCTGTCTGTCCCCCTGCAGGGATTGAAGATTAAGGCCGCTTACCGTCACCGAGGTCGATCCCACGGCTCCCGCGCAAAGCCAGAATGCGGCAGCCGACCAGTCCCCCTCAACATAAAATTCGGCAGGACCTGCGTATTTCTGCCGATACGGGATTTCATAAGACACCCCTTTGGAGGTAACTTTCTTTATCCACACTATGTCATACTCCGCCAGCACTTTCAGCGTGATATCGACATATGCGGCGGACTCAAGTTCGCCCTCTATATCAATCCTGCTCTTACCGTCAAGCAAAGGCAGCGCCATCATAAGACCGCTTATGTACTGCGAAGAAATATTTCCGGGCAACCGGAATATTCCCGGGACAAGTTTTCCCTCAATGACAATAGGACTTTCTCCTTTGGGACTCAAACTGCATCCGTGTGACTCAAGTTCCTCATATAGCGGAGAAAGAGGTCTCTTTATCAGCCTCCCCTCGGGAACAAATATTCCTTTCCTTCCCAAAGCCGCAAATACCGGCAGAAGAAACCTCAACGTGGATCCGCTCTCCCCGCATTTCAAAAGCGTACCTCCGTTTTTCAAAACGTCTACGCAGTTTCTCGTAGCCTCGATGTCCTTCGAAAAAAAATCGCACTTCACCTCGCTCTTCGTTTCGGAAAGAGCTGCGCATATCATCGCCCTGTGCGCAAATGATTTTGATGGTATGATCTCTATTTTAACTCCCACACTCTGTTCTCCGTTTATCCGAGCAGATCGGCACTTTTCCCTGCCCGTTATTCTACGTTTGTCCGGCGGTTCGGCACCTTTCTCTGCCCGTTGTTCTCCGTTTATCCAGGCGGATCGGCACCTTTCTCCGCCCGTCATTCTCCGTTTATCTGAGCCGGTCCGCATTTTTCCAGAACTTCTTCTTTCGCCCGCTTTCCTTCGCCCAAAAGTTTCTCCAGTTCTTCCCTGTCGTTGTCTTCCATAGCTTTTTCATATTTCGACAGTTCGCGCATAAATCCTCTGAGTTCATCCAACAGATTATCCCTGTTCTCCAGAAACAGTCCCGACCACATCTTCTCATCAAGGTACGCAACACGCGTAAAGTCCTGATAACTGCCCGCGGAAATTATCTGACTGTCTATAAGAGCCGTTTTGCTCTTGATGAATGCGTTCGACAGTATATGCGGCATCTGTGACGTAAATGCTATGACCCTGTCATGTTCGCACGCTGTCGTAACTCCCACTCTTCCGAATCCGGCGAGCATAATCATCCCTTTGATCTTCATGAGCAAATTTATATCATCGGTATTTTCAGGAACCAGTATGAAAGGCGCATTTCTGAAAAGATCCTCCGAGCTGCTCTTGAAACCGCCCTTCTCTTTACCCGCCATGGGATGTCCTCCCATGTATACGATACCTTTCTCCTCCGCAATTGCGGCACATTCCCTGCAGACGAAACGCTTCGTTCCGCAACAGTCTATCACGACGGTTTCCGGCGAAATTATGTCACTCTTCTTCTTAAACCATTCTACCGTTTCTCGGGGAGTGATTGCAATCAAAATTAAATCACATTTTTTCACTGTTTCGTCATCTAAACTTCCGTCTATTGCACCCGCAAGCTGCGCGTACTCCTGCGTAAGTATATCCTTGTCCAGCCCGAACACTTCCACTCCGGCTCTCTTGTAACCCTTCGCCAGAGAACCGCCTATCAGGCCAAGCCCCACGATGCCTACTTTCATGCCAATACCTCCCTTATCTTCATGATTTTTTTCATGGCTTCATCAAACTGTGCCGGAGTAAGCGATTGCGGACCGTCGCAAAGTGCCAGCGGCGGATTGTTGTGCACTTCTATCATAATACCGTCCGCTCCTCCCGCGGTCGCCGCCATCGCCATGGGTTCAACGAGATCGGAATGCCCCGTCGCATGGCTCGGATCCACTATTACCGGCAGATGTGTAAGATTGTGCAAAACGGGAATGACCGAAAGATCCAGCGTATTTCTGGTATAGGTTTCGAACGTCCTTATCCCTCTTTCGCAGAGTATTATGTTCTCGTTTCCTCCGCTCATTATGTATTCCGCACTCATCAGGAGTTCCTTTATCGTGTTTGCGAGTCCGCGCTTGAGGAGAATCGTTTTACGGGTTCTTCCGAGTTCTTTGAGCAGCTCAAAGTTCTGCATATTTCTCGCGCCCACCTGTATCACATCGACATCGGAAAACAGCTCGAGATGATCCTGATTCATTATTTCCGTAACTATCGGAAGTCCCGTCGCCTTCTTTGCCATCAAAAGAAGTTTCAGACCTTCCGCTTTTAATCCTTGGAAGTCATATGGCGATGTCCTCGGTTTGAATGCGCCGCCTCGCAGCATGGACGCGCCGGATGCCTTCACAGCTTCCGCAACTTCAATTATCTGCTCCTCCGTCTCCACCGAACAAGGTCCGGCTATTACGGCAAAATTCCCGCCTCCTATCTTCCTTCCTTCAACTTCGATCACGGAATCTTCCTTTTGGAATTTTCTGTTCGTCTTTTTGAACGGCTCAGAGATTTCCACCACATGATCCACGATGTCAAGCTGTTCGAGCATTTCAATATCCACCCGTGATATATCACCGATCAGTCCGAGCACGGTCTGTCCGTCGTTCTCATACTCGTTTACATTCAATCCCTGCTCCTGAAACCAGTGGATCAGCAGTTTCTTCTGTTCGTCAGAAGTTCCGATTTTCAATATTGTAACCATAATTACCTCCTTAGATTAATAAAAAATCCCCACAAGCGTCTGCTGCGAGGATTTTCATTACTTTTCACCGATATAAATCAAATGTTCTCATCAAATTTCCCGGCTTCTTTCCGTACAGCAAAACGCTTCTTCCCTGTTATTAAAGAAGAAGTAATAGTAATAATAGTATTTTGCTGCGACCGACAAATTTTTCATGTTTGCTCCTCATTTGATTTATTTCTATTAAGATAGCACACTTTCCCATCCTTTTCAAGGTATCAGGTCAAAAAAACGGTGTCAAGTATGCGTTTTTTCGTTGAATTAAAGCAAAGGCACCGGTATTCCGATGCCTTCGCCGTTTTACGTTGTAACGAAAGAACTCTGTTTGATTCGCTCTGTCTTGTTACTCCGCCATTCGCCCTGTGACGATACTTCGCCGGGCTCATCTTCTGTGCTTATCTTGCTCTTCTTGCCTTCTTGGCTTTCTTCTTAGGCTGAATCTTCACAAGTCCGAAGTACATCTTCTTAAGGTTGCCCTTGGTGTTGAAGTATACTTTCTTGCTCTTCTTGTCAAAGCTTGCCTTGTACAGTCCGCCCTTCTTCAGCAGGCTGAATGCCTTCTTGGCTTTCTTGCCTTTTGCTTTCTTGCCGAGCAGTTTCATCATCTTGAACTTGGTCTTTGCTTTTACCTTGCCCACAGACGCGATTCCGACATTATTCAGTTTCTTCATCTGCGTGCCCGATATTACCATGTTCAGCATATATACCTTGCCCTTGAAGATCTTCTTCTTGAGAGCTTTGGACTTGATGAACTTCTTGCTCTTTGTCGCTACCTTGAAGTACGTCTTAAGGTTGTTCGCCTTATACATGCTCTTGAACTCTTCCGGTGTCATCCTTACCGAGATGTTCTTTACGGTAAGTTCCATGTAGCTGTACTTTCCTTCCGCCATGCCTTTCTGCTGTTCTGCCGTCAGGTTGATCGTCTTTGAACTCTTGATGAGTAACGGACTTCTTCCCGCCTTGTCCACATTAGGTGTCACAGGTGCCGCAGGTTTTGCAGGCGTTGCAGGTTTTGCAGGTTCAGGCTTCTTGTCGTCAGGTTTTGCAGGTTCCGCTTTCTTCTTCAGACTTGCGACAAATGTCGTGTCCTTGTTGATCTCAAGGTCTTTCACTCTGTCAGCGCTGTAGATATTATCGGTTCCTTCCATCTTCCAGCCTTCGAATGTAAAGCCTTCTACCTTCGGTTCTTCAGGTACTTTTTCAAGTTTCTTTCCGCTTACGACTTTCTGTATGTCTACAACCTTTCCGTCTACCGCGAAGATTACAAGTTTGTGTCCCGCAGGCACTTCCTCATACTTTGCAACGTATGTAGCGTTTTCGGAAATCTTAACCTTTCCGAGGGCATCCTTGGTGTAGGTATCGCCCTTGCCGTCCCTCTGCCATCCGATGAACTTGTGTCCTTCTTTTGCAGGAGCGTCAGGCACGTTTGCAGGCGTCTTGCCGGATTCAACGTACTCGATTCCGACAATCTTGTCATTCGCCTTGTAGGTCACAACACGTTCTTCCGCTTTCAGTTCTTCGTACTGCGCGGTGATCTCGGTGTCTTCGGTGAACTTGCCCTTGAGGTCTTTGTTCCACTTAGTGAACTTGTAACCGTCCTTAGGCAGAACCTTAGGTCCCTTCAGTTCAACTTCGACATTCTTCTTAACGTAGAAGCTAC